>JBGVQN010000052.1:0-36901 GCA_045127535.1 Lachnospiraceae bacterium | reverse complement strand
CCCGTAAGCTGCCGCAGGGATCCTCTTTTGTGTTGAGGCTTCCATCTCTCACCTTAGAACCGCTGCGTTTTCACCGAAGCGCAAGCGTGCCCCGCGTAAAAACAATTTTCCTGCCCCATCCGGTTCAGACACTTACTTTTTAGCCACTTTGTCTCTGCTGCTATCCTGCATAAGCGTGGAGTGCAGCCCTCCTAAGCCTCCGGATCATGATACAGAGGCAGGGTGAAGACAAATTGGGTTCCTACGCCAACGGTGCTGATGACATCAATATGTTCCTTATGTGCTGTAATGATTTCTTTCACGATGGACAGACCCAGTCCGGTCCCTTTTCGGTCCCGTCCTCTGGAAGCATCGGTTTTGTAAAATCTGTCCCAGATTCTGCTTAAATTTTCTTTGGCAATGCCGCATCCGTGATCTTTCACGGAAATAGAAGCTTTCTCACCACGTACTACCGTTTCAATAGAAATTACAGAGCTGGGGGAAGAAAACTTAATGGCATTGTCGATCAGGTTATAAAGCACCTGCTGAATTTTATCCGGGTCAGCGTAAACATAAAGCTGTCTGGAGGAATAAATAAAATCAAACGTAATATTTTTTTCCTGACACCGTCCTTCAAAGGTTGCCAGGATTTTTTTGATGTCGCTGTGCAGCTCGTATTTCTGCCAGTTTAAATAAGTGCCTTTGGTGTCAAAGCTGTTGAGTGTAAGAAGACGTTCTGTCAGCTTGTTCAACCGCTCTGTTTCATCCAGTACGATCTTGATGTATTTGGGGTACAGTTCCTGGGGAATGGTGCCGTCCTCCATTGCCACCAGATATCCCTTGATAGAGGTAAGGGGGGAACGGAAATCATGAGACACGTTGGCAATAAACTTGTGCTGATCCTCCGCAGTGGAATTTAACCGCACAGCCATGTCCAGCAGGGTGTCATACAAATCTTCCATTTCATCATTGGTGTGTACTGAGGTCTGGTAATTGAGATTGCCCACTGCATATTGTCTGGCAGCAGTAATGATTTTGTCCAGAGGTCTGTTTACAATAAGGCGGAATACCAGTAAAAAGAGCAGGGACAGAGTAAATACAAGCAGCATGGTGAGATAAGCAGTGTTCAGACTTTTGTTTACCTGGGCCTGTAGGGCAGAAGCAGTCAGGTGCAGCAGCACGTAACCACTGGTGGTATAGTAGCCTGTAAACGGCGCAAAGACCGTAATGGTATTTTCCGGCATATATCCGTAAAAATCGCCGGTCATGTAGTACCCTCCAGTGCCGTCTGTAGGGTCAAAACCTGTATCCTCCAGGAGTACTGCTTTGGCAGATGAGGAACGATAAAGGAGTGTTCCTTTTGTATTCAAGATCCAGATTTCAAAACCACTGATTTTGGAACTGGTATCAAAATAAAGGGGAAAAAAGTCCCCTTCATCTTTTTCTGCGTCCAGAGCTGCATCAGGATAAGAAGCTGCCAGATTTACTGCAATATCATGCATTTCATGAATGGTCTCGTTTTGTACAGTCCAGGTCAGTACCTGACTCCCCAAGGTAGCAATCAGAAGAAAACTGAGCAGACCGAAAGTCAGATAGCTGGCCAGAAATTTTAAGAAAAGACGTTCTTTCATGATGGATCACCGTTTTACACTGAATTTGTACCCAACGCCCCATACAGTAGACAGCCCCCAGCTGTCAGTGTCCTTGATCTTTTCACGGAGGCGCTTAATGTGTACGTCTACGGTACGGGAGTCTCCCACATAGTCATATCCCCAGATGTGGTTTAACAGCTGGTCTCTGGTAAACACCTGATTGGGCTGGGAGGTAAGAAAGTACAGAAGTTCCAGCTCCTTAGGGGGCATTTCAATGGATTCCCCCTGATACAGAACAGAATAGTTGGTAAGGTTGACGCACAGACCCGGGTATTCCACTGCCTGAGCTGACGTATTTTCCGGTTCTGCAGCAGTCGGAGCAGTGCTTTTAAACCGCCGCAGCACAGCCTTCACCCTGGCAACCATCTCTTTGGCATCAAAAGGTTTGATGATATAATCATCAGCTCCCAGTTCCAGTCCCAGTACCTTATCAAACACTTCGCCTTTGGCAGAAAGCATAATAATGGGCACTTCAGAATCCCTGCGTACCTCCCTGCACACCTGATACCCGTCCATTCCTGGCAGCATCAGATCCAGAAGGATCAGATTGGGCTGAAATGACTGCACCGCTTCCAGGGCGCTTTCCCCGTCATGCACCATCTTAGTCTCAAAACACTCCTTGGTCAGATACAGGGAAATCAGTTCTGCAATATTTTCATCATCATCTACAATTAAAATTCGTTGTTTCATATATTCGTCACCGTTCCTTATCACTTCGGAAGCTTTGCATCCAGTATGCATTTTGACGCAGTCAATATGTATACCAAAATAAAAAATCAGTTTCGCAAATGCCTAGTTTACTATAATCAGAAGGGAACAGGGGAAGTGTATGCCCTGCTCCCTCCGTCTGGTGAACATCAATTCAATTCCGCAATGGTAACTCCCGTGTCGCCTTCGCCATGGATGCCCAGGCGGTAGGATTTGATCTGGCGCATGCCCTTGAGCTTTTTGTGAACTGCATTTTTTAAAGCACCGGTACCACGTCCGTGTACAATGCGTACCTGAGACAAATGTGCCAGCATAGCGTCGTCTAAATATTTATCCAGTACAGACATGGCTTCGTCTACTGTCATACCGATGAGGTTCACTTCCGGGGATACCTGCAGTGATTTGGACATCTTAATAGAAGATGCCTGTCCTTTTTGCTTACTCAGCCCTGGTCCGCTTACAGTAGCTTCTTCTATCAGCTCAATGTCATTGATGTTGACAGAGGAACGGAGAATACCCATCTGTACAAATAACTCTCCTTTGGCATTGGGCAGGGTGCTGATCGTACCGGTGAGATTCAGACTTAGTACCCGGACTGCATCACCAATGTGCAGCTTGGCAGGAGTTACTTTCTTTTTGGGCTTGGCCTCCTGCTGCTTTATGGAAAGCTGCTCGTTAACGGTATTTAACTTATTGCGCAGAGCAGTACGTTCATTTTCCAGTTCTTTGGAAATGCCTCCTGCAGAAACCTTCTTGTTGATGACCCGGATGGTTTCGTCAGCATAATCCTTGGCCTCCTGGAGAATGCTTTGTGCCTTTTCATTGGCCTCCCGGATGATCCGGTCGCGCTGGGCATCAATCTTGCCCTGCTTTTTCTCAAGACCCTGTTGCAGCTGGCGGATGGCCTCTTTGCGGCGGGCGATCTCTAACTTATCTTCTTCGATCTGGATGCGGGTAGCCTGCAGATCGGAGATCACATCCTCGAACCGCTCACTTTCTGCATCGATCCGCTCTTTGGCATCTTCGATGATATAATCCGGCAGTCCAAGCTTCTGGGAAATGGCAAAGGCATTGCTCTTGCCTGGTACACCGATCAGCAGACGGTAGGTAGGAGCCAGAGTCTCTACATTAAATTCGCAGCTGGCATTTTCCACACCGTCAGTAGATAGGGCAAATACCTTTAACTCACTGTAGTGGGTGGTAGCCATGGTGCGGATCTTCATGTTGTGCAGGAAGGACAGGATAGAGATGGCCAGTGCAGCCCCTTCTGTTGGGTCTGTTCCAGCCCCGAGTTCGTCAAAAAGTACCAGAGAATCCCGGTCAGCCTTTTCAATAAAGGAAACAATGTTGGTCATATGAGAAGAAAAGGTACTTAAGCTTTGCTCAATACTCTGTTCGTCACCAATATCTGCATACACTTCCTGAAATACTGCCAGCTCTGAACCGTCAAAAGCCGGAATCTGCAGACCTGCCTGTCCCATGAGGGTAAAAAGTCCTACTGTTTTTAAAGAAACGGTCTTGCCGCCGGTATTAGGGCCGGTGACAATGAGCAGATCAAAGTCACTGCCTAAGCGGATGTCAATGGGTACCACTTTGTGCTTGTCGATCAATGGATGGCGCCCCTTCTTGATCTGGATGCGCCCTTTCTGGTTAAACTGGGGCATGCTGCCCTTGTATTCCTTGGCCAGCATGGCTTTGGCAAAAACAAAGTCCAGGTAAGAGAGCAGGCGCAGGTTTTCTGCCAGTTCTTCCTTGTGGGCACCTGCCTGATTGCTTAAATTGGACAGAATCACTTCGATTTCTTTTTGCTCCTTGATTTCTAACTCCCGCAGTTCGTTGTTTAACTTTACCACTGCCATAGGCTCAATAAAAAAGGTGGAGCCGGTGGCACTCTGGTCGTGAACCATACCGCTGACCTGGGACTTATATTCTGCACGTACCGGCAGACAATATCTGCCTCCCCGCATGGTAATGACACTGTCCTGGAGATAGGTCCTGGAAGAGTTCATGATACTGTTTAACTGTTCTCTGACCTTATCCTTGGTCTGGCGCATGCTGCGGCGGATAGAGCGGAGGGTGCTGCTGGCATCGTCTGCAATCTCCTCTTCGGAGAGAATGCAGCGGTCGATTTCTTTTTGCAGCAAAGTCAGGGGCTCAATAGCAGAAAAATATTCATCCAGGCTGTCAGAAGGGTCATCCTCATGCTCCTTTTTGCTGTAGCTTCTGGCACGCTCTGCCACCCGTAACAGTGCGCTGATGTTTAACAGCTCTGATGCGCTTAATGCTCCGCCGGCCTCTAAGCGCATGAGAGAATCCCTGATGTCCCTGGTACCGGAAAAGGACAAGGTGCCCTGTTTATAGATCCGTGACAAGGCATCATTGGTCTCTGTCTGAGCCTTGCGGATGGCGCGGATGTCATCCATTGGCAGCAGCTCCTGACACTGCTTCTTCCCCAAAGGTGTCAGAGCGAATCCGGTGAGCATGTCTATGATTTTGTCATATTCTAAAGTCTTTAATGCTTTCTGATTCATAATTACCTCATTGTTGCCCGGATCAGGTTGGGTCTGCGGTGCAGTCCAAAATCTGCCGGACGAAAATTTTTTACAGAGGAAGGCTTTGTAACACCTTCCCGTACGTTCCCCCCACAGGCCTTATGGAGATCAAATAAAGACCTGCAAATATGCTGATGTGCGTGAAATATACACAGGTATCTTTAGTATAACATAGGTTGGAAAATCTGGAAAGATACTATGTGGGGGGAAGTTAACCGCAAAACCTATTGGAAGAGTAGAAGAACAATAAAATTGTGTTAAAAAAAAGTGAAATTTGATATTTTTTTAAAGGCCAGGTTATGTTAGAGTAAGACAAGGCAGTTTATGAGATTTTCCCCACAAGGCAAAAAAATCCAGGCTAATCCGTATAAAGTGGACGATGTATTACTGTTTGAAGGCACAGAAAATTACATGAAAAAGTCTCATGGAATTACCGTAGACTATTTTATTAAAGGAGACGGAAACATGAAAACCATGAAGAAATTGTTTGTGTTATTGGCAACACTGCTTTTATGTATGGGCATGTCAGTGGTATCAGCATCTGCTGCTACAATGACAGAGGATGGTGTAGAAGTCACTCTGACCACTGATGGAGACGTGTATGAAGAGGGCGATGATATTACAGCTACTCTTACAGTTACCAATACCAATGACTTTGCAGTAACAAATGTATCTTTAGAGCATATCCTTCTGGAAGGCTATGAACTGGCCGAAGGCTCTCAGCTGACAAAGGCACTGGAGACATTAGAGGCTGGTGCTACAGAAGAACTGGTAGTTACATACGTTGCAGAAGAAGAGGAAGTACTGGATACTGAATCAGGTGCAGAAACAGGAGATGCAAATGCAGCTCTTTGGATGGGTGTCATGCTGGTAGCTGCAGGGGGAGTAGCTGTACTGGCAGTAAAGGGGAGAAAGAGCAGAAAGATTCTCCTTCCACTTATGTTCATTGGCCTGTTAGGCGCAGGTCTGCTTCCAGCACAGGCTGCAATGGCACAGGAGATAAATGACTGGACCGTTAACGTTTCTGAAGAGATTCAGGTAGGCGAAGAGGTTTGTACTATAGAAGCTGTAGTAAAGTATACCGTTGCTTTACCAGAGGAAGAAGTAGTGATTACAGGTGTGGAAGGTACTGTCTGTGACGCAGTAACAGGAGAGATCCTTCCAGGCACCATGGTAACTCTGCGTGCAGGAGCAGATATGACTGCAGGTGATGCAGCGCTTACAACAGCAGGAGAAGCAGCAGTTGTTATGACTGATGCAAACGGATATTATACAATGGAAATGCCAGCTGGTACCTACACAGCAGAATACAGTCTGGAAGGATATATTACCGGCTATGCAAATGTAGTATGTGCAGATGGCTTTGTACTGCAGAATGCAGCTTTGTCACCAGTGATGGAATCTGATGAATATCGTGTGGTTCTGACCTGGGGTGAAACTCCAAGAGACCTGGATTCCCATCTGACCGGACCATTAGCAGATGGCAGTCGTTATCATGTATACTACAGCAATAAGACAGCAAGATCTGAAGGCGAGATCGTAGCAACACTGGACCGTGATGATACAACCAGTTATGGACCAGAAACCATTACCATTACAGTGGCAAATGATGGTGTTTATAAATATTCCATTCATGATTATACCAATCGTGGAAGTGTAGGATCTACTGAGCTTTCCATGTCTCAGGCTAAGGTGGATTTATACAAGGGTGAGTCTTTGATTGCTACCTATACTGTACCGGAAAATGTAGTAGGAACTGTATGGAATGTATTTGAAATCGAAGGAGATACTGTACGTACTCTGAATACATTTGAAAATATTAATTCTCCAAGCAATGTAGGAGCATTGGCAGAGTAAGAATAAAAAGATCAAGATAAAGGGGGGACAGCTCTCTTCCAGCAGCAGAAATGAACTGGAAGGGAGCTGTTTTTATCCATGGCAACGGAACGTTTGCAAAGTCACTTTCTGGTGCTAGATAGACAGTTTTTCCAATGGCTTATATATAATAAAAAACTTCTTGACTTTTTTTCTGATTTGGAGGAAAATAAGTATGATGCAGGTATAGTTCATCGGTAGAATGCCAGCTTCCCAAGCTGGAGAGACGGGTTCGATTCCCGCTACCTGCTTATGTGGCGCCTTGAGAATCAAGGCTTTTTCTTTTTGTGTTGCATTTTGTGCAGCATATGAAAGAATTATGAAGTGAAACTGATGTAAAAGCGAAAATCCAGAACAGACATTGCTTGGGCAGAATGATTCAGACAGGGACGTAAAGGGAATGAACAGGGAGGTTTGACATGCTGGAAAAAACAGAACGGACGGTATCTGCCAACAAATATATAGATGCATTACGGGAAATTACAGATTCTGGTCAGGAAGTGTCCTTGACCATTTGCGGCAACAGTATGATGCCTTTTCTCATTCATGGCCGGGACCAGATCCTGTTTCGTAAGCTGGAAAAAGATCCGGTGAAGGGAGATATGGTCTTTTTTCAGCGAGAGGGTGGCCGCTATATCATGCACCGGATCTGCCGGGTAGCGCCGGAAGGGTATTATATTGTAGGAGATGCCCAATGTGATATTGAGGGACCGGTAAAAAGAGAACAGATTTTTGCTATTGTAACGGCGGCCCGCAGGAAAGGCAAGTGGATTAAAAAGGGAAGCTTCTGGTGGGAATTTTTTGCCCGTGTATGGATCTGGATGATCCCTGTGCGTCATCCGGTGATGCGGTTGTATGCCATAATCATGAGAAAAGACAGAAAAAAACAAGAATAGATCGGATTGCTGCAAAAGAACTGGTTTTTGATCCATGAAATTGGGTGAAAAATCAGTTCTTTGTGCTGTCAAAGGGCCAATTGAATTTGATTAATGTAATTGCTGTTCCCTTAGAAGCAATCATGCCTTCTTCTTTCAATTTTTTCAGTTCCCGAAACATAGCACTTCGATCAACAAAAAGATAATCTGCCAGGGAATACAGCGGAAAAGGCAGAGTGATACAGGGAGACTGCTGCTGACAGCTTAGGATCTGGAAATAGGAAAGCAGCTTGCCTCTGGTGGTGCGCTGGCTTAGTACATCAATGCGCATGTGGAGATACTGGGACTGGCAGGAGAGGATCTGGAGCATATTGCTGGTCAGAATGCTGTGATGGGGACAGGCTTTTTCACATCGTTTTACCAGGTGGGCATAGTCAAAAAAAAGTACGGAACAGTCTGAAAGAGCTGTCACTTCAAAAGCTTCTTCTGCAAAGGGACGTATGAGCAGGCTGCCAAAAACGCTGTTTTCTTTCAGATGTTCGATGATGTTTTTATATCCGTCATAATCATATTTTACCAGGTGAGCTTCTCCAGACAATACTACGCCAATTGTCTCGTTGCTTTCTCTATATCGCAAGATGCTTTCTCCGGGAGAGAAGCGTTTTTCTGCTGCATGAAAGCAGTGCATCATTTCTGCCAGGCTTTCTGGTGAAATGTGGTCGAAAATCAGACATTTCTTTGTATGGTTCATAAATATCCTCCATTTCCAGGTGATTGATCTTAAGAACGGTTATGGGAAGTTGAAATTGAAGGCACGCTGCAGCTCTAGGAAAATTGTAACATTTTTTCAGAAAAGTTGCAAATGCAACTGAAATTTGCTCTGTAATCGGGTATGATAAAAATATAAAGAACAGAGAAAGGAGCAGTTGTTATGGGAAACAATACAGCACAGGTAGAAAATTTAGTAAATTTGTTAGATGGATATGCAGAGAAGGGTGGTCATCATCTGAATGTAAATGTATTTAACAGGGATACTCTGTTAGATGCACAGGCTCATCCGGAAAAATACCCTCAGCTCACTGTTCGGGTATCTGGATATGCAGTAAATTTTATTAAGCTGACAAAAAAGCAGCAGGATGACGTTATTTCCAGAACTTTCCATGATCATATTTAACAAGAAAGAAACCTTTGTGTACTGGAGTGTTGGATGGATCAGTATACTGCCATTCCAAGCTCATTTATAAAGCAAAGGAATAAAACCGTACATTTGACAAATACTAAATGCCGGAAAACGTCTTTGCCTGTCCAGGTACAAGGGCGGGATTGGAGACTGGCATGAAAATGAGTTACAGCAACAAAGTAAATGCAGCAGAAAAATCAATCAGAAAGACAGACAGAAACACTCACTTTCCAAAAGGAATTTGAGAGGATCTGCCTGTCTTTTATTTGAGGAAAAGTTTGTTTGATTATGGATGAATTTGAACGTATAATACAATCAGAAAGAAAACAGGAGGGAGATCAGATGATTTATACGGTAACATGCAATCCGTCCCTGGATTATATTGTTTCTGTGAAGGATTTTCAGCTGGGACTGACCAACCGTACCAGTTCAGAACTTTTGCTTCCGGGAGGAAAGGGGATCAATGTATCTACGGTGCTGATGAATCTTGGCCTTGAAAATACCGCCCTGGGCTTTGTGGCAGGATTTACGGGAGTAGAGATCGCCAGAGCGGTGGAGGCCATTGGTGTGAGGTCGGATTTTATCACCATAGAGCAGGGCGTTTCCCGGATCAATGTGAAGCTCAAATCCATCGATGGAACGGAGATCAATGGACGGGGACCTGACATCAGCCAGGAAAAGCTAAACCAGCTCATGGAAAAGCTGGACAAGATCCAGACAGGAGATGTACTATGTCTGGCAGGCAGTATTCCTGCTTCTCTGCCTGATGATATGTACTGTCACATCTTAGAGCGGATGCAGGGCAAAGAGGTCCTGACTGTGGTAGATGCTACCAGAGAGTTGCTGGTGAATGTGCTGAAATACCGGCCGTTTCTGGTAAAACCCAACAATCATGAACTTGGAGAGATTTTCCACAGGGAAATTACCACCAGAGAGGAAGCACTTATTTACGGTAGGAAGCTGCAGGAAATGGGAGCCAGGAACGTACTGGTATCTATGGCAGGCACAGGAGCCGTGCTGGCAGCAGAGGATGGACAGGTCTTTGCTTCCCCGGCACCAAAGGGAACACTGGTCAATGGGGTAGGAGCGGGAGATTCTATGGTAGCCGGATTTATTGCAGGGTGGATGGAACGGCAGGATTACAGGCATGCATTTCATATGGGGATCGCAGCAGGAAGTGCCAGTGCATTTTCTGAATATCTGGCAACACGCAGTCAGGTAGAAGCGGTATACAGACAGGTAGAACAGATGGAACAGGATCGTGAAAAGAGCTGAAAATAGCGCAACGTGCAGCATACAGGCACTGGGGGAGGACAGGAACTGGATCGTGCACAAGACTTTAACAGGAGGTAAGGGTATGAGAATTACAGAATTGCTGGACAAGCGCAGTATTTCCCTGGATGCGTCCCCAAAGAGCAAGAGCGAGGCACTGGATCAGGCAGTTGAGCTGATGGCCAGAAGTGGAAAGATCAAGGACGTAGAGGCATATCGGAAGCAGGTGTATGCCAGAGAAGAAGAAAGCACTACAGGCATTGGAGAGGGAATTGCCATTCCTCACGGAAAATGTGATGCAGTGGAAAAACCGGGACTGGCAGCTATGGTGGTACAGAACGGAGTGGAATTTGATTCCCTGGACGGAGAACCTGCCAGCCTGATTTTCCTGATTGCAGCACCAAACACAGAAGATAACGTACATTTAGATGTATTAAGCAAGCTGTCCGTATTGCTGATGAACGAGGCGTTTGCAGCGTCCCTGCGAAATGCAAAGTCTCCGGAAGAATTTATCAGACTTATTGACCAGGCAGATGAAGAAGAAAAGAGCATTGATGAGCGCCTGAGCAAAGGGAAGGGAGACACAGCCGGCGGACTGAAAATCCTGGCAGTCACTTCCTGTCCAACTGGTATTGCCCATACTTATATGGCAGCAGAGGGACTGGAAAAGGCAGCAGCAAAAAAAGGCTGCAGCATGAAAGTAGAGACCAGAGGCTCTGGGGGTGCAAAAAACGTACTTACAGCAGCGGAAATTGCAGAAGCAGACTGTATTATCGTAGCAGCAGATGCCCAGGTGCCCATGGATCGTTTTGACGGGAAGAAAGTCATTGCCTGCCAGGTATCTGATGGAATCAGTAAGGCAGAACAGCTGTTGGACAAAGCCATTTCGGGAAATGTACCTGTATATCAGGCAGCGAACAAGCCTGCTGCAGAAAATGCAGGTAAGAAGAGCGGTGGTATGGGACATCAGATTTATACCCAGCTGATGAACGGCGTATCCCACATGCTTCCATTTGTAGTAGGAGGCGGTATTCTCATTGCCATTGCGTTTTTGATTGATGGTTTGTGTGTAGATCTGAATTCCCTGCCGGCAGATCAGAGAGCGAATTTTGGTACTATTACAGAGGCAGCGGCTTTATTTAAGGGAATCGGCGGTGTGGCATTTGGTTTTATGCTTCCGGTGCTGGCAGGATTTATTGCCATGTCCATTGGAGACAGACCAGCTCTGGCCCTTGGTTTTGTAGGCGGTATGATCGCAGCAGACGGCAAGTCTGGATTTTTAGGTGCCCTGGCAGCCGGTTTCCTGGCAGGCTATCTGATTCTGGGACTGCGTAAGGTATGTGAAAAGCTGCCACAGGCATTGGAAAAGATTGCACCGGTATTGATTTATCCGGTGGTTGGTATTTTTGTCATTGGAATTGTCATGAATTTTGTGGTAGAACCAGTGATGGGCTCCATTAATACAGGACTGAACAATGCATTAAGCAGCATGGGAGATTCCAGCCGTGTGATTTTAGGACTTGTATTAGGGGGTATGATGGCTGTGGATATGGGCGGTCCATTTAACAAGGCAGCCTATGTATTTGGAACAGCGTCTATTGCGGCAGGCAACTATGACATTATGGCAGCTGTTATGATTGGGGGTATGACGCCTCCATGTGCCATTGCACTGGCAACCCTGCTGTTTAAGGATAAATTCACAAAGGAAGAAAGAGAATCCGGTCCAATGAATTTTATTATGGGTCTGGCATTTATCACAGAAGGTGCCATTCCTTATGCAGCAGCAGACCCGCTTCATGTACTGCCTGCATGTATCATTGGTTCCGGCATGGCAGGAGCCTTATCTATGTTGTTCCATTGTACTTTAATGGCACCTCATGGTGGTATTTTCGTAGTACCGGTAGTGGGAAATGCACTGCTGTATCTGGTGGCTCTGGCTGCGGGTACGCTGATTTCTACGGTTCTGTTAGGTGTATTCAAGAAGAAAATAACAGAATAAGAGTGATTTAGGAGGAAACATCATGAAAGAATTTCAGTATATCATCACCGATTCCGAAGGCATCCATGCACGTCCGGCAGGAGAGCTGGTAAAGCTGGCAAAGACCTTTGCTTGTTCCATCCAGCTGACCAAAGACGGTAAAACAGGAGACTGCAAAAAAATCCTTGGCATTATGGCGCTTGGCATAAAGAAGGGACATCAGGTAACCCTGACATTTGACGGTGCAGATGAAGATGCTGCATATGAGGCAGTCAGCAAATTTATGCAGGAGAATCTGTAAGAAGGGTTCCGTTACCTTTGGACAGTTTTATGGAAGCCGGGTCATTACAGACCGGTTTGTAGAAGGATATGGAGACTGTGAAAATATCATTGCAGTAAAAGCAGAATAAAAATAAGAAGAAAGGTCTTTGAAAATCCGTTTCTTTTGGGGCGGATTGCAAAGGTCTTTTTGGAATTTGCACAAATATAATTTGAATTTATAATAGAATTATAATGAAATTGACAAAACACAATTTATCGGTATAATAGAAGGTATGAATATTTTGTCAGAATAAGCAGTTTTTGGCTGGAAATCTATACAATATTTTTTCTTGGTAAAATAGTTTTGCAAACAGCACAAAGAAAAAAGAGTCTGTATATGGAAAAAATAAAGTGTATTTTTTTAAAAACAAAAAAATAATTCAGGAAGGATGGGGACGTTAACACTTTACACAGTCAAAAAGAATGCTATAATTAGGATAACCATAAAAACGGTTTCAAAATAAAGGAGAGCGATCAGCGTGAAATTTTCAGAAATGCCCTATACCAGGGTAAATATGGAAGAAGTCAGCAGGCAGTATGAGGATATCATTGCACGTACGAAGGCAGCAGGTTCCGGGGCAGAGCAGTTTGATATCCACAGGGAGTATTATCATTTTACCAATGATATGATGACCAATATGGTACTGGCAAGCATCCGTCATGGAATTGATACTACGGATGCATTTTATGAACAGGAAAATGATTATTATGATGAGATCATGCCTCTCATTCAAAATTATGAAAATACGTATGCAAAGGTATTGTATGAATCTCCATACCGGGCAGAGTTAGAAGAGAAGTTAGGGCCAGTTTTCTTTAAAAATGTGGAACTGGCATTAAAGTCCTTTGATGAAAAGCTCATTCCCCTGATGCAGGAGGAAAATGCACTGGTAAGCCGTTACCAGAAGCTGATTGCCACAGCTCAGATTCCTTTTGAAGGAGAGATATATAATCTTTCCCTTATGAGAAAGTTTATGACAGATGTAGACCGGGATATGAGAAAGCGGGCTTGGAAGGCAGTCAGCAGCTATTTCCAGTCAGTTACTAATGAAATTGATGAAATTTATGATAAAATGGTAAAGAATCGTACTGCACAGGCCAGAGTCCTTGGGTACGAAAGTTATACACAGCTGGCATATTACCGTATGAGGCGTAACTGTTACGACCAGCAAATGGTAGAGCAGTTCCGCAGTGAGATCAAGGAATATTTTGTTCCTTTTGTATCCCGGATTCACGAAACAAGAAGAAAGCGGTTAGGAGCAGACCAGTTAAAGCTGTATGACAATGATGTATATCTGAAGGAAGGAAATCCATGTCCTGTTGGGACACCGGAGGAGATCTTAAAGGCTGGCCAGAAAATGTATCATGAGCTTTCTCCTGAGACAGCAGAGTTTTTTGATTTTATGATGAAAAATGAACTGTTTGATGTATTAGGCAGAAAGACCAAGCAGCAGGGTGGTTATATGACGTATCTGCCCAATTATAAGTCTCCATTTATCTTTGCCAACTTTAATGGTACCAGTGGAGATGTGGATGTGATTACCCATGAATGCGGACATGCATTCCAGGGATATCTCCAGCGGGATGAGGAGATCCGTGAATTCAGTGATATTACCATGGAGACAGCAGAGATCCATTCCATGTCCATGGAGTATTTCACATATCAGTGGATGGAGCTGTTTTTCGGGGACAGGAAAGCGGATTACCTGAAAATGCATTTAGAAGATTCCATTGCCTTTGTTCCGTATGGCTGTATGGTAGATGAGTTCCAGCATCGTGTTTATGCACAGCCGGAACTGACACCGGCCCAGCGTAAAGAGATCTGGAAGGAGTTAGAAAAGATCTATCGTCCTCATCTGGATTACGAAGGAGATTTGTTGGAGGGAGCTTTCTGGCAGAAACAGGCGCACATTTTTGTAGATCCATTCTATTATATTGACTATGTACTGGCAAGCATCTGTGCTATGCAGTTTAAGGTCATGATGGATGAGGACTTTACCAAAGCATGGGAAGCATATTTGAAGCTTTGCAAGTTGGGGGCTAAGGATTTCTTTGTGAATGTGATCCGGCAGGCAGGACTTCAAAGTCCTTTTGCAGAAGGCTGTGTGGCGAAGCTGGCAGAAAAGCTGGAGCAGAAATTATGTTAAAAAACAGATACCGGGATGATTACACATCGACCTCTTATTTAGATGCCAGCGGCAAGGTGGTAAAGGGGACCCGTTACAATGGAGATGTGTATGTACTTCCATTTGATACAAAAGAAAAGCGGCGTACAGGTGTGATAAACCTGGGGTTTTCGCTGTTGTTTGTACTATTGTTTGCGGCAGGGGGAATGGTGAATCAGGATTCTTCCCATACGTTCTGGATCGTATTTCCCTATATTTTTATATTCCTGCCCATAGGATATTTCTTTCTGGGAGCCGTTTCTTATTTTGGTACATCGGTGCGGATGGAGCGGGCTGCGTATGATGGCAGCCTGCAGAGGATGCGTCATTCCTGCCTGGGAGCTATGGTACTGACTGTGATCAGCGCTGTCCTGGATATTTTGTATCTGGTGCTTTACCACGATACCATTCAGGTGGATCGGGAATGTGTATATCTGTTGTGTCATATATTGTTTCTGTTGGCAGCAGTCTTGTATGGCAAATTGTATGACCGTATGTACAGTGGGCTGACAGTTGAGAAATCTTCTCATTAGGTTTTGAAGTACAGAATTTCAAAATTCTGTTTCAAAAACCCCCGTATTGATACTGATAAATATGGGGGACAGCGTTTTTACACGCTGATATATTTTTTAAAGGAGGAAGTTGTTATGAAAATGAAGAAACTTCTTGCGCTCCTGTTAGCGGGAGTCATGGCAATGGGTGTTACAGCCTGCGGCACAAAGACAGGAAACGGAGATGGAGAAACCCAAGGCGAAGCCAGCAATGATACCCCACTGGTAATTGCCTGTGATGATGTGAGTGAAAAGTTCAGCCCGTTCTTTGCTGCCAGTGTACCGGATCAGAACGTAGTGGATGCTACCCAGATTTATCTGGTAGATAATGACCGTGCCGGTGAGTATGTTATGAACGGTATTGAGGGTGAAACCAAAGAATACAATGGTACTGAGTATACCTATTATGGTGCTACTGATGCAACCATCGTAGAGAATGCAGATGGTACTGTAGAATATACCTTTAAACTGCGTGATGATCTGAAGTTTGCAGATGGTGAAGAAGTAACTGCAGACGATATTATTTTCTCTTATTATGTATACTGTGACCCATCTTATGATGGTTCTATTTCCGTATTCTCTCTGCCTATCGCAGGTGTAGAAGAGTACAGACAGGGTTCTGAACTGTTATATCTGGTTATGGTAGAAAACGGTGCAGACAACACAGACTTTACTTATTATACAGAAGATGTACAGAAGAAGTTCTTCGAAGAAGGCCTGCCTGCAGCAGGAGAGAAGTTTGCAGAGGATATCTGCAACTACTGTATTTCAAACGGTTATGTAGATATTGAGTCTAATGATGTTGCAAATGGTATGTATGAGTGGGGATTTGCCGATTTGAATGAGGATGGTTCCCTGACAGCAGCAGTAACCGGTACTACATGGACTTTAGAGGGTGATGATGTTCCTACTTTGGCTGATTATTGGACAGAGCTGTGTGCTGCATATGAAAATGATTATGTAACCATGTCTGAAACAGAAGCTGCAAATGCATCTCTTTTTGATTTCCTGGATGACAGTTATAAGGTAGCAATTGAGACTGGCGATTCTGCAGACAGCATTTCCGGTATCCAGAAGATCGATGATAAGACTGTAAAGGTAACCTTAACATCTGTTGATGCAACTGCTTTAGGCAATATGGATATTCCTATTGCACCTCTGCACTATTATGGTGATGAGGATCTGTATGATTATGACAACAACCAGTTTGGTTTCACAAAGGGTGATTTATCATCTGTAAGAGAAAAGACCACTGCTCCAATGGGCGCTGGTCCATACAAGTTTGTAAAGTATGAAAATAAGATCGTTTACATGGAAGCAAATGAGTACTATTACAAGGGTGCACCAAAGATCAAGAACCTGCAGTGGAAGGTAACTACCGAATCTGATAAGGTTCCTGGTGTGATCCAGGGTACAGTAGATATTTCCGAGCCTTCTGTATCCAAGGCAGTTTTAGAGCAGATCGCAAGCTACAACTCCAATGGGGAAGTAAATGGCGATAAGCTGAATATTACTTTAACTGACTATAATGGATATGGTTACATTGGTATGAATTCTCAGAATGTAATGGTTGGTGATGACCCATCCAGTGAAGAATCCAAGAACCTGAGAAGGGCAATTGCTACTGTAATTTCTGTTTATCGTGATGTTGTAATCGACTCTTATTATGGAGATGCAGCATCTGTAATCAATTATCCAATCTCCAATACATCCTGGGCAGCACCTCAGAAGTCTGATGCAGATTATGCAGTAGCATTCTCTGTAGATGTAAATGGTGATCCGATCTACACAGACGGTATGTCTGAAGATGATAAGTATGCAGCAGCGTTAGATGCAGCTTTGGGATTCTTTGAAGCAGCAGGCTTTACTGTAGAAAACGGTAAGTTAACAGCAGCTCCGGAAGGTGCAAAATTAAGCTACGAGTTAATGATCGGTGGCGGCGGAAGCGGTGACCATCCAACCTTTGGTATCGTAACTGCAGCATCTGAGGCACTGGCATCTATCGGTTTTGAATTAAAGATCAATGACCTTTCTGATACAAGTATCCTGTGGAGTGCTACAGAAGCAGGTACTGCTGAGATCTGGTGTGCAGCTTGGTCTGCAACCTTAGACCCGGATATGTATCAGATTTACCACAGCGAAGGTGGTTCTGCTTACATGTATTCCATTTACTCTGATGAGTTAGATGAACTGGTTATGGCTGGAAGAACCAACACAGATCAGACTTATCGTAAGGCAATCTATAAAGAGGCTCTGGACTTCATCGTAGATTATGCAGTAGAGATCCCGATTTATCAGAGACAGGAAGGTACTGCATACAGCTCTGAGCGTATCAACATGGATACCATCGCAAAGGATCAGACCACATATTATACCTGGTTCAAAGAAATTGAAACTGTGGAAATGAAATAATAACCAAAATGATCATTTCGCTGGATACTTAGCGTAGTGGAAGGGGGGACTGGTAAAAAGGTCCCCTTTTTCATAAGAAGCAGGCCATTTGTGAAATTGAGTTTGCTGAGTGCTGATCAAATTTATTTTCCTAAGGCTTTTCATGAAAATAAATCCGATCAGAACTCAACAAACTCAATTTCACAAAGGATTCTGCGAGGAGAATAGGCAGTTGCGAAACATATTACCGGACGCTTTGAGAAGTGCCTGTCAGAAAATATTTTCACGCAGGCACGCTCTCGCTTCGGTGAAAACGCAGCGGTACTAATAAATTTTGCGCCTGTGGCGCAAAATTTAAAGTGCCGGCGTTTTCAAGAGTCCTGCTTAGAAAACATTTTCTGACAGACACTTCACAAAGCTGATATGGAATACAGTTTCGCAATTGCCTATATGCGAGGAGAAAAATGAAAGGAGAAGGTACAGAGAATGAAGAAATTTGTGCTGAAAAGGGTTTTGATTTCAATGGTTCTTCTGGTATTTGTAACCATGATCATATATGGGATCATGCGCTGTATGCCCACCTCGTTTGTAGAAAACCGGGCAAGAGAACTGTCAACAAAACCAGGTTCCAAATCTTATAGTGAATGGCTGACACAGTTGAAAGCTGCATATGGCCTGGATGTAGGTGTGGTGCAGGGATATATTTCCTGGGCATCCAAGGCAATCAGAGGTGAGTTTGGAGACTCCTGGTACTGGAATCAGCCGGTACTGACCAAGTTTGCCAGCGTCATCTGGTATTCTTTTGCACTTGGTGCATGTGCATTTGTACTGGAAATTATCATTGCCATTCCTGCAGGTATTTTTGCAGCAAGAAAGCAGTATTCTTTAGGAGATTATGCAGTTACAGTGATTGCGCTGATTGGTATTTCTCTGCCCAGCTTTTTCTTTGCCACTATATTAAAGTATATTTTTTCCATTAAGCTTGGCTGGCTGGATCTGTACGGTATTGTAGGGCGTATGCATGAGCAGCTGTCTGATGTGGGAAAGATACTGGATATGGCCAAGCATATGATCATGCCGGTGATGACCCTTACCATTGTCAGTGTAGGAAGCTTGATGCGTTATACCCGTACCAATATGCTGGAAGTATTGAATTCCGATTATATCCGTACGGCACGTGCAAAGGGACTTTCGGAAAGCAGAGTCATCAATCATCATGCATTCCGCAATACCTTGATTCCCATTGTTACCCTTCTTGGTGGTTCTTTGCCGGGATTGTTTAGCGGTGCTATGATTACAGAGACGCTGTTCCAGATTCCGGGTATTGGTTATACTTCCTATCAGTGTGTGATGCAGGGAGATATTCCTTTTGTCATGTTCTACATGCTGTTTTTGGCAGTGCTGACCCTTGCCGGTAACCTGATCGCAGATATTCTTTATGCAGTGGTTGATCCACGTGTCAGAGTAAATTAGAAAGGAGAAAGCCCGTGGAAAACGAAAAGAAAGAAACAAACATGAAGTTAGACGACGCCCAGCGTGTCCGGGTACTTTCTCCTGGTATGCTGGTAGCAAAGCGCTTCTTCCGTAATAAGCTGGCCATTGCAGGTCTGGTGATTATTGTCTGTATGTTTTTATTTGCCTTTTTAGGAGGCGCTCTCATGCCTTATTCCCAGAGCCAGGTATTTTATACCACAGAGGAAATGAAAAAGGATTATGCAGGAGCAACCTATATCAGCAATTATCAGACATTTGCATCAGATGGATATGAACTTCCTTCTGATACCGTATCAAAGACCATTCTGGCAGTGACCACAAATGAGTTGGTATTTGAATCCAGGGACGGCAGAATGTATGGCCTGGGATATGCCGGAGAAGGTGTATACCTGATGTATGAGGTGACGCAGTCTGAGACTGACTTAACAGATACAGATGCATTTGCAGATGTGACCGGAGACGAAAATACATTTGAATATGGAGACAATACCTACCTGTTTACAGAGACTGACGGAGAAACTGTATTTTATGAGGCGCAGGAAGTGGCAGTGGTATGCCAGCGTTCCTTTACCCCATATGCACAAGACACGGCTTTTTCCTATGATTTTTATCGCAATGTATTGCTGGCAGTCAATGCAGGTGATGCTTCCTGTGTGGTAGATGGTACAGAGTACCGTATGGAGAGTGCTGGTGAAAATTCCACCATGATTTATGGATCAGACGGCACAGAGTATGCATATGTTTCTGATATGAATATTAACAGCGTGGTGGAGGGTATATTCCTCACTCCTGATTTTAAGGAGGCTGTAAAGGAAGCGGTTAATACAGGTACACAATCCTTTGAATTTACCGATGAAGCAGGTGAGACTTGTACTTATCTTATGGAACGTAAGAACAATGAGTATGTGATCCGCCGTTATCAGGAGACAAAGGTGATTGATACGTATGCTTCACCATCAAAAGAGCACTGGTTGGGAACAGATGCCAACGGTATGGACCTGTTAGCACGTCTTATGTACGGCGGCCGTATTTCCCTGCTCATTGGCTTCGTGGTAGTGATCATTGAGCTGCTGATCGGTGTCATTGTAGGAGGTATGGCCGGATACTTCGGAGGCTGGATCGACAATGTACTGATGCGTTTTGTAGATGTGATTTATTGTATCCCTGCAATTCCGTTGTATATGATTTTAGGTTCCATTATGGATTATTATCAGGTATCTGCCACCATGCGTATTTATATGCTTTGTCTTGTAATCAGTGCCATTGGATGGGTAGGAATTGCCCGTATTGTCAGAGGACAGATCCTGTCTTTGAGAGAGCAGGAATTTATGGTGGCTGCAGAGGCAACCGGCATCAGTATTAAGAGAAAAATTTTCCGTCACCTGATTCCAAACGTCATTCCGCAGCTCATTGTATTTGCAACTATGGGACTTGGTGATATTATCCTGACAGAGGCATCTTTAAGCTTCTTGGGACTGGGTATCAAATATCCGGCAGCTTCCTGGGGAAGTATCATCAATGCAGTCAATGACTCTTATGTTATGACCAATTACTTATTTGTATGGGTACCGGCAGGTCTGCTGATCCTGATTACAGTACTGGCATTTAATTTTATCGGTGACGGCTTGCGTGATGCATTCGACCCGAAGATGAAACGGTAGGTGAGTCATATGGCATTGAAGAAAAAGAATAAAAATGTAAATTATATATCAGCGAAGGAATCCAGGGAGATTTCAAAGAATAACCGCAAAATCACCAGAGAAATGGAGAAAAAGCGCAATCGCAAGCACATTCCGGAGGAAGAATATGTAACCAAGATGAAGAATCCGGACAACTGTGTAGAGTTTGATAATGTGCATACCTATTTCTTTACAGACATTGGTACGGTAAAGGCAGTTGACGGCGTCTCTTTTGAAGTACCGCAGGGTAAGACAGTGGGTATCGTAGGTGAGTCTGGCTGCGGCAAGTCTGTTACCAGCCTTTCCCTCATGCAGCTGGTACAGAGACCATCCGGCCAGACTGTAGAAGGTGAGATCCGTTTTCATGCAGGAGATGCAGTGTATAATGTGGTCAATGCACCCCAAAGCGTTATGCAGAAGCTTCGGGGCAACCGTATGTCCATGATCTTTCAGGAGCCTATGACCAGCTTAAATCCGGTGTTCCGCATTGGAGACCAGGTAGATGAGGTCATTGCCCTCCACAATCCGGAGATGACCAAGGAGCAGGTAAAGGAGCGTACCATAGAGATGCTTGGTATGGTAGGCATTGCCAACAAAGAGGGCGTCTACTCCATGTATCCTCATGAGCTGTCCGGCGGTATGCGTCAGCGTGTGATGATCGCTATGGCGCTGGCATGTGACCCCAAGCTGATCATTGCAGACGAGCCAACCACTGCTTTGGACGTAACCATTCAGGCACAGATCTTAGACTTGCTGCGCAACTTAAAAGACCGCATCAACAGCTCCATCATGCTCATTACCCATGACCTGGGTGTGGTTGCAGAGATGGCAGACTATGTAGTGGTTATGTATGCAGGACGTGTGGTGGAAAAGGGTACTGCAAGAGAGATCTTCAAAGACCCAAGACATCCATATACCATCGGCCTGATGAATTCCAAGCCGGTAGTAGGCAAAAAGGTTGACAAGCTGTACAGTATCCCTGGCAGTGTACCAAATCCGGTCAACATGCCAAATTACTGTTATTTCAAAGACCGCTGTGAAATGTGTGTCAATGGTTGTGAAGGTGCTTACCCAGGGGAATATTATGTATCCCCTACCCATATGGTAAGCTGTTACCGCTGTCAGGAAGGAGGCGCAGAAAATGAGTAAGGAAACAGAAAAAGATACCGTCATCCATCAGGATGAAAATCTCCTGGAAGTGTCCCACTTAAAGAAGTACTTCCCCATCAAAGGCGGTTTCTTCGGCGGTGTCACCGGCCAGGTAAAGGCAGTAGATGATGTGACCTTTTCCATTAAGAGAGGTACCACCATGGGTCTGGTAGGAGAATCCGGCTGCGGTAAGTCCACCACCGGCAGAACCATCCTGCGTCTCATTGAAAAGACAGATGGTACTGTACTGTTTAACGGTGAGGACATCGGTCAGTATAACAAAAAGCAGCTGCGCAGCCTGCGTACCAAGATGCAGATCATTTTCCAGGATCCATATTCCTCCCTGTCTCCAAGACTTCCCATCGGTGAGATCATTGGTGAGGCAGTCAGAGAGCATGATCTGGTGCCAAAGGAAGAATATGATGCATATATCACCAAGGTCATGAAGGACTGCGGTCTGCAGGAGTACCATAAGGACCGTTACCCACATGAGTTTTCCGGCGGACAGAGACAGCGTATCTGTATTGCCAGAGCCCTGGCGCTCAATCCGGAGTTTGTGGTATGTGACGAGCCGGTATCTGCACTGGACGTATCCATTCAGGCACAGATCATCAATCTGCTGCGTGAGTTACAGCAGAAGAGAAATCTGACTTACCTGTTTATCTCCCATGACCTGTCAGTGGTAGAGCATATTTCTGATACAGTAGGCGTTATGTATTTGGGCGGTCTGGTAGAGACCGGCGCCACAGAGGATATTTTTGCAAATCCTCTTCATCCATATACCAAGGCGCTGTTCAGCGCCATCCCAATGCCTGACCCGGATCTTAAGAAGGAGCGTGTGATCCTGGAAGGAGACATTCCATCTCCTGCAAATCCACCATCCGGCTGTAAGTTCCATACCAGATGTAAGGAATGTATGGGCATCTGTAAAGAGCAGGCACCACAGCCTGTGGATATGGGCAATGGACATGTAGTAAGGTGCCACCTGTACAGTAAGGAACAGTAATCAAAAAAATATACCCATGAATTTACACAGAGCTGCATAAAAACAGCCCTGTGTAAATTTGTTTGGAGGTTTTATACGATCGATTTTCAGAATGGAAGCATGATTAAGTTGGGAAAAACAGATCCTCCTGCAGCAAAGGATAGGATGCCTCTGTTGGTACAGGTTTCTGAAAGCTTGGAAGTTTCCGGAAAAGAAAGGGATAGACAATGGATTATAGTTTTATTCGCAAATTAATGGATACTGACTGTGAAGAAATACAGCAGAATGTGCGGACTGCTCTTGAGGAGGCCGGCATGGAGGTGTTTGCCAGGGGAGCAGAAACAGGAACTTTTGTAAATCTGTCCGGAGAAAATGGGGCAAAGGATGGAGAATTGTTTGTCAGTGCAGCAGATCTGGAACAGAGTATAGAAATTGTACAGACTTTGGGATACGGCAGCCTGCTGGCTAAGGAGCCTGTATTAAAGGAACATAAGAGTGAATTGGAGCTGGCACAGGAAGCCTATGATAAGAAACGAAAGTGGACTTATATAGAGTGTCTGGTGGTGGTGGGAATTGCAGTGGTGATTTTGCTGCTGAAATCGTTATAGGATATAAAATGTTTTCTAATGGAGGATAAAAGCATGAGAATCAAGACCACAGCCATAATCGGCATGGGAGCATTGGGACTGCTCTTTGGAGAGCAGATCGTCAGGGCAAAAGGGAAGGACAGTGTCTGTTTTGTCATGGATTCTGCCCGTTATGAAAAGCACAAAGCAGATACCTATACCATCAATGATCAGAAAGTGGATTTTCAGCTGTTGGATGTAAAAAATGCATCCCCTGTGGATTTTATTATCATTGCCACCAAATATAACGGACTGCAGGGAGCGCTGGATATTATGGAGCCATTGATTGGAACTGGTACGGTAGTGATTTCCCTGCTAAATGGAATCAGCAGTGAGGAGATGATCGCAGCACGTTATCAGGATATCGGTCTGGTGCATTGCGTAGCCATCGGCATGGATGCCATGCGTGAGGATACCAGTCTGCATTATACCAATAAAGGACGTCTGCAAATTGGTGTGGTATCAGAACAGCAGAGACCTGCCCTGGAAGCAGTGCAGGCATTTTTGGAAGAAACCGGCATTCCGTATGAAGAAAAGGCTGATATTCTCCATGCCATGTGGGGAAAATTTCTGTTAAATGTGGGCATTAACCAGACCTGTATGGTATATGATACCACCTATGAAGGTGCCTTAACCATTCCGGAGGCCAGAGCATCTCTGTCCAAAGCCATGCATGAGGTCATTGCCATTGCACAAAAAGAAGGAGTCAATCTGACAGAGGAAGATTACCAAAATTACATAAAGGTGTTGTATACATTAAATCCCAATGGTTATCCTTCCATGCGTCAGGATGCACTGGCAGGGCGGAAATCAGAAGTGGAGTTGTTTGCTGGAACAGTGCTTTCCATTGCCGGAAAGCATCAGGTGCCTGTACCGGTGAATACCTGGTATTATCAGCGGATACAGGAGATGGAGGCAGGGTATTCTTGTTAAAAGGTGAAAACAGAAATATACATACAGTTTCGCATTGATTTGATACTGGAATCGTTCTGGTATAGGAAAAATACATAGTCTATGTATCATTGAAAACAAAGCTGGAAGCCATCACATGGAGGAATTTATGAGAGCATCTTCAGTAGATATATTAAAATGTTATTTGTGTACTTTGGACGCAGAGCTGCCTCAGGCGGTCTGCAGTGAGATCCATCTGTCTCCGGAGGATGATCTATATGCATACAGCGCCCAGCTGCTGGCGTCTAATATCGGCAAGGCTACCTTGAGCAGGGCACGTTTTCAGGAGGAGGACTGGCTGGCAGGGGTGCTGCCGACAGATGCAGAGGGGATGGCTCAGTTTGTCCCTATGATCGCAGAGCGTGTCTATGATGCAGTGTGCAATAACCCTACCCTGCGCCCCGGCAGCGGTATCTGTATCTGGGCAGTGGCAGAGGAGCAGCCCTTTATCGGCTTTTTTAAGCTGAATTTCCAGAGCAAATATATGTGCTATCTGGAAGAAGACGGCAGGGTGTCCTGGCACATCAATTCCAAGGTGCTGCCGGGCATTACCCAGAAGGATTATGAGTTTTTCATCATCAATGTATTAGAGCGGCAGGTGGAGATGTCTGCAGTGACAGAGTTTGTCAATGGAGAAAAGACCAACTATCTGGCGGCCTTTGTGCTGCAGCTGCATGCGGACCGCCCGGAAAAGGAGACGGTGAAGCTGTTGGACACTGCTGTGGTAGAGACCATTCAGGAGTGTTATAAAGAGGAGGAAGCGCCTCAGAAGATCATGGAATATAAGGCAGACCTGGCCTATACAGTTGCGGAAACCGGCACCATTGATACCCAGAAGATTCAGGAGCGTGTCTTTTCTGACAATCAGGCTGCAGCAGAGCGGTATCAGGAAAAGGCTGCAGAGGCAGAGATCCCAGCTGCACCGATCCCGGTCAGTAAGCCTACAGAGCGGAGCCTGCAGAAGAAGCAGAAGCTTGTAACCGATATTGGGGTGGAGCTGCTGATCCCGGTGGAGTTTTTGCAGGATGAGAATGTGATAGCTTATGACCAGGAGGATGATGGAAGCATTTCTATTGTGATCAGGTCGGTGCGTAAGATACAGAATAAGTAAATGGGTGGTATGATTGGAAAGGTGGTAAAGCATCCGGACAGAGCAGAGGCAGACCGCTTTTTTAACTATCCATTTGCAGCAGTGGAGGAGGCTTTGTCAAATGCAGTATATCATCGTGCATACGACGAGCGTGAGCCCATTGAAGTGCGTGTAGAGAATGATCGGATAGAAATTGTCAGTTTTCCCGGCCCGGATCGGTCTGTGACAATAGAGGGATTAAAAAGCTACCGTGTATCGAACAGACGATATAGAAATCGTAGAATAGGTGATTTCTTAAAAGAATTACATTTGACAGAGGGCAGAAATACCGGCTTTAAGAAAATTCTTGATGCATTAGAGGCTAACGGTTCACCAAAACCGGAATTTGAGACCGATGATGCACGCAGCTACTTTATATCCAGATTGTTTGTGCATGAAGAATTTTTAAAAATAAGTGAGCGAAAAATGAGCGATAAAATGAGCGATAAAATGAGCGATAAAGAAAAAAAGTTCTTCGAGGCGCTGCTAAACCAATTTGCAGTAAATGAATATGTGACAACTGCAAGCATGGCAAATGTTTCGGGTGTACCAATATCTACTGTTAGAAGATATATGACAAAGTTTTGCAAATTAGGCATGGTATATTCGGAAGGGAAAAATAAAGGAACAAAATATTTTTTGACCAATATTTCCCAAAGCTGATAGTGAATACAATTTCACAACTAATGGTATGATTTGTAATCAGAAAGGAAACCTACATATGATCAGAGAAATACAACCTCAGGACCTGCAAGGCTTATTACAGCTCTACACCCAGCTCCACGACAACCCCATGCCGGAGGATACAGCAGAGCTGCAGGCTTTGTGGCAGAGGATATTAGAGGATGAAAATCATCACATCATAGTGGCAGAGGAGGATGGTAAGATCGTATCTTCCTGTGTCTGTGTCATCATCCCAAACCTGACCCATCACCAGTGTCCCTATGCATTTGTGGAAAATGTAATTACAGATGCAGCATACAGAAAGCGTGGTCTGGCATCTGCCTGTCTCGATTATGCAAAAGAACTGGCAGTGAAAGAAAAGTGTTACAAATTAATGCTGCTGACCGGTTCTAAGCAGGAAAGCACCCTGCGGTTTTATGAGCAGGCAGGGTATAACAGCAAAGATAAGACTGCATTTATACAGTGGATCTAAGAACATGATTCCATAGCTCCCCTGTCTTCCGTAAACAGAGAATCCCAAATTCTTTTATATGGAAGATGGGGGATTTTTTATTAGGCAATTGCGGAACTGTATTCAATATCAGCTTTGGGAAGTATCTGTAAGAAAATGTTTTCTAAGCAGGACTCTTGAAAACGCCGGCACTTTAAATTTTGCACCACAGGTGCAAAATTTATTAGTACCGCTGCGTTTTCACCGAAGCGAGAGCGTGTCCTGCGTGAAAATATTTTCTTACAGATACTTCCCAAAGCGTCCGGTAATGTGTTTCGCAATTACCTAGATTTTGCATTTACGAAAGGAAACAGACGGCGAAATCCATTTCCTGCAGCGGCCGTAAGAATTCCGTAAGAAATGAATCTGGACAGGAGCAGGGTGAAATTGTATAATACGGCTATGATTTACAGAAGAAATCCTGTGATGCAGACAATGACAGAGGGCTTCTGCTGTAGATCCAGATGGTGCAGGTATCTGCACAGAAATGAGGAAATATGAAAAAATACGCAGTTTCATTGATCGTAACCCTGTTGACGGCAGCACTTTTATATTATCTGTTCCTGCCGGCTCTGAATGTGCAAAGCGGTGGCTTCTGGATGTACCTGTTTGTGGTACTGCTGGTATTCCTAATGATATTTGCAGTGTGGACAGAGGCGGAAAACAGTGCCGCGAAAGGCAAAAAGTCTCAAAAAGCGCAAAAGGCTCAGAAAGGCCACAAGGCAGACAATATGGTAATGGGAATCAGCGGCGGTCTGATCGTTGTGGTGCTGGCAGTGATGCTGATTGGTGCCATTGCTTCTCACAAAGTATTTCATGCAAAGACCTATGCCAATATGATCACAGTGGAAAATGCAGTGTTTGCAGAAGATATGGAGGAAGCAACTTCTGTATCCAATATCGCACTGATGGATACTCAGTCTGCAACCATTATTGGTAACCGTACATTAGGCGCACTTTCTGAGGTGGTGTCCCAGTACGAGATCAGTGGTACATACAGCCAGATCAATTACCAGAATACACCGCAGAAGGTGGCAAGCTTAGAGTATGCAAGCTTTTTCAAATGGCTGAACAATAAGTCCAAGGGTATCCCAGGCTATGTCATGGTAGACCCGGTGAAAAATACTGCAAACTATGTCAAGTTAGAAACTCCTGTCAAATATACAGAAAGCGCATGCTTTGGAGAAGATTTAAACAGAAAGCTGCGTTTTGACTACCCGGATAAGATTTTTGAAAGCTGGTATTTTGAGATCGATGATCAGGGAAATCCATACTATGTAGTATCCTGTGTGGAATCTCATGCAGGTCTGTTTGGGGCAAGAGATGTATCAGAGGTCATTTTATTTAATCCTTGTGATGGAACATCTCAGGTGTATGCACCTGATGAAGTACCTTCCTGGGTAGACATTGTGTATACCGGTGATATGGCCAGTGAAAAGTACAACTGGTATGGTACCTTGAAAAATGGTTACTGGAACAGTGTATTTGGCAATGTAGACTGTAAGCAGACCACAGATGATTATGGATATATTACCATTGATGATGATGTGTGGTATTTTACCGGTGTCACATCTGTCAGCGGTGACGAAAGCAACATTGGTTTTATCATTTCCAATGCCCGTACAGGTGAATACAAGTTCTATCAGGTAGCAGGTGCAGAGGAATATTCCGCAATGTCTGCTGCAGAGGGTGAAGTACAGGAAAAAGGCTATATAGCTTCTTTTCCTTCCTTAATTAATGTATCTGGTCAGGCTACGTACATTATGGTACTGAAGGATGACGGTGGATTGGTAAAGCTGTATGCCCTGGTAAATGTGGAAAACTATGGCATCGTTGCCACCGGTTCCACCCAGACAGAGGCACTGAAAAGCTATAAAAAGCTGTTACAGTCTCAGGGGGTGGCAAGCAATACCGTGACAGGAGATGCACTGGAGGCAGACATTACTGTAAAAGATGTCCGTCTGGTGGAAATGGATGGTGTGCCGGTTGTATATGTGACCGCAGAAACAGGAGAGGTATATAAGGGTTATTTGAACATAGATGAAAGTCTCATACTGATCCAGGCAGGAGACCGCCTGCAGATACAGTATGTAGAAACGGAAGTACAGCATATTTTCCAGATAGAGGGATGGGAATAAGTAGTAATCTAATGCTGTCAAACTGTTCAGGGAGAGGACAGATATTTGACAGGGGCCGAATATAAGGGCGAAAATAAGGGTAAAGGTCCGGCAGGATGTGCAGTGTCAATTGTATATTCTGCCGGACTTTTGCGTTTTGCAGTTGCCTGAGGCCGAAATTTAAGCCCAAAAACGGTTGACAAAATGGGTTTAATATATTAAACTTACTATACAAGGTTGATTCTATTAAACCAATCTAAAGAGAGGAGGATATCATGAGTGTCCCAAAAGTATTTGAAAGCGAATATCGTTTTTGCCTGATCCTTTGGGAAAATGAACCCATAGGAAGTACTGCCTTAGTCAAGCTCTGTAAAGAAAAACTGGACTGGTCCAAGGCCACCACCTATACGGTCATCCGCAGGCTTGCGCAAAGAGGTGTGCTGAAGAATGAAAACGCAGTGGTGACTTCACTGATTTCAAAAGACCAGGTGCAGATGGCAGAAATTGATGAGCTGGTAGAAAAAACATTTGAAGGATCGCTTCCGGCATTCATTGCAGCCTTTACCAAAAATAAACATCTGACAAAAGATCAGGTTGCACAAATCCGGGATATGATTGCTTCCTATGAAGAAGAGTGACATAAGATGGGAAAGAAAGCCGAATAGGTTGGAGAGAGGAGGCATAGAATGGAAAATTTGTTTTTGGGTTTCTTAAACAGAAGCATTGCTGCAGGCTGGCTGATTCTGATCGTTATATTGTTGCGGCTCTTTCTGAAGAAGGTGCCAAAGTCCGTCAGGCTGCTTTTATGGCTGATGGTAGCCATCCGCCTCATATGTCCTGTTTCCTTTGAGAGTGTGCTGAGTCTCATTCCCAATACAGAGACAGTGGTGTATGACAGTACAAATACTGGGACCTTTCAGATAGACAGCGGAGTGGAAGTGGTTGACCAGAGGATCAATCCAGTAATAACAGAATATTTCACATCACAAACAGTACCCGAAGTGACCATGACGCTGGAACAAAAGGTTCTTCTCACAGCCTCCAGAGTATGGATCGCAGGTATCCTTGTATTGCTGCTGTACGCAGTAGTCAGTCAGCTGCTGCTGCACAGACGGGTGGCGGATTCTGTTCCCTGCATCGTAGAAACGGCAGGGGAGAGGCAGGCAGTGCCCCAGGGGACACAATCTGGTACCATAGGTAAAAAAGGAAACATCCGTCAAAGCAGCCGGGTCACATCTCCCTTTGTGATGGGACTGTTTCGTCCCCGGATCTATCTTCCTTTTCATATGGAAGAAGAGACCATGGGGTATGTAATTGCCCATGAGCAGATGCACATCCGATATTTCCATCACTGGGTCAAGTGGATCGGTTTCTTGATTCTGACAGCATACTGGTTTCATCCTCTGGTATGGACTGCGTATATTTTGTTATGCCGGGATATAGAGCTGGCTTGTGACGAAGCCGTTGTAAGCAGCCAGAGTCTGGCATATAAAAAAGCATATGCCCAGGCACTGCTTGCATGCAGCGAAAGCCAGGCATCTCTTGTCAGTCCCCTGGCATTTCGGGAAACAGGGATTCGTCAAAGGATCAAAAATGTATTATCCTGCAAAAAGCCTGCTTTCTGGATGATGGTATTATGCGTATTCCTGTGTATGGGCATGGCTGCCTGCTTTTTAACAAATCCCAAAGAGCCGGATCAGAAACATACAGGGGAAATTCTGGAAGAGACGAAAGACCCAGCACAGGAAGAAATGACTGGGGAGGCCAACGGCGAAACATTGCAGGAAGCTGCCCCAAAAAACCCGGAGGAAACACAGGAAGGAGCTCTGGCGGAATCCGAAGGAAATACCATAGAGAAAACAACCGGTGAAACCACAGAAGAAGATGTCTTTATGGAACGTGCAAAGAAACTTCTGGAAGAAAACCGCAGTCAGTTATGGATGGGAGAAGTGCTTGGGGCAGAAAGGAGTATCTGGTTTGCAGATTACAATGGTGAAACATGGCAGGTGATAGAGAGTGAAGAACGATATACCACACCTTCTGACTGCAATACCATTATCTACTACCAGGATACCCAAAACAGCAATGTGGATGAGATTGTGGTAAAAATGGCAGAGGTTTTGCTGGAAGGTATGACAGAGCCTTCTGATTTGCGGCCATTTACTGTAATGGAATACAGAATTCCACAGCAGAAGCTGTATACATTGGAAGATAATTTGGAGATCATGGAGCAGGTGTATGAGCGGAACCTGGAGGCTGGGAATACGCCGGAAGAAGCATGGGACAGTCTGATTGCAAACACAGCCTATATAGATGGGTTTGTGCCTGTAACAGAGAATATGTGGTATTTTGTACTGAATGGGTATTACAGCTATGAAGGCCTTAGCGGGCCTGGGGTATCCATGGAACAAGAGGCATTTATACAGCCGGAACTGATAGAACCGGATGGACTGATTCCTTTTGTCTTGCAGGGGAGTGAAGGGGTGTTCCAGTTTGTACTGATCAAAGAAGGAAATGTGTATCGTCTGCAGCGTGCAATTGGAATGAAAAAATTATATGAAAAAATGCCATAAAGTGAAAAACTGTGATACTGAAAAAGAAGCCTGTTTGCAGAAAGCTTCCTTTTTCTCAGTATCACAGTTTTTTTGACAGGGAAAGTCATGATGAAAAGATATATTACGTTCTATGGACACCCTTTTGCCCCTTCCCAAGCAGCCATTTTCCACAAAAAGCACCCAAACATCCAGCCACAAGTCCCACCAGAATGCCTCCTAAAATATCTGTAGGATAATGCACATACAGATAAAGTCTGGAAAATGCAATCAATACTGCCAATACCAGAGCTGGGATCCACAGCTGCTTTTTCCCAGTCAGAAAAAGAGCAGTAACAGAAGCAAAAGAAACAGCGGTATGCCCAGATGGAAAAGAATAATCCCTTGGGGCAGAAATCAATAATTCGATATCTTTTCGGACAGAAAATGGTCTGGCTCTTGCAATCAGTGGTTTTAATAAGGTGTCACATAACAGTAAATCAAAAAGTAAGGCTGCTGCCATAAATACGCCTGCCCTGCGGGTCTTTGGAAAAATCAGCAGGAGCAGTGTCAGAATAATCCATATGATTCCGGTATTGCCCAGGCTGGAAATGAAAGGCATGATCATATCTCCCAAAGGAGTGCGCAGGGACTGAATCCAGTCCAGTATTATAAATTCCCATTCCATAAAAATCCTCCATGATTACGAAGCAATGTGTGATATCATTTACAACTGCAAAAAATGTTCTCTTGAAAAGTATATGTCAAAAGACAGTTTTTAAAAACAGTATATACCAAAATGGGATAAAATGCATCTATATTTGATTTGTATTTGAACTGTGAAAATTTTTTATTTACAAATGTTTAACCCTTTGGAACTTGACATGGGAATGTTTCTAGTGCTATGCTGTTTTTAATCAGCATTTGTGATATGTTGTGATTATTTGACATTTGCGAAACTGATTTTTCTGCATTCCAGCGCAATATATTTTTGATGAAAAGCCGTAGGAAAACACCGGCACTTTGAAAAATTCGCTGAAAGCGGATTTTTCATTAGTACCGCTGCGTTTGACTCAGAGCGCAAGCGTGCTTTTCATGAAAATATATTGTGATGGGATCGAGAAAAATCAGTTTCGCAATTACCTATTGTGCTTATTTTGGAAAGGAAATTTACGATTTGAAGAAACTGAAAAATTTTTTAATATTATTGATTGCAGGTATTATCAATTCCATTGGTGTTACTATGTTTCTGGCACCAGTGGATTTATATGACAGCGGTATTTCCGGCACGTCCATGCTTTTGGGTCAGATTACTCCAGAGCAGTGGTCGCTGTCGGTTTTTTTGATCCTGCTGAATGTACCCTTGTTCCTGTTTGGATATAAAAAGCAGGGCAAGGAATTTACCATTTATTCTGTATTTGCAGTAGCGGTATATTCTATTTCTTCTTATTTAATTACAGATGTACTGCCGGTAGATGTATCTTTTGCTTCTCCTTTGGCACAGCAGGATCTGTTTCTGTGTGCTATTTTTGGTGGTGTGATTTCTGGTGTGGGCAGCGGTCTTACCATCCGGTTTGGAGGTGCCATTGATGGTATAGAGGTTATGGCAGTCATTTTTGCAAAGCGTATGGGTATTTCTGTGGGTACTTTTGTGATGGTTTACAATGTGATTCTTTACATAATCTGCGGATTTGTGTGCAGCAGCTGGATTCTGCCTTTGTACTCTATTGTGACATATACAGCAGCATTGAAGACCATAGACTTTATTGTAGATGGTTTGGACAAAGCCAAGGCGGCTATGATTATCACCACCAAATCAGAGCAGATCTGTAAGGAGCTTTCTGCAGAGTTTACCAGCGGCATTACAGTCATTGATGCCAAGGGATATTATTCTGATAAGGATAAGACACTCATTTATTTTGTAGTAAACCGGTTCCAGATCGGTAAGATGCGTAATATTGTCCGGGAAATCGATGAAAATGCATTTATTTCTATTACGGAGACGTCGGATGTGTTTGGCAGTAATATAAGGTCAGAAAAGGGAAAATGATCAGATAGTTCCCTTTCTGCACCCCTTTGCCAAGTATTTTTGAAAATTTCCAAAACGATATTGACAAATACATAGGGAAATGATAGGATAATGATTGTTAGCTTAATCTAACTATAAAAAGTTGAAACTATCACTACTTTGAATCAGAAATAAAGGAGAACCTATGAGTATAGTAATTATCGGTGGAAATGAACGTATGGAGCGCAGATACAGCGAAGTCTGTGCAGGCTACGGCTGCAAAGCAAAAGTATACACCAAAGAATCATCCGTCAGAAGCAGAGTGGGATGTCCAGACCTGCTTATTGTCTTTACCAACACGGTTTCCCACAAAATGCTGGCTGCAGCTGTCCGGGAAGCGAAAAAAAACGGTACAGAAATCCTTCATGTACATTCCAGCAGCATTGCCGCATTAAACAGTGCCCTCCAGGAACGCTGCCAGCCGGCATAATACATAACATCAGTATAACGACATACAGAAACATATTGATACATCTCCAGACAACAGGCAGATATCCCAATCATTTTTCTTTTTTAAGGAGAATAGGAGGGGAACTGCCTGTTGTTTTGATAAAATGAAAAACTGTCATGAAAGTTACTTTCCACACAAAAGTATCCTCTTGCAATATTTGCCCTCAAACCCCATCCAAATGTCAAAAATCCCATGAATTTTAAGCATTTACAAAAGAAACAGATAACGCTATACTATAAAAGATGTGTAAATCACGCACAAAAATAAGTCCTATGTAAAAAGTATACCTTTGAATCGGGAACCCCCAATTTGTGAATGATATAAAATTTATTTTTGGTTACTTCACAGATAAATTGAAAAGCTGTATGTATTTTATATCGTTCCACAAGCCAGAAAAGCAGTCAATCAGTGAAATCACCGTCAGGAAATCCAATATGATTCAAAAGGCATATCCGGTACAAAGGCATAAGGAGGCAGCATGAGTAAGTTAACAGAATTTCGTTGGCACGGCAGAGGCGGTCAGGGTGCCAAGACCGCAGCTCTTCTGCTGGCAGATGTAGCATTTAAGACAGGAAATCATGTGCAGGGCTTTCCAGAGTATGGCCCGGAGCGTATGGGCGCTCCCATTACTGCATATGACAGAATCAGTGACGAACCTATTCTGGTACATTGTGATATTCATAATCCGGATTATGTAGCAGTAGTAGATGAGACTTTATTAAATGCAGTAGATGTAACCAGTGGTTTAAAGGAAACTGGCGGTATTCTGATCAATACTGCCCGCAGCAAAGAAGAGATCCTTCCATTATTAAATGGCTATAAGGGAAAGGTATATACCATAGATGCCCGCAAGGTCTGTATGGCAACCTTGGGCAAGTACTTCCCCAATACTCCAATGTTGGCGGGTGTAGTAAAGATTTCCGGTGTGATTCCTGAGGATGTATTCTTAAAAGAGATGGAAGACTCCCTAAGACATAAATTTGCCAAGAAGCCAGAGGTATTAGAGGGCAATATGCAGGCTCTGCGCATGGCTTTAGAGGCAGTGCAGTAATATGCAGCAAACCAGCATGCAGTGGGCATGAAATATAGGGTGTCCGTCGATCTGCATGCAAAACCTATGGCAGAATGTATGCCAGACAGGAAAGTATAGCGCAGCATTTCCAGCAGAAAACAAACCTGCTGTGTATCAGGCAGCGCAGAAAAGAGGTACATATGGCTTTAAAAGCATCTGAAATAAATGAATCCGTCAAGTGGCAGGATCTGACAGAAGGATTGAAGATATTTGAACCTGGCACATCCAAACAGTTTAATACAGGAGAGTGGCGCACAGAAACACCAGTCATTGACTGGGATCAGTGTAAGCAGTGCCTTCTTTGCGTACCATACTGCCCGGACAGCTCTATTCCGGTAAAGGATGAGAAGCGTCTGGACTTTGACTATGATCACTGCAAAGGCTGCGGCATTTGTGTGAAAGCCTGTCCATTTGGTGCCATTTCCATGAGAGAAGGGCAGTAAAACCACAGGTATCAGATGACCGGAAGGGCGGGGCGGCTTTGCGCCTGATTGCTGTAGAACCGGTCCATTATACACAGATGTGATTACAGGCATCAGAAAGGATTGTTATGACAGAAAAGAAATTATATACAGAACCGGTTGCGGGCATCCCGGATCGTATGTCCGGTAATGAGGCAGTAGCCAATGCCATCCGTCAGATTAACCCGGATGTAATGCCGGCATTCCCTATTACCCCATCTACAGAGATCCCACAGTTTGTAGCCACCATGATTTCCAATGGTGTGATTGATACAGAGTTTATTCCTGTGGAAAGTGAGCATAGTTCCATGAGTGCAGCTATGGGTGCATCTGCAGCAGGCGCCAGGACCCTGACTGCTACTTCCTCCTGTGGTCTGGCTTATATGTGGGAGATGCTGTATGTAGCAGCATCTGACCGTCTGCCTATCGTAATGGCAGTGGTAAACCGTGCCCTTACAGGCCCCATCAACATCAACGCAGATCATTCCGACAGTATGGGTGCAAGAGATTCCGGATGGATCCAGATCTATGCAGAAAACAACCAGGAGGTTTACGATAACTTTATCCAGGCATATCCGATTGCAGAGCATAAGGACGTAATGCTGCCAGTTATGATCTGCCAGGATGGTTTTATTACCAGCCATGCAGTAGAAAACATCACGCTGCTGCCAGATGAGCCTGTTAAGAATTTTGCAGGAGACTTTGCGCCGGAGCATTATCTGTTAAAGAAGGATGAGCCAATGGCAGTAGGTCCATATGCAGTATCCAAGTATTGTATGGAAGCAAAAAAGGCACAGGCAGAGGCCATGAAGGCTGCCAAGCAGGTGATCTTAGAGGTAGGCAAGTCCTTTGGAGAAATGTCCGGCAGAAGCTACGGATTCTTCGAGGGCTATGCGTTAGAGGATGCAGAGGTGGTATGTGTAGCCATCGGCTGTGTCTGCGGTACCATTAAGGAGGCCATCAAGTCCTTGAGAGCCAAGGGCGTGAAAGCAGGTCTGTTAAAGGTACGTGTATTCCGTCCATTCCCGGCAGAGGAGATCGCAGCAGCGCTTTCCGGTGCCAAGGCCATTGCAGTAATGGATCGTTGTGAGGGCTACAGCGCCCAGGGCGGCCCATTAGGTGCAGATGTCATGGCTGCACTGTACAGAGCAAAGAATCAGGCAGAGGCAGTGAATGTACTGTACGGCCTTTCCGGCAGAGATGTACAGGTAGAGGATATCTGCGGACTGTATGAGCAGCTTGGTAAAATGGCGCAGGGCGAACCTTACGAGCAGTATCAGTACATGGGACTGAGAGAGTAAGGAGGCAGGAGGAAATATGGAACAGAAATTTAACTTCAAAGAAATACAGAACCGTGAAGACCGTCTGGCTCCGGGCCACAGAATGTGTGCAGGCTGCGGCGGTACCATTGCAGCAAGAAATGTATTAAAGGCCCTGCACCCGGGGGATAAGGCAGTCATTGGCAATGCAACAGGATGTCTGGAGGTGTCTACCTTTATGTATCCTTATACTGCG
>JBGVQN010000051.1:0-23355 GCA_045127535.1 Lachnospiraceae bacterium | reverse complement strand
CCAAACTTACTCCGGAGGAATATGAGAGGCGGTATAAGGAATTTCAGCAGGCCACGGTGGATTTTATGATCAGCTACTGGAACTGGCAGGCAGAACAGGAGTGTAAGAAGAGTTGAAGTATGTGAGAGATGTGCTGGTTATGACAAGAATCAAAAAAGTGGAGCAGTAAGAAGCAGTAAGAAGCAGTAGAAAGCAGCAACCAATGCTGCTATAATAAAATTGTAAAATAAGATACACGAAAGGTAGCCCTTCAAATGGTTACCTTTCTTTATGTTCTGGTATCCATGAAACAAAGTGGGTGCCTTTTTTATTGGAAAAGAACCGGAAAGGAATAGCGATGAGGATACGTGCAAGTCCGACAAAACAAGAAGCAATATAACAACAGGAAAAATTATAGTAAAAGGAGTAGAAGCATGGAACTGGATAATAAGTTGAATAGTGATTTTTATAAGGAAATCAGGGAGAAAATCAAAGATTATTTACCGGCATCTGGAAAATATTAATCGATGATAAGATGGTAGATGTGGAAAGCTATAATGACTGCTATAGTGAATATTGTTCGGCGTATGGAGAAATACTTATGGAAGGAGCTCCTGTGGAGTGGGAATGAGGATGCTAGGCAGAGATAAGTGGAAGTAGGTGGAAGTAAATGGAAGTGGAAATGTAATTCTTATAGTAATATAATAAAATTGTGAAAAGGCAGTCCGCAAGGCTGCCTTTATTATACTCAAAAAAAGGATATGTTCAGAATTACAATTTTATTTTTTATGACAAAAAGCATACTATTATCAAACGAAGCAATTGAGGTGACCCCAAAAAGTGGTTGCTTTTTTTATACCCCAAAAGGGGGAGAAAGGAGTGAAAATGTGGATACGGGCAGCTCCGAGCTATATAAATCGAGAAAATAAAAAGGCAGTCGTTTGACTGCCTTTCATTTGGGGAGTAAAGGTGTTACATGGTAGTTGGTTGTAACTTTATTGAATGTTTTTTGGTAACTGGCAAACGGATACGTTAGATAACGGTGTTTGATTTTGTTCTTCTAAAAGAAACTGAATTCTGGAATGTGATAGTGGTTGGATTTTCAGTTCTCGCTATTTTGTATAGCTAAAAGCTGATCAATCTGCTTCAAAATGTATTCCTGATATTCAGGTTTCAGTTCTTGAAAAGTAGCAGAAGCACGTTCTAAGAGCTGATTGGGCTGTTGGTCAAACATATTGCCATCACCAGTTTTTAGCCAGTTTTCGCTTACATTGAAAGTAATACATATGAGCTTGACAAGACGATCATTTACATTACGATTTTCTAATTCAATGCCGGCAATATACCCATTTGATATAGATATAGCTTTGGCAAATTTTGCTTGTGATAAATTCAATGTTTGGCGAACTTGTTTAATTCGTTGGTTGATAGACAAATTAATTACCTCCCTTCTTTTCACTCACAATATCACACAATTACTTACAACGCAAGTGAAAAAGCAAATAAAAATACTTGACTCACTCACATAGCTATGATAGTATACTCACATAGCAAGTAATAAGTAAAGGAGAAACGCTTATGGAGAAAAATACAAAAACAAAAGAATTTGATGTAAAATTCAGTGAATTAAATGAAAATAATCAGAATTATATCCTTGCTATACAGCAGGCACTTATGTTTGCACAGACAACTGAGTCTTCTCAAAAAGAGGAGAAAAGCAGTGTGAAAAAGTACTCTAAAAAAGGATTATCCAGATGAAATCATTTTAGCAAAAAAAAATCAGCATAGCAATAGTTGTTAATCAAAGAGTAATGAACTATTGCTATGCGATATATTTAAAAACTATTGTGAACGACAAGAAAGAGGTGGTGAAAATTGGCAAAATCAATACCATTTGCCCAAAGAGACATGAGCAATTATAACGTCATAGTCCAGGAACTGCCTGGTGGTGGTAAAAACATCATTTACCGCCCTAAACTTACTCCGGAGGAGTATGAGAGAAGATATAAGGAATTTCAGCAGGCCACTGTGGATTTTATGGTCGGTTACTGGAACTGGCAGGCGGAGCAGGAGCGTAGTAAAAAAGCTGTGGATTTTGCAGAATCTGCAGGAATTGAGGCATCATCCAAAAGGGTGGTGTAGGAGGGTAGAAATGGCAAAAATGTCAAGAAAGCAATTGGCAATCATGCGATGCATAAATGAAAACTTTGTATGAGCGGAGGCATTATGAACAAAGTAATTCTAATGGGCAGACTGACCAGAGAGCCGGACATCCGGTATTCTCAGGGAGAAAATTCCATGGCAATAGCCAGGTACACATTAGCAGTAGACCGTCGTGTCCGGGGACAGAACGGTGAACAGGCTGCAGACTTCATATCTTGCGTAGCATTTGGTAAGGCTGCAGAATTTGTTGAGAAGTTTCTGCATCAGGGTACTAAAATTCTGGTAACCGGCAGAATTCAGACTGGCAGTTATACAAACAGGGATGGCCAGAGAATATATACAACAGATGTGATTATTGAGGAGCAGGAATTTGCCGAGAGCAAGAGTAGTGCCGCAGGAAGAACAAATGCTGCCAACAACCAGGGGGGCTATCAGCAGACTTCCAGACCTGCTCCATCCAGTGCTGCAGCAGACGGATTCCTGAATATTCCGGAGGGAGTAGAGGACGAGGAGCTGCCTTTTAACTGTTAACTGATTATCCATCATAAGGGAGCATGTGATGAGTAGAGGGGGTGAGCGCTGATGATGGATGCGTATGAAAGGGATGTTTATGAGGAAATATCCTCGAAAGAGGTTATTGAAATACTCAAATCAAGTAATGTCTTTAGTAAAGGGTTAAATGAACGGTGCAAGCGGCTTGAGCAGACATATACGGATCTGCAGGACAATCCCATAGTCCAGTTGGTACGCAATAATGGGGAGTCCGCTGACAAGGAGTATTTCCGGATTGTCGAGACCCAGAAAAAAATGCTGAAAGATCTTGATACCGAATTCGATATGCTTACCAAACGATACATGCAGCAACACAGGATCATGATCGCATTGCGCCTCATCCCTGACACATATGCTCAATGTATACAAGGGGTATACATTGAAGGACAGAAGTGGGATGCGGTACAGGTTGAGCAACAGATAGGTTCGACAGTTCTAGGGAGGAATCTCCAAAAAGGTGTCAGGTTAATTGCAAAAATCTATAACCTGGACAAGTCCAATGAGGAGTTGGTCAGGTCTTATATTGACGTGACATCACTGTCTCAGAAAAAAAAGAAACCTGCGAATCCTGATTGTAGTGAAGCTGATTGTCACCAGGTGACGATCAGTGAATTGTTGCAGTAAAAGAAGGAGGTATACAAATGGCAGAAATTATTTTAGGCATTGATCATGGATATGGCCGAATCAAGACTGCAGGCAGCAATATCTGTGCTGGCATCAGCACCAGCAATGTGGCACTGCCCTATGATGAGAAGGTTCTGCAGTATGACGGAAAGTGGTATGAGATCGGAGGCAGTCGCCTGGCTTATATGCCGGACAAGACTGCCAACCAGAATTATTACCTTCTGACTTTGGCCGGCATTGCCGAGGAGATGAAAGTGAGAGGTATACGATCAGCACAGATCTGTCTGGCGGCAGGCTTGCCGCTGACCAGATTTGGCGCAGAAAAAGAGAAATTTGAGAAATACCTTTTCCAGAAAAAGGAAATACCTTTTATATACGAAGGAGAACACTATCATGCAAAAATCATTAGCGTAGAAGTGTCTGCTCAGGGTTATGCGGCATTGGCATATTACCAAATGACCGCAAAAAAGCCAATTGCCCCAGTAGCAGTGCTGGCCGATTTAGGCAGCGGCACATTAGATGTCGCCCTTCTTAAAAATTTAAAGCCAGTATACGAAAAAACCTTTTCCCTGCCGCTGGGAATCAATGCTTTGTATAACCAGATCAACGGCAGCATATTTGCAAAATACGGAATGACCATAGAAGAAAGTGTCATCGATGAAGTCATCCTTGGTAAAGATGTGATGATCAGTGCCGGATACCGCCAGATCATAGAAAAACATGCTCGAGATTATGCAGATATGATAATTATGAAGCTTCAGGACCTGGGGTATAATCTTGACACTTATCCGGTGTATTGGTGTGGCGGTGGAGCTACTCTGATCAATAGATACGCATCCAATTTGAATGAGGACATGAATATGTTTATTCTTGAGCCTAGCGCAAATGCGTTGGGATATGAGTACCTTGTTCGGCTTAAGCGTGCGCAGGAGAAGGCTGCAGTGGCTGCTGCAGATGGCCGAAAGGTGTCCAAGAAGAAACAGTAATGCAAGGTTTTGCCGGCTGATCAGCAAGGAGGATTATGGATCAATGTCAAGGAAAAAATATTATAAAACATTGCAGCGATATGCTGCCTTGAGAGAAAAAAATAATGCTGCAGAGTTGGACGAGGTGAGTTCAATTCTTTTAACAGAATTGAACAAAATAAAAATTAGAATAGTAAATAAAATATTTGAAAATGCAAGAAATAATAACTTGTATGTAGACTGCAGGAGTGAAATCAAGCTAAACAGAGTAAAATACCTGATTAGTTTGATCAAATCTAAAGCAGAAATTCGCGAGAAAGAGTATTTAGGGACGTATGAGCCAGCGTTTGATATATTTGATATATTCGGAGATGTGATAAGCATGACATTAGCTGTTGGTATTTTTTGTATTTTGTTTTCGTTGTGTTTATGATAAGGATAAGGAAATTAATTATGAGTATAAAAAAAATATTAGCAGGAATCGTATCAATGGTCGCGATCGGAATGTATGCAGTATCACCTATACAGGTACAGGCACAGGCTGCAGAAACAGCCACTGATGTGCTGATTGTGATAGACCCGGGACATACAGCTTATTATAATACCGGATGTGTCAGCGGATACTATGAAGGAAACTGGGCTATGAAGCAGTCTGAATATGACAAGGCTGCCCTGGAGGCTTATGGGTTTGATGTGATCCTGACCAGAGATGCCAATGGTAACCCAGGGTTATATGACAGAGGGCAGGTTGCAGTAAAGAACAGTGCAGGTTATTCTGCAGTGGTATTTATGAGTAATCATACCAATGCATATGGAAGTTATAATCCGGATGCCAGCAGTGTGTCTGCCATTACCAGTCAGTATCTCTCATCTTCCAATACTGCCCTGATCAGCTGTGTGCTGAATGCAGTAGCAGCGGAAATGAATAAGACCACTGGAAATACCTATGTAAGAGGCATTGAGACCAGACTGTTGGATGACGGTTCAGACTGGTATGGTGTGATCAGAGGCTCTGTTTCCGGCAGTACATCAGCAGCCCAGGCAGCTGCAGGACCTGTACAGTATTCCTTTATCATGGAGCATGGATTCCACACCAATGTAAATGAGTGTACATATTTATCCAGTGATGTCAACTTAAAGGCTTTGGCGGAGGCAAAGGCAAAAGCTTTTGCAGAGTTCTTTGGATTGACTTCCAGTAGCACAAGCAGTACTGCAGTAACAGAAATCCAGAACTGGAATGCCACTGTATCTGTAGCGGAATACGATCCTCTGAATATGCGTACTGCTCCAAATTCTGATTCCAGCAATGTGGTGATGTTGCTGGGCAATGGTAATCGTGTGACTGTGCTGGGGGAGATTGCCAACAGCAAATATGGTGATTTGTGGTTCTACGTCCAGGCAGGCAGTCAGAAAGGGTTTGTCCATTCTACTTATCTGGTGCCGGATTCCATATTAGGAGCAGCTACTTCTAAGTCTTTTACAGGTGTGTATGCGGATCAGGGAAGCACTGCCCTGCAGGCATGGCCTAAGTTAGGACCAGGCAACAGAGTGGTGGTGTACGCGAAGGAAGGTGACTGGTACCGTGTGCAGATCGCCGGTAAGTACGTGGGATATGTACTTGCCTCTGAATTAGTCTTAGACTAATTGAAGGAAAATGGAGGGCAAACCATGGAAATTGTTTTCTTTTTATTTGTGCTGCTGGTCTTGATTGATATCTGGAATATCTTGATTGATGGACAGGACGCAGAAAAAACAGACGATATCACAGTGACGGTTACTATCCTTGGTGAAGCTGTCTTAGGTACGGCGACATCTAAGTCTTATACGGGAGTATATGCAGATAAGGGCACTACACCATTACAGGCATGGCCGGAGTTAGGCCCTGGCAACAGAGTGGTGGTATACAGCAAAGAAGGTGACTGGTACCGTGTGCAGATCGCCGCAAGTATGTAGGGTATGTACTGGCCTCTGAATTAGTCTTAGACTAACAGAAGAAAATGGAGGGATTTATGAGTGATTTAACTTTATATGAACAATTGCGATCTGTTCCGGAAGATGCACGTTGGGAATATCTTGAATGCGAATGTGGATTCTATAATCCGCAGATTCGTGAAATTCTATTGGGTGTGTCCAGTGGTGTTGATGTGGATGTATATGCAAGCCATGAGTATGACGGTTTGCAGATGCAGCAGATCCGGATTGGTTTAGAGAATCATTTTCCGGTATCATTATATATAGATCCAAAATATGATTGGACTCAAATGCAGGCAATTCTAAATGGTCTGCAGTGTGGGTTTTCTGAATCTGACATATGTTATGCAGATGTCAGATTCAGTGGTGCCCAAATGGGTGTGATCCTACAAGGGATGAAGGATCACATGGATGTAACATGGTATGCCGATCCGGATTTTTCTTACATACAGATGCTCACTATATATATTGGTATGTCAATGGAGTTACCACCTGAATTTTATGCAAGACCGTCATTATCAAGTAACGAAATGATGGAGATCCAGATGCGGATGAAGCCGGGAAGGAAGCTTCTCTCTGTGCCTGAAAATGTAGGTTCGTTAAATATCGATACAATAAAGCACAGCAAGATAAAATTATAAAAGTGTTAAAAACAAAATTGGAGAGGAGGTCATCATATGCAGAAACTGCGCAGAGAAGTAATAGACAAAATGATCACAGCTAACCTGTCATCCCTGGAAGTGGATATGATGATCTACCTCTCCAGATATCAAAGCAATACTGGTGTAATTAGAGGTGTATATTACAGATCCGCATGTCAAGATATAGGCATGTCCAAACAGTCCTTTTATAACGTGCTGAGAAGCCTGGAAATAAAGGGACTTATTTCTTTACGCAGACAAAAGATTGACAGTATTGACTGGGATATCACGATCTTGGACAACGATTGTACGATAGGTGTTGGAGAAACTTTTCAGTACATCAACACCAATCAGAATATCTTTTATTTGAAATCATTCCAGGCATTGAAGGCAGGTGCCAAGCTGCTTGCAATGTATCTGCTTCGTCGATGCGCAGAAAATAATGGTAGCTTTCATATGACGATCCCAAATTTTCTAAGGAAATACAAAACTCTCTTAGGCGTATCTGCAAGAACCCTAAGAGAATATATCCTCTCCTTAAAGGAGTTTTTTTCCATTGGAGATAAAGATAGTATGCGTTATATACGACCCAAGAAAAGTATGCTCATGCGCAGATCGAGTGAAAAGGACAGATGGCATGAGTATCTGGTCACAGTTGCGTGCCGCAGATGCAAGGTCTCTGATCCAGGTCATGCAATCCAAGAGACGGCACAACTTCTGCACCAGTATCATAGACAAATCCAGGAGTTTTCTGCGCTGCGCCGGAGAGATTTCGACATCCAGGAGGCTATTGAGTTGTCCAGGCAATATTGCAGTCCTAAGGACAAGCTGCACCTAAATGTAAAACTTGTCCACAAAATCCTGCGTGCGATCCTCGGCTTAGAAATGATGCCTCCAGGAAGAATCGTAACAGAATAAGCTTGATTAAAAGGTCGGTAGGTAACCGGCCTGTTTGCCGTACCTTATATGTCCAGTGTGCAGCTGCACAAAGTGATTTCCTGATGCGTATGGAGTGAAATAAAGGTTTGAAAAAAGTGTTTTGTCCGGCCAAAAGCCGGTTTTTTTATTGCCCTGAATATTGTAGTCAAATTTTACGTATGTGTGGCTAAAAAGTATTCCAGTCTTGCGTAGTCTGTTATAAGTAAACTGGTCTAAAAACGCATGAATATATAGAGTTATCCACACTAATATTGCGCACTGTGGATATTTCTGCAGTCCTTGAAATAAAAAGCCTTTTTGTTTTATCGGGACTTCTTTATACTAGATCTATTTATATACACTATCTATTATAATACCTATACTTTCTTCTTATACCAAATCTACTTAAGAGTGCCAGTATAAGCCCCCTCCGGGGCAAAGCTTCTGGTGGCTATGAAAAGTTTATGGCTTCTTGATCAGTAGAATGATTCTATTTACAGGTGATGCTGGTTAAAAAGGAAATATTAATCTGGCCAGATGCTTGTACAGAAAAAGCATTTAGGTTTCATATCCTGGCAGTAAGTGGGAGTAAGTGGGAGTATCTTTCCGAATTCAGTGGAGGTATACTATACTTGTGAGAGTAAACAAGATAGGAGGAAATGATATGATCTGCACACGTGCATCCCCATGGCGCTGCATTTGATTTGCTGTGCTATAAAGACTAGAACAATAAATGATTAAGATTGAGAAAAAGCAAAACATCCGAAAGGGTGTTTTTTTTGTTGCCCGAAAGTGGGCAGAAGGAGGATTTATGACCAATATGAAGAAGAACAACATTGTGAAGGCTGTAGCTGCAGTTTTGGTAGTATCTGCAGTACTGCTGAATATGGCTATGCCGGCATATGCCACTGGCATGGAACAAATTACAAACGGTCTTAACAATATTACAACATTGTTAAAGACAGTAGTCTCCGCAGCAGGTGTAATCGCTGTGATACTTTCTATCGTGCAGCTTGCACGTGCAATCCCGGCACATGAGACCACGCAGATCTCAGGCGCAGTACTTGGAATAGTAGCCGGTATGATTATGGCCCTGAATGGGCCTTTTTTGTCCCTGCTTGGTCTGTGATGTTGTTTTAAACAACAGTATAAATACAGAGAGGAGATAAAAATGTGGGCAGTTTAATCTGGGAGATCCTCAAATTTTTCATCCCAATTCTGGGTGTGTTTGAGGATGCCTCAAATTTTTTCCATGACATGTCCATTAGCATATATCAATTAACGATACGGCTATGGAATGTCATGTCTCTGCAGTCTCTGAATTATGCTGCTGCATCACCAGCAGATGCAGCAGCTGCTGGATACAGTCAGGTGCAGAATTTGGCAAGTGTCCTACAAATGGTATCTACGTCAATCCTCACCATTTGTTTACTGTACCGTTTTTTTAAGACATTCAATGAAAACAGAATGGAAGTCAATTTTGGGACGATCATCCGTGTAATCATTGTGATGTATATCTGTGCAGCAGTAACGCTTAATGCTGTCGATATTCTCACTCAGATCTTATCTATGGGTACCGGCCTGTGTCAGCTTGTCGGCCTTGGAACTCCTTCGCTGGAAGAAGATTCCCAGATCATGAGCATCATGACAAATGGGAATCCTGGGATTCCTACCTTGATTTTCATGATCGTCTTTATGGTGTCGGTTATGACAACTGGCGCAGGAATGATGATCATGGTAGTGCAGCGTCTGCTGCGCATCTTGGTTATGATGCCTTTTGCCGGCATGGCTATCGCCACCATCGTAGGAGGCGGCAAGGTAGGAGAGATCGGATACTCTTACCTTCGTGCCTTTGGTGCGTATTGCCTGGAAGGGGCAGTGATTATCCTCATTATCTCTCTGGGAAACGGACTGGTCAATGCAGGACTGTTCCGTTCCCTTGTCGATGTGATCGTTGACACGGAGGAGTGGTGGGGATTTTTCAAAATTATGCTTTCGGGCGTGTGCCAAATGATGGGCTGTAGCATGATTGCCGGCATGGTTAAGGTATCAGACAGCCTGGTTCATAAGATGTTTGGGTTATAAGTGGGATGAGACAAAAGGAGACAAAGTATGAAGATAATGATGAATAAGGATATTTCTAGTAACAAATTTTCATCTGCCATACAGCTGAGAGAAATCATTACTATTATTTGTTGTGGACTGATTATAGCAGCAGGTTACTTGATTCATGGAGTTTTTAATCTGAACATGGAATTATGCATGTACATATGTATCCCTTTTATTAGTGCTGTTGCACTATGCGGCTTTTATAAGAGAGACAATATGACCGCATGGGAGATAATAAAAAGAAAATGGGGACTTCGGACACGTAAGATGTGCTATGAATCTGCATCATGGAAGGAATATCAAAGTGTGGCAGTGTTCCTGAGAATGGCAGAAAAAAATGATGAGAGAATGCGGAAGAAGAAATTCCGGAGGGAATGGGCTTCCAGTGTATTCAAAAAAAGAAACAGCAGGAGATAAGAAAATGGCATATATGGATTTATTTAAAGGAGTAGGAGTCGCAGATTTCTCTGTACATAAGCACTGTGACCGTCCGGTTCCGTTTCCTGGAAGCATCCAGAAAATGCTGCAGGTTAAAAAGGTGACCAGAAGCGGCATATTCCTGCTTCCTAACGATCGCTACAGTGCCATTTGGCATTTTAGTGATATTAATTACCGTGGCAGATCAGACGAGGAAAATAGCGCTCTGCTGCTGTCTCTGGCTAAGATCTATGACAGTATCCCTATAGGAGACGATTTTAAGATCATGATCTGGAACCATCGTCGCTCAAAAAAATATCTGGAAGAAAATTATTTGTATTCCGGAAACGATTATGAAAATGACCAGATCAATCAATTGGCAGCTGACATTGACCATGAGATAATGAAAAAGATGATTGAGGGAAGGAATGGGCTGCTTCAGGATAAATATATCCTGGTCATGACTACAAGAAAGTCGTTGGATGCAGCTGAATCTCATTTTAATGAGATTGAAGCAAAGCTGGTCAGAGATCTACGAGGTATTGGAAGCCAAGTAGAACGTGTCAAAGCAAATGAGCGAGTGGAAATGCTTTATGCCATGCTCAATCCGGGTCACGAAGAAGGCTTCCATTTTAGCTTTGAATCCAAAAATCGGATGCGGGATTGGCGGGATCTGGTGTGTCCTGCAGCCATCATTCAAAAGGAGAATGAGCTGCAGTTTCCGGATTGCTTTCAGAGGTGTCTCTCTGTCCGCAAATGGCCGGAGAGTGGTATTGATGACAGATTTATTTCTGAATTGTCATCTCAGCCTTATCCACTCCTGATCACAATCGATGCCAGTCAGATAGAGTTTGGAGCAGTCAATGCAAGACTGTCCCAGCTTTATAATTCGGTGGAGTTGTCAATCACAAAAGAAAAGGAACATGCCGCCCAGAAGGGAATCGTAGCTGCAGACAATTTCTACAAAACTGCGGAAAGCAATGAGATCCGCAGTGTTATGGAAAACATTGCAAACAATGGAGAGAACATGTATTTCTGTGGTGTGACGATCTGTCTGCAGGCAGATACCCTTGCAGATCTGGATGAGCGGACAGAGAGTATCAAGAACATGGGATATGAATTCGTCCTTGACACAGTATGGCTGCGCCAAATGGAAGCATTTGTGACAGCTCTGCCCATTGGGCTGCGTCAGATCGACACCATGCAGACACTCCTGTCCCAGAGAGTTGCTGCCCTGATGCCGTTTGCATCCATGGATGTGCAGCATCCTCATGGAATAAATTACGGTATCAACTCAGACTCTAAGCAGCCCATCTGGATCAATAGATCTCTGCTCAAAAATGGACACGGTTTTACTTTTGGGGGTACAGGATCCGGCAAATCTTTTACCGGCAAATATGCCAACCAGCAGCAGATCATGCGATGCAAAGGGTGGGGACGTTTTATTTTTATTGATCCCCAGGGCGAAAAGGAACGTATGATCCAGGATAATGGTGGTACATACATCCGGTTCGGAGTGACCAGTCCATACCGGATGAATCCTCTGGAAATTACGGAGGGCGATCTGGTGGATGATAATGCCAAGATTGATTTTCTGGCCCATAAAATCAATTTTCTGGCGGCGTTGGTACAGCTGCTGGCTGATTTTGATGTAGTTGGTGCATATGCAAATATCATCAGCCGCTGTTGTCAGCAGATGTACGAAAAATGGTTCTCCCTGGAGAAGAAGAAAAGAAATCCAGGCAAGCATAAGAATGATGAAACACAGCAGGCAGTCATCCTTGGACCAGAGGGAAGACAACCCCAGCTCTCTGATTTCTATGAACTGCTTTTGGAGCAGGAAGAGGAGGAAGCAAGAGAAATTGCCCTGGTACTTGAGACAATGGTACAAGGGCCTATGGCGATTTTTAATTGTCAGTCTACAGTTGAGATTAATGCAGATGTGATTGGTTTCGGATTTCCGGATCTGCCTAAAAACCTGATGCCTACAGCATTGCTCGTGATCATGGAATTTATCAGTATTGCTTTGCGCAAAAATAATGCTGATAAATACACAACATATGTGGATATTGAAGAATTCCATTACGTGGCAAAGTATGATGTCGCAGCGGATTATTTTGTGGAATGGTACAAAATGGTCCGCAAGATGTCCGGGTACCTCATGGCCACAACACAAAACATTGTGGATGCAGCGGCTACTGATGCCATGAAAACAATGATTGCCAACAGTGACTTACTTATCTTGATGGCTATGAATCAGACTGATATAGATAGCCTGGCAGATGCCAGAGGTATTGATGCAGATCTGCTGGCTCCGTTACTGACAGCTCCGGTGGGTACCGGAATTATTCTGTATGGGACATCGCTTATCCCATTTGACAACAGGTTTAGTGAAGACAGCAAGCTTTTTGGGCTGTGGAATACCGATTCTAACGATAAGAAGCGGTTAAGAGAGCAGCTTCCGCAGTAGAGTAGTAGAGGGGTGAGCAAATGGGATCAAAAGACAGGAGCAAAGGCAGACACAAAACCAGGAAGCGTCCTGGCCAGACTGCTGGCCAACCAGCAGCAGTTACCAGAAATATACAAGCAGGAAATCAGCGTGTCCAGTCTGTCAGAGCAGGCAAAAAAGGACATGGGTCCGCCCAGGCATCACTGAAAAAGCAGATGGCAGGTCGGTTGGTGGGAAAAACTGCTGGAAGATCTGTATCTGCAGCAAAGAGTTCTGCCAAAAAATATGCCAGAAAAGAGGCTTCCAAGGCAAAGGATCTGATCAGAAAACTGCCGGAATCTGCCAGTCAGGACATGTCAGATCAGTCAGGATCGGGATTCGGGCAAGATACGCTGATGGATACAAAACAATCCCTCCAAACCGGTCAGAAAGTCCTTCATAAAACAGAAGGGTCTCTACACAAAGTATATCGGACAGGCAGTGATTCTGTGGCTGCATACCGGGCTCTAAAAGAACATGGCACGAAAAAGAAGGACACCAAGGCACAGAATAGATCAAACATACAGAGCGGAACACCCAGTGTGCAGATGCAGGCAGGACAGGCTACATCACCTGTACGGCCGGAATCGACAGTGAAGAAGAAAGCATTGAAAAAGAGGACTGGATCTGGGAGGAAAAATGCGTCTGTAAAAGCTTTATCCAAGACTTCTGCGGCCAAGAAAAAAGGAAAAAAGGCAGCAGGAAACATTGCAGCTATGTCAGTACATGCGACTGCCAAGACAGCAGCAACGACAGTTGCAGCAGCCGGAAAGGCAGGATCTGTGGCCGCTCATACAGTGGCTGCAGTGCCTGTTACTGCAGCAAAGGCGGCAGCAACAGCTGCCACAGGTGGCACAGCAGGTGTTGGTTTTGTGATTTCAGCCATGGCAAAAAAGGTCTTGAATGTGTTTAAGGATAAAAGGAATCCTTTAAGACAGATATTCCGAATGCCTAAAGCGGATGGAATGGTGGAAGAACTGATCAGAACCGGTGTGCGCAAAATGCTTCTGTCAATAGTGATGCCAATTGCTGCTTTAGCAATTCTGTGTGGAGGATTTTTGTTTCTATTCACTGGCTTTGTTGGATCTGTCAGTACTTCACCTATACGGTTTGTATTATTCACAGGTGAAGAACTGGAAGAAATGGCTCCGCTGATCGAATTTATGGATCAGGAGGAGGATGACTTTGGATTCAGTACCAGTGTCTATGAAAATGCCTATAATTCTTATATTCAGACAATTAATGCGCAATTGTCTGAATATCGTGAGGATGGTTATCAGGTCATATATGATGGCTATGAGGGTACTAGCTCTCCTGACAATTATTCGGCAGTCTATGCTTGTATGGTTGGCTTAGGTTCAGCAGAATATACCTTGGCAGATGTGCTGCTGGGAGAGGAATCTGCTATTGCTGCATTTGAGGACCTTCTGCTGGAAATGTGTACAATTGCTGTAGATACTGAATCAGAACAGGCGATTGTTACGCTGATGAGCTGTGAAGATTACATTACGGCTTCCGGATGCAGCAGCCAGGAAGCGGCAGAAATACGTGCTGTTTACAATGGGTTAACGGCTGGTAGCGGTAGCAGTGTACAGGAACTGCCAGAAGATACCCAGGAATACCTGCAGGAGATTGCTTCCCAGGATGGTATTCCAGGAACGGTGATTACTTTTGCTCTATCCGTACAAGGGACACCCTATTCCCAGTCTCAAAGAGACAGCGGCAGTTATTATGATTGTAGCAGCTTCGTTTATTACTGCTATAAAGCTGCTGGTATACCAATGGTGCATGGTGGTGCAAACACTGCTGCTGCGGAGGCTCAGTATTGTCAGAAATATGGCCAGATCATTGATGTTGAGGATCTGCAGCCAGGAGATCTACTTTTTTATAGTTATCTGACAAACGGACGTTACAAGAATATTAGCCATGTGGAGATGTACTTGGGCAATGGTTTGGTCATCGACTGCACAGAAACGCCTGGCGTATCTGTTCGGCAATTTACAACAGACAGGCTTGTCTTATGCGGCAGGCCGTACTGAAAAGTAACAAGGAGACTTAAATGGAAAATAAATACATGAAAGTGTCAGAACTTGCAGATATGACAGCATACAGAATCACAGCTTCAGCAGAAGCCTGGACAGATTTTCTTGAAATGGCTGCTAGGCTTTACCGCTATTCATTTGCGGATCAGCTGTTGATGTATGCTCAGCGTCCGGATGCCACAGCCTGTGCAACAATTCCGCAGTGGAATAAAAAAATGCACTGCTGGGTAAACCGTGGAGCGTCAGGAATTGCTCTGATAGATGAAGAACACATGAAGCTGCGCTATGTCTTTGATGTTGCTGATGTCCATAAAGACCCCAAAATTGGACGGTATCCGGTATTATGGAAAACAAATGGTGATGCGGACATATCTACGATATTGAAACCGCTGGCAGACATCTATGGTGCAACAAATCCGGAACACACTCCTGCAGAGTGTATGCTGCAATTTGTGGAATCTGCAGCATATGGATATGTTGTGGGGATGGGACTGGATGAGGGGTTACTCACACTGATTTCGGCCAGTTCCGGTTATGCTGTTTTAACCAGATGTGGATATGATGCAAAGCAGTATTATCAGCAAGATGATTTTATTCGTATTTGTGAGTTCAGGGACAGGCAATCTCTCACAGAGGTGGGAACAGCGGTAAGTGCAGTGGCTGAAGATTTGCTGATTACGGTTCGGCAGGCTCTGTATAATCTTCAAAAAAATCGCAAAGAAGAACTTGCAAATTCCTCTAAAATGCTGTACAATGCTACTAAGGTAATAAAAGAAGAAACGTCCGGAGAAGGAGAAAGGAGCGCAGATGAGCGATTTGACATACAGACAGGAGGGAGAGTACCTAATTCCGAATCTGGAAATGGATACACATCCGGAGGGCAAACTGAGAAAATATGGGGAGATGCGAAAAGCGTATCTGAAGGAGAGAAAGCCGGGAACATACTCCAGTATGGTGCTGGGGTGCGAATTGATGGAACATTTATTGCTGATCCAGGATCAGGCAGAAGCCAGGGAGGCGAAGCTGATCAGGGAATTAGCAGCCAGCCAGGGTATCACAGAGGAACTGAAGGAGCAGGATCAGATGGCTTGGGTGGGGGCGATGAACAACATCCGAGCCCAAGCAGAAGAGATCGTCAAGACAGAAATTATCAACAGTTAGAATTTTTGCCGTCGGTAGAAGAACAGATAGGCAATATAGAGGCAGCTAAGGCTGGTATGACATATACCAGACCGGCTGCCTTTTTGTTTGCCCAGGCAGAGATCGATCAATTTTTAGTGTTTGGCAGCAATGAGACTGACTCACGTAAAATGATTACCTTGGAGTTCATGAAACAAAAGACGGTAGTAGAAATTGCCCAGACACTAAAAAGTGTTTATCATGGTGGCTTTGGTATAAAGACAAATCATGGTAATACTTCTGCGTGGTATGGTGATGACGGTATTATCCTGGCTAAAGGCATCAGTGCAAGGTATCACACAAACGCACAGATCATCTCTTGGGAAGATGCTGCAATGCGTATTGGTGAGCTGCTGGAAAGTGGGCACTTTGCAACTGAGGTAGAATTAACGGAAACTCCGGGCTATGAACGTGAGCAGCTGGCACAATCACTTTGGTATCTTCGTAAGGATCTAAGTGAAGCAGCTCATGACGAAGGCTATCTGGCGATTCTTGATCGGGATGAATTCCAAGGATTCCAGAATGAAACTGAAACGATAGCTGAGAAACTCCGTGAACCGCAATTTCGTGCCATCCTGGCACAGCAATACACGGAGTTTTTGGATGCCTATTCTGAGGATCACAGTCTGCTCCGTTTCCACTATCACAAACTCGACAATATCGAAAAGCGCATCAAAGAATTGGAACTGCCGTTGAGGGAATATCGAACCGACATGATACAGCTGCCTCCTATACAACAGTTTATAACTGATGATGAGATTAATGCAGATCTGGCTAGCGGAAGTAGCTTTGCCGGTGGCAAGGTTCGTATCTATGAATACTGGCAGGAAAATCATTCTCCCAAGGAAAAAGCTGAGTTTCTGAAGAATGAGTTCGGTACTGGTGGTCATTCCCATGCTTGTTCCGGTGCGACACACAGCAATCAGTATCACGATGCCAAAGGCATCCGCTATAGCAAAGATGACTGCAATAATGTGCAGCTGTCCTGGGTACAAGTGGCACAGAGAATTGATTCCCTGATTCAAAAAGGTCACTATCTCACGCCTGAGGAAGAAGCAGATCGACAAGCGATCGAATCTGCCAAAGCAGATCCGTTGGAGGACTACACCTCTGAGTATCAGCTGTTAGACCGTCTGCGTATGGACTGTGAATACTTCCTTGGAGCAGGACAGCGCAGTGAAAAGCATCTTTGGGCAGGAAATTGCCATGCACAGATCGCCAAGATGCGTGAACTTTACGAAATGCTTCCGGATAAACCGGAGTGGTTAACCGTAGCGATGATTGACAGCTACGAGGAACGCATGGCACATCCACAGGCCAGAGTCAATGCAGATCCTGAACAGCAGGAACCGGAACTGGAGCAGTCCACCCAGCCTGTTCCAGCGGTAAACTTCCACATCACGGATGATCATATCGGCGAAGGTGGCCCGAAGCAGAAATTCGCAAACAACATCAAAGCAATAGAGACCCTGTTTAAACTGGAGAATGAGAGCAGAAATGCGACTCCTGAAGAACAGGAGGTTTTGTCCAGGTATGTGGGTTTTGGAGGGCTGGCAGATGCCTTTGATGCGTCAAAGCCTGGCTGGTCTGAAGAATATGCAAAGCTGCAATCCCTTTTAAATGGCACGGAGTATGCCATGGCACGCAGCAGCGTTTTGTCCGCTCACTATACAAGTCCTGCGATTATTCGGGGCATTTATGCTACCCTGGAGCGTCTTGGATTTGTTGGAGGCACTATTCTGGAGCCTGCAATGGGTATTGGACATTTCTTTGGGGGCCTTACTGATTCTCTGAGAGAGTGCAGTTTATACGGCGTAGAGCTTGACAGCATCTCCGGGCGCATCGCAAAAAAGTTATATCCAAATGCATCTATACAGATCTGCGGATTCGAGCAGACGGATTACCAGGACAACTCATTTGATGTGGTTGTTGGTAATGTACCGTTCGGCCAATACAAAGTGTCTGACAGAGCATATGATCGCCATAACTTCCTGATTCACGATTATTTTATTACAAAATCGTTGGATAAGGTACGTACAGGTGGAATTGTGGCTGTCGTCACAAGCAAGGGATCCCTGGATAAAAAGAACTCCTCCGCCAGAAGATACATGGCACAGAGGGCAGATCTTCTTGGTGCTGTCCGGTTGCCCAATACCGCATTTAAGGCGAATGCAGGTACTGAGGTGACTGCAGATATCCTGTTCTTCCAAAAAAGGGACAGGATGATTGATGTAGATCCGGATTGGGTACATACCGCAGAAAATGCAGATGGAATCCCTATGAATCAGTATTTCGTGCAGCATCCTGAAATGATCTGTGGCAGAATGGAGATGGTATCCGGTCCTTACGGTATGGAACCAACATGTCTGGCCAATACAGAAGCCCCCTTTGAGCAGCAGCTGATGACTGCTCTGCAGCACATCCAGGGGAAATATATCAGCCTGGCAGTTGATACAGTTGAATCAGACAAAGTGCAAAACCACGCAGAAGTGCTTCCGGCATTGCCGGATATCCGCAATTACAGCTACGCTGTCATTGATGGTAAGCCATATTACAGAGAAAATGCTGTGATGAAGCTGGTGCAAGATCCGGAGACTACAAAGCAGCGCATAGTTGGCCTTGTGGGTATTCGGAACTGTTTAAACCAGCTGATTGCATATCAGTTGGAAGATTGGCCGGAATCAGCAATCAGTCAGAAGCAGAAAGAACTTACTGCGCTGTATGATGCATTTGTATCCAATTATGGATACATCAATACGCAAAGTAACAAGCGTGCGTTTTCTGAAGATTCATCGTATTTCCTTCTCTGTTCTTTGGAAAAGCTGGATGACAAAGGAAATGTGATTGGCAAGGCTGATATGTTCACCAGACGAACGATCAAGAAAAAGGTGACCGTTAGCCATGTAGATACATCTACAGAAGCTCTGGCCCTGTCTTTAGGTGAAAGGGCTTGTGTGAATTTGGAATATATGTCCAATCTCACATGCAAAAGTGAGGTGGATATAATTGCAGATCTATCAGGAGTTATATTCCTCAATCCAATGACGCAGAAATGGGAGAACAATGACGAGTATTTGAGCGGCAACATCCGAAAGAAACTTGCTGCTGCCAGGGTAGCTGCTGCAGAACAACCAGAATATGACATCAATGTATCTGCCCTGGAACGTGTCATGCCCAAAGATTTGGATGCCTCCGAAATTCAGGTGCGTCTGGGTGCAACATGGATTGAAAAGCAATATATTGATAGGTTTATGTTCGAGGTGTTAAGGACACCATATTATCTCTGTGGACGAAGCATCAAAGTAGAATACTCAGAGATGACTGGCCAATGGAATGTTTCCGGAAAAGGTCTGGATGCCGGCAATGCAGTGGCCAATGTGACATACGGAACCAAGCGGGCGAATGCTTATCGACTTCTGGAAGATTCTCTGAATCTGAGAGATACCAGGATTTTTGATGTGGAGGTAGACGATATCACCGGCAAAGAAAAGCGCATCCTAAATCAAAGAGAAACCATGCTGGCTGCACAAAAGCAGGAGGCGCTGAAAAATGCCTTCCAGGAATGGATCTTTAGAGATCCTGAGCGAAGACGTCATTTGTGCAGCGTGTATAATGAGAGATTTAACGCTATCCGCCCAAGAGAGTATGATGGAAGCCATCTGCAGTTCCCAGGCATGACACCGGATATTATACTGAAACCACACCAGAAAAATGCAGTAGCTCACGTACTATACGGTGGCAACACCCTTCTGGCGCACTGTGTAGGTGCCGGAAAGACATTTGAAATGATCGCTGCAGCAATGGAATCCAAACGGCTGGGATTGTGTCAAAAAAGCTTATTTGTGGTACCAAACCACCTGACAGAGCAGTGGGCAAATGATTTCCTGCGGTTGTATCCTGGTGCAAAAATCATGGCAGCTACAAAGAAAGATTTTGAGCCAGCAAACCGGAAAAAATTCTGCAGCAGGATCGCAACCGGTGATTATGATGCAGTGATCATTGGTCATACCCAGTTTGAAAAAATTCCACTGTCAGTAGAAAGACAGCGGGAAATTATTAAAAAACAGCTTGATGAGGTCGAAATGGCGATTGCTGACGCAAAAATGGCCAGAGGAGAGAATTATACAGTCAAGCAGATGGAATTACTGCGTAAGACTTTATCCAAGCGTCTGGAAAAAATGAACAGCAAGCCCAAGGATGATGTGGTTACCTTTGAGCAGCTGGGAGTTGACAGATTGTTCGTGGACGAAAGCCACTATTACAAAAATCTGTTCCTGTATACCAAGATGCGCAACGTGGCCGGAATTGCACAAACAGAGGCGCAAAAGTCCTACGACATGTTCACGAAATGCCGGTATTTGGATGAGTTGACAGGTAGCAAAGGCATTACCTTTGCTACTGGAACACCAATCAGCAACAGTATGACAGAGCTGTACACAAACATGCGATATCTGCAGTATGACACACTGGAGAGTATGGGGCTTGGTAATTTTGACAGTTGGGCATCAACCTTTGGTGAGACACAGACAGCTATTGAGCTGGCTCCGGAGGGAACCGGCTATCGTGCTAAGACACGGTTTGCCCGCTTTTTTAATCTGCCTGAGCTGATCAGTCTGTTTAAAGAAAGTGCAGACATCCAGACACCTGACATGCTGAAGCTGCCGGTACCGGAAGCAGAGTATATCAATGCTGTGCTGCAGCCAAGCCAGCTGCAGAAAGAGTTGATCGGAACGATGGCTGAGAGGGCGGAGAAGGTCCGTGATGGCCTTGTAGAGCCATGTGTGGACAATATGCTCAAAATCACCAATGACGGCCGCAAATTGGCTCTGGATCAGCGTCTGATAGATCCAGAGTACCCTGATGATCAAGGATCCAAAGTGACAGCGTGTGTAGACAATGCATATCAGATCTGGAAGGACACTACGGCACAGAAATCAGCGCAGCTGGTATTCTGTGATCTGTCCACCCCGAAGGGGGATGGTGCATTTAATGTATATGATGATCTCAAAGATAAGCTGACTGCACGTGGAGTCCCAAAGGAAGAAATCGCCTTCATCCATGATGCAAAAACTGAAACGAAGAAAGCGGAGCTGTTTGCTAAGGTAAGAAGTGGACAGGTTCGCTTTTTGATTGGATCTACCCAGAAGATGGGAGCAGGTACCAATGTCCAGGATAAGCTCATTGCATTACACCACCTGGATGTGCCGTGGCGACCATCGGATATCGAGCAGCAGGAAGGCCGTATTCTGCGCCAGGGCAATGATAACCCCAGTGTGAAGATCTTCAGGTACGTGACAGAGGGGACATTCGACAGCTACTCCTGGCAATTGATCGAAAACAAGCAGCGTTTTATCAGCCAGATCATGACCTCAAAATCTCCTGTAAGAAGCTGCGATGATATCGATGAAACAGCGCTGTCATATGCGGAGGTAAAGGCACTTGCAACAGGAAATCCGTATATCAAAGAAAAGATGGAGTTGGATATCCAGGTCGCAAAACTGAGATTGTTGAAAGCTACTCATGTGAGCCAGCGGTATGCTTTGGAAGATGATATCGCCAAGACATACCCTGCAAGAATTGCTTCATTGAAACAGTGCATTGCCGGTTATCAGTCAGATATTGCGAAGTATCAAAGGTACAAAGCTGATCTGCCGGAATCCGGTTTTCAGATGAGTATAGGCCTGGTGACCCCGATAGTGTACACAGAAAAGAAAGAGGCAGGAGAAGTATTACTTGATATGATTCGTTCATTGCCACTATCAGATGATCAAGTGACGATTGGCAGTATTGCTGGTATGGATGTCTGCCTTTCTACAGATGGTCTTTTTAATAAGACTACGATATATGTGAAGGGATCACTGTCACATCAGGTAGAAGCCGGTTTAGATCCTGTGGGCAATATTACAAGAATTCTGAATATGCTTGAAAATATGTCTGCTAACCTACAGACAGAAGAACAGCAGTTGGCCAATGTGCAGACACAGCTGCAGAATGCAAAAGAAGAATTGGATCGACCGTTTGAGAAGGAGCAGGAGCTGCAGACTAAGCAGGCACGGTTGACGGAACTGAATGAGTTGATCAACTTGGACTCTGCTGAAAAACAGGAGATGTCAGCTAAAACGGTGAAAAAGCGGTAAAGTAAGTGGTAGTAAGTGGGAATAATCGGGAATACCTGTTAGGAAAAAGATGTGCTATCATATAATTGTAAAATCAGATACAGAGGAAGGGCAGTCATCCAGGCTGCCTTTTCTCATGCCTGAAATGGGAAAGAGGCTGTGGCACCAAATTTTAGTGTGACAGCCTCGTGGAGTTAATATTCACAGGAGAGCATTTAGTTATTTATCTCCATAATGTCCCCTGCAGTGTACAATATATATGCGTCCATTTTCCATGTGATAAACAAGGCGGTCTTTGTCGTTGATACGACGGCTGTATTCACCCTGCAAATCGCCTGTGAGAGGTTCGGGCTTGCCAATACCTTCCAGGCACCCATTACGCTCAATATCCTTTATGAGTTGATTGATGCGCTTGATTGTCTTTTTATCCTGCATCTGCCAATAGAGGTAATCCTCCCATGCATCATCTGACCATATTTTTTCACTCATCGTCCACCTCGATTAATTCGTGGGGCGTCCCCTTTCCGGCTTTTAATTCCTGTACGGATTTCTTTACGTAAGCAATGTTAGCTTCGGAGAAGAATGGATCAGGGGACTGAGTGATCTCAAATGGGATGCGGTTTTCACGCAGAACTGCTTTGACAAAAAGATTGATAGCTGTGGATGTGTTTAGACCAACATTTGAACAAAATGTATCAAAGTTGGCTTTATCCTGCTCATCTACTCGTGCAGTTAAAGTGGATAGTGCCATAAATGCATCTCCTTTCAAATTATGTTTGCCTTTATTATATCACTATTGTATGCTGAAAGCAAGCTATTGTATTACGAAACCAGAAAAAAGCAAAGTTCTACAAAAAAGAACTTTGCTTTTCGTGAAAAAAACACATAGCACAGATTCTTTACATTTCTTCTAAAATGCTGTACAATGCTACTAAGGTTATAAAAATATTTTTGTTTTAATAGTAGGAGGAATTATATGAAGAACCAGGTGCAGAAAGGAAATTATGTACCATATCAGAGACAGACCAGGAGAAGCCCCATCACCCTGCTGCTTCTCATCACAACCCTGGCCGGTATCCAACTGTTTGCCGGCTGTGGCAGTGGAAAAACGGATGATACCAGTACGGAAAGCTCCTACGTGGAAACAGCTGAAACGTTGGAAACCTCCACCATAGAGACTTCTGAGGAAGA
>JBGVQN010000050.1:0-32005 GCA_045127535.1 Lachnospiraceae bacterium | reverse complement strand
TTTTCCTTTATTATAGTATTCATCATACAGACTCCTTACGTTTTTTTCTTGTCAACCTAATCATAAGGCATTTCTGTATGATTGGGAAGAGGTTTCGGCTTCTTCCCTTTTTTGTTTGCCAACGATAATTATACTATGAGTACATATTTGCAGATTTCGCAAAAAAAGCTTGCAAAGAATCATTTTTTCTGTTATAGTAGCGTTTGTATGAGCTTACATGCAAATGCGGAAATAGACTGTTTATTCCTGCATTTTTGCAGGCAGTTATGTAAGGAGGTGCAGTCATGGCAAGATGTGAAGTTTGTGATAAGGGTGCTCATTTCGGAATCAAGATGAGCCATTCCCATAGAAGATCCAACAAGATGTGGAGCGCTAACGTAAAGTCCGTTAGAGTTAAGGTAAATGGCGGAACTAAGACAATGAACGTTTGTACTTCTTGTTTAAGATCCAATCTGGTTGAAAGAGCATAATGATTCTTTTTGGGATACGTTATGAAAAAAGGAGAGACCTGTGCAGCAGGTTTCTCCTTTTTTCTTTCTGCAGCCAGATATTTGCGAACCCCCTATGCAGAAGCATTCTGATACAGACGCTGGCGTATCTGGGTTTTACAAATGCCTGTTTATACCTAACAGCAAAACAGATTATATCCGATAATTAATAATAAAATCACAATGCATACGCTCCAGAAACACACAGGCAGGAACATCATAATGGCCATGCCCACTCCGATCCAAAAAATAATCAGACCGCATAATCTTTTCATAAAGCATCCTTACCTGGTCTTTATATAGATTATGCGGTCTGATTCTATATTAGAATCTAGTTCTGGGTCTCCGTTTCCGGTGCAGACAAGATTTCCTCTACTTTGGCATCCACTTCCGGGTCTTCTTTCTGCTTTTTGGCGCTGAATTTGTTCATCAGATCTGGTACCATGTCAATAATTTTGGTTACTGTATCCTGATTCTTGACACTGACCAGCCTGGTGGAGCCATTCTGGATAATCAATACTGCATTGGGTGACATCTTGGCACTGATACCTCCGGCAGCCTTATCCTTGCTGCCGCCGGCAAAGGAACCGGCACCCATGCCAAACTGTACATCAATGAGAGGCAGAATAATGGTATCGTTCACTGCCACCGGCTCTCCCACGACTGTTCTGGAAGAAATAAAGCCTTCCATACCTTTTAACAATGAATCTACAGATGTTTTGATGGTATTATTCTCTTTGCTCATGTGTTCCTCCTTTTACTTAGATCAGTTCTAGGTAATTACATTCATTATATATCCGTGCATACCGCCTGTCCATCCTTATGGCCTGGAAGTTACAGGTGTTTTTTTACTCTGCTTCCCAGAAATTGCTCTCCACTGCTTGATCACATACCAGAAATCCTTACTACAGATCAGCAATAATACCTTCCAGACAAAATGCCCTATGCGTATCCTTCCTTTGCAGCAGATCTCCCCTTCCACTACCTGTCTTTCAAAATCAGGGGTAAAAGTAAACACTTCCCCATACCAGGGCAGCAGTACTGCCATAATACTGCAGATCTGTCCTGTAGCGGCTGGCTCTGCCATACCCAGATGCAGATTGCCCCGAAGCTTTACCGGCAGAATATATTTGATAAAGTCCACTATCAAAGCAAACACTTTTCGAATCAGCCTGACTGTAACATCTTCTGTAGCAAATGTATAATAAGTAGAAATGGTATCAAGCACCGGACTGACTTTATCCCAGAATGCATCTATCCCTTCATCCAAACGGTCAAGCACCGCATCAATGGTATTACAGAATCGTTCCAATTCCTCTGATAAACGCTGGGACAAAGGGATTTTGTTTTTGGGGATTGTTTTTTGGGACTGTTTTCTATTTTTCCGTGGAATTTTTTTCTTTGTATTTGATTCCAAGGCTTCTTTTGGAGTTTCTTTCTTTGAACCAGCCTGATTGTTTTCTGTTTCGGATGAAGCATGCAAAACTCCTTTTGATGGCTCTGCCGTATCCTTTTGCTCCTTATCCCTTTTTTCCTGATCCCTTTGCTCCTGCTCCTGATCCATTTGCTCTTTATCCGTCTGTTCTTTTCCGGAAAGGAGATCGATCAGTGTAACCCCGAAAAGCTTTACCTTTAAAACGGTTACTTTTCCCTGCTCCACCATGAACAGCACAGATACCAGATGCAGCAGCCAGTGTACCTGTATCTTTGCGTCAACTGTATCTGCCTTTTTGCCGGAAACCCGGTATCGAATGGGTACCAAAAGTACTATGCCAAACAGCAACACCAGCAGTCCCAGCACAGCCAGAATAGCGAACAGGATCACTTTTAATATAATCAATATAATATGCGTAGCCAATCCTCCTCTCACCTGTCTGTATTACTCAGTTCTTTCTAAAATACTGTTTTACATCCAGACCTCCGGTTTCCTGGTAAATGGTCTGCACCATATCCGTCAGGACAGTCTCTGATTCTTCCTTTCCCACAGCCAGTCCTACAATCGTCCTATCTTCTGTACGAAAAAGCTTTAGCTGCAGCGCTTCCCCATGATACACCTCCAACAGCTTTCCAGTCCCTTCTGCCAGGGTGATCACATATAGATCCCTTTGTTTTTTTCCCTTTTTCAGATTCCATAAGAGCTGCATTTTATGCTTTCCTGCTGTATCTCCTACAAACATCCGGCTGTGAAATATCATAACAGCTCCCCCCTTTACAGAATGATTCTGCTGATGCCTCCTGTACCATGTATAGAAATCACCACTCCACGTCATCCATCATACTCAGGAGCAATTCTGTACATGCCAGTTTTTCTGCTGTATCTGTACAGTTTTGCAGGCTGGTAGAAATATAATCTTCTACGTCTGTGTAATTGCGTACAAACAGCGGCAGCAGGCCAAGTGCTGCAGACATCACTCCTCTTATCATCATCTTAGGCATAGCTGCAAATTGCTGCTGATACATCTGGCAAAGCTTTCCTGCAGTCTCCATGACATAAGCCTCATCTGCTTCTATGGTATCTGCCTGCTGCTCCAATTCTGCAAATATACTGGCAGAATGGAGTTTTACACACCAGCCCAGATATTTTAATGTCTCATCCATTTCAGGCATACCAGTCTCTTTTGGCAGATCCTCCAGAACAGACTCATAGCGTTCCAGCTGGTCATGCAGATACTCCTGAATGCCCTCTAACTGCACAAATAAATCCTCCAGTACCTCTTCTATATCCGGACGCTCTGGATCTGAAAAAGCACGGTTCACTTCTTCTAAGATATCCATACAGTTCTGCTTCTCAATCAGATCCTGACAGGTAACTGCACGGGTAAGCAATACGATATAGAGATCATTGACGATTTCCTGTTCCAGCATAACACAATCCATATAAGAATTCAAATCAGAAAAAGTCTTCTCCATACAATCATAGACTGCTTCAAACCGGTCACTGTCCAGCTCCTGATCCAGTGCTGCACCAATGCTTTCTTTCTTCTCTGCCAGATCTGCAAAAAGTTTCTGATCATCCGGCTCCTCTGCCACTGCAGACTGCATCAGCATCTCTGCCAAATCATCTACAGATTTTTTCTCAGAACCAATATAGACGCGCAGTCCATCCTCCAGAATCTGGAAGAAACGCTTCTTTGTCATACGCATAGGCAGCTGGGTAATCACCTGGGCAGTATAAATCTGCGCCGTCTGGTTGTCCTGCTCCCCTGCCAGATACTGCATGACCTGACTGGTGAGTTCATTGTCAGAAAGCTTTGCAATGTGTGAACTGTCTCTGAAATTGTATTCCTTACGGTTCAGTACGTATTCATAAAGATTCATCCAGTCTCCGTAAGCAGACAGCGTTTTCATATACTCTGTAATACGCTTACGCAGGGCTGCTGCCGCCATGCAGCCTTCTGATGCTTCTGCATCGCTGCAGTCATTGATGACATATTTTTCAATCAGATTTCTGATTTCCAAAACAGCCTCTGCCACACAGGCAGGACAGTTCTGCTTCTGCTCCAGTTCACTGATGGTCTCATAAAATATTGGATAATTCATGGCCAGCTGCAGCATGGCCATACGGTTTTCCATATTTTTCATATATCTGGAAAAATGTTCCAGATTTTCTTTTGTGTATTTTTTCTTCTTCAAATTACGAATCACTGTAGTACTGTCTGACATAAGATTCTCCTGTCCTTTCTGTTATCCCTCGTATCGGGCTGTAATCTGGCGTCTTGCCAGATCCAGCGCCTTTAATGCTGCAATTTCCCGCACCTTGCTGCGGCTTCCCTTTAACTGCAGTCTTTGTGTCACAGTTTCTCCTGCCACATAACAGCTGATAAAGACAGTCCCTGGAGGACATTCTTCTGTACCGCCCTTAGGATCTGCATAGCCTGTAATGGCAATACATACATCTGCTTGTGCAGCTTTTGCACCACCTTTGGCCATTTTTTCTGCGGCTTTGGCACTGACAGCTGTATGCTTTTCTAAAATTTTATTTTTCACCTGAAGCAGTTTGTGCTTGGCTTCATCACAGTAAGTGATAAACCCCATACGGTACACATCTGACGCCCCGGATACGCTCACCAGTCTGCTGGCTGCCAGACCTCCGGTGCAGGATTCTGCTGTGGTAATGGTCAGGGCATGCTTTTTTAACAGATTTACCACTACATCCTCTAAGGTGCAGTCTTCCTCTGTAGTATACACATCCGCTCCAAACCGGCGCTGCAGCTCATCTGCTACAGGTGCGATCAGATCTCCTGCCTCTTGTTCACTTTCTGCTCTGGCTGTCACCCGCAAATGCACCTCTCCCAGTTTGGCATAGGTGGCAATGGTAGGATTGGTCTGGCTGTCAATCATATCTTTGATTTTTTCTTCTGCAGCGCTTTCCCCTACGCCGCATACTTTCACCATAGCAGAACAGATCACTTCTGAGGAAAGGCTTTTCAAATAAGGCACTACCTGGTTTTTGAACATTGGAATCAGCTCATTTGGAGGGCCTGGAAGAAGAATCATTTTACAGTCCTCTGCTTCTATAATAATGCCTGGTGCTGTACCATTGGCATTTTGCAGTGCCTTGCTGCCCTGAGGGATCTCTGCCTGTTTCCAGTTATTTTCAGGGATATCTCCTCCCCTGCCTGCGAAATATGCTGCAATATGTGCTCTGCTTTCTTCATCCATCACCAGAGGCAGACCTGCTGCTTTGGCAGCAGTTTCCTTGGTCATGTCATCTTCCGTAGGTCCAAGGCCGCCGGAAAAGAGGATCACATCCGCCCGTTTTCTGGCTGTCTCAATTAAATCCATGAGCCGTTCCTCATTGTCTCCTACTACCGTCTGGTAATACACAGAAAGTCCCAAAGCCGCACATTGTTCTGATAAATACTGTGCATTGGTATTTACAATATTCCCCAAAAGCAATTCTGTACCTACAAAAATCATTTCTACCGTCATAGCAGCCATCCTTTTTCCTGTTTTTGATCAGGACATTAATTTTTTAACACATCTTTATTATGATACAGATAATCTACCATGGAAACCACTGTCATAACCAGGGATGCATAAATCAGCACCTGTTCAATAAGCTCTAATCCAGGAATATCCGCAATCACCGTAATGGTCATGATCATCTGCAATACCGTCTTGATCTTACCGGACATACCAGCAGCCAGTACTACACCCTTATCTGATGCAATGAGTCTGAAACCGCTGATAATAAACTCTCTGGAAATAATTACAATCACTACCCAGGCCGGTACCTGTGCTGTTGCCACAAAACAGATAAGAGCAGAACATACCAACAGCTTATCTGCCAGAGGATCCATAAATTTCCCAAAATTAGTAACCATATTATATTTTCTGGCAATCCTGCCATCCAGCAAGTCTGTCAGGCTGGCTACTACAAATACCACCAGTGCCACCCACTTCATCCATCCCTGTTCATCTGGATACAACATGAAAAACACAAAAAACGGAATCATCAGCACGCGCAGCACTGTCAGTTTATTTGGTAAATTCAATTTCATAACGCCACCTTTCTGCACATCATACCTGTATGTTTTGCCTGCATACTTTTCCTTGTATGGCTATGCATCATATTCTTCTGTCAGTTCACCGATTAAATCATATTCATTGGCTCCCGTTACCCGTACAGGCACCAATGCCCCGGACATCAGCAGCTCACCTGCATTGACAAAAATATAACCATCTACATTAGGTGCGTCCATATACGTACGGCCTACATATACAGGCTCATCTGCTACTTTGCCCTCAATCAGAACTTCTACCTCTGTGCCAATCAAATCCTGGCAATGGGCAAAAGCAATTTCCTGCTGCAGCTCCATGAGTGCATCCCTGCGTTCTTCCTTGATTTCCTGGGGAATCTGCTCTGGCATCGCTGCAGCCGCTGTATCTTCCTCTGCGGAGTAAGCAAATACACCCAGTCTGTCAAACTCTATCTCATCAATAAAGTCCATGCAGATCTCATGGTCCTCTTCTGTCTCTCCGGGAAAACCGGCAATCAGCGTGGTACGCAGGGCAATATCAGGAATGGCTTCTCTCAAACGCCCAATCCTTTCTGTGATCTCTGCCCGTGTGGTACGTCTGCCCATACGCTTTAACACTCCATCAGAAGCATGCTGAATCGGGATGTCCAGATAGTGACAGATTTTTGGCTCCTCCTTTATGGTCTGAATCAATTCTTCTGTAATTTCTTCCGGATAGCAGTACAGCAGCCTGATCCACTGGATTCCTGCTACCAGACAAAGCTTATGCAGCAGTTCCGGCAGCGATTTTTTTCCATATAAATCTACACCATATACTGTTGTCTCCTGTGCCACAAGAATCAGTTCCTTTACCCCCTGTGCAGCCAGTTCCTTTGCTTCCTCTATCAGTTCCTCCATCGGCACGCTTCGATAAGGTCCTCTGACCTTTGGGATCACACAATAGGTACAGTGCTTGTCACAGCCTTCTGCAATCTTCAGATAGGCATAATAGCCTCCCGTTGTCAACGTTCTGGCAGCAGTTCTGCCTGGAAGAGTATCTTTTTTCCCAAAAATCTGCTGACGGCTGCCTTCCAGCACCTGAGACAGCAGTTTACCGATCTCCTGCCAGGAACCAATGCCCAGACAGCCGTCTACTTCAGGCAGTTCCTCCATCAGTTCCTTTTGATACCGTTCTGCCAAACAACCCGTTACCATGAGTGCCTGGCATTTCCCAGTCTCCTTCTGCTGTGCCAGCTCTAAAATCGTCTGTATGCTTTCTTCCTTGGCATCCCCAATAAAGCAGCAGGTATTCACAATAATGATCTCTGCCTGGGTTTCATCATCCGTAAAAGTGTATCCTTCTTTTCCCAGTATTCCCAACATTTTTTCAGAATCTACCAGGTTTTTATCACAGCCTAATGAAGCAAAAAATATTTTCATCTATCCACCCTGTTTTTTCGGTTATTTTTGTTATTGACTGAAAATTGCACCCTATTCTGTATTTGAACCAATCCATACCATTTCATTCACAATAAAGCCTCAGATCTCTATGTGCAGCCAATGGTCATTGCTGATACATAACAAATACAAATCAAGGATGCTGCGTCTCAACGGGCACAGCATCCTCCCTGCTTACTGCATTATAAATTCTCTTCTTCAGAAAGGGTAATTATTTCCTCTTCAGTCTCTTCCACATCTACAAGTTCATCCAGCTCAGCAATCTCTTCCTGACTGGCATTTTCTCCCATAAGCTTTACCTTACCTTCATACAGTTCTTCTACTGCCATAGACAGGGGCTTTTTACCAGGAGCCATTTTTACTAACGGGTCACTGCCTCCAATTAACTGTCTTGCTCTCTTTGCTGCAGCAATTACAATAGAATATCTGCTCTGAACCACTGGTTCCTCATCACTGCTGGTACTGTTTACAACATTCATTAAATCTACATAAGACGGACGTAACATCATATTCTCCTTTCTCTCTGAAACCGTTTCCGGTAATTATTTCTGGATTTCCTTTAATTCTTTCTGCACCTGCTGTATAAATTCAAGCTGAAATGCTGTATCGGAATGAAGCATCTGAATCATCTGATGCAATTCTTCTACACATGCATCTAATTTATCATTGATTACAATATAATCATACTGAGGCATATAAACAGACTCTTCTGCTGCTCTTGCCAGACGTCTGGCAATTTCTGCTTCATCCTCTCTGCCCCGGCCCCGCAGTCTGGCTTCTAACTCTTCTGCTGTTGGAGGGGTCAGGAAAATAATAGGCGTATCCGGAAACTTTTCTTTTACCTTCAATGCACCCTGCACTTCAATTTCCAGAATCACATCTCTGCCAGCATTCATCTGATCGTATACATACTGCTTTGGTGTGCCATAGTATTTGCCGCAATACTCAGCATACTCAATAAAAGCATCCTCTGCAATCATCTGTTCAAATGCTTCCTGGGTCTTGTAAAAGTAATTTACCCCCTCTGCCTCTCCTGCACGCATATCACGTGTGGTAGCAGAAATAGACAGTGCATAGGTGCTGCCATATCTGGCAAGCAGTTCACTTAAAACAGTTCCCTTTCCAGCTCCGGAAAACCCGGAAATTACAACCAGTATTCCTTTTTTCATCGTTTACCCCTTTTCTGCGCTGTATTTTACGCATATCAAGCAAGCTTTTATTCAATATTCTGGATCTGTTCCCGGATCTTCTCAATCTCCGTTTTCAATTCGATCCCTATATCTGAAATCAGCATATCGCTGGCTTTGGACAATATGGTGTTGGCTTCCCGGTTCATTTCCTGCACAATAAAATCCAGCTTACGGCCAATGCTGCCGCCCTTTGCCAGTACATCACGCACCTGCATCACGTGGCTTTTCAGGCGGACGATTTCTTCGTCTACACATACCTTATCAGCAAAGAGGGTCACTTCTGCAGCAATACGGTTCTCATCAATACCGCTGCCCTCCAACATATCTGCCACTCTCTTTTCCAGTTCCTCACGATAAGTCTGTACAATAACCGGACTGCGCTCCTCGATCATCTGTACCATCTCCAGCATATGAGCAAGTTTTTCTTCCAGATCTGCTAACAGCTGCGTACCCTCTTTCTCTCTGGACGCATTAAATGCGGTGACTGCCTGCTTCACAGTACTCTGCAAAATGTCCCACAGAGCCTCCTGATTCCCATCTGTATGCTGTACTACCAGCACATCCGGCAGACTCACCAGTTTGGATACCGTTATATCTCCAGGCAGACCAAAGGTTTCCTCTACCTGATGAAATATATTCATATATTCTCTGGCCACGTCTTCATTATAATGCAGGCTCATACTGCCATCTGTGTAATCTTCATAAGTAATGAACATGTCCACCTTGCCTCTGCCTACATCATGCTTTACCAGGCTGCGGACCTGTGCTTCAAACATATTCAGCTTCTTCGGTGTCTTAATAGACAAATCCAAATATCTGTGGTTGACAGACTTCATCTCTACAGTCATTTTGCACTGCTCTGTAACAGTCTCATAACGACCAAAGCCAGTCATACTATAAATCATTTTTACCTCCATCTTGAAGCGCTGCCATCTCTGAGGCCGGCGCATATCCGCCGCGCTTTAACACAAATACACTGGTTTACAGCTGCCCTCTGCAGCGATCTTTCCCTTCAGATAGGTTCTGCAACTGTGTATATTACTCTGCGTCAATCTGTCTTTTTGTCTCCGGACTGACAGGTTATACGCAATAGTTAATTATAGAGCATCCCTCCAGTATAGTCAATCCATTTTGGAAAATACATACTTTTTTTAGAAAAATACCTTCTTTTTTGAAAGGAAATTGCTCTCCTGTGAGGCATAATATTGGCACACAGCTGGCACCTGGTTTTGACTGATTTCTGTTACAATTCAGTAAACACTATACCATTACAAATCAGGAGGTTGCTGTATTTGAAAGCTTCACGTAAACATCATTCCAAATCTTTGTCCCTGTTTCTGGGCTGCATTTCTGTACTTCTGCTTCTCACTGGGATATTTCTTTATTTCCTGCCCTACCTGGATGGATACAACAGACAGCACCAGGAAGAAGCTCTGGCCATTGCATGCCTGGAAAGCTGGATACAGGGGAGTTCTGCTGCTGATTCAGACAGTCAGAATGGAGAGCAGACCCCACAAATTTTCACCGACGGCCAGGAGGGGCTTTCCTACCTGGAATCTCTTTCCTTGCCAGATCCTGACCGTTACTGGACAGATGATGTGTATTATGAACGGGACGGTATCTGCTATACCCCTGAGTATGCAGCAGGAACCCTGGACTGTATTCTGATCATTCCAAAGATCCAGCTCTGCAGGGGGATCTATACCGGTACGATAGAGGATATCCTGCACAACCTGGAGGTCTGGATGCTGACTGTTTCTGAGCCGGACTGTATACTGGGAACCACCTCCTATTGTGTCTACGGACACAATACCCCCAGATTAAATCTGTCTTTTAACCGTCTGCAGTCATTAGAGCTGCAGGACTGCTTTTATCTGGTCAATTCCCAAGGGGAATATCAATATAGGGTGACCAATATTCTGGGGGTTGCAAGAGAGCAAACCCAGGTCTATACACAGGCAGATGCAGACAAGGCACAGATGTGTTATCTGCTGACCTGTGGGAGAGATGCCTATCGGTATCTGGATCTGGTGATCGAAGGGACCCTGCAGCAGTTTACACCGCTGGAGGATGTGGATATCCAGCGTTATTTTTTATTGTCTTCTTCAGATTGATAAGACGCAAACAGGGTGCAGAATCCTTACCCGTTTTTCAAAGGACTCTGCACCCTGCGATTCACGCTGACAAAAAATATTCTCCCTATCCTACGATAAGATCTCCAACAGTTCTTCTCTGCTGAGATGACTGAGGCTTTCCCCATGTCCGGACAAGATCTGTTCAGACAGATCCTGCTTGCTCTCCTGCAGCTTTAAGATACGTTCCTCAATGGTGTCTCTGGCAATAAGCTTATATACCGTCACAGGATTTTGCTGTCCGATCCGATGGGTACGGTCTGTGGCCTGATTTTGTGCTGCCACATTCCACCATGGGTCATAATGGATCACGATATCAGCAGCTGTCAGATTCAGTCCGGTGCCGCCGGCTTTCAGAGAAATCAAAAATACCGGCATCTGATCCTGCTGAAATGCTTCTACCAACTGCTGCCGCTCCTCCTTAGAGGTCTCACCGGTCAGCTTATAATATGCGATCTGATTTTCCTGCAGCTTCCGTTCTAACCGCTCTAACATAGAGGTAAACTGCGAAAACAGCAGCAGTTTATGACCGGAGGCAATACAGTCTCCCATCAGCTCCATACACACCTCTGTTTTGGCTGACTCCCCATCATAATTTTCAAAGCACAATGCAGGATCACAGCAGATCTGACGCAGGCGCATCAGCTGGGACAACAGCTGCAGCTTACTTTGCTGATACTCTGCACCGCTTTGTCCTGCGATCTGCTCACGCAGCTGCAGTACAGAAGCCTGATACAGCTGCTTCTGCACACCGCTCAAACCGGTATATACTACCTGCTCTGTCTTTTCCGGCAGATCCTGCAGTACATCCTGTTTTAATCTGCGCAGGATAAACGGCTGTATCATCCTGCGGAACCGTCTGATGACTTCTTCATCCTGCGTCTTTACGATGGCCCGTTCATAATCTGTCCGAAACCTGGTATAACTGTACAAAAATCCCGGCATCAGAAAATCAAAAATGCTCCAAAGCTCACTGAGTCGGTTTTCGATGGGCGTACCGGTCAGGGCAGCCTTATGCTCTGCCTGGATTGCTTTGACTGCCTTTGCATTCTGCGTGGTATGGTTTTTGATATACTGTGCCTCATCAATGATCATATATCGAAAGCTCTGACTGCTGTACAAGGCTTTATCTCTGCGCAGCAGATCATATGACGTGATCACTGCATCATACTCTGTCATATGCTGCAACAGTTCTTTTCTTTCTTCTACTGTGCCGGTCACCGGCAGCACCTTCATATCCGGTGCAAATTTGCCAAACTCATGCTCCCAGTTATAGATCAGAGAGGTGGGACAGACAATCAGGGAGGGCGTATCATCCTTTGGCTGGCTTAACAGCAGGGCAATGACCTGCAGCGTTTTGCCAAGACCCATGTCATCTGCCAGAATACCGCAAAATCCATATTGCTCCAGTGTCTTGAGCCACCGATATCCTTCTGTCTGATATGGACGCAGCACCTCCCGGACAGACTCCGGAACAGCCACAGGCTCCTGCTGTACATGCTCCATCCCCTGAATCAGACGCGCAAAGGCCTGATTGCGGAAGGTGGACAAGGTTTCATCCTCTGTCATGATCCGGTCAATATACAGGGCACGGTAAGCCGGCAGGGCGATCTGCTCCTGATTCAGCTCCTTTTTTCCAAGCCCCAGTCCTGTTACCAGATCTGAGACAGAATTCAGTCCGCCCTCTGCCAGATTCAGATAGGCGCCATCCTTTAACCTATGGTACTTTTTCTTCTGCTGATAGCTTTCCAGTATGGAAAACAATTCCTGCCTGTCGATCCCCTCTGTGTCAATTTCCAAATTCAGCAGATTTCCTTCCAAAGAGACCCCGATCCTGGTCTGCCCCGGACGCAGGCTTTTGATCTGACTGATCTTGTCTGTGGCATATACCTTTCCAAGGGCGTTGAGTTTTTCAATGCCCTCCGTCAGGAGCAGAAATACACTATCTTCATCCGGTGTCACCAGCAGCGCTCCCTCCAGACTGCGGTAAAAATATCTGCTGACGGTACGATATACCAGCAGTTCTCCGGCTTCATCCCGGCTCTTTGCGTCCATGCCCCCTATGTGATCTGTGTGCAATGGATTGAATTCCCAGGATCCGTACTTATGGAGCACACTGCAGGTGATCATCCCATCTGTCCGCTGGTCTAAGTAAAAGCTGGTTTCCAACTGAGCCGGACAATATCCCTGCAGATCTACATCACACTCCTGGATCTGCAGATACTTCCGGATATGAGGCAATACCTGTCTGGAAAATTTGGGAAGGTCCTTTTCATTTAAATCAAACTGCCCACTTTCTGTATAAGCATGATTGTAACACATATCCAGAAACGGACCTGCTGCATCTGTAAATTGTCTGCTGCAGCAATAGATCTGCTCCTGCCAGGACACATAGATCCGCTTTTCTCCCGCAAACACTGATATGTCCAAAGGCAGTTCAAAATGTACGCCGTCCAATCCCTTTTTCCCTGCGGTCAGGGGGATCTGAGGGTCTGCCTGCCTGATCAGCTTGCAGGCAGTCTGGGTCTGGGCAGATGACAGCAAACCAGACCTCTGCCAGCCTGCCTGATCATCTCGTCTGGTCTCCTCCACCGTCAGATACCTGCCCTCCATCAGCTCCATAAACCGGTCTGTCAGATCCGGGGACAAGGACAGATAACGCTGCTTCTTACTCTGCCGGTAAAAAACGTCTTGTTCTGACCAAACTGCCCCTGTGATCAAATCACACAGCTGCGCAGACCAGTCATCAAACAATGCCCGGTCATGCACCAGCAAGGTGCTTTTTCCATACACCACGCTTTCCCCATTGTGTATCGCTTCTGCAAAGGCTGAAAAGTCCTTTAAAATATACATTTTCTCCCGCCCAATGCGGCATTCCAGCCGTGGCATGCCTCTGTCTAACAACAGCTTTGGCTCTAAGTGGATCTCCTCGCTGCCTAATGCAGACGCTCTGTTATAATTGCGTGAAGCATAGACATCTATAAGCCTGGTGGCTGCCAAAGAGCTTCTCACCCGTTCTGCTTTATCAGCAGATTCTTTCAGCCAAAACAGAGCAGCCGCCACTGCGTGGCGGCACAGCTTTTTCCCGGTACAAAAACAGCTGCTGCAGCGGTATGACTTGATCTTTCCCTCAGCAAGCTCCAGACTGACCCGATAAGTTGTCCCATCCTCAGTACCTTCTGCAGCGATCTCGTATTCTCCCCGCCAGAAGCTCTCATGCCTGATGAGCCTGATATCATTTCCAAAATACAGCGTCCTGCCCTTCTGATATTCCAGAAAGGACAGGGAGGCTCGCTGAATCGCATCAATCGTTAATTCTGCCATATTCCTTCCTGTCCTACACCTACTCACATTACATTCTGTCAGGAGCAGTAAATCCAAGGAGATCGATGCAGCATTCCAGAATGTCTTTTGTCAGATCGATCAGCGCAATGTAGCCTGCCTGCTTCTGTGCATCTTCCTCTGCCAGGATCTTGGTACCGTGATAGAACCGGTTAAATGCATTGGCCAGCTCATAAATATATGCGCACACCTTATGAGGCGCCATTTCTCCATAAGCCTGCTCCATCATCTCTCCAAAGCGGGAAATGCTCAGCATCAGATCCTTGGCTTCTGCAGTCTCAGGTGCCTGCAGCACTGCAGACGCTGCATTGCCTCCATTTTCCTCATACTTCTTAATAATAGACTTGATTCTGACAATGGTATACAGAATGTATGGACCTGTATTTCCTTCAAAAGAAATAAACCGATCCAAGTCAAATACATAATCCTTAGTAGCCTGATTGGATAAATCACCGTACTTTAATGCAGCCAGGCCAATGATCTTGGCAGTGCTGCGCATTTCCTCTTCTTCCATGGTACGGTTCTCGCTCATCTTTTCATAGACTGCCTGGGTAATGTCTGCAATGAGCTTTTCCAGACGCATGACGCCGCCCTCTCTGGTCTTAAAAGGCTTGCCGTCCTTGCCGTTCATAGTACCAAAGCCCAAAAACTGCAGTCCGTTTTTCTCCTCTACGATGCCGGTCTTTCTGGCAGTACGGAATACCTGCAGGAAATGCATTTCCTGACGCTTGTCTACTACATATAAGATCAGGTCAGGGTCAAAGAGCTGCTTTCTCTCTACGATGGTTGCCAGGTCAGTGGTTGCATAGATAGATGCACCGTCAGACTTTAACAGCAGACATGGAGGCACTTCTCTGGTATCTCCTTCTTCCATGACATCCACTACCAGGGCACCATTGCTGATGTAGGCATGTCCATCTGCCTTCATCTGCTCAATCATGTCCGGAATGTATGGCTGGGCATCGCTTTCCTTTTTCCACAGGTCAAAGGTTACATTCAGGTTATCGTAGTTTTTCTTTAAGTCTGTCACAGACACATTCATAATGTGGTTCCACAGCGCTGTATAGCCTCTGTCTCCCTGCTGCAGCTTCACGGTAGCATCATGGGCACGTGCTGCAAATTCCTCATCTACCTTGGACTTTCCGCTGGCACATGGGTAAATCTCCTCTAACTCAGAGATGGTAAATGGTGCCTCTGCAGGATATTCTCCCGTATAGCTTTCATCAAAATAAGGCAGTTCAGGCTTTCTTTCCTTCACTTCCTCAATGATCAGACCCATCTGCAGACCCCAGTCTCCCAGATGTACATCACCTACCACATCATCTCCCATAAACCGGCAAATGCGCTTAATACTTTCTCCAATAATAGCAGAACGCAGATGTCCTACATGAAGCGGTTTTGCCACATTTGGTCCGCCGTAGTCAATCACTACCTTACGGCCTTCCTTTGGTGCTTCTACACCAAATCTGTCTGCTTCAGACATACTGCTCAGATAATCTGCCGCAAATGCTCCGCTTACCTTGATGTTAATAAACCCTGGCTTTACTACAGAAATTTCCTCAAATATCTGCTCATCCTTTAATGCTGCCACCACTTCATCTGCAATCATAAAAGGTGCTTTATGATATTTCTTAGCACCCGCCATGGCACCGTTGCACTGAAATTCACACAAATCCGGACGGTTGGATATGGTTACCTTTCCCAATTCACTGTCATAGCCGCATGCCGCAAAAGCAGCGGATACTGTATCTGTAATTAACCCTGTTAAGCTTTTCATGGATTTCCTCCTTATGCCATCAATCATTTTCCATACAAGTCTTCGTCTGTGACTTGCCATATAAAAACATGGGAGCAACAAATTGTTCCTCCCCATGCTATGTATCAAAGCATATGCCTTGGTGTCTTTATCACTCAATAATCAGTGTAAAGCTCTGACGTTCAGACTGGTTTCCATCCTTATCTACCAGCCAGAATTCCAGAGGATATGAACCTGGTGTGTTCACATCATAATGTCCGGTAATAACCAGGTTTCGGAACAGCTCCGCCTGCGTATCTGCATCATCTGAAACAGAAGCAATATATGTGCTGTATTCAAAACGGCTTCCCACAGGAAGTGTTACACTGCTCTGATTCAAGGTGATCACAGGGAATTCTGGAACTTCCGTCTCTTCTTCACTGGTTTCCATACTTTCCTCTGAAGATTCTTCAATCCCTTCTGCAGTCTCTTCCTCAGAAACATCTTCTGCAAGGCCATCTTCTACAGAATTATCTTCCTCTGTCTCCAATACGTCTGCATTTCCTCCATAAGGAACTACTCTGGTTTTTGATGCTACATTTCCTGCGCCATCAGCAACAATATAAACGATCTCCACCGTATCCTCACGGACAGTCCGCTCTCCCACAATTACCTGAGAGGAAATATCACCGTCATGATCATCCTCTGCCTTTACATCTGCCAAAAGCATTTCCTCTGATGTATTGTTTGTTACCAGTGTCAGTTCTTCTCCAAATGTAATCTTAGGAGGCTCTACATCCGCACCGGCCTGTACACAAACACAAAAAATCACCGCAGCTGCTGCAGCCACTCCCAACACAACTGCAACTTTTTTTCTTAATTCCATAATGCCTCCCTCTGCAAGTTCTGTCTTACAGATCTTACAGCTTCTCACATACTCTCTGCATTTTTTCTGCCATATCAATGACTGACTCTGGATGCAACAATCGTATCTTCTTTATAAATACTGTTTACCTTTGTAGCAGTCCGTGGAATGGCATCCTTAGAATTCTTCCATGGTTCATTGATATTTCTGTAATCATATTTTTCAATAAACCAGCTTAAATCTTCCTCCAACCGCTTCATATTCTCCAGATAGAGGCGGTTGGTCAGCTCTGCAAAGGTATTCCATTCTTTTCCGGATAACTGCTTCTGACCTTCCTTTAACAGCATTCCATAATGGGTCGTACAAAAGCCCTTACAGGAAGCATATTTTTCCTGGAATGTCTTGTCAGAATGGTACAGCTGAACTGTGGTAGATATATACCGTCCAAATACATTCTGGATCCTGTTACAGATATAGCAGGAGTGCTCCAGTTCCTCTGTGTGCTGTATCAAAGGACTTTCCTCGGCCTTTTTAAACAAAGCCTTGGCTTTTATTGGACTTTTCATCAGCTTTTCCGTATCCTTGATCACCTGTTTGGTATGGGTATGAAGCATTAGAGCCAGTCCCAATTTATTTCTCTGCTCTAAAAGAATCTGCATATGTCCTTTGCAAAAGCCTAACCGGTCTGTTTCTGAACGGACATCATCCTCCATATAGCTTGGTCCCATTACAAAATCAATGGCATCATTTTCCAGGGCATTGTACATGACACACACCGGACACTCACTATCCTTGTCAAATGCATCATTGACTGGAATTGTATATATCTTTTCTCCCATGCCTGCTCCTTTATCCATACACTCGTTTTCATATCTGCAGTACCGGTCTTTGTCAGACAGGTACTGCACGCTCCATGCATTACAGCTTAAAGCTTGTTTTCAAGGATACAATACGGTTAAATACCGGCATTTCCGGTGCAGACAGTCTGTTGTCCACGCAGAAATAGCCGTTTCGCACAAACTGGAACTTTTCCTGTTCTGCTGCCTGCGCCAATTCTGGCTCAACTGCACAGTTTTCCAGAGTAATGAGAGAATGGTCACTGAGATTCATAGTGCCGTCTTCTTCATTATATACATCTTTGCCTTCTTCAATCAGATCTTCAATGAGACGGACCGTTACCTTTTTACAGGTTGGAGCAGCTACCCAGTGAATGGTGCCCTTTACCTTCCGTCCTACTGCAGTGCCGTCACCGCCTCTGGTTGCCGGATCATAAGTGCCGTGAACTGCAATGATATTGCCGTCCGCATCCTTTTCTACACCAGTACATACCACATAGTACGCATTCATCAGACGTACCTCATTGCCCGGGAACATACGGAAGTACTTCTTTACAGGTTCTTCCATAAAGTCCTCACGCTCAATATACAGTTCCTTTGCAAATGGAACCTGACGGGAACCAAGCTCCGGCTTCTCCGGATTGTAAGGAATCTCCATATATTCTACCTGATCTTCCGGATAATTATCAATTACCAGCTTGATCGGGTCTAAAATAGCCATCATACGCTTTGCCTTTGGCTTTAAGTCATCACGCAGACATGCCTCTAACATGGCAAAATCCACAGAAGAGCTTGCCTTGGATACACCTACCATCTCAATAAATCTCTGGAAAGACTCCGGTGTAAATCCTCTTCTGCGCAGAGCACTGATGGTCATCAGTCTTGGGTCGTCCCAGCCATCTACGATACCGGTCTCTACCAGCTTTTTGATGTAACGCTTGCCAGTGACTGCATGGGTAATATACATCTTGGCAAACTCGATCTGCTTTGGCGGATTTGGGAACTCGCACTCACGCAGGACCCAGTCATACAGCGGTCTGTGATCCTCAAACTCCAGCGTACAGATAGAATGGGTCACACCCTCAATGGCATCCTCAATTGGATGTGCAAAGTCATAAGCAGGGTAGATGCACCAGATATCCCCTGTATTATAATGGCTTGCACGCATAATACGGTAGATTGCAGGGTCACGCAGGTTTACATTTGGAGAAGTCATATCGATCTTGGCACGAAGCACCTTCTCCCCATCTGCATACTTGCCTGCACGCATTTCCTCAAACAGCTTTAAATTTTCCTCTACAGAACGGTCTCTGTATGGACTGTTCTTACCCGGGGTATTCCAGTCCCCCTTATATACCTTAAATTCTTCCTGAGATAGATCACATACATAAGCCTTGCCCTTCTGAATCAGAAGCAGTGCGCATTCATACATTTTCTGGAAATAATCAGAAGCATAGAACAGGCGATCCTCATAATCAGCGCCTAACCACTTTACATCATTGGCAATGGCCTCCATAAACTCCGCCCGCTCCTTGGTCGGATTGGTATCATCAAAACGAAGGTTAAACTTTCCGTTGTACTTCTTTGCCAGTCCTGCATTTAACAGAATGGACTTGGCATGTCCGATATGCAGAAAGCCATTTGGCTCCGGTGGGAAACGGGTCTGTACATGGTCATAAACGCCCTCTGCCAGATCCTTCTCAATGATCATCTCAATAAAATTTTTCGATTCTTTTTCTGTCTTCTCTACATTTTTCATGTCAATGTCTGCCATAAAAAATTCCTCCTTGAATGGGTAATCAGGAATCAACAATAATGATTCCCCTCCTGCAAAAAGCAGGATATTTCAATCATAACACAAAATAGAAATTCGTCAATCAATTTTACTTTCTGCCACGATGAGATTTTACAAACCAGGGAAGACTGCCTGATTCACTGCCAAAACTGCTTTCCTTTCCATAGAAAGAAGAATGCTTTAATATAGAAATAATATACCCTGCAGATTTCTGCAGATCCTCCAGTTTCAGTTCTCCCCCTTGCAATGCCTCTAAAATCCACTGAATATCTGCCTCTGTACCAGGCATAATCAAATCATTGCCAGCACTGATACAGCCCGGTGCAGAGGTTTCACGATTCAGAGTTGTGGTCCAGTCCGTCATAATCAACCCCGTAAAGCCCCACTCTTCCCTGGCGGCTGCAGTACACAAATCTTTGCGATTTGCAGTGTGTGTACCATTTAACAGGTTATAGGAAGTCATAATTGACATGGGTCTGGCAGAACGGACTGCAATTTCAAAACCTTTTAAATAGATCTCTCTCAGGGCTCGTTCGGAAACCACTGCATCATAGCCTCTGCGGTTATCCTCCTGATTGTTGCAGGCAAAATGCTTAATGGCAGTACCTACACCACAAATTTTCTGTACCCCTTTTGTCATAGCAGCACCTACACAGCCAGTAAGCAGCGGGTCTTCTGAATAGTATTCATAATTTCTTCCGCAAAGAGGCTTTCTGTGAATATTCATGCCTGGTGCCAGCCATAAGGTAACACCAAACGCATCCATTTCCCTGCCTACAAGAGCCCCTACTTCTTCAATGAGTCCCAAATTCCAGGTCTGTGCCAAAGCAGTTCCAATTGGAATTGCTGTACAATACTGATAATATGCTGTAGAATCTGCTGCAGCCTGTGTTTTATGAAACGTGCCTTCCTCAATAAATGAAGCCTGGTCAGAAGATTCCACGCTGCCATCCGGCAATACATGGTACTCAGAAGCCAGACGTAAGCCTGCCGGGCCATCTGCCATCACAATATTAGGAAGTCCGTATTTTTCTTTCAATATACTTGTAGTCTCCCCTGCACTTCCTGGTACAGCTGCCGCTGCCATCTCCTCTTTTGGACTTCCACATACCAGATGGGCCAGTTCCTCTGATGTCAGCTGCTCTGCCAGGTGCATGGAATCTTCCTCCGGTGCAGATGTACCATATACCACATGTTCGCAAGTCAGTATATCTGCTGAAAGCTCCATTACCTGCAGCTTTGCCTGAATCTCATCTGCAAACGCTGCAGATTCCGGTACAAGTTCTGTTAATGTCTCCTGCAGCGGACAAATATTTTTCACCTGGGAAAGTCTGGCTTCCCTGTCTAAGTGGATCCTGGAAATAGGCCTGGTATTGTCTGCCGCGCTGCCAACTCTGATGATATAGTCTCCTGCTTCCAAAATATAAGCAGCATTTTTCTCATCATAAGAAGTCAGATTGTAAATTGGAAAACTGATACGCAGTGTTTCAGACTCACCAGGTGCCAACAGATCTGTCTTTCCAAATCCTACCAGGCGTTGATACTCCTTATGCAGCCTGCCCTGTGGACAGGACACATAAATCTGTACTACTTCCTTTCCGGAATATACTCTGCCTGTATTGGTGACAGTAGCTGCCACTGTAATCAACCCATTGGTAACAGAAAGAGACTGCTCACTGACCATAAAGCTGGCAGTCTTGGCACAAATATCAAAACTGGTATAGGATTTTCCATAGCCAAATGCATAACGGACCGGCACATGGAACGTATCAAAATACCGGTAGCCTACATAAATGCCTTCTGTATAATACTCTTTTTCCAGATTTCCATTGTTATGGCTGTCAGTATCTGCTGTAGGATGATCTTCATAATGATAAGGCCAGCTGTCTGTCAGTTTGCCGCTTGGGGTCTCTGCACCCGTCAGAATGTTTGCCAGTGCTGTACCACCTTCCATACCGCCCTGGCTCATATATACCACTGCGCCGATGCCCTGGATCTCATCCAGAACCCCCAGATCAATTATACTGCCTGTGTTGATGACCAGAATGACCTTTTCATAAGCAGCTGCCACCTTTGTCAGATTCTCATGCTCCTGGTCATACAGGTAGTAATCACCTTTTACAGCGTTTCTATCCTTTCCCTCACCAGAAAGCCGGCTAATCACATAAACAGCCGTATCTGTGTCAGAAGCTGCTATATCCTCATCTGTCACTGCATTTCCTGCCGGCATTAAAAACGGTGTATCAAAAAATGCAGGAACCCGATGCATACCAGATGCAATTTTATCTTCAATCATCTTCTGCCAGTCTGCCCGGATCTGGCAATAAATTTCATCAAATTCGTCCATTCATCTTCCAGTGGTTACAGTAAAACCTGCCTGAATCAGACCTTCTTCAAGGCTCACAGAATGTCTCTCATTCACATCACCTGAACCGGTACCTCCTTTTAAGGTTCTGCGGGCACCGTTACCGTATAATGCTATTTTTTGTGTTTCTTTCAGGGGCAGAATCCCCTTATTTTCCAGCAATACCATACCCTCTGCAGCAGCCTGGCAGGACAGATGGCGGCCTTGTCGTTCTCTGTCAGACTGAGTGGGGATTGCAGTCCCGCTGTGTAAGCTTCTCGTTCTCATATGCGCTCCATTCCGAAACATGGTTTGCCTGATAAACCAGCTGCTGCAAAAGCACCTTTGACTGGAGTTCATGCAGGAAACCACACGTTTCTGTAATATATTGAATTTGCAAATTTGGTGTCTGTTCACCTTTCGCTGTCCTTTATGCACATTATACCATTTTTATAGTAAAAATACATGTATAAAACAGGTATTTATCATTTTCTTTCCTATTGATCCTTATCTCTAAGTGACTTTCTGATTTTACGAGCTTCTCTGGCATTTCGAAGCAGCAGCCCTAAGATACTACAGGACACTGAATAAAAAGAAAAAGGATTTCTATTGCAATGAAGCTTAACCACTTATGCAATCGAAATCCTTATTTTAAATCATTTAACATAATAAAGTGCAGCATGAAATGCAATACAAAAATAAACCCCTTGAAACTCAAGGGGTTTAACAAGCTAGCGACGGGAATCGAACCCGTGACCTCAACACTACCAATGTTGCGCGCTACCGACTGTGCCACGCCAGCTTACCTCAGCTCTCGCTGACAGTGATTATAATACTACAGTCTCAGCCATTTGTCAACACTTTTTCAAAAAAAATTGTATCTTTTTTTCAAACTTTTTTTGAGAGAAAATGCAATTCTCAAAAATTGTGTCAAAGTTGTGTGTATTGTGCTTGAATCGTCTATTTTCCTTCTTTTGCCATACGCTGACGGACGATCTCATATGCCAGTACACCTGCAGCCACAGATGCATTCAGAGAGTCGATCTGTCCCTTCATGGGGATGGATACCACCATATCGCACTTTTCCTTCACAAGGCGGCTGACACCCTCTCCCTCGCTGCCGATCACCAGACCAATGGGGCCTGTCAGGTTGCTGCGGTACATGACCTCGCCACCCATATCTGCACAGGCAAACCACATGCCCTGCTCCTTTAACGCATCAATGACTGTTCCCAAATTGGTTACCTTTGCAACGGGAGTATAATTCAGGGCGCCTGCACTGGTTTTGGCAACAGTTGCGGTCAGTCCAACTGCACGACGCTTTGGAATGATCACCCCATGGGCACCTGCCTGATTGGCTGTACGGATAATGGCACCCAGATTATGGGGATCCTCAATACCGTCCAGCAAAAACAAAAACGGTGCTTCTCCCTTTTCTCTGGCAGCCTCTAACATGCTTTCTACAGTGGCGTATTCATATGCAGATGCGTAAGCCACTACCCCCTGATGATTGCCGGTCTGGGCCAGCTGGGCAAGGCGCTCCTTGTTTACAAACTGAATAATGGTATCCTGCTTTCTGGCTTCCCGTACAATGGTCTGCACAGGGCCATCCTTACAGCCATCCAACACAAACAGCTTGTCTATGGTTTTTCCGGAACGAAACGCTTCTATGACTGCGTTTCTGCCGGAAATGACCAGGGATTCTATCTTTTCTTCCATACTCAGTCATCTCCTGTTCTTTTATGGTTCATTTGATCATTTTACTTTACTATATTTTTTGATGCTGCACGTTCTGACTGTGGGCTTTCTACTGTCTTTCCTAATGCATCTCTATCTGATCTCTACTTTTCCAAACTGCCTTTTTTGATTGGCAGTTCTTATTTTTGAGGATCCTGCTGTACTTTCTGCTCTTTCCCTGCCTTCTCAGCCTCATCCAGTCTGGCAAAGCCCAGAGAAATGATTTCCATGGCTCTGTCTGCCCGGTCATTGACAAAATGCCAGCCGATCAACGCCTCGTAGCCGGTAGCCATATGATATTCTGCAATGGCAGCACGTCTGGAAGTGCTGACCGGATGGGCATTTCTGCCCCGTTTTAACACCCGGATTTCTTCCTCTGTCAAATCGCCTTCCATCAAAAGCCTTGCGATCCTGCCCTGGGTCACTGCCTTGGAAAAATTGGTGGCTCTGTGATTCAGGCTGTCTACAGAGGCATTGCCTCTGCTCAGCACCTTGGTACGCACAGCCAGCTCATAAAAGGCATCTCCAATATAAGCCAGCACCAGAGGGGAATAATTGACCCCTCCCTCTGGCTTTACCTGCAGCTCCTTCATCAGGAAGGAAAACAGTCTGGATGCCTCCATCTGTGTTTCCTGTTCCTCTGTATTCTGATTCATTATGCTCTCTTCCACTTTACACCCTGTCTGGTATCCTCTAACAAAATACCCATATCCTGTAACTGATTGCGGATCTCATCTGCTCTGGCAAAATTCTTTGCCTTTCTGGCAGCCTGACGTTCCTCGATCAATGCCTCGATCTCAGAATCCAGGATCTCTGCCTTTTTCTCCACAACAATACCCATAATGTCTGCCATGCTGGTAAGCTGCTGCAACAGCAGTGCTGCCAGTGCAGGTGTACTTTCCTCTGTCACTGCTGTATTGGCCAGCTTGACCAGCTCAAACATTGCTGTAATGGCATCTGCTGTGTTAAAGTCATCCTCCATGGACTTTTCAAACTTGTCCATGTATGCCTTTGCCTGTGCCAGTACCTCCTGCTCCTCCACAGACAATACAGCCTCATCTGCTGCTGCACCTGATGCCAGAGATTTCAGACGGTCAGCTGCATTTGTAATACGCTCCAGACCATTCTTGGCAGCTTCCATCAGCTCCTGGCTGAAATTCAGGGGACTTCTGTAGTGCACACTGAGCATAAAGAAGCGCAGCACCTGCAAATCATACTTTTCCTGAATGTCACGGACAGTAAAGAAGTTGCCCAAAGACTTGGACATTTTTACCTTATCAATGGTCAGGAATGCATTGTGCATCCAGTATTTTGCAAATTCCTTGCCGTTGGCAGCCTCACTCTGGGCGATCTCATTTTCGTGATGTGGGAATACCAGGTCTTCACCGCCGGCATGGATATCGATCTGCTCACCTAAATATTTTTTGGACATTTCAGAGCATTCAATGTGCCAGCCTGGACGACCCTGGCTCCATGGAGACTCCCAGTAAGGCTCTCCTTCCTTCTTTGGCTTCCAAAGCACAAAGTCCAGAACATCCTCCTTTTCCTCTGCACCGCTGACCAGCAGAGAACGGTTGCCGGACTGTAAATCGTCCAGATTTTTATGAGACAGCTTGCCGTATTCCTTAAACTGTCTGGTGCGGTAATATACAGTACCGTTCTTTTCATATGCATAGCCATTGTCAATGAGGGTCTGGATAAACTCGATCATGCCGCCGATCTCCTCAGTTGCCAGCGGATGGGTGGTTGCAGGCTTTACATTCATGCCTGCCATGTCCTTTTTGCATTCTTCGATGTAACGCTTGCTGATCACATCAGAGGTGGTGCCTTCTTCAATGGCCTTTTTGATGATCTTGTCGTCCACATCTGTGAAGTTGGATACATAATTGACCTCATAGCCCTTGTACTCCAAATATCTTCTGACCGTATCAAAAACGATCATAGGACGGGCATTGCCGATGTGGATCAGGTTGTATACGGTAGGGCCGCACACATACATTTTTACCTTGCCTTCTTCTAATGGGACAAATTCTTCTTTTTTTCTGGATAAAGTGTTATAAATTTTCATAGTTTCCTCCATTATGAGTTTTCTGCCTCCAGAGCCTTTAAGGCTCTGCCTCTTTCTTCCTCTGCTGCATTTTCCAAAAGCAGCGTACGCAGGATCCAGCGCAGCTCCTGATTTTCCTGTTTCAGGAAATTGATGTCGGTACTTACCGGGTTTGGAATGTGGACATGATCCAGATCCGTCTGGGGGAGACGCACATTGTCACGCTTTACCACCTGACCGGGCACGCCCACCACAGTAGAATTGGGTGGAACCGGCTTTACCACTACAGAACCGGCTCCGATCTTACTGTTGTCTCCTACGGTAAAGGAACCAATGACCTTGGCACCGGCGCTGATCATCACATTGTTGCCAATGGTTGGATGGCGCTTGCCATGCTCCTTACCGTTGCCGCCTAAGGTCACCCCCTGGTAAAGGGTCACATTGTCTCCAATGATGCATGTTTCTCCGATCACCACACCGGTACCATGGTCAATAAACAGCCCCTTACCAATGGTTGCTCCCGGATGGATCTCGATGCCGGTTTTCCGTGCAGTACGCTGGGAGATCCATCTGGCCATGAAAAAATGCTCTCTGGTATACAGCCAATGAGCCAGCCGATACCACAATATTGCATGAAAACAGGGATACAAAAATACTTCTGCCGTACTTTTGATTGCCGGGTCCCGATCCCGGATCACTCTGATTTCCTCTTGAATAAACTGAATTAATCTCATATCTACCCTCCACATGCCGCTGCAGAATGCACATTTCAGATACAACCGATTGCTTTTATACCAGATAGGATCTGCTTTGGGAGATTCTCCTCCAACAGCAAATTCCTCTCAGCCGCAGGGCGATGCTGTCCACAGGGTTTTTGTTATATAGAGAATCCAAAAAAGTTCCTATATAACAAAAAAAGCAGCCGTCTCAATTAAGAGACGGTTGCCCGCGGTTCCACTCTCATTAGGATAAATCTATCCTCACTCAATGCACATAACGGTTGCTGCCGTGTCCGGCTAAAAATTCACCGAACCTGCTCCTGGATGCACACTTCATCCTTTCTCTGACAAATCTGCTTTCAGCCGGTGACAGATCCTCTCTGGGTCTTCTGAAAAGATTACTCTTCCAATCTCTGCATTTCCATATACAAAGCCATACACTGCCAGCAATCCTCTGCCCGGCACGCAAACTGCTTCTGTACTTTAGTCTATGTAAACTTGCAGAATTTGTCAAGCCTTTCCTGCAAATTTCATAAAGCTTTTTTATTTTCCACAGCAGCCACCGCCACAGCAGCCCCCTTCTTCCATCACATCTGCATATCTGTAATTTGCCACCTGCTCCAGCAGACAGATTGCCTGGGAGGAAATGCCTTCACCTGTACCGGTAAAGCCTAAGCCTTCCTCTGTAGTCGCCTTAATATTCACTTGGCTTACGTCAATTTTTAAGGCATCTGCCACATTCTGCATCATTTCTGCCCGGTAAGGTGCCAGCTTAGGACGCTGTGCAATAATAGTGGCATCAATATTGCCAATGACAAAATGATGCTCAGAAAGCAGCTCTCCTACGTATTGCAGCAGAAGGATGCTGGATATCCCTTTATACTTAGGGTCTGTATCTGGAAAATGTTTCCCAATATCCCCAAGTGCCGCAGCCCCTAACAGTGCATCCATAATGGCATGTACCACCACATCTGCATCAGAATGGCCAAGCAGTCCCTTTTCATAAGGAATCTTTACTCCTCCTAAAATCAAATCTCTGTCTTCTACCAGACGATGTACGTCATATCCCATACCGATCCTCATATACAAACCTCCTGTATCATTGTTTTCTGCTGTCACCCTGCATTGTACATAAACCTGGAATGCTCCTGACAGTTCATCTTAGCAATATATCTGAAAATGCTTCCCTACACAGCTTACTGTCATTTCCTTCTGTACCCTGCAGGATTCTCCATCTGCATGCACTGCCATAGGCTGATCCATAATAATCTGTGCATCCTTGCAGTCATAGGAATATACTCCTGAAATCATATCCTGATGTCCACCTAAAAGTGCCAGAAGAAGCGCCGCAACAAACTTTCCCTTGCTCATATTCTGGAACACACAAAGCGTCAGCTTGCCGTCTGTAGGATCTGCCTTTTTGCCAAATGAAAAACCGCCTCCCTCTGTCTTTAAAATATGACAGGATACAAAATATACTTTCTGCAATGATATTTTCTTTACACCATCCAGTATCAGTTCTCCATCTGACGGCTTGCTGTATAGGATCTGGCGGATTCCAAATATAATGTATGCCAGCTTTCCCATATGCACCCGGTTTAACTTCTTCTTCCATGCAGTGTAATTCAGTTCATGACAAATTGCTGCATCATAACCGATTCCGCTGCTGACCAGAAACCGTCTGTTCTGTATTTCTTCTTTTCCTACACAATTCACACCATAATCCAGCTTTTTAATACGTTTTTTCTCAAAAATCAGTTCACAGGCTTTCAGCGTATCTTTGGGAATCTTCAGATTTCTGGCAAAATCATTACCAGAACCGGCAGGTATATATCCAATACGCACGGAACAGAGAGACTTTAATCCGTTTACCACCTCATTCAAAGTGCCATCTCCACCAATTACCACGATTACCCGCTCTTCCAGCGGAATGTCATCTGCAAATACCATTTCTGCTGCAATTTTTCTGGCATCCCCCATTCCCCTGGAGATATTTACATGATATGAGATCCCACGCTGCTCCATATAGTTTTGCACCTGTTCCCAGACTGCTTTTCCTTTTCCGCACTTTGATTCCGGATTTATAATAATCTCGTACATCACAACCTCATCCAACTCTCATAATTGGCTGCTGTTTTCCACAGCCCAGCATAAGCATAGTATACCATACTTTTCCCCTGGTGCCAGCATATATTTTACAAAACACAAATATTTTTCCCTTTCCGGGAAAAACAATGCTTTTCCTGCAGAAACTCCCCCTTTTCTTCCTGATTTTCACCTCAAAAAATCTTTTTGAAGAAATTTTCAAAATTTTTCAAAAAACTGTTGACAATTCCAAAATTCTGAGGTATATTAAATGAGCAGTCAGGAAGACAGCAAAACACACGGGGTGTTAGCTCAGCTGGGAGAGCATCTGCCTTACAAGCAGAGGGTCATAGGTTCGAGCCCTATACGCCCCATATGGCGGAATAGCTCAGTTGGCTAGAGCACGCGGTTCATACCCGCGGTGTCAGGGGTTCGAATCCCTTTTCCGCTACTAACCTACCAAGCAATTGGTAGGCTTTTTATTATATTAAGAAATTCCTCTGAATTTCCTATATAATAAAAAGCCCTCTGGGCATGATCGCACTGCAGCGCATTTTTTCCAAAAATACAGGATCGTATTTTTGGAAAGCCTGACCATTATGTATGATAGGAAAGAAGTGTGAAAATGAAATTGTTTCTTCTGAAAAACAAGCACGTATTTATTGCAGCTTTATACCTTCCATTTTATTTGTTATGGTTTGGTTATCTGGAAAAAACAGTACAGAAAGATTATCACTTGATTCATTGCAGCTTAGATTCTGTCATTCCGTTCCAGGAAATTTTTATCATCCCATATCTTCTTTGGTTTGGATTGGTTGCAGGTATGTTCCTTTATCTGGGTTTTACCAATAAGCAGGACTTCCGGCAGTTTGTACTGTTTTTGTTCAGCGGTATGACCTTATATCTGATCATTTGTACCATGTTTCCCAATGGACAAAACATGCGCCCGGACATTGATCCGGATAAGAATGTTCTGACCAGATTAATCCGTATGCTCTGGACAGTAGATACTTCCACCAATGTATTTCCAAGCATTCATGCTTACAATTCCATTGCCGTTGCCATTGCTGCTATCCGCAATGAAAAGCTTTCCAGAAAGCCGGTACTTTTATTTGGAATCATTGTACTGTGTATTGCCATTTGTCTTTCTACTGTCTTCTTAAAGCAGCATTCTGTACTGGATGTATTGGGTGCCATTATTATGGCTATGCTATTTTACCGTATCTTTTATGTATCCCCATCCCAGGAACAGCTTCCTGTTGCCAGCAATCATGCTTAACTTGAACGCTTTACGCATAAACCGCTGCAGCTTCCGTGTTTTTGGAAATCCACTTTCCAGAAATCCTCAGAAGCTGCAGCGGTTTTTTATGTACAATAATTGTTTAATTAAATCCAAATATTTTCTGGCTGACTTTATATCCAAAAACAGCAAGTTTTCTGCCTACTATACCAGGAAGGTTAACCCCCAGTCCCAGAGGCATCTTCCAGCGGATTTTTTTATACTGTTCTAAATTTCTCTCCTTTAAATACTGCCACAATTCTTTTTTCATGGCCAGTTTTTCCTTAGAACCTTCCTTGATCAGCAGAATACTGGAAATTACACAAATAATTTCCAGATAACGATACATGTATTTACGCAGACGTTTATTTTCAATCTTGTTCAAATCATAAGAATCAAACATGATTTTATTTACCCGGATCTGCTGGTCAATGCGCTTAATCATAATTTGTTCATTCACTGACTGGTCACTGCGCCCAATGTAATAATGATATAAATTCTCATTGAGATAATAGATATGCTTTACATAAGGCAGCGGATCATATACATAGATATTATCTACATAAAATGTATGTTCCGGCAGTTTCATACCGCAGTCACGCAGCAGTTGTGTACGATAAATCACAGAATGCATCAATATGTACTGCCCAACCCCAAAATGCTTCACCTCATCCCAGGAAAAGATCCTGCCCACAGGCAGTGCCTTCTCATAATGGACTACATGTTTTTTCTCTGCTCCTTCTTTGTCATATATGTAGTTGCAGATAAGCAGATCCAGCGCCTTTCCTGATTTCACTGTATTGCGAAGAAATGCCAGCGCCTTTGGATATGAATCTGCATCCAGCCAGTCATCACTGTCTACTACCTTGAAAAAAAGCCCTGTGGCATTCTCAATGCCAGTATTGACTGCTGAACCATGCCCTCCATTTGGTTTATGAATGCAGCGGACGATCCCTGGGTTTTCTGCTGCCAGGCGGTCTCCGATGGCGGCAGTTTCATCTTTAGAACCATCATCTACGATCAGGATCTCTACCTCATCTCCCCCTATCAACAGACTATTCACACAGTTTTCCATATATGCCGCAGAATTATAGCATGGTACGGCAATTGTTAACAGTTTCATTTCCTCTCCTCTCTTTCTTTCAGACATTTAGGCAATTGCGAAACACATTACCGGACGCTTTGAGAAGTATCTGTAAGAAAATATTTTCACGCAGGGCACGCTCTCGCTTCGGTGAAAACGCAGCGGTACTAATAAATTTTGCACCTATGGCGCAAAATTTAAAGTGCCGGTGTTTTCAAGAGTCCTGCTTAGAAAATATTTTCTTACAGATACTTCCCAAAGCTGATGTTGAATACCGTTTCGCAATTGCCTATTTCAGACATTATGGTTTTATTTATGGCCATAGACAGTTTACGAAAGATGCTTTCTATCGTTTTTTATATTCCCCTTATCCTGCATATGGAATCCGAATCCCTGCATCCTTTTCATCAGACAGCCTGTCATCAGGATACATATCACTGCAGAAATCAATGCTGCTACAGCAAAATGTCCCTTGTCAGACAACCAGTCCTGCACCGGTATGCAGAATGTTACTGCCACAGAACAGAGATTGGCTGCCATATGAACTGCCACAGATGGATACAGAACCCTGTATCGCTCCAGGAGAAAACATAACAGCATTCCAAGGAAAAAGCTGTAAATTCCCTGAAGCACATATCCATGGGTCAGTCCAAACAATAAAGAGGCTCCTGCTGCTGCCTTATACACACCACAGTATTCCCGCATCCTTCCATAAAGAATTTTCCGGTATACCAGTTCCTCTGCCAATGGGGCGGCAATTACCATCCAGAACACCTGCATCCAGAGGGTATCCCCATACAGCACCTCCATGGTACTGCTGTAATCTCCCGCAAACAGGCTTGTAAGTCCTGTCAGCTGCAACAGTCCATTTCCTGCCAGACAAAAAGATGCTCCTAACAGACACCACATCAATATTTGACCTGCTCCTGCTGCCGGATTTTCCAAAAAAGAAGGGACAGACTGTCCCGTCTTCTGACGATTTTCTTCCGGCAAAACTGTATATACACAATCTCCGTTCCTGCCTGGAAGAAACCATTTCCACATCACAGGAATCATTATTACATCAGCCAGTCCATTTACCAGGATCCCGATTCCTTCCTGCCCCACTGGGAATATTCTCATAAACAATTCATAAGCCAGCTGCTTTCCCACCAGAAATACCAGTACCGGAATCAAACAGTATCCTATTGGATTCTCTTTTTTAAATAGTTGTTTCATGTTCCATATTATAGCAAACACTGTAGTAAAAAGCAACAATCCTGGTACCCTTAGATTGCGTAAATTTACCTTCGGAAATAATGGTGTAGAGTTCACCCATGATGTACTGATAAAGTATCAGACAATAACTTGTGGGTTTAATATACATCTTTTTGGTATACAAAACAAGCCCAGCTTTCTTTCTGGGCA
>JBGVQN010000049.1:0-59038 GCA_045127535.1 Lachnospiraceae bacterium | reverse complement strand
TAAAACTTCCCGTTTGAAACTTCCGTTTTCTTACTGTTTTAGGTTCGTTCTTTTTCTTGAACATTCTCATCCACAGGTACCGCTACAGTTCGCAGTCCTGCTTCTTTAAGAATTTTCGAGGTTGGTTATACTGTTCAGTTGTCAAGGTTCTATGGTCTTTTTGAAGACCAACGGAGAAGAAGGGATTTGAACCCTTGCGCCGCTACTAACGACCTACTCCCTTTCCAGGGGAGCCCCTTCAACCACTTGGGTACTTCTCCAAGACGTTGATGTAGAAACAATATGAATCAAATTGTCTCAACGGAGAAGGTGGGATTCGAACCCACGGCCCCTTTCGGAGTCACCGGTTTTCAAGACCGGCTCCTTAAACCACTCGGACACCTCTCCACGACAGTGCCTTTATATCTTACTACAAGTGATTTCTCTTGTCAAGCACTTTTTTGATTTTTTTTTGATTTTTTCTAATCATCTTTGTTTCCGCTCTTTAGCGGCAACGAAATTATAATAGCACTTTACGCAAAATCTGTCAACACCTTTTTTCAATTTTTTTCACTTTTTTATGCTATCCATTTTTCCGTAAATAAGAAGCCTGCATCCACAGCTTTTCCTTTTATATCATTACTGTTTTTTCATTCTCAGAAACACTTCTGCCAGCATCAGATCTTCCGGTGTTGTCACCTTAATATTCCGGTAATCCCCTTCCGTGAGGCGGATCCGGGTATCTGTATACCGTTCTACTACCATCGCATCATCTGTGATCCCTGCGGCTTCCTTATCCTGCTTCATATTCTCATAAGCCTGGAGGATCAATCCCAGCGCAAAAGTCTGCGGTGTCTGTACCTGATACAATTCACTGCGATTGGGGGTATCCACAGCAAAGCCCTCCTGATCTCCCCGCTTGATCGTATCCTTTACAGGAACTGCTGCTACGGCAGTTTTATACTTCTGTACTTCATCCAGACAACGGGCTATCATTTCCTGGGATACACATGGTCTGGCTCCATCATGAATCAGAACATAATCCACATCCTGATCTACTGCTTTTAACCCTGCCATAACTGAATCATACCGTTCTTTGCCTCCTGCCAGTATATGGGTAACCCGACCAATGTGATACTTTTCTACAATTTCACTGCGGCAGTATTCTACATCCTCTGCACCGGTTACCAGTATGATCTGGTCGATCCCTGCCTGTTGGAACGCATTCAGAGCATAATATACGATGGGATGTCCCGCTACATGCATATACTGCTTTTTCTGCTGCCTGGTATCTGCAGCCGCAGAGATCTCCCCCATGTTTTTCTGCATTCCCTGATACATACGGGTTCCTTTTCCTGCCGCCAGGACAATTGCTGCTGTTTTCATCTTAAGCCTCCATTCCAAAGCAGCCAATTATGCCCACCGGAATACGGCATCAGATCCGTATCTGTGATCAGCTATTGGTGCTGTTTGGGTTCAAATTACAGGATGATACAACCAGACATCCTGCTGGTTTTCACACTATCGTTCTCCTAATTTCAGATTTGGTACTGCATTTAAATCCCAGCCATGGCGCACGCCCTTCTGATATTCATAATAGCCTGCTGCCCCAATCATAGCGGCATTGTCAGTACACAAAATAGGCGACGGACGGTAAAAGCGAATCCCTGCTTTGGTACATTCTTCTTCCATGCGGGCACGGAACAGAGAATTGGAAGCCACTCCTCCGGCAATGGCCAGTTTATCTGCACCATATTCTTTCGCTCCTGTAATGGCATGGGAAACCAGCACCTCTACCACTGCACGCTGGAAGGAAGCAGCTACATCTGCTTCACATACCTGTTCTCCCTGCATTCGTGCATGGTTCAGATAATTCAACACTGCTGATTTCAGGCCGCTGAAGCTAAAATCATATATGCTGTCATTGACTTTGGCCTGTGGAAATGGAATTGCCAGGGGATTGCCTTCTTTTGCCTTTTTATCTATCTTAGGTCCTCCCGGATAACCCAGTCCAATGGCTCTGGCTACCTTGTCAAAAGCTTCTCCAGCCGCATCATCTCTGGTGCGGCCAATGACCTCGAACTCACCATAATCCTTTACCACGACCAGATGGGTATGTCCTCCTGACACCACCAGACACAAAAATGGGGGTTCCAGATCTTTATTTTCAATAAAATTAGCTGCAATATGCCCTTCTATATGATGTACGCCAATTAAGGGCTTGCCGCTGGCAAATGCCATGGCCTTAGCCTCTGCCACTCCTACCAGCAATGCACCTACCAGACCAGGGCCATATGTTACTGCAATGGCGGTAACATCCTGCAGTGTCATATCTGCCTGTGCCAGTGCTTCTTCTATTACCTGATTGATACGCTCAATATGCTTTCTGGAAGCAATTTCCGGTACAACACCTCCGTACAGAGTGTGAATGTCTATCTGGGAAGAAATTACGTTGGATAATACTTCCCGTCCATTTTTTACCACTGCTGCTGCAGTTTCATCACATGAGCTTTCAATTGCAAGTATATATACGTCCTCTGCCATACCAATCCTCCACAATACAGGTTTCAAACTTATTCTTCTTCAAACTTTAACTCTACACTCTGCCCGTCTTTTGCAGTACAGGTTCGTGGGAAAATTTTACGCACCTCTCCCAGATAGGCATCTGGAAATGCCAGGGACGGACTGTAATGGGTCAGCCACATTTCCTTTGGATCTGCCTCTTTCGCCAGTCTTGCTGCTTCATAAAAGGTCATATGCTTATATTCCTTTGCCTTGGCTTCCTTCTCCGGCTCTCCATACATCCCCTCACAAATAAATAAATCTGCGCCTCTGGCCTGTTCTGCAATCACAGGCACTGGTCTGGTATCTGTGGTATAAGTCACTTTCAGCCCTTTTCTGGCAGGTCCCAATACCATATCCGGTGTGTAAACCTTTCCTTCCCATTCCATGGCAGTCCCTTTCTGGAGGGGACTCCACAATTTCAATGGAATGTTCTGTTCTCTGGCACGCTCTGCACTAAACTTACCTGTTCTTGGAATAGAAATGGTGTAACCGTAACATACTACATTATGCTTTACCCGGAATGCATGAATATGATAACCGGATATCTCTATATCCTGTTCCGGCTCTGTCAGTTCAATAAACTTTAAAGAAAAAGGCAGCTCCGGAGCAATGGTACGGAGAGCTCCCACTACCCGTTCTAACCCCTTAGGTCCGATCATGGTAACCGGCTCTGTCCGCTCTGCATTCCCCATGGTCAGCAAAAGCCCCGGCAGACCACTGATATGATCCGCATGATAATGGGTAAAGCAGATCACATCAATTGGTTTAAAGCTCCACCCTTTTTCCTTTACTGCCACCTGGGTGCCCTCTCCACAGTCTATGAGCAGACTGCTGCCGTTGTATCTGGTCATCATGGAAGTAAGCCATCGATAAGGCAGGGGCATCATCCCCCCTGTTCCCAACAAACATACATCTAACATCTCTTCCTGTATCTGTCCTTTCTCATATTCTGCCGTCAGACAGCTGCACATCCGCATTACACAGTTTTGATACACCAGTCTGGAACCTCTCCCAGACCATGCTACAGTTCTACCACTTCCTGCACCTCTGCCGGTAATACAAATTCGGAAAGAAGGCGGTCATAGCATGTTTCACATAAATAAAATCTGTGACGCAGCCCGTCTTTCTCCTTTGAAAAATAGCCCCACTGCTTTTCCACAGCAAGAAACTCCTCCGGCTCTCTGCCCTGTGTCACTATCTTTCGTCCACATCTGTTACAATACAGGATGTGTCCTGTATTTTCTAATATACGATTCATATCCAGTACCTCCACCTCTTTTGTATAAACAATTGTACTGAATTATGGTTTTAAATTCAATGGTATCTACTGGTAATCAGCAGATAACGTTTCCCCCTGCCACTGCATGAGCACAGCATCTTCCAGCGGCTTTTCATAAAAGTTCTTCCTGCATCCAATGACCCGGAATCCCACCTTTTCATACAGCGCAATGGCACCCTGGTTTCCTGCCCGCACTTCTAAATTCACCAGATGGATCCCTTGTTCCTGCACCATCTGAAGCATTCTGACCAGAAGTGCCTGTCCTATGCCCTGTCTGCGGTACTGCTGGGCCACTGCAATATTGGTCACATCTCCTTCATCCAGCACCCGGTACAAGCCCATATAGCCTGCCACCTGCCCCTGAACCTCTGCCACCAGAAAACTGTAATGCTCCTGTGCCAGGCTTTCTTCCAATGCATGCTGACTCCAGGGCATGGAAAACGTCTGTTTTTCCAACTCTGCTACTGCAGGAATATCCCTGCTTTCCATCAATCGAATCAGCACTGTTTCTCCTTTTCTGCCAGTTCCCGTTCTGCACTGGACTGACGCAGATAATCGGGCCGGTGATCTGCAGCACTCTCATATCTGCCCTCATTATAATATTGCAAGCCCAGACAGGCCACTGCCGCTCCCCGCTGTCTGGCCTGAAAAGGAGGCGCAAAGTCTACAGGGATCTGTGCCAATTCCTCAATCCTGCTGCGGTAAGGAGGAACACCATCTCCTAAAAACAGTACCGGCTGTCCCTTTTCATTCAGCAGTGTCATCAGCTCCTCAATGGCCATAGGCACCTGATCCATTACTACAGAAAATTTCATTTCTTCCGAATACCGATACAGTCCTGTATACACCTGACTGCGTCTGGCATCCATAATAGGACAAATGAGACGGCTGCTGCCATAACACTGATATGCCATAGCTTCTACTGTAGGCACAGAAACCAATGGCTTCTGTAATGCCAATCCAAGCCCCTTTGCAGTGGCTGAACCAATACGCAGTCCGGTAAACGAGCCTGGACCTGCAGAAACTGCAATGGCATCGATCTGTGCCGGCACAGTATCTGTCATTTTGCAGATTTCATCAATCATTGGCAAAAGGGTTTGTGAATGTGTTTTTTTATAATCTATGGTATATTCTGCAAGCAGCTTCTCATCCTGCAACAATGCCACACTGGCAGTGAGAGAAGAACTTTCTATTCCAAGAATCAGCATAATTCCTCATTTCCGCATGTTTCCATGCAATTTCACTTTATATAACATGTTCCTGCTTCTACGATCACGTATGCTTCCATACCAACAGGAATTCCTACATCTTTTTCCAAAAACAGCACGACTCTGTCCAAATCCCGTCTGCAAAGGCTGTACAGACATTCCTATAGGTTTCCTTCTACAGTAATCCTGCGGTAATCAAAGCCCTGGCTTAAATCCTTTTCTATGGTAACCGTCACCGCTTCCGGAGGAATCAGCTCCTGTATCAGCTCTGCCCATTCTACCAGACTCACTCCTTCCCCGTAAAAGCAGTCCTCATAGCCAATTTCATCCATCTCTCCCACATCTCCGATACGATATACATCAAAATGATACAGGGGCAGCCGTCCTTCCTCATACACCTGTAAAATGGTGAAAGTAGGGCTGTTCACCGGTTCTTCAATGCCAAGTCCCGCCGCAAAGCCCTGAGTAAATACAGTTTTTCCAGTTCCCAGATCTCCATTTAAGCAAATCACCAGACCTGGCGCTGCAGCCTGTCCTAACTTTTTACCCAGTTCATAGGTCTCCTCCCAGGAGGATGTTTCATAAATCTTCTGCATAATCTTTTCCTGTCTCCATACAAATCCTGCAAAATCCCCCACCATTTTCTGCCACTCCATCTTCATTTCAAAGCAGAACAGTTCCATGAGAACGCATGAGGTCTTATAAAAAACGGGAAGCTGTCAAATGCAGTTTCCCGTCTGATATCTTTTCCTTCACATTCCGGGTTATTGTCATTATAAACAACTTTCCCCGAAAAAACAATGGTCAGTTAAAAACGCTTGATGATTCTGCTGATCCGCTTATACAGCAGGAAAGTAAGCAGACTGGTAAGAACACCCTTTAAAAGATTGAAAGGAGCCACTGCGATCATCACAAAGGAAAATACGCTGTCAATTCCTGCATTTACAGCAGCACCTGCCTCTATAATAGGCTTCATTCCCCCAAAGAAATGTTCTGCATACCATGGCAGCATCACATATCCGTTGAGCAGGCATCCTGCTATTACCATCACCAGCGTGCCTGTTACCATTCCCAGGATGGCACTTTTCCTGGTTTTGTTCCTGCGGTAAATCATACCTGCCGGCACTACCAGAGCACAGCCTATGAGAAAATTGGCAATGTCTCCAATATAAGCAGTACTGGTTCCTTTAAACAGCAGCTTCAACAGAATTTTTATCAGTTCAATGGCCACTCCCGCCCATGGACCCATGGTAAAAGCCCCAATCAGTACCGGCACTTCGCTAAAGTCCATTTCATAAAAAGCAGGCGCAAGAAAAGGTACTGGAAATTCAAAAAACATCACTACAAATGACATGGCACCAAACATGGCTGCCAGCACCAGGTTCTTAACAGGCAAACGATTGTTTTCTTTCATACATCCTTCTTTCTGCAAAAGAATCCTTCGACCTATCCACAGATGCAGAAAATGTGATGGTCAGCCTGTAAATTCTGTACGTATATGCCAAACAACAGAATGTACCCTTTGCCAGCTTTCTGTTGTCATGAATGCAAAAACCCCGTACACAATGTACGGGGCAATTACACGCTCACCAATAAACACACTCCATTTTACTGGAATCTGCCACTGTTACTTCTTCTCCCATCCAGACTATACTGTCGGTTTTGGAATCTCACCAAATCCACCGCCAAAGCGGGTCACGGACTATACCGTCGGTAGGGAATTTCACCCTGCCCCGAAGAATCTTCTACCATATAAAATTTGTATCATCTGATACAGTCTTACTATAATACTATGATATTTTTTTGTCAAGATATTACTTGTATACTCTTGCTTATTGATTCCCTTTTGTGTTAGACTAACACTGTTATAAAATACAGAAAATGAGGTCATTTATGAGCAATCAGATTTACGGTCCTGACGGAAACCCCATTCCTCAGGAAAACGAAGATACATCTTCTCAGCCTGCACAGGCAAAAGAAGAACAAAAGCAGAATCCTTCCCAAAAGGAGCCGATTCCCTATCCATTGCCCCAGGCACACAAAGTGCCTCACAGGGAACCTTCCCAAAATCCCTACAGTGAGCTGTCCCGCCAGTCTGCCCCTTTATATACCCCACCGCACAAAGGTGCTACGGAAATTTGTGCTCTGGCCAGCGGGATTGTTGCCATATTTATGATCGGTTACAGTAATTATTATACTGTTTTTATTATGTTTGCCGCCAGCCTGTGTGCCATCATTCTGGGCAGTTTATCTATAAAGAACAACGGCAAAAGCAGCCGCCTGTCCATAGCAGCTATCATTATGGGAATCGTGGGATTGATCATGTTTTTGATGACGGTTGCAGCCATCCTGATCCTGGTCAGTGATCCGGATATGATGGATCAATTCATGGAATTCTCCAAAGAACTGTATGATCATGTTCCTGACCAGCCAATAGACATCCGGGATTTATTTTAAAAACTCTAACAAAACAGGCAGAGACTGTTTTACAGCAATCTCTGCCTGTTTTCTCATTTCAGACAATACCGTGCAGCATAAGTATATGCCTGGTCTGCCACTGCCATTCCCATGCAAAACAGTGTAAGCACCATCAAAAGTACAATGGCTCCCTTATCATATCGAATCAACTGTTTTCTCCCATAAAGAGCAAATAAAATTTCTACTCCAAGGCTAATGAGGATCAACGGCCAGCAATGAAAAATAAACTCATAGGAAATCATCTGCCCCAATGCATGCATCATAAATAAAACACCAAATACCACCAGCATGCACCCCAGCGTAAAAGTACCTACCCGACGTTCTCTCATGATTACACCTCACTTTCGGAAATTGACATTTCCTTGGCATCCCCCTGTATCGTTTCCGGAAGGTTCCCTTCTGTAACATGCTCCTGCACAGTTTCCCCATTCTGTTCCTGCAGTACTGTACCAGTATGACGGGGTACAAAATCACGTTCAAAAATAGCATCGGGCAGCCCTTCTTCTGCACCTTGTTCTAATTCTGCTTTTTTTCCACGAATCAGCCAGACTCCCGCCAGCACGATCACAACACCCAGCACCAACTGCGGAAAGCGGTACTGCAGAAAATAGTAAAACGCATCGTTAATAGGAAATACATACAGCAAATCGCACAAGTTGGTCCATACCATGATCCCTCCTACCGAAATCAAAAGGCCTGCAATCATTTTATTTGTATATGCATTTTTGTTCTTCCAGGAAATAGAATTCATATCCAGGCCAAAGAATATCTCATCTTTTTCCCGGGCAAAAGTTTCCTCATCCATATTCTTCATATTGTGCACATGGCAGAAGCTGTAGAACCATATCACAGGAAGACACAGCAGCAGTTCTTCTAACTGCAGAAACATTGCCAGCGCTGTCACACCCATAAACAATCCCATAATGGAACAGCCGCTCTTATACTTGCCATAATACATTTCCCCGGCTCCCGGTACCAGTGAAAACAAAAAAGTAGCTAACTTATTTTTTTTCATTTTTTATTTTCCTCCATTCTTATTTGCAGGCTAAAGGTGTTTTTGCTTTTCTCATCAGCTGCGGTCTGCATCAGACTCTAATATAGTTCCAAACCACTCACTGACTTCTATCCATTTTGTATGCAGAAAATCCTCCCTGTCTTGTTCTTTCCCAGAGCGGTCTTCTGTCTCCTGACTTTCATTGACTTCCGGCACATGCCAGAGCCATTCACTCTCCTGCAGACCATCCAGACGAAACAGCATGAAAATAGCTGCTGCTGCTGCCAGACCCACCTTCAGGCTGTACACAGCCAGCTGCAGCCGTTTTCCTGCTGCTGTCCGGCTCACTGGCACAGGTGTTTCTTTTTCTGCAACTTTTTCCCATACCGCTGTCTGAATCCTTTTTGGTGCCTGGAGCATACCAGTTCCTTCCGTGGATGCAATGAGCTGCTCTAATTCATCATCGGATAAATATTGATATTTCATGCTCTCTCCTTTCCGTACAGTTTTCGCAAGGCATCCCTGGCCCGATAAATCTGTGTCTGTACTGTCTTAATGTTTCTGCCATATTTTCTGGCAATGGCGGCAGCGTCCAGTTCTTCATAAAAGTATGCCAATGCCACTTCTTTATAAGGAGATTTCAACCCCAGGCAGTTTTCCTTTAGCTGGCGTCTTACTTCCCTGTCTAATGCCTGTTGTTCTGCAGACAGTTCGGTGTCCGACGCAGCATCCAAAGTCTCTGTTTCTGCGGTATAGCACAGTTTATGCTGGCAGCTGTTACAGTAATTGATACATCGGTTGGATGCGATCCTGGCCAGCCAGGCTTTTTCATGACTGCCATCAAAAGAATCCAGAGCTTTGTATGCTGCAAGGAATGTATCCTGGGTCAGATCCTCTGCATCAAAATAATTCCCCGTCATTTTATAGCAGATGGAAAAAACCAGGTTCTGATAGGTATCCATCAGATACTGTAAATATGCTTCCTTCCCAATTCGGACACCTCCTTCCCCTGTTCTGTTGACAACCCCTTGTCTGGTCACTTCCATTCAGTTGACTCCCTGCAGGTGTTCTGTTTGGTCGTTCATATTCTATAACCAAAGACCAGAATCTTTTTCTTCAAGAATTTTTTATTTTTCTAAAAACTTTTTTCTAAAAATTGTGAAAATTTTCACCAGATTTTTTGCAGAAGTTATTTCCCGGCTTCTGCCGGTATCTTACACAAAAAACAGCCTGCCAACTGACATAACACAGGGGCAGGCCTGAGCCTTCCCTTGTGCCTGTCATGGCAGGCTGCTTTTTGTATCAATGCCTTCTCTGTCATTACAGAGCCGGAAAAGTATTACCCTTCTATCTAGTCTAAGTGAAAAGCCTCTCTGATGGCATCCATTGCTTTTTCAGCGTCTCTTGCATCGATCAGTACCGTAATACGGATTTCCGAAGAAGAAATGGTTTTGATATTGACTCCTGCATCAAACAGCGCTTCAAAAAGCATAGCCGGTACCCCTGGATTGGCAGCGATCCCTGCTCCTACCAGAGTCATTTTGGCAATGCCTACCTCCCATTCTACCCGCTCTGCAGGAAATTCATGGGCATGTGCATTGATCACATTCACTGCATCCTGCACAGAGTTTTTTCCTACGGTAAGGGAGATATCCTGTACACCATCCTTTCCTCCTGACTGCACGATCATATCAATTTTGATTCCATTTTGAGACAGGCAGTTGCATATGCGATACGCAATTCCAGGCTCATCCTTTACTCTGATGACAGAGATTCTGGCCACATTTTTGTCAACTGATACACCGCTGACAAATCCTTTCTCCATCTATCGTACTCCTCCCTCCTGCCACACCCTTTCGGTTTCGGGCAAGATCTTATGCTTTATTCTGCAATACGAATTCTGCCAAGTACGCCTTCTACCTGGGCACATTTTTCCTGGCATTCTCCTTCACTGATCACTGGTGTTACCAGACCAAATTCTCCAGAAAGTCCTTCTGCACAGATCACCTCTGCTCCTGCAAACACTTCTAAAGCAGCTTTCTGTGCAGCCTCATCTCCTGCAATACGAAGGAAGAACTGCTTCTTAGACTCTTTATAATCAGCCAGCTGCATCTTTTCCTCGCTCCAGCGGGTCATAACAGTCTGATTTAAGCTTCTTACCTCTTCCACAACATCAGCTACTACTGCGCTGGCGGTAGGCAGCTTACCTGCACCTGCGCCATAGAACATTAAGTCTCCTGTTACTTCACTGCGTACCAGAATACCGTTCATTACATCATTTACTGTATACAGAGGATTGCCTTCGCCTACCATAACTGGTGTTACCATAGCAAATGCCTTGCCATCCTGCTTCTTACAGGTACCAAAAAGCTTAATGGCCTTGCCCAGGGCATTTGCATACTTCATATCCTCAGATGTAATCTTAGTAATACCTTCGGTATATACATCTTCATAATCCACCTGGGCACCAAACGCCATGGATGCCAGAATGGCAATTTTTCTGCAGGCATCAAAGCCCTCTACGTCTGCTTCCGGATTGCGCTCTGCATAACCCAGATCCTGCGCCTGCTTTAATACAGTGTCAAAATCCACACCATCCTTTGCCATACGAGTAAGCATATAGTTGGTAGTACCATTTAAAATACCGGTAATTTCTGTTACTTCATCAGATGTGATGCAGTCATTTAACGGATGGATAATCGGAATACCACCACCTACACTGGCTTCGAACATAAAGCTTACAGACTTTTCTTCTGCTATTCTTAACAGTTCTGCACCATGAGCTGCTACCAGCTCCTTGTTGGAAGTAGCAACAGATTTTCCTGCCAGAAGGCTTTCCTTTACAAACTGGTATGCAGGTCTGGTACCTCCCATGGTTTCTACTACGATCTGTACCTCAGGATCTTCTATAATAACGCGATAATCGTGAACAATCTTATCTTCTAACGGGTCACCTGGAAACTCTCTTAAATCCAGAATGTACTTCAGATTGATTTCTCTGCCAGCTTTTTTGCTTAAAAGCTCCTTATTCTGTGTCAGTACATATGCTACACCTGAACCAATGTTACCATATCCCATGATTGCTACATTTACCATTTTCTTCTCCCATCTGCCGCTTTCGCGGTCTTTTCATCATGACTCCGTCTGAACTGATCATCCGTTTGCCGTCAACATTCCATTACATAGATTCCATGGCCATAATTTTCATATCATAGATTCCCTGTAAACTACATACCTTTTCCTGCAGGGAACCTACCTCCCTGCCATCTGGTATCTCCAGACTCAGTGTAATGGTGGCAATTCCATTTACAGGAATACTCTGGTGAATGGTCAATATATTCACCTGAAATTGTGCTATTTCCTGTAATACTTTTGACAGGCATCCCGGTGTATCATCCATATTCAGCAGAAACGTTACAGTCTTTCCTTTGGCCTTTTCATAAAAAGGGACAATATCATCCTTGTATTTGTAAAATGAGCTCCTGCTGATACCGGCCAGCTCCGCAGCCTCATTGACAGAAATCATTTTGTTCCTCTCTAACATACGTCTGACTTCTAATACTTTCAACAGTACATCTGGCACTGCCCGTTTACGTATAAGATAGTATTTTTCATCATCCATAGTAAATTTCCTCTCTGTCAACTTTTTGCTTCATGCAGTTTTTTTAATTGTACGCGAAGCAAAAACAATTGTATGCACAGGAAAGATACTACCACGTTATGAAGCAAAAAGCAAGCCGCTTTTCCAGTGTACTGCCAAATGTACATAGAAAAGCGGCTAAAAGCCTGTCATATAACTGCTTTATTCTTCTCCTGCCCAGTCACCGCCGGATTTCTGCCATTTCAAATAAGCATTGATATATCCGTCCAGATCACCATCCAGTACAGCTGCAGCATTGCCGCTTTCGTAACCGGTACGGTGGTCTTTTACCATGGTGTAAGGCTGCAATACATAGGAGCGGATCTGGCTGCCCCAGGCAATGTCCTTGACCTCGCCGCGGATGTCAGATACCTTTTCCGCATTGGCCTGCTTCTTTAAGATAAAGAGCTTGGCCTTTAACATCTGCATGGCTTTGTCCTTATTCTGAAACTGGGAGCGCTCATTCTGGCACTGTACTACTATGCCGGTTGGCAGATGGGTAATACGGATGGCTGAGGATGTCTTGTTGACATGCTGACCGCCGGCACCGCTGGAGCGGTAGGTATCAATACGCAGATCATCATCATTGATCTCAATGTCCAGGTCTTCTTCGATCTCCGGCATAATATCGCAGGAAACAAAGGAGGTCTGTCTCTTACCTGCTGCATTGAACGGTGAAATACGCACAAGACGGTGTACTCCATGCTCAGACTTTAAGTAGCCATAGGCATTTTCTCCATTTACCTGAATGGTTACGGACTTAATGCCGGCCTCATCTCCGTCCAGGTAATCCAGTACCTCAACAGAAAATCCCTTTTTCTCTGCCCATCTGCAGTACATACGGTACAGCATACTTGCCCAATCGCAGGACTCGGTACCACCAGCTCCTGCATTCAGTCTCAGAATTGCATTGTTATGGTCATACTCGTCAGAAAGCAGCGTTGCTATGGTCATGCTGTCTAACTTGCTGGTAAATGCCTCTAAGGTCTCCTTAATTTCCGGAATGACCTCCGGGTCATTTTCCTCGTAGCCCATTTCTAACAGCACCTGGATCTCCTCATACTGTTCTTCCAATTCTTCAAAGGACTTTACGGTGTCTTCCAGATTTTTCAGTTCTTTCATGATTTTCTGTGAATTTTCCGGATTGTCCCAGAAGGAGGGTTCTTCCATATGACGGCTCAGTTCCTGAATCCGTTCTCGCTTTACAGCTAAGTTAAAGTGAATCCCTCAGTTCATATAATGGTTTTTCGTACGTAGAGAGCGTATATTTAAACTGATCTAACTCTACCAAAATACCACACCTTCTTTCTTTATTTTTCTGGCAGCTGCAGGTTCTTCCCGGATGTTTTCAGGAGTGCCTGCATGGGATCTGACTGTCCCTATCATTCACCATAATAAAAAGCACGCTGCTATACTTTTTACTGTCATTTTCCCAATTGATAAAACTCCATGAACGGCTTTGATTCCAAAATTACTTCAACCGGCCACAGCAGTTCTTATACTTCTTACCGCTGCCGCATGGACATGGATCGTTGGGATAAATCTTCTTTTCTACCCGCTTCTTTGGCTCGCGTACAGAAGTATCATCACGGTTGGTTCCGGTTACCTTTGCCACCTGCTCACGCTCTGGCGGGGTAACAATTCTGGTATGATACAGGATTTTTACGGTATCTTCCTCAATACCTGCAATCATGTCGTCAAACATATCGTAGCCGGCCATTTTATACTCTACCAGCGGGTCTTTCTGACCATAAGCCTGAAGACCGATGCCCTGACGCAGCTGCTCCATATCATCAATATGCTGCATCCAGTGGGTGTCGATGCATTTCAGTAAGGTGCAGCGCTCATGCTCACGAATCATTTCTTCCTTCGGGAACTCTGCTTCCTTTTCACAGTACAGTTTTACTGCTTTTTCTTTCAGCATCTGCTTTAATGCATTCTTGTTCATATTGCCCTGCTGCTGATCCGTTAAATCAGTAAGCTTCATTGGAATGATGGGGCGGATGACAGACTGTACTTCTGCCAGATCCCATTCTTCCTGGCTCTGGTCATCCGAAATGGTGCGGTCTACTGCACCGTCTACGATCTCCTGTACCATTCGTAAGATATGGTCACGAAGATTTTCACCATCTAATACACGCTTTCTTTCTGCGTAGATGATTTCTCTCTGTTCATTCATCACTTCATCGTACTTTAACAGGTTTTCACGAATGCCGTAATGATTGTTTTCTACCTTCTTCTGTGCCTTTTCGATGGCAGAGGAAAGAGACTTATGTTCAATCTGGGTACCTTCTTCTACACCCATGGCATTGAATACATTCATCAGACGCTCAGTACCAAAAAGACGCAGCAGATTATCTTCCAGAGATAGATAGAAGCGGGACTCACCCGGATCTCCCTGACGTCCTGCACGGCCTCTTAACTGGTTATCAATACGTCTGGACTCATGACGTTCGGTACCGATGATCTTTAAACCACCTGCAGCCTTAGCTTCGTCATCCAGTTTAATATCCGTACCACGACCTGCCATATTGGTGGCGATGGTTACGGCGCCATGCTGACCGGCATCTGCTACAATGGCAGCTTCCTGCTCATGGTACTTTGCATTTAATACGTTGTGCTTAATGCCGCGCTTCTTTAACAGTGCGCTTAACTCCTCAGAAGCCTCGATGGTAATGGTACCTACCAGTACAGGCTGTCCTTTGGCATGGGCTTCTTCAACTGCATCCACCACTGCATTCAGCTTTTCCCGACGGGTCTTGTATACCGCATCGTTATAATCGATTCTTTGTACCGGACGGTTGGTAGGAATCTCAACTACGTCCATGGCATAAATATTTCTGAACTCTTTTTCCTCTGTCAGAGCAGTACCAGTCATACCAGCCTTTTTCTCAAACTTGTTAAAGAAGTTCTGGAAAGTGATGGTAGCCAATGTACGGCTTTCCTGTCTGACATTTACGCCTTCCTTAGCCTCTACAGCCTGGTGGAGACCATCAGAGTAACGGCGTCCCGGCATAATACGTCCGGTAAACTCGTCCACGATTAAAACCTCATCATCTTTTACCACGTAATCCTTGTCACGGAACATCATATAGTTGGCACGAAGCGCCAGATTGATATGATGCTGGATCTGCAGATTCTCTGCATCTGCCAGATTCTCAATGCCCAGTGCCTTTTCTACCCTCTTGATACCTTCATCCGTCAGGTGTACATTCTTTTCCTTTTCATTTACGATGAAGTCTCCGGTTTCCTCAAATGCCTCACCCATAAAGGCATCCATCTTGGAAAACTGTCCGGTTACCTTTTCTTTGACTTCTTCATATTCACCAGTTTCTTTATTCTTTACCAGAGTGCGTCTCCACTCCTCACCTTTGGTCAGCTGTTTGGCAATGATGTCACAACGCTGATACAGCATGTTGGACTCTCCCCCACGGCCGGAAATGATCAGAGGCGTTCTGGCTTCGTCAATCAAAATAGAGTCTACCTCATCGATAATACAGTACTTCAGACCACGCAGTACCATTTCTTCTTTATAAATAACCATATTATCACGGAGGTAATCAAAGCCTAATTCATTGTTGGTCACATAAGTAATATCCGCTGCATAAGCTGCACGACGCTCTGCTGCAGTCATACCATTTAATACCACACCAACCTTCAGGCCCAGAAACTCATGGACAGCACCCATCCACTCTGCATCACGCTTTGCCAGATAGTCGTTAACAGTTACTACCAGCACGCCCTCGCCTTTTAAGGCATTTAAGTATGCCGGAAGAGTTGAGACCATGGTCTTACCTTCACCAGTACGCATCTCTGCAATACGTCCCTGATGCAGAATCATACCACCGATGAGCTGCACATCATAGTGTTCCATGTTCAACGTACGGCAGGCAGCTTCCCGCACTGTGGCAAAGGCTTCCGGCAGTAAATCATCTAATGTCTCTCCGGCTGCCAGACGATCCTTATATTCTTTTGTCTTTCCGCGAAGCTGCTCATCGGTCAGCTGCTTCATTCCATCACGCAGGGAATTGATTTTTTCTATGGTAGGCATCAACAGCTTTACTTCCCGCTGGCTGTGAGTACCAAACAATTTCTCTACTAATTTCATATACAACTCCAATCGTATCTGCATCAAAAACCACTTTGGATGCAATATTGTTCCAGAAATGCTACTGCAACATTGTCATTGTAACACCGATTCGGTATAAAGTAAAGTAAACATTCTATTTCCTCTGTCTGCAAATGCCTTGTAAAGAGCGCTCAACCGGACGATTTTTCCTTATACATTTGTTTTTCTGTCTTCTTTCTTACATTGTCTGACAATTTGTTTTCTCCTCTTTTTTTTCAGTCTATCAAATTGCATAAATTTTATGTATATTTTTCTATTTTTCACATACCTCATTTTAGTTATCCCCCTTTTATCCACAATTATTTCTATCTTTCCACAAGTATATTGTGGGTAAAACCCTTTGATTTTACAGTTATACACAACTTTATCCACATTATCCACACTTTCCCCCAATTTTGTGAATGGAACAGGCTGGAATATTCCGAAAATATGTTTTGTTATTTTTACACAAAATCGCTTTTTTCAACTCCAAATTTCCCTTTTGCATTTTCAGAATACAAATGCAATGATTTCTTTTCATTTATAAATATTTTTTCAAACAGTTTATAAATTAACAGTAATTTCATATTTATTATAAAAAATTGCCGTATACTTTCAATAAATTGTTGCAATATTTTCAAAATATGGTATGATAAGTATATATCAACTACTTGTTCCAGTAAAACCAGTTGATATGCCGTCCTTTTTCTAATGTGGCAGTCTGGCTGCATTTTTTCAGATTGTTTCATAATTGGGAAGCGGCGGTGGAAAGGAGCTGATTTTATGAAGTTTATCATCACAGGAAGAAACATCGACGTCACAAATGGTTTAAAGAGCGCCGTAGAAGAAAAGATCGGAAAACTGGATCGGTATTTTGCATCTGATACTACCATTTATGTTACATTAAGCGTTCAGAAAGACGTACAGACCATAGAGGTTACGATTCCTGTAAAGGGCAGCATTATCCGCGCTGAGGAGAGCAGCACTGATATGTATGTATCCATTGACCTTGTGGAAGAGATCATCGAAAGACAGTTAAAGAAATATAAGACAAAGCTCATCAGCAGCCACCAGCAGGAAGCACCTGAATTCAGTGCAGCATATTTAGAGGATGACTTTGAAGATGAAGCTGACAACTCCATTAAGATCGTCCGCAGCAAGAAGTTTGGTATCAAGCCTATGGATGCGGAAGAAGCATGTATTCAGATGGAGCTTTTAGGACATAGTTTCTATATGTTCAGCAACAGTGAAACGGACGAAGTCAATGTAGTATACAAGCGTAAGGACGGTACATACGGTTTGATTGAACCGGAATTCGATTAATTCTTTTGCCTCCTTTATTATTTCCATTACAACTTTTTAGAGAGAGCGGTGTATGTGACAACATGCACCGTTCTTTCCTCTTTCCTTCTAAAAAAAGACAGCCAGGACTTTATGAACCCAACCTCCAAAGTTAGACTCAAAGTCTAATCATGGGAGGCAGGTTCCGTCTGGCTGTCTCTTTTATTTATGACACTGGGTGCCGCACAAAGCCTTGTGTGACACCCAGTGTTTTCGGACTCCCCACACCTGGTTCGTCCTAACGCATTCTGTTGTAATTATCCTAAAATGGAAACTGCTGCAATTGGAGCCTTGTAATTTAAGCTGTCAATGCCGATACCTGCAGAAGGATTCTTTGCATGTACGATCTGTCCGTTGCCAATATAAATTGCCACGTGATTGATACTTCCGTCATTTCCATAAAATACCAGATCTCCTGGCTGTAACTGGTCAAAGGAAATTCTGGTTCCATTATTGACCTGTGTATAAGATGTACGGTTGATAGAAATACCAGCAACTCTGCTGTAAATGGTCTGTGTAAATCCAGAACAATCTACACCACCACCATCACACAGGTTGGTTCCGCCATATACATAATTACATCTGCCTACCCAGCTCACTGCTTCATTGACAATCGCCTGTCTTACGCTGGATGTATTCGTATTTGCAGAAGGCTGCTGAGCCTGGGTAGCTGCCTGGGTCTGCGCCTGAGTGGCTGCCTGGGTAGCTGCCTGCGTCTGTGCCTGGGTAGCTGCCTGGGTCTGTTCCTGGGTAGCTGCCTGCGTACTCTCCTGCCAGTTTGCTGCCGCCTGTGCTTTTTCTGCAGAAACTGCAACATATTCATTTACAGTCTGCAGTCTGGCCTCTGCTTCAGCCTTTATATCATAAAAATGATACTGGCCTGCCTTCTTTACCAGCTCTGTTAACAGTTCAGCCCAGTCCTCTGCCGCAGCTGTTGCATTGTTATAAGCTCCATTGTCAAAATAGTAGAAGTATGAGCAGTCTGCTTCACTTACCTCAAACTGCAGATTTTCAATCTCTTGTTCTCTCTGGATCTGTTCCTCATTGGATACTGCCCATTCAAATTCAACACTGACTTCTACATTCTCTGCGTAAACGTAACCTTCCAGTCCATCTACCACTTTTACTTTTACAAATCCATCTTTCTCTTCCTGCAAGACGGTATATGTACTGCCCTTTTCCAGCTGGGTCACAACCTCAGCATCCAGGCTGGCACTTTCTCTTACACGAAGGGATTCTGTAAGCGCTGTTGCTGTAATAGTACCTACATCTGCTGCTTTGCGCTTTGCCTGCACACCTGTTACGAACAGGTCTGCCTTTATGTATCCTTCTACATCACCGGATTTTACAAAGAACCAGTCTCCGTTTTCCCCGTCTACTACTTCCTGAATGATTGCAACACAGTTATTATAAATACGTCCTACAATATTATCTGCACTTTCTGTATCTGGTGTGCTTCTTACATTGACATAATTATCAACTGTAGCAATGGCTACTTTTGCATAGATCGCTTTATAATTGCTCTCTCTTACTTCCTTCTGTGTAAACTCTCTATCAGAAGCAATGCGAACTTCAACTTCTCCTTCCTCTGTCTCTACAGTAGCTGTAGTGCTCTCTGCAGCAGTGGTGCTTTCTGCTGTCTCGGTAACAGCTTCCGTCGTCTTTTCTTCTGTAGTTTCTTCTGCTGTTTCCTTATTGGAAGAAGTCTCTACTGTGTATGTTTTCTTTTCATTATCTGCTTGTAACGCTGCTAAAACAGCTTCTAAATCTTCATTTCCGTTGTTGCTATAATAGTTGCCTAATAATAAAGGAACACCTGCAACTGCCGTCTGTGTCTCAAGCACAACGGGCATAGCATTGGTAATAGTAGGGTTAGATGCAGTCACAATAACTGCGGACAGACACATTGCAGTGGTTTTGATGATGATTTTCTTCATCCGTATTCCCTCCAAATTTTCTAAGTAATGGTTATATAAATTACAGCCTGAAACAAATAACGCTGTACGAAATAATCTTTGGTCATTTTTCATTAAAATTGTTACAAGTTTGTTACAATCCATAAAGATTGTATCAGCTACCGTATCCTTTGTCAACCCTTTCCGTAAAATCTTTTTGCCATTTTTTGTTGACTTTTTTCATAAAATGTTTTCAGATTTTCACGTTTTTTGGCAAAAAAAAATTTTCAGTCTACAAGTTGTCATTATTTTTTGAACAATTGGCAAAATTTTACCTAACGTTTCAATTCTGTATCATTTTTCAAGCTGATTTGAAAATCTTTTTCATAAAGGCTATCTTATGGTATAATTGCATAAAATCACAGGCTGTCTTACAGCAGAAACGAGGAAGTTTATGAAAACAGCATTGATTACAGGCTCATCCAGAGGCATTGGCAGGGCAATTGCTCTGCATCTGGCCGCCAATGGATACCAGGTCATATTAAACTGCCGCAGCAATGTGCAGGCTTTGGAAGATACCGCCAACGAAATTATCGCTGCAGGGGGCACCTGTCTGTCTCTGCCCGGAGATGTAGGAGATTATACTACCTGCTCAGAAATTGTAACCACTGCCCTAAATCATTTTGGGAATATTGATGTACTGATCAACAATGCAGGCATTTCCTATATCGGCCTGCTGCAGCAGATGTCTCCTTCAGACTGGAACCGCTTGCTCCAGACCAACGTCACATCACTCTATCATATGTGCAGCCTGCTGCTGCCTTCTATGATTGACCGTAAGAAAGGTTCCATCGTAAATATTTCTTCTGTCTGGGGCATTTCCGGAGCTTCCTGTGAGGTAGCTTATTCAGCCTCAAAAGGTGCAGTCAATGCTTTTACAAAGGCTCTGGCAAAAGAAACAGCGCCATCAGGCATTCGGGTCAACGCAATTGCCTGTGGCGCTATTGATACGGAAATGAATCATTTTCTGGATCCGGAAGAGCTTTCTGCCCTGAAAGAAGAAATTCCCGCCGGACGTCTGGGTACCCCAGAAGAAGTGGCTGCCTTGGTACGTGCAGTGGCTGAGGGACCGGATTATCTCACCGGGCAGATCATTACATTGGATGGAGGATGGATTTAGTATTACTCCGTTTTCTTAGACTTCCAGATTTTATAAATCCCAAATCCTGCCAATACAACAGCCCCTGCGCCTCCTATGCCTGCGATCCAGATCCAGGTATTGCTGCGGCCTGTATCCTCATCCTCTGAGGACCCATCACCAGTTTCTTCTATAGAAATGCTTTCCTTTGAAATGCTTTCCTCTGAAGCAGCTTCTGCAGTCATTTTCTCACTGGTGGTTTCTTCTATTGCTGTTTCAGCTGTGGTTTCTTCCAGGGTAGTTTCCTCTTCTGTAACAGGAGGTTCTGTTTCCGGTTCTTCTGTAGTCAGATAGGAACTGGCAATATAACCGGTAGTACCCTGGTAATTGACCCGGCTCCATTCCTCATGGTAACCGGTACGTTCCAATGCTTCTCCTGCTTCCAACACATCCAGTACGGAAAAAGAGGTACCCGCACCAGAACGGATATTTACATTGGAAACTGCATATACCGTTTCACTGACCTCTGTATACTGAATCTCTGGAATGATGGAGGCTGAACTGCCCTCTACCAGACCTCGCAGCAGTTTATCCAACAGCATGGAATAACTGGTGAGATGTTCCTGCACTCTTCCTGGAAATGTTTCATTGTAAAAGTTCAGATCGTCCATCCAGGTATGCATCATTTTCCCATCCGGAACCCGGCTGTCTGCCGTCTGATAGAAGTTGGTGAAATTTCCGCCGTTCCAGTTGGAAGCTTCAAAATATATATAAGGAATATTGTGAAAATCGTATGCCATATGGTCGCTGGCAGTGTTTTTCACTGGCACCGGATATTTTTCATTTACATCCGGGTGAAAAGACATATTCAGACCCATATCTTTCGCAGTAGCCAGTGCCTGCTCTGCTCCCCAGGTACGCACCAGATTCCCCTGATCATCAATGCCGCCGCCGTAAATGTACATATTATCCCCTGCCGCAATGGTGTCTAAATTGATCATCACCGCCACACTGTCTCTGTATTCCTGGGTTTCCCTGGATACATAGTACTGACTGCCCATGCATCCTGGCTCTTCTATAGTAAACAGAGCAAACTGTATGGTGTACTGGGTGGGCACATCAATCATCCGTTTGGCAGTCTCTAACAGCAGTCCCACACCAGAAGCATTGTCATCTGCTCCATTGGTATCTACGCTGTCATAATGAGCCCCCACTACAATTCTTCTGCCTGTACTGCCAGGCTTTTCAAACAAGATCACATCTCCTTCGTAATGAATCCCATCCTGATCCCATTCCGTAAAAAATGTATAAGGAGAATATCCCATAGCCGTTACTTCCTGAATGAGCCACTGCTCCACGGCTTTTTCCATGGGAGTACCTACTACACGCCCTGGAAAATTTGTCTGAATATAATTCATATAATGATATGCATCTGCTCCGTAATTGCTGTTATCTGCTTTTACAGAAGGTACTTTTATACAGCAGACTGCAGCGCAAACCATCAATCCCACCAGAAAAATCGCCGTCAGTGACTTCCATTGATTGTTCTTCCCCATAAATTCTCCTTCCCTTTACATATTGAATTAGCAATTGCCTAACATATTGAATCGATATTTACTGTCCAAGCTCCCGGGCAGTCACTTCCAACGCTGCTGCAATTACCTTGTCCATATCGTAATACCGGTATTGTCCCAAACGGCCTCCAAAGATCACATCAGGCTCATTTTCAGCCAGCTTGGCATATTCCTGGTACAACTGACCGTTTTTCTCATCATTTACCGGATAATAAGGCTCCATGCCCGGCTTCCACTCTGTGGAATACTCCTTTGAAATAATGGTAAAGTCCTGCTTTCCAAAGGCAAAGTGCTTATGCTCAATAATACGGGTATATGGCTGCTCATGGGAAGTATAGTTTACCACTGCATTGCCCTGGTAATTATCTACTCCATCCAGACGCTCTGTTTCAAAACGTACCGTACGATACTGCAGATGTCCCAGACAGTAATCAAAATACCCGTCGATCATACCGGTAAACACGATTTTGTCTGCCATTTGCTTATAAACTTCCTTATTCTCCAGGAAATCTGTGTTCAGTCGTACCTCTGTACCAGCTAACATCTTTTCTATCATCGCAGTATACCCTTCTACCGGAATTCCCTGATAAGGGTCATTAAAGTAATTATTGTCGTAAGTAAAACGCAAAGGCAGACGCTTAATAATAAAAGCCGGCAATTCTGTACAGCTTCTGCCCCACTGCTTTTCTGTATATTCTTTTACCAGCTTTTCATATACATCCCTTCCTACCAGAGAAAGAGCCTGTTCTTCTAAATTGGCTGGTTCTGCATGATCACGAAGGCTTTCCTGCTCTGCTACCTGGGCAGCGATCTTAGCTTTGGCTTCTGCCGGAGTACGGATGCCCCAGAGCTTGCTGAAGGTATTCATATTAAATGGCAGGTTATACAGTTCATCATGATAGACAGCCACAGGAGAATTGATATAGTGGTTAAATTCAGAAAACTGTCTTACATAGTCCCAGATTTCCTTATTCGAGGTATGGAAAATATGTGCTCCGTAGGTATGTACCAGCAAACCATCCACATCCTCACAGTAAATATTACCACCTACATGGTTTCTTTTATCCACTACCAGACACTTCCTGCCTGCCTTTTTGGCCTCGTAAGCAAATACACTGCCAAACAGACCCGCACCTACAATCAGATAATCGTATTTCATAATCTTCTCCATTTCAAATGTTTTATTTTCCAAAAAACAATCTCAGTTTTTTCCACACTGCTATTCATATCTTTTGACACAAACTCAGTTTTATTACAATCATACTATCATATTTTTTCTGGAAATACTACCCATCTCTTCCCCACCAGCCGTTTCCTTTCATATAAATCAATGATAGGTAATTGTGAAACACATTACCGGACGCTTTGAGAAGTATCTGTAAGAAAATCAGGGCTGTGTCCCGGCTGGGACACAGCCCTGATTTTTTCTTTCCAGAGCATTGTGCGGCACCTACGTACCTGCTTAAAATGATATCACTCTACTTTTATGCTGCAGCAATTAAATAAAGAAATACTTTGCAATAAACAACAGACACAGGATATACATCACTATACTGATCTTTTTCTCCTTACATTTTCCGGAAAGTAAATTGATCAATACATAGGAGATTACACCCATGGAAATACCTTCGGAAATACTGTAAAACATTGGCATGGCTGCAATGCAGATAAATGCAGGAATCCCCTCTGACATATCATCAAAATTAATCTTGCTTACAGAACCAATCATATAGAATCCTACGATAATCAGTGCCGGAGCTGTTGCAAAAGAAGGAATGGCAAGGAAGATCGGGCTTAAAAGCAGGGACAGACCAAACAGAAGTGCTGTTACCACTGCAGTCAGACCAGTACGTCCTCCTTCTGTTACACCAGAAGCACTTTCCACAAAAGTGGTTACTGTAGAAGTACCCAGTACTGCACCTGCTGTGGTAGCGCAGGCATCTGCTAATAAGGCACCCTTGATGCGCGGCAGTCTGCCATTTTTATCCAGCATACCTGCCTTGGTAGATACACCGATCAAAGTACCCAGAGTATCAAACAAATCCACAAACAGGAAGGCAAATACCACCACTGCCATTTGCAGAATGTCAATGCCCTTAAATGACAGCTTGCAAAATACCGGAGCCAGACTTGGAATGGAAATACCATTACTGAAATCAGGCAGCAGAGAATACATACCGATTTCTGCATTTGGCACATACAGTCCCATTAACTGGCACACAATACCAAGAATCCAGGTAATCAGAATCCCCCAGAGAATATTTCCCTTTACCTTACGGACTACCAGAACTGCTGTAATAATGACTCCAATTACAGTCAAAAGCACTGTAATCCCCACATCATTGAAGCTGCCTGCACCTCCATTTAGTCCCTGGAACTTTGCCAGGCTGTATAATCCTACTAATGTACTTCCATCAGCCAGTACCAGCTTGGAATTCTGCAGACCGATAAATGCAATAAACAAACCAATTCCCACGCTTACCGCATGCTTCAGATTCAAAGGAATTGCATTAAAAATCGCCTCACGCACATTACACAGGGACAATAAAATAAAGATTACACCCTCAATAAATACAGCAGCCAAAGCTACCTGCCAGGAATATCCCATCTGTCCTACTACAGTATAAGCCAGATACGCATTCAATCCCATTCCCGGTGCAAGAGCAAATGGGTAATTGGAAAATAACGCCATGAACATAGTTCCCAAAAAAGATGCTACTGCAGTAGCAGTAAATACAGCCCCCTTATCCATACCTGCTGCAGACAGGATGTTGGGATTGACTGCCAGAATATATGCCATAGTCATAAATGTAGTAATTCCGGCAATTACTTCTGTTTTTGCATTGGTTCCGTTTTCTTTCAGTTTGAATAGCTTTTCAAGCATTCTTTTATCCTCCTGAACTTATTTCTGGCAAGTGTTTTTTACTGCCGTTTTTATCACGTACAGACCGGTATCACTGCCTGTCTGTCAGATAATTCTATTATAACCCAGAACAGACTTTGTTTCCACCAATTTCCGAAAAAAGCCGGAACCATTTCTCTGGCGGTCTCTGCTAAACCACCATTGGCAACTGCCAGGAAGCATTTTTCATACCGCCCGGCATAATTTTCTTCTGTATAGGAAAAGAAATCACACAGATCCTGTTAGATCTGCTAGGATCTTACGCAGCTCATCCTCTACCCTGCTGCACCGTCTGGCAGGAATATCCTCCACCACAGGATTACAGTTCTCCATGAGATAGGGATGTCCCACATATTCCAGCATAGTTCTGTCATTCTCATTATCTCCAAAAGCTGCCATTTCTGAAGGAGCAATATTTAATATTCTGCTTATTTCCTCCAGGGCACTGCCCTTGCTGATGCCAAAAGGTGCAAAATCGATCCAGCGGTTGCCGGATTCCACCATACAGCATTTTTTTCCAAACAGCGGCTCCAGTTCTGCTTCTACCTTTGCCCGAGACTCCGGTTCCATATAAACAGATACCTTTAAAACAGGCTCCTGTATCTGCTTCAGATCGGAAATCAAAGTCAAATCGTATTTCACCTCATCCCGCATATAAGAGACAAAGGCTTCTGTTTTTGGAATGGTATAGCTGGTACCAGGACAGCATATCATAATCTCACATTCCGGTCTGGCACAAACAGCCTGTGCAATCTCCATAGCCAGATCATATTCAAACTCTTTTTGGAAGAGCGGAGTGCCATGATCCATTACCAACGCCCCATTTTCGCACAAATACAGCACCTTGTCATCTACCGGTGCAAACAGCCGGTGGAGACTGGCATACTGTCTGCCACTGGCAGGTACAAACAGAACCCCTCTGCCCGATAACGCCTCCACCAGTTCATACAATTCTTCACTGCATGTCTGGGCATCTCCTAACAACAGTGTTCCATCCAGGTCACTTGCGATCAGTTTCACTTGATTTTCCATATATCAATTTCCTTACCTTTCTTCTGACGACAGCGGTCACAGAGCTCTGGCAGGTCTTTTACAATCCTGGCAGGCAGATGTGCTGATTTGCGGGGGCATCGGCGGTGGTGTCCTTCTATCATAATTGAGTTGAATTATTGCATTCTGCTCTTTCTTCCTCCATGACCTCTGTCATATCCATTCTGCTTTCCTGAAGAAAAACTGGCTTTCTCTGCATTTTTCCTGTACGCTTCAAACTGCAGTTTCCGATAACGGTTCAGACAGGCATACAGCTCCTGCTTTCTTGGCATTGCAAGGTTGCCAGGCACTGTACTTCCTTCACAGACCGCTCCTATGCCCTCTTTCTCCAGAAACTCGTACAACGCCTCCACCACCTGCCTTATATTCTTTTTGCCATCAAATATATGTTCCTCTCCGTACCGGAGCATATGCCCCAGTGTTATCATCTGCTCATTGTCTGCCACCTGCTCTACACAGCGCATATCGATCAGTTCCTTATCCAGAAAAATACTGTCCCTGCCAATGGTTTTGATTTTTACCCGGCGACGTTCCTCCTCTTCTCTGCCTCTTTTTTGCCCATAGGCATCTGTACCAAAAGGACAGCGATTCAAATCAGGCAAACGTTTTTTCTCTGCACATTCATCCTTGAAAGGAGACAGGAACGTCTGTGTATGGTCAGATGCATCCTGCTTCACTGACTGGGCAGCATATTTTTCAGCTGTTTCCCTTGCAAAAACAGTAATATCCGCTGGACGATAACCATCCATTTGCACCACATGGTCTGCCTTATAAAAATAAGACCCGCTGCTGCCTGCCACCAGAATGGTGGAGATCCCAAACTCCTCATATAATTCCCTTACCCGGTCTACAAAAGGGGTAATGGGTTCTGACGAAGGACTTACCACCAGCTGCATTAATTCATCCCGTATCATAAAATTGGTGGCACTGGTGTCCTCATCAATAAGGAACACCTTTGTACCGGCCTCCATTGCCTCCACCATTCCTGCCGCCTGGGAAGTACTGCCGCTGGCATCTTCTGTATAAAAACGAGTGGTATCCTTTCCATTTGGCAGATGATTGATAAACATGGAAATATCTACCTTTCGGATACTTCTGCCATCCTCTGCCCGTATCTTCATGGCTGTTTCATCTGTAATCACATACTCTCTGCCGTCTCCCCCAATGTGATCGTACACACCAGACTCAATGGCTTTGAGCAACGTAGACTTGCCATGATAGCCGCCGCCCACGATTACTGTGACTCCTTTTGGAATTCCCATGCCCTTTAAAGCACCATAATGAGGCAGATCCATCTCCACCTCCATGGATGCAGGGGACATAAAAGGCACTGCACCTTTCATGGGACGCTTTGATACACCAGTCTCTCTTGGCAATACTGCGCCATTTGCTATAAAAGCCACCAATCCCCTCTTTGCCAGCTGCTCTCTGATATACTGCTGATCCTCTGCCAGATTGGCCACTTGCTCCAGATCTTCCTTTTTATATGCCCGGCAGCATAACGTCTCCCGTACACAGTCCGGCAGCTGTTCAAAGAAAATCTTTTCCAATACCTGGGAACAAATGGTTCTGCCATTGGCCGGAAATCCAACTTCCATGCGTATAACCAGACTGCCATTTTCCTTGTCAAATGCACAGGCACTGCGTTCTAAAATTTCCTGTCCGCACCGGCTTACCCCAAGCAGACCGCTTTTCCCGGAACCCCCTTGATGTCCTCTTACAGATACAGCCTCAATCTGCCGTCCAAACTGCCGCAAAAGAAAGTCCTGTAGGGCAATCCGTTTTTTCCTGGTGTCATATAGTATGGCAGGAAAACCAGCGGTTCTGGCAGGTACGTGGATACTGACCTTAGAAGGAGAAGCATAAGGGTCCCCCTGTACGTGATCAATGGATAATACATATGAGGAAAATTGGTATACACCTCTGGTTTCCTTGTAGGCAGGGTAGCTTTTGCGGTCGATTTTTCTTAATAACTGTTTTAGATCCTCAGATGATTTCATAAACAATAACCTTTCTCTGCCATCCATGGACAGTCTTGTTCTTTTTTCAAAAGAATGGTCTTAAAATTTACTGTAAAATCATTGCAGCTATCCAACCCACCACAAAACCGGCTGCAGCGCAGCAGCACATCAAGATGATGGCAATGCGGGTAGGGGTATGGAAGCTGATGTTTTCATTGCCGTTTTCCCATGGAAGGGGCTGATCAGAGTAGGGTCTTTTATAGATCAAGGCCGTCTTTCCAATGACCGCCACTGGCTTTAATCCATACTGGGCAGCATTGGCAATGCTCATTTCATACCATTTCAGGCTCTGGGTCTGCCAGTCCTTTTTCTCATCATCAAAGCGCAGACCGTCTTCCTTTAAGCGCTTTTTCAGGCATCTCTTGGTATCAATGAAGTAATTGTATCTCTGGGTATCTTCTTCAAACATATAGAAGCCATTCTCATACCCTTTTAACGATAAGCCAAACTCACTCTTTTCCTGCAGATAGGAGCGCAGCTGCTGCACCTTGTTGAAGCGCTTCTTGTCATTGTATCGCTTGTGCTGCTCCCACTCCTGTCGGCTCATGCAAAGCTCTGTGTAGGTGCGCTGTCCCCAAAGGATGCAGCAATGGATCACTGCAGCTTCAATGGTGGCCATAATAATATAAAACCACATCAAATCATGCTGGGCTGTACTTTCCCTGCCAAGAACCAGGCATAACACAATATAAAGGATAGACATTCCCAGCAGATCACGGATACAGGAATGGGGCACTTCGATGGAAAGATGTCTGCGATAACGCTCCGCACGTTCTCTGCGGGATTCTGCGTCATCATAAAATTCATCGGTCTCATCTCCTGCCTTATCCTTCATAAAATAATAATTCATGTCCTCATCATGGGTCACCTGCTCCCAGCCAAACTGTGCAGTGATGTCAAAGGCACAGGTTCTGGCTGTCAGATCAGCTGCAGTGGTATGTGCAGTAATGGCAAACCGCTCTATCTCAAAGACCTTTTCACAAGGGGCTGCCTGCTGAAACTCATACAGCACACCGCAGGTGATATTGGTCAGGAGCCAGCCCTGTGCTGCCATGTCCTCTAACCAGTCTCTCTCTTTTAATAAACTCATAAAAAATTTAAGCTTCTTCATATGTCTCCCCTCCTAAAATCTTCTGACTGTTTTCATACTGTCTCCGCAGCCGGTCTACTTCCATCAGCAGGATCTGTTTCCCATCAGCTGAGATCTGATAGGTCTTTTTGTTATTGTCCTCACTTACCACAAGGATCATCTGATCCTCCACCAGTCTCCCCAGCATGGTATAAAGAGTACCGGTACCCATCTTGACACGCTCCTGTGTCAGTTCCCTGACGAATTTCATGATGCCATACCCATGATTGGGGGTCAAAAGCGCCAGCAGCGTATAAAATATGGTCTCTGTCATAGGGCAATACTTTTTCAGCAGCTTATCTTCCATGTAGGCCCTCCATATTTGAAGATATTGTTTTGATACGATATGTTTTTTCTCGACATGTCGTATCTCGACATGTCTTATGTAAACATAGTAAGGCATGGTGGAAGGTTTGTCAACTGTTTTTTGTATGTGCAAGATAGCGTCTGGGTTTGATCAGTGTGATCCTTTCCGGAGGGCCTTTTATGATATAGGCAATCCCAAGGGGTTCTTAAATATAATAGAAAATCTCCACCATCCTGCAGCAGAACAATGGAGATTTCACATCCTATTTATCTAATTCAAACAGAAATGCTACGTTATTTTTCCTTTTCTTTTCACAAAGGGCAACTGCTGCTCCATTGTGTGTAATATTTTTGCAGTAGCACCATTTTTTCTTGGACTGCCATTTAGTATAATTATTTTCAAACTGTGATCCTCTATATCTTTCTATTACTGAAATGTCAAAAGTAAAACAATCCTTCACTCAGTGCCATCCCCAAATTCCCCTCTGTCAATAGACAGCTCTATATCTACTTTGGTATCTTCTCCACCAACTATTCTAATTCTGTTTTCCCCTTCCTTTACCTGGATCACACCATACTCTGTTTCTTCCATGGTGGTCTCCGGTGTCACTTCCACGATGTTCGTTACAGATCGATCCTCTGTGACCAAAACCAGTTTCAGCTTTCCACTGTACACAGAGATCTTGTATGTAAATTCCAGAGCTTGATCCTTGGCAGCATCATACGTCCATATGGTCTCCATGCCCTCAAACTTCCCAAAGGTCCCCTGATACTCTTGATTCTGAATCCGCAGCACAGAATTACCCCGGCTATAGACATTGGAATCACTTGCTATTTTTTCCTCATCATCATACACCGCCGTCAGCTCCCCCGGCATACATGCTGTCATCCCAGCCATCAGCACTATGGCTGCCAGCAAACCTCTCACTTTATTCATTGTCTGTTTCTTTCCCTTGAATCAAGAATCTACATCCGCCTTCAAGCAGCGGAGCTTCCATTGCTCAATTGATTCGTAAAAAGTATATCACATAACCATCCACAAAACCATCCCAATCCCCTGGCAATTCACAAAAAGCACCAGCCTTTGTGTTGATTTTGTCTTTTCCACGCAATCCTAACACAAAAGCCGGTGCTTTCTTCTTTTGTTTATGTTTCTACCAAAGCTTTACGCCTGTCTCACCGTGACAGAGCAACTGCCTGAACAGCAATGTCACATGTTCACATCAGATTCTTTCGATAAATCCCTTGATTCTTTCAGAAACTGCGTCCGTATCTTCAAAGATCAGCGCATGTCCGCCATACGGTACCATCAGCAGCTGACTGTTCTTGATCTGTTTCCAGGTTTCAACTGCAGCACTTGGTAATACGATCGTATCGTCGCATCCCTGCACTAACAGGGTCGGGCATTCAATCTCATTTGCCTGATCAATGCGGTCATAAGCATTTGAGATCATCAGATCATTAAATCCAATTTCATTCTTTACGCTGGTATCCAGGAATCTGTTTTTGATTTTGGTTTTTTCTGCTTCATCTACCATACTTCCAAACAGGAAATCTAAGATGGCTGCTGTCTGAAAAGCTTCCACAGGCATACCTTTCATCTGATCTACTGCCGGAGTATGATGCTTCAGATCCGCACCACTGCCTAAAAAGACGATCGCATCTGTTTTTGTTTTCTTCCGCAATGCGATCTCATAAGTAATCGCTCCACCCATGGAGTAACCTAAAATCACCACTTTACCCTGTACAACCTTGGTTTCTTTCAGGCTCTCAATGGTTTCCTCCACATCTTTTGCAATGTCAGTGATACATGTAGGAAGCGCTCCTCCTGACTTTCCGTGTGCGGTCAAATCAAAACAAATACAGTTATATTCTCCGAATTTTTCTGCTAACGGAAACATGCCTTCCTTTGTCATAGTGGATCCATGTAAAAATACTAATGTAACCTCACTATCCTGATTTCCCATCTGTTTATAAACTAAATTTCCCATTTCAATACATCTCCTTTTTATTTTTTTATTAATTTTATAGTTTTACGCATTTTTGGCAAAATTTATAAATCACGATCTGAATTTCATAGAATGAATTATTGCATCAACGGCATTTTTAACAATAAATATCCAAAATTCATAATTCAATTATAACAAATCGCCAATTACGCGTCAAGCAAATCAGGATTTTCGTATAGTGTAGATTTACTGTACAAAAACAAAAGCTGGTGCTTTCTTCTTTTATTTATTTTTCTACAAAAAACTTTACGCTAGCACGGAGATAGGGTCTCCTCCTGAACACAAAACGATCCTTATATCGGATTCTAAATCAGAAACCTCAACTTATATGCAGCAAACAGCCGTCCATGTGCTATAATCCACACATACGATCCTGAAAGGCGGTGAACCCACAGAATGAGATTGATTCGAGATAATTACTCGGTGCAGTTATAAATCTGGCAGCAGATTGTACCGAGTATATAATAGAAGATTTCTTTCTATTATCATGTACAACAGAAAGTATGCTTTACAAGCTTTCCGTTGTCATGCATCCATGTTGTCAGTTAACTGCACCTTATCACCATTACACTTAATGTCAATATAGGCAATTGTGAAACACATTACCGGACGCATTGGAAAGTATTTGTAAGAAAATATTTTCCAATGCTGGTATTGAATATCGTTTCGTAATTACCTATTAATACAAGTAGGAAAAAAAGGAGTAGTTACTATGAACACAAACGAATTCATCACTTTATGGAAAGCCGAAGAACAGGCTGCACAGATCCACGGATGGGATTTTTCTCACATTGACGGGCGGTACACAGAAGAAACCGATCTCCCCTGGAATTACCGCCGCACCATTCTGCAGTATCTCAAGCCAAATATGAAACTGCTGGACATAGACACTGGCGGCGGAGAATTTTTGCTGTCCCTTGGCCATCCTTACACCAACACCAGCGCCACAGAAGCCTATCCGCCTAATGTAGCACTGTGTACACAAACACTGCTCCCCATGGGGATCGATTTCAGGGCAGCAGATGGAGGCAATGCGCTTCCCTTTGCAGATGCCCAGTTTGATCTGGTGATCAATCGGCATGGCAGCTTTCATGTCCAGGAGATCCATCGTGTTTTGAAACCCGGAGGCCTCTTTATCACCCAGCAGGTCGGTGCAGAAAATGACCGCCAGCTGGTAAACCTGCTTTTACCAAACATTACCGAGCTGCCGTTTCCCGAACAGTATTTACATATTGTGTCTCAAAAATTTAAGGCCGGCGGTTTTGACATCCTGGAGGCACAGGAATGCTTCCGCCCCATTCAATTTTTTGACATCGGCGCACTGGTATGGTTTGCCCATATCATTGAGTGGGAATTTCCCGGCTTTTCAGTAGACACCTGCACAGAGCAGCTCCTGACTGCCCAAAAGCTGCTGGACAGAAACGGCTGCGTGGAAGGAAGCACACACAGATTTTTCCTTGTAGCAAGAAAATAAAGTCACATTATCCTTGACATTCCCTCTCCCCCTTGCTAAAATTGGAATTCCCCTCATTTTAGAACGAATGCGTCCGTTTTGAAATTTCAGGGCAACTGAATATTTTACCTACGGTATTTGACTGGCAAAATCCAGCAAAACCAGACCGCTTGGCAAGATATGAAAATATTACTACCAGGAGGAAGCAAACTATGATCACGATGGAACACATCAACAAATCGTACCGTGTTGCAAAACGAAACGCAGGCTTCAAGGAAGCCTGCAAAGCACTGTTTCGCGGGGAATATGAAGAAATCCATGCCCTGCAGGATGTAAGCTTTACCATAGAGGACGGCGAAATGGTAGGCTACATCGGACCCAACGGAGCCGGCAAAAGCTCCACCATCAAAATTCTAAGCGGCATCCTGACTCCAGACAGCGGCACCTGTACAGTGGATGGTTACACTCCCTGGAAAGACCGTACCCGGTATGTACGGGACATTGGCGTAGTATTTGGCCAGCGTTCCCAGCTGTGGTGGGATGTACCTGTCATTGACTCCTTTGCACTGCTAAAGGACATCTATTCGATTCCAGACACCCTTTACAAATCCAACATGGAGGAGCTTTCCACCCTCCTAAATCTACAGGAGCTGTTAAAGACCCCTGCCAGACAGCTGTCCTTAGGGCAGCGTATGCGCTGTGAAATTGCAGCCTCTCTGCTCCACAGCCCCCGCATCCTGTTTCTGGATGAACCCACCATTGGACTGGACGCAGTCTCCAAGCTGGCAGTCCGGGATTTTATCAAAAAGAGAAATGAGACCCACGGCACTACTGTCATCCTAACCACCCATGACATGCAGGACATTGAAGCCCTGACCAAGCGTATCATTATGATCGGCAAGGGGCGGATCCTCCTAGACGGCAGTCTGGAAGATATCCTGAATGGTGACGGTACTCCAAGGGGCGATCACTCCAGCGCCAGCATTGATGAAACCATTGCCCAGCTGTACCGTTCCTACGATATATAGGAGGTGCCCCATGAAAAAATACCTTTCTTTTTTCCGGCTGCGTTTCTCTATGGGACTGCAGTATCGGGCAGCTGCCCTGGCAGGCATCGTGACCCAGTTTGCATGGGGACTGATGGAAATTCTGGCATACCGGGCATTTTATGCAGGGGAACCGGAAAGCTTTCCTATGACCTTTGCAGCCACAGCTTCCTATATCTGGATGCAGCAGGCATTCCTGGCATTTTTTGCCCCCTGGATACTGGAAAATGAAATTTTTGAATCAATCAAGGATGGCAGCATTGCCTACGAGCTGTGCCGCCCTGTCTGCATTTACGATATGTGGTTTTCCAGAGGAGTGGCCAACCGACTTTCCAGAGCGGTGCTGCGCTGCTTTCCCATCCTGATCGTGACAGCCTGTGTCCCTGCGCCTTACGGCCTGTGTCCACCTGCAAGTCTGATGCACTTTGTGCTGTTTGTATGGACTCTGGTGGTGGGACTGTTGGTGACCGCAGCATTTTGCATGCTGCTATATGGTCTGTGCTTTTATACCATGTCTCCCATGGGACTGCGTATTATGTTTACCTCCGGTGTAGAATTGCTGGCAGGCGCAGTGATCCCTCTGCCCTTTTTTCCAACTGCCATACAAAAATTCCTGGAGCTGCTGCCCTTTGCTGCCATGCAAAATGTGCCCTTGCGGATCTACAGCGGCAGTCTGACAGGAGACGACATGCTCAAAGCAGCGATTTTACAGCTATTCTGGCTGGTGGTACTGGTGGCTGCAGGCAAAATGCTGTTTGCCGCTGCAGAACAAAAAGTTACGGTGCAGGGAGGTTGACAATATGAAACACGATCAAAAACAAGTATTTTCCACAAGTAACCCGCACCAGGCAGCCCCTCTGTCCGCTTTGGCAGCCTCTGGGGCTTCCACCCACAAGCCTGTACACAGGATGCAGTCATCCCGCCCCACAGTCTCTCCCCTGAAGCTCTACCTGCATTACATATCCATCAACATCCGCAGCGCCATGGAGTACAAGACCTCCTTTTTTCTGACAGCCTTGGGACAGTTTTTGGTGTCATTTAACGTATTCTTAGGGATATTCTTTATGTTCCAGAGATTTACCAATGTGCAGGGATTTACATACAGTGAAGTGCTGCTGTGCTTTTCCATCATCCTCCTGGAATTTTCCCTGGCGGAAATGATCGCCAGAGGCTTTGATATGTTTTCTTCCATGGTGAGAAAGGGTGAGTTCGACCGGGTGCTGCTGCGTCCAAGAAGCTCCATTTTACAGGTACTTGGCAGTAAATTTGAGCTGACACGCATCGGACGTATGATACAGGCTCTGGGAATGTTTGTCTATGGCATTGCCAACAGTCACATTGCATGGACATTCCCCAAGATCGTGACTGTGATCTTCATGCTCATTGGAGGCACCTGCCTGTTTTCCGGCATCTTTCTGATCTATGCAGCCCTGTGCTTCTTTACACTGGACGGCCTGGAATTTATGAACGTGCTGACAGACGGCGCCAGAGAATACGGCAAATACCCTCTGGGCATTTACGGCAAACGGATGCTGCAGTTTACCACCTTTGTGGTGCCCTATGCCCTGGTGCAGTATTATCCTCTGCTGTACCTGCTGGACAAGCGGACAGAGCTGTATTTTGTATTTGTACCGCTTTTGGCAGTGCTGTTTTTGCTGCCTTGCTACGCTCTGTGGCGGATGGGCGTGCGGCATTACAAATCCAGCGGCTCCTGATCCCTGACCCATCCACTTGCTCCCTTTGCCTCTAAACTCCTTTACTGCTTGGATTTTAGGGGCAAAGGCTTTATAATAAGAACAAAAACTGATGGAGGGATGAACGATGGATAGTCGTCTAAAAAAACAGCTGGATTTTGCATTGGAGATTGATAAGGAGAAGAACATTTTCAGGCAGACCCATTTATCAGGACATGGCAGAAATGAAAATGATGCAGAACACGCCTGGCACATGGCAGTGATGGCCTATCTGCTGAGAGAGTATTCCAACCAGGAGATCGATATTGCCAGGGTGATGCTGATGTGCCTGATCCATGATGTAGTAGAGATCGATGCCGGTGACACCTATGCCTATGATGCCGAAAGCCAAAAGACACAGAAGGCCAGAGAAGATGCAGCAAAGGAAAGGATTTTTTCCATTCTGCCGGAAGACCAGAAATCTGAACTGATCGCCTTATTTGACGAATTCGAAGCCTATGAGACCCCGGAATCCAAATTTGCCCATGCCATGGACAACCTCCAGCCCTTACTGTTAAACAACAGCAATGGAGGAAGCGACTGGAAAGCACATCACGTCAACTCCGAACAGATCTACAAACGTCAGACCAAAACAAAATTAGGCTCCGAAACACTCTTTGCAGTCATCGACCACATCATTCAGGAAAACATCCAAAAAGGCAATCTCCCCAACTAACCAGCCTTGACAGCAAGCCCCAAACGCCTGTATTTATTGACTTGTCAACAAATCAGTGCTACAATCACTATCAACACCAGAAATCACACTTTACAAACGCTCTGGTGTCACAAACAACAGGAAATGCACTTTGCAAATATCCTGGTACCAAAACAATCATCAGGCATCAGCTCCAAGCCGTCCCCAGACGCTTGGAGCTGTCATTCAAAGCAGACATTCGCCACTGGAAATTACTTTTTCGTTTTGTCTGCTCTGGGAATCTGGTGTGTCAAAAGCCGTAGGAAAACGCCGGTACTTAGGTTTCTCATACAGATATACACAGAATTGGATGCGTGCATACGATTCTGTGTATGTCTGTATGAGAAATCTTAGTATCCGCTGCGTTTGATTCAGCATGAATTTGACTCAGAGCGCAAGCGTGCTTTTGACGCACCAGATTCCCAGGGCAGACAAAACGAAAAAATAACTTCCAGCTTCAACAGAAAGGACGGCTCCATGGAAGACCGTTTTGTGAAATTTACTGTAGATATTGCAAAGCTGCACAAGCTGATTCAAAAGCTGAAAACAGACGGTATGAAGCAGTTTGATTTAAAGGGTACCCATACCCTGTGTATTTATCAGCTCCTGACCCACCCTGAGGGTATGACCTCTACGGAATTGGCAGTCAGCTGTGACTTAGACCCGGCTCTGGTATCCCGTACTCTGGCCAGTCTGACCCACAACCAGATCATCTCCCGCATTGGAGAGCCTGGCAAATACCTGGCCAAATATATGCTGACTGACAAAGGACTCCTGGTAGCAGAGGAGATCCGGTCACTGATCCATACCATTCAGGAGATCGCTGACACAGGCATTTCCCAGGAAGACCTGGCTGTATTTTACCAGGTACTTGACAGGCTGGCACACAACCTCCAGTCCCTGCCCCCGGATCTGCTGTAATCAGCCACGACCCATTTACCCATTTCACTTGATACAATTTCCTGCCTGCCATATGCCTGATGGGGAAGGATCCTATATGAATATTCTGAAAAAAGCATACTGCCGTACATTCCAGACCGCCCTGCGTGTGGCGCTGCCTGTACTCCCCTACCGTACTCCCAAAATCATTGACCGGGTAGAGGGGCTGCCGGAAATGCTGCACAAAAAGGGACTGACTCAGGTACTCATTGTCACAGACCCCGGTATTACACAGCTGGGTCTGTTAAAGACACTGACCAATGCACTGCAGACAGGGGGGATCACCTACACAGTCTATGACCGCACTGTAGCCAATCCTACTACAAAAAATGTACAGGAGGCAGTTGCCCTCTATCGATCCAATCGCTGTCAGGCTCTGATTGGCATGGGCGGCGGTTCCAGCATTGACTGCGCAAAGGCCGTTGGTGCTGTGATTGCAAAGCCAAAGCAGCCTATGTCCAAAATGAAAGGCATTTTAAAGATCCACAAAAGGATCCCGACCCTCATCGCTATCCCCACTACAGCAGGCACAGGCAGTGAGACCACTCTGGCTGCAGTGATCACCGATGCAGAAACCAGACATAAATATGCCATCAATGATTTTCCCCTGATCCCCTCTTATGCAGTGTTGGAGCCGGCATTTACTTTAAGCCTGCCCCCTTCTCTCACTGCCACCACAGGCATGGATGCCCTGACTCATGCAGTAGAAGCTTATATTGGCAGATCCACTACCAAGGCTACCAGAAAGAATGCCTTAAAGGCAGTAAAGCTGATTTTTGAAAACCTGGACACTGCCTATACAGAGGGCAGCAACAAAACTGCCAGAAAAAATATGCTGATCGCTGCTTATGAAGCCGGCTGCGCATTTACCAAGTCTTATGTAGGCTATGTCCATGCAGTGGCACATTCCCTGGGTGGCGAATATAACGTACCTCATGGTCTGGCCAATGCCATTTTACTGCCCTTTGTACTGGAGGCCTACGGCCCTTCGATCCACAAAAAACTGCACCAGCTTGCCATTGCTGCAGGGATCGCCACTAAGGACACACCGGATGCAGAAGCAGCCAAAGCATTTATTCAGGCCATTCAGGATATGAAACAGCGGTACCAGATCCCGGATACCGTACCACAAATCCGCAAAGAGGATATTCCAAAGCTGGCACAGTACGCAGACAAAGAGGCCAATCCCCTCTACCCTGTACCGGTCCTGATGGATGCCAAAACATTACAGCAGTTCTACGAAAGAGTGATGCTGCAGTAGGGAGGTGCGAAACTGAGTTTTTCAACTGGGCAGTGCAGGTATGGGACATGATAAAAGCACGCTCTCGCTCTGAGTCAAACTCATATATGAGTCAAACGCAGCGGATACTAAGGCAACAGAGTGTGGCAATTAGTAGTAAGCAAGCTTCCTGCTAATTGCCACACTCTGTCACCTAAGTACCGGCGTTTTCCTACGGTTTTTATCATGTCCCATACCTGCGCTGCCCAGTCGAAAGACTCAGTTTCGCTGCAAACCACTACGGTATCGCTGTTAGTATAAAAAATCTATTTTGGACTGTCGCAGAAAAGCGACTTAATGAAGGTTTATTACAAATCTTTTTGGTGTATCGTTTTTTCTGCTATACACAGTTTTGCTAGACCATTGTGAAACGATATTCACTATCAGCTTTGAGAAGTAATTGTATAAGAGAAAGGAAATATTTATTATGACTGAATCTGAAATTACCCGAATTCTTGACAGTCAGCGGGCTTATTTTGCTTCGGGGGCTACTTTGCCGGTTGCGGGGCGGCGGGAGGCGCTGCGCCGTCTGAAAAGTTGTATTCAGAAGTATGAGGCTGAGATTTTTGAGGCTTTGCAAAAGGATCTGGGGAAAAGCGGGCAGGAAAGCTATATGTGTGAAGTGGGAATGGTGCTGAGTGAGATCACCTATATGGAGAAGCACTTAAAGCGGTTTGCCAGGGAACACCGGGTGCATACCCCTTTGGCTCAGTTTCATTCCAGAAGCTTTCAAAAGCCGTCCCCGTATGGTGTGACCCTGATCATGAGTCCATGGAATTATCCCTTCCTGCTGACCATCGATCCTTTGGTGGATGCTCTGGCGGCAGGCAATACTGCCATGGTAAAGCCAAGCGCTTATTCGCCTTACACCAGCGCCCTGATGGGCAAGATCATTGCTGAGTGCTTTCCGCCGGAATATGTAGCAGTGATCACAGGAGGCAGGGCAGAAAATCAGTATCTGCTGGCACAGCATTTTGACTATATTTTCTTTACCGGCAGCAAGGCTGTGGGACAGGAGGTCATGAAGCAGGCTTCTGCACACCTGACCCCAGTGACTTTGGAGCTTGGAGGCAAAAGTCCCTGTATTGTGGAAAAGACTGCCAATATCCAGCTGGCAGCCAAGCGTATCGTGTTTGGCAAATATTTAAACTGCGGACAGACCTGTGTTGCCCCGGACTATATTTTCTGTGACAGCTCCATCAAAGATGCCCTTGTAGCTGAGCTGATCAGGCAGGTCCAAAAGCAGTATGGGGAAGATCCTCTGGCAAATCCCAACTATGGCAAACTCATCAATCAAAAACATTTTGACCGTGTGCGTGGACTCATTGACCCCTCCAAAACAGTTCTTGGAGGAAATGTGGCACCGGATACCCTGCAGATCGCCCCTACCATTATGGACAAAGTGACTTTTGCAGACCCGGTTATGCAGGAGGAGATCTTCGGCCCTGTATTGCCGATCCTTACCTACGACACCTTGGAGGATGCCATTGTCAAGATCAATTCTATGGATCATCCGCTGGCTCTGTATATTTTTACAGAGGATTCAAAGGTGGCAAAGGATGTCACTGCCCGCTGTAGCTTTGGCGGAGGCTGTATCAACGATACCATCATCCATCTGGCTACCAGCGAAATGGGCTTTGGCGGTTTTGGAGAAAGCGGTATGGGCTCTTATCATGGCATTGAAGGCTTCCGTACCTTCTCCCACTATAAGAGCATCGTGGATAAAAAGACATGGATGGATCTGCCTATGCGCTACCAGCCATATACCTCCTTTTATGACAAGCTGATTCGTATGTTCTTAAAATAACCCCTCTGCTTCCCTCCCGGTAAAGATTCGGTAAAGATTTTCTTTTCATGCCGGCTTTCTGCTCAAAACAGTTTGACACCCTCTTTTCACTATAATATACTGTTAAGGTCAAAGGGAGTAGCTGGCATGAATGTATTTTCATGTTTACATAGTCGTCAATACGATTTTTATAATCCGGCTTTGTGAGTAAGTGGCGAGACTTTGCTGTAACAATTATATGTTGCGGCATAAGTCCCGCCTTTTTTGCGCCATACGGAAAAAGCAGGCTGCCGCAGAACGGAGGATAAAATGGAAATCGTATTGCAGTTACTGATCTTAACACTGGGCTTTGTCATGCTGATCAAGGGCGCCGACTGGTTCGTAGACGGAGCCTCCGGCATTGCCACACGGTTTGGCATCCCTCAGCTGGTGATCGGTCTGACCATCGTAGCTATGGGTACCAGCGCACCGGAGGCTGCTGTCAGCCTGACTGCTGCTTTAAAAGGCAGTGCAGATATCAGCATTGGCAACGTGGTGGGCAGTAACATCTTAAACATTTTGATTATTCTGGGAATTTCTTCTATTATTACCCCTCTGGCGGTTGCCAAATCCACCATGCGCATAGAGATCCCTTTTATGATCATTGTGACACTGCTGCTGTTTTTAGAGGGAATTGACGGTACTGTCAGCCTGGTGGACGGTATTGTATTATGGCTGGTATTTATTCTGTACTTAATTTACTTATTTCAGCTTGCCAAAAAGAATAAGGTGGATTCTGAGGAAGACAAGCAGCATACTTCTCTTGGAAAGTCTCTCCTTTGGACCGCACTGGGTCTGGTACTGATCATTGCAGGCAGTGACTTTACTGTAGATGCAGCCAGCGCCATTGCCCGGACTGTGGGATTGAGCGAGCGTTTTTCGGACTGACCATTGTGGCACTTGGTACTTCTCTGCCGGAGCTGTTTACCTCTGTCTCTGCTGCCAGAAAACACAATGCAGACATTGCCATTGGCAATATCGTGGGAAGCAACCTGTTTAACATCCTGTTTATTATCGGAACCACTGCACTGATCACCCCGGTTCCTTTTGCCAAGACCTTTCACCCGGACATCTGGGTGGCTGCAGCCGCTGCCCTCCTTTTACTGCTGTGCTGCATCAAAGACAGCAAGCTGAAAAAATGGGGCGGATGTGTGACGCTGTTGAGCTATGGGGCTTATTTTGTGTTTTTGTGCCTGAAGTAACATCTCCGCTCTGTCTGCTGATGCCTGACTGGCGCAATATGTTTTTAATATTTCACTAAATCTATCAGCCTATATCCAATTTCTCTGTATGTAGCGTGAAAAGAATTGTCTACCCATCTTTTCACGCTTTTTTCATACCCACAAGCTGTCACACAGTATGTTTCCTAAACTTCTCCAACCGATACTGCCCTTCTCCATCCAGTGCCCTGACTCCGCCCTTATACTCATACCCAAGTCCACGATAAAACTCTACCGCTGTAATCGATGCCGGGATCTCCACACGGTCTGCCCGTAAAAACAGTTCATCCTGCTCTAAGGTACGGATAATGGTTCTGCCTATGCCCTTTCCATGATACTCCGGCAATACAAAGACCGTCAGCAGGATGCTTTCTGTCTCACTGCCCCAATAGCTTGAAATGGCACCTACTGCTACGATCTCCTCCCCTCTGGAAAATACATACATATGCGCATAGCTGGCCACATAGCGGACAAATGCAGCGTCATGGCTTTTGAGCAATGCCTCTATTGCCTCTGCTTCATAGTCCTTGCTGTTTACTTCCCTGAAATTGCGGTGCATCAGATTTGCGACAGCCTCTGCATCTTTGTCCTCAAACCGGCGCACCTCTACCATGGTCTTTTCATAGTCGATCAGCGTCATCCGCTCATTGACAGGCTTTTCCTTTCCCACACGGACAAAGCCGCACTTTTCATACAAATGGCAGTTGCCAGCCTCCTGCAAGATGGTATCCAGCCGCCAGACCACTGCCTGCGGATATTTCTGAAACAGCATTTGTATCACTGCGCTGCATATGCCCCGGTTCTGATACCGGGGCAGGATAAATACAGGGCTGATATAAAATACATCTTTGGCAGTCTCCACCACCCGCACAGCGCCGGCATTGTCCCCTCTGTACCGGATCAGGTAATAATCGCTGCCCTCCCGTCTTATTTTCAGAAGTACCTTTTCCTGCGTCTCCTTTACCGGACTGGTCTCATCATCCTGATACTTTTCATACAGAGGCAAAAACGCCTCATACTTCATCTGATGAATCACCTCTGCGTCCTGCTCTCCTGCCAAAACCAATTGAATTTCCTCTGTTATCATAATTCCTCCTTTCCAAAGCAATGCTTTAGGCAATTGCAAAACACATGAACGGACGCTTTGGAAAGTATCTGTCAGAACATATTTTCACGCAACGTATCGTTTACGATACGTTTGCATGCTCTCGCTTCGGTGAAAACGCAGCGGTACTAATAAATTTTGTGCCTGTGGCACAAAATTTAAAGTGCCGGCGTTTTCAAGAGTCCTACTTAGAAAATATGTTCTTACAGATACTTCCCAAAGCTGATGTTGAATACAGTTTCGCAATTGTCTATCAATGCTTCCTGGTGCCATATACAGAAAGTTCTTTCTACATATCAAAAAAACCGCACCAAACAACTTATATGTCTGGTGCGGTTCCTATTACAAAAGGATTTCATGAAACACAAGCAACGCTCACTGCTTACATTTTATTTATGCACAGACATATAAGACCTACCGGCTTATAACTGTGCAGATGATGCGCTTCAGTTATAAGCAAATACGTCCGTAATACAGGTACATATCATACATAAAATGTAATGTGTGTCTCATTTGTGTGTTCCTTTCCATTTTTTCTAACAAACTTTCTGTTCCATCCGGTTTGTTTCAGACATGGTATCATGAAATCAGTTCCTTGTCAACGCGTGCAGCTGGTTTTTTATGCTACTTTGCATCTGCAATCACCTGTTTGACCAGCTGCCAGGCGATGCCGCCCTCCCGAAGCTGCGCTAATGCATGCTGGCTCCTCCTGATTTTGCATTGCTTTCTTCCTGGTTACCTGCACCTTTTGCAGATGCCCTCTGCTCATTATTCCACGTTCTTTAACGCAACATCCAGAGGGATCTTCTTCACGCTCCTATACTGCATAAAAGCAATGACTCCATATGCTGCTGCACCTGCTGCCACCATTTTTACATAGATGGTAAAAGGCACATAATAAGGCAGCCATCCTGCATAGGCAGAAAAGGCGATCCGAAACACCTGCTGCATCAGCAGATCCACCACAGGTATGGTCAGGATCAGGGAAGCGATCACCACTATGGTGGTGGACAGGATGTACAGTCCGCTGATCTCAGCCTCTGTATACCCCAGTATCTTGGTCATGGAAATGGACTGGGCATTCTTTTCAATGACGATCTTGGACAGCAGATAAATGATGAGCATAAACATAATAATACCAAAGCCGGCAAACAGATCCATCATCTCTCCCAGAGAAAGCTCCATCTGGCGGGAGACCTTGGTCAGATCATCCACTGTGATCTCCGAAGCAATATAGACCTGATCAATATCCGTGATCTCTGTATCTGAGAAATATCCGTTAAAATACCCCTCATCATATCCAAAGGTATCATTGAACTGCTCCTGGCTCATAAAAACTGCGATCCCTGCAGGATAATACTGTACGCCCTGTACATAAAAGCTGTATTCCCTGCTGCCATAGGCTTCTTTCAGTATCACCTGTTCTCCTGCAGAAATACCAAACTTTTCTGCAAAGGCATTGGAAATATATACCCCTTTTTCTGTCAGATCCAGGCTCACATAGGCGCTGTCAGGCGCGATGCCAAACACTGTTACGTCCTCGCTTTGCAGCTTCCCCTCTATGGTCTTTAAGCTTCCTGCACAGTATTGTTCTGCGCCGGTGGTTTCTGTCTCCACAGGGGCTTTTAAAATGTACTGGTATGCACAAAGCATATTGGCTGTAATGTCTTCCTCATATTTGTCCAGGAGAGGAGGCATTGCCAATCCAAACAGCAGGATCACATTTGCCAGAAAGATGCCTATGGCAATGGTGATGTAGTTGGGCATGTTCTGGAAAATGATCCGCAGCCGGAACCGCTTCATAATACCGATCTTTGTATTCAGCCGGAAGGCCTTTTTCTGCTGCTTTTTGCTCAGGTCTCTGCGGAGGAACTTTAAAGGAGACAGGCTCAATTTATCTGCCAGGATGCAGCAGTTGATACCGATCATTAACAGTACCGGTATGACGGTAGTCTGTACAAAAGCCTCCCCATTCCACCGTGTCACATAGGTAGGCAGGCTGTAGCTCTGATAATACACATCTGCAAGCAGATCTTTAAACCAGGTGTATCCCAGTATATTTCCAAGGAGCGCTGCAGCCAGCGTCACCAGCACCGGCATGGTCAGATAGTGGCAAAGCAGCTCTCCCCTGGTATAGCCGGAAGCCCGCAACGTACCAATGACTGCTGCCTCTTTTGCAATGGTGTTGGCTGTGGTAATGGCAAAGATAAAGGCAATGATGATGACCACGATATACAGAAATACAGTCACCATTGCTTTATCCCTGCCTAAGTCATCCCCTGCAAACTGAATGGCCTGATTGGCATACCGGGGCAGGAAATTGGTCACAACACTTTCTTCAGAAAGAGTCTCCAAAAATGCATCTCCCATCTCCTTTGCTTCCAGATCATCTGCAGGAGGTATATCATACTGCCAGGAATAGCTGTAATGGAGCTGCCCCTCACCAAAGCTTTCAAAGCCTGCTTCTGTCACCACTGCCACACCAAATCTGACTGCATCAAACATCATGTCGGAAGAACTGGCATGCATGGTGCTGTAATCAGACAGCGCCACCAGGCCTGTGACCTTCAACTCTCTGCCGTCTACCACCAGAAGATCCCCTACTGCAATCTGATTATTGTCTGCATACATTCTGTCAATGGCAATGTCTGTCTCACCTTCCGGCAATGTCCCCTCCATCAGGCAGGCTCTGTTGACTTCCTCCCGGCTTTTGAAAATACGCAGGGTACTGTCGATCTGGTCTGTTTCTTTTTCCAGATAAAAGTTTTCATAAATGGTTACATTTTCTTGCTCCAGTGTATCAAGCAGCCGGGCATCTGCCTGATATGCCAGTTCAAAATTACCGTCTTCTACATTGTACTTTTCAAAGCTCTCATTGTAGGTAGCGATCATGCTGCCGGAAGCCACCAGCATGCCGGATACAATACCGATCATACCGGTAATAAAAATCAGAAGCACGATGTACTTTCCAAGGTCGCTTTTCAGTTCTCTGGGCAAACGTCTGATCAGAGGATTTTTCATGGTCGCACCTCCTTACCATTCCAGCTCTGCAGCAGGTGTCTTGACTTTGTTGACATAGTTTTCTCTTATCATACCATCACGCATCTTGATGACTCTGTCTGCCATGTACTTGATGGCATCATTGTGGGTGACCATCACAATGGTGTTGCCGTATTTGCGGTTGACTTCCTCAATGAGCTTTAATATCTCCTTGGAGGTGGCAAAATCCAGGGCGCCTGTTGGTTCATCACAGAGCAGGATGTCCGGATTCTTTACAATGGCACGCCCAATGGCAGTACGCTGCTGCTGACCACCGGAAAGCTGATTGGGCAGCTTGTGGCGATGCTCATAAAGGCCAAGGGTATGTAACAGATCATCTACATCCAGGGGATGATCGCTTAAATACGCACCGACCTCTATATTTTCCTTAATATTCAGGTTGGGGATCAGGTTATACATCTGGAAAATGTATCCCAAATGCTTTCTGCGGTACATGGTCAGAGACTTTTCACTCATATCAGCTGTCTTTTCACCGTTGATGGAGATGTAACCGCTGTCTGCACTGTCAATGCCTCCGATGATATTCAGAAGTGTGGATTTGCCGGAGCCGGAGGGGCCAAGGAGGACACAGAACTCACCTTTTTCAATGCCTACGTCAATGCCCTTTAACACCTCTACTCTGCTTTCGCCTTCCCCAAAATGCTTTTTGATTTTGCTGATTTCCAGAAACATAAATTTACCTGCCTTTCCAGTTTGATTATGGCTTTCATCAACAAAAAAACCAGGTATGCAACTATCAATGATCATTGATACGCTATACCCGGACACAAAAGAAAAAGACCCTTGTATAGCTGATTGCAATACACGAGTCTCGTTATTTAAGACAAGCCAGACCAAACGGTCAGTATGTTGACTTGCCACGCATGCGCGCCACTACTCCCTCATCGGAATGTTTTGTTGTGGGTTTATTGTAAGGGGATATTTTAGAATTGTCAACCCTTTTTTTACCACATTTTTTATTTTATTTACCTCCGAAAAATGATTCTTCTTTGGCAATTGCGAAACCATATTCACTGCCAGCTTTGTGAAGTATCTGTAAGAAAATCTTTTCTAAGCAGAACTCTTGAAAACGCCGGCACTTTAAATTTTGCACCACAGGTGCAAAATTTATTAGTACCGCTGCGTTTTCACCGAAGCGAAAGCGCGCCAAACGTATCATAAATGATACGTCGCGTGAAAATATTTTCTGACAGATACTTCACAAAGCGTCCGTTCAAATGTTTCGCAATTGCCAATCTACACCTCTTCCAGGAGGGAGGTTCCTCTGGAGCAGTCGCCGCTTAGCCACTGCCATTCTTCCTGCAGCTCCAGCTTGCCGTCGGTCAGAACCCTTGGTGTGCTGTGACACTTGCCCATTCTAAGCTGCATCGAGGTATTCAGATGGTGATATACAAAGTCTAAGCTTCCCTCCTGAGAGACTATTCCTACCAGTGTGCCTCTTAACACCTCTCCCCCTTTGTATTCTGCCCAGAGGACAGAACCGTTCTGATGGTAGGTAAAGAGCGTCTGTCCATCTACCTCTCCGTTTTCTGAGTTGACCTTGGGGATAAAGCGTCTGCCATCGTAGTTGATCTGTGTGGAGGCTGCATGAAACTCCTTTTCCATGATCTCATATACCAGTACCACACCGTTTTCTACGTTCCATCTGGCATGTCTGATGGTCTTGTACCCACGCTTTTCATACAAGGCGCTGGCAGGGAGGGAGGCATCCAGCTCTGCGGTTTCATAGACAGCACGAATCTGTGACTCTAACTGCTCCATAATAAAGCTGCCGTATCCTTTGCCCTGAAACTGAGGCAGCACATACACTCTGGTAATGTGGTTCCCCTGATAGCTTCCGGTTCCTACCATCTGTCCCTCTGCATACAGTACCCCTACATTGCCAGCCTGAATATCTGCCCGGATGGCAGCTTCATTGTGCAGGGCACAGAAAAAATCTACCACCTCTTTTGGATAATATTTGGGGTATATGGTGATGATGGTAGTCTGTACCAACTGATAGATCTGTGTGGCGTCCTGTTCTGCAGCTTTACGATATTCCATATGTTCTCCTTTTCTGACTGCTGATGCTAGATATCCATCCGCACCATCTCATGAATACACTGATTCCGGTACACAATGTCCTCTCTGGTGGTAAAGCCTAACTTTTCCCAGAACGCATTGCCGATTTCGTTCCGTCCAAAGACAACCAATGCCACTTTATGGATACCTTCTTTTTCCAGAGCTTCCATGGCGTGATTCACCAGTTCCCGGCCAAGTCCCTGCTTTCTGCAGTCAGGCCGTACCGTTGTATGATAAATAAAACCTCTCCGGCCGTCATGACCGCTCATAATGACACCAATGATCCTGCCGTTTTCTTCTGCTACAAAACATGTGGTTGGGTTTCTTTTCAGAAATTTGTCAATGCCCTCCTTAGAATCATCCAGGTTGTTCAGACCCATGCCCGGGGTATGGATCCACATATCATAAATTCCCTCATAATCTGCTATTGTCATGAACCGTATTGTCATACTGTTTCCTCCATTCCAAACCAATTGATTGCGTAGGACTGCAGTACAGATAGGCTTTGCAGCTGCAGCCCTCCCTATATGCTGCTCTGTTACAGGGTGATTACCATGCCGTCATAGGCAAATGTAATGTTGTCATACTGTTTTTCCAGCTCTTTGTAATCCTCATAGGACTTTCCCCAGTCTTCTTCTAAATGGGTTATGATCACCCTGCCAATGTGATACTGTGCCTTGATCGCAGCGATCTCCTCCATGACAAAAAGCTCCTGCCGCAGCGGATTCTCCGGTGACAGCACAAATCCATCCTTTAACACCTCCCCTACAATGGTATTGCCAATGATCAATACATCTGCGTTTTCAAATGCAGGAGCTGCTGGAAATGGCTTCACGTCGCAGGGCGCATAGATCACCTTTCTGCCATCCTTGGAGATCACAAAGATGGCAACAGATCCTGCATCATTGGCAGGAATCAGGTCTATGTGAATGCCTTCTTTTTCCAGGGTGTATGTTTCCTCTAAGGTCACCAGCCCCTGTGCTGCATAATACCCCAGAGCTGAACCATATTTTGTCCCCTGGGCTTTCAGATCCTGCAATACCTTAGGCAGCGCCATAACAGCAATTGGATCTCTCACCCGGCTGCCTGTGGATTCTGCCAGCCAGTCCATCCGCAGCTGCTCTACCACCCGCATACCCATGGTATGATCAGGATCTATGTGGGTGTACAGGATGCATTCTACTGTCTGCACCTCTCCATTGTTCAGTCCATAATTGATATCTTCCGGTGTGTCTATGAGGATATTTCCGTCCTCTATCAACAGACTGGCGCCTGTCCGGGCATAGGGAAACCCTTTTGCCCTTGCTTCCCTGCACACTCTGCAGCTGCAGCAGGGTCTTGGGATGCTGACACAGCCCCCGGAACCAATGATTTTCAGTTTCGCATGAATCGCCTCCTTTCTAATTCTGTATGTAAGCATGCATTTACAGGCAACAAAAAAGCACCAGACAATCTTTTATGTCTGATGCAGCCATTTGGTGTATAAAATGAGAATCTCTCTTACTCTCTTAATTCATCTTACACTTGCATGTATGCACAGACATAAAAGACCTACTGCCTGACCTGTGCATCTTGTGTACACAGTTACCGGCAAATACGTCCATAGTTCACGTACATATATCGTCTCAACTGTAAGTTTTGATTCATTAGAGTTCTCCTTTGGTTTTTTACAATGTTATCACTCTGAAAAAAAACTGTCAATATGCTATGCGGATTTTTTTACACTTTTTGTGTATATTTTAATATTTTGACTTGACGAAAATTCATACAGAAAATATACTAAACTTATATATTTTCTGGAAACTACATATATCTGCAATTCATGGAAGGCAGCTGATATGGAGCGACAAATCATTCATTTTTACTATGGAGGAAATAAGATTTATGCACACAACAAATGACCATGAAAGCAATTGTGCCCTGCAAGATCTGCATCCGGTAAACGTCCTTGGTATACCAAAACAGGATGAATCATTGCACTTCTGATTTGGAACGTTCAGAAAAAACTTCCGCTGAATATCCTACCACACCAGAGGAAACCATTTACTATATTTTCTCCACTGGATTTTTTCTAGTGGCACATAGAAATCCCCCATTGCCATGGCTGTTCGTTTCCATGGCAATGGGGGATTATTATGATAATTTTAGATATCTTTTCCCTTTGTTTTCATTGCATGGAATACAAAAGGAACAAACAAAGTGATGAATGCCGCATATCCAAGATAAGCATACCCCTGCTTTACCACTGCCATCAGTCCAAACTGGGCAATTGCAAATGCCAGGAATGTAAAAATCAATGTGAAGATGGCATTTCGTACAAGATGTCCTTTTCTTCTCTCTTCCTCCGTATCCATACGGCGCTCCACTGCATTTACACAACGGGTAACGATACCGGAAATCATGTTTACGGCTGTAGAAATTGCACCAAGAATAATCAGAATAGAGATCACTGGTGTTAAAATATTTGCACCTACACCATTCTGTACCAGAACCAACATGGGAACAGAAGCAGTTGCCAGTTCTGTCACATATGCAACTGCTAACAGGCCAAGGATTGCCAGTTCCATTGCACAGAAATTACAGATAAACATCCAGATTGCTGCTTTGTTGATCTGTTTTTCATCAGTAACAGGTTTCATATGCTGATACATAACAGATACGGATGCCAGCTGGAAGAGAAAATACAGTACAGCAGACCACAATGCTGGACCAAATGCACCAGATTCAGAAGAAATCACTGGCATTTCTCCTAAAGCCATGCGTCCAATGGAAGCTGTCACATCACTCCACTGGGCAATGATATTTGGAACCAGTACCAATACCAGGCCTGCCAGGATCATGACACTCAGGGTAGAAGCACACTTACGTACTACATTGGTTCCAAATAATGCAATCAGGAAAATGAATACACCAATGATTACCGTACAAAGCCAGTATGGAATGCCAAATAATGTTTCAAGGGTAGAACCGCCTGTAGCAAATGCTGCTGCAGAAGCTGTTCCAATCATAATCAGATAACAGATTTCATACAGGTTGGACATGACTACTTTGGTCTTGCCATAGAACCGATCAGAAAAGCTTCTGTAATCATATAATTTATGCTTATAGGAATATCTCATTCCATACCAGAAAAACAGTGCATACAATCCCTGTGTCAGAATGGGTAATATCAGGCACCAGATACCATAATTAATAAAATACTGATAAATCTGTGCACCAGATGCAAATCCGCCGCCAAACTGGGTTGTAAATGCCACAAAAGCAATCCCCATAATCAAAGGCATTTTGTTTTTATCAATCAGTAAGGATTTTTTTCCGCTCATAGTACGTTCCTTTCTTCTTTATTGAATTTTAGACAATTGCGAAACTCGTTACCGGACGCTTTGTGAAGTGCCTGTCAGAAAATATTTTCACGCAGGCACGCTCTCGCTTCGGTAAAAACGCAGCGGTACTAATAAATTTTGCGCCTGTGGCACAAAATTTAAAGTACCGGCGTTTTTAAGAGCCTGCTTAGAAAACATTTTCTGACAGACACTTCACAAAGCTGATACGAAGCATACTTTCGCAATTGCCTATTATTGAATACCGCTTCGCAATTACCTATTATTGAATTCAATAATCTTGCCCGGATTGAGAATCAGTTTATCGTCAAATGCCAGCTTGATGGCTTTGTATAATTGAATCATTCTGGAACCAACAAAGTCTTCCAGAAATTCTATACGGCCATTTCCAATCCCATGCTCACCGGAAAGCTGCCCTCCAAGTTCTTTGGAAAGTGCATACAGCTCTGTGAGACATGTATGGGTTGCGCGCTTCCATTCCTCGTCACTCATTTCTGGTCCGCGCAGCATTTCTGTATGTATGTTTCCATCACCGCAATGCCCACAGGGTTCCACCCTGATTCCCTGGGATAAGGCAATACGCTTTGCCGCTTTTACATATTCCGCAATTCGTGCTCTTGGAACAACCACATCACATTCTTCCTGTGCAACAGAATCTGCCTTCATACCTTCCAGAATGCTCCCTCTCACTGACCAGACTGAGCCCGCCCTTTCCGGAGTTTCTGCAATACAGCAGTCTAATGCACCATTTGCAAGGGCTGCCTCTGCAGCTGCTTCCACTGCATTGTCCAGTTCCTGTTTGGAAGAAGCATCATACATCACAATCAGTACTGCTTCCCCCTGTTTTACAGGAAACATTTTATTCAGATTACGTTCTACAATGTCAATCAGCTCTCTTTCTACAAACTCAATGGCTGTAGGTATAAAAGGCAGTTCCAGAACTTTTGGAACCATATCTGCACATTCTTCCAGACTGTTAAAGGGCATTACCAGTGTACAGGTACATGTGGGAGCCGGAAGCAGCTTTAAAGTCACCTGGGTCAGGATGCAGAGCGTACCTTCTGAACCAATGACCAGATCCTTCAGATCATAACCTGTTGTATTTTTTACTACATTGGATGAAAAGTTCATAATGGAACCATCCGGAAGCACAACTTCCATACAACGCACAAAATCTCTTGTCAGCCCATAACGAACTGCTTTCATGCCGCCGGCATTGGTAATCACATTTCCGCCTATAGATGCTGTTTTTTCGCCGGGATCTGGAGGATAAAACAGTCCCTCTGCCGCTGCAGCAGCCTGAACATCAATCAGAAACGCACCAGGTTCCACAGTGATGGTCTGATTCTTACGGTCAACTGGAAATATTTTGTTCATACGCATAACCGAAAGCATGATACCACCATACTTACAAGTTGCACCACCAGCTAAACCAGTTCCTGCACCACGGCATACAACCGGAATATTTTCTTTGTATGCATAAGCCATAATGGCAGAAACCTCTTCTTTATCAATGACTTCTACATATAATTCCGGTGGAAAGACACCATATTCCGGCATCTCGTCCTTATAATATTCCTTTGCAATCTCTTCTCCTACCCAGACACGACTGACATCTGTCACGGAACGAATATATTCAAAATCGTCCTGGGTCATCTTTTTGTATGGATATGGCATGACTCAATCCCCCTTCCGATTTTTTACTAACTCTGTCAGCCGTGGGACTACCTGATACAAATCGTCCACAATGCAATAATGTGCTGCTTTAAAAATCTGAGCTTCCGGATCATTGTTAATTGCAACAATACATTCAGAGCCTGTCATGCAGGAGGTAAACTGGATCGCACCAGATACACCACAGGTAATGATCAGCTTTGGTCTTACCGTCCGCCCGGAAAGTCCGATCTGATGAGCCTGGTCTCCAAATCCATTTTCCACCATGGGCCGGGTAAATGCCAGCTGGCCCCCTAATGCCTCTGCCAGTTCCCGGCACATTTCTACATCTTTTTCATTTCGAACACCACGTCCTGCAACGACCAGAATATCCTCTTCTTCCAGGCTTTTTTGCTTATCGATTATTTTGGATTCCAGGATCCGGATCTGGGAATGAACCATTTTCTCATTTACTTCACAGATTACGATTTCTCCAGCGGGATGTTCCACTTTTCCTGCCTTGTCCATTACTTTATAACGCACTGTAGCGAACTGTGGCCTGGACTTTGTAATTGCTATCTGTGCCATGATATTTCCGCCAAATGCCGGCCGGATCTGAACCATATCCGTATTTGGCTTAATATCCAATGTGGTACAATCTGCTGTTAAACCTGTATGGAATCTGGTTGCCAGACGGGGTGCCAGAGAACGTCCCAAAGCAGTGGCACCAATGAGCACAGAGCTTGGTTTCACTGCTGCAATACAGTCTGCCACTGCATCCGTATAACAGTCTGCACGAAATCCTCCAAAGCCTTCATGTTCATACACAAACACTTTATCTACGCCGTATTCCAGCAGCTTTTTTGCATTTTCTGCAGTACCGATACCGCCTACAATTACACAATTTACTTTATAACCTACTTTTTGTGCCATTTTCCGCGCTTCACCAATTAATTCATATGCAACAGGATGGATATTTCCCCTTTCCTGTTCTACGAAGATCAGAAAATCACGCCATTTTTCTTTATCAAATGCCTTGGCTTTCTGCTCAAAACGAATTGCTTTTTCCGGGCAGTGCCGTACACACAGACCACATACCCTGCATGTTTCGCTGACTATAATACCAGGACCTTCTATTGTTAATGCATTGAAGGGGCATTTGTCTACACACAAACCACATAAGGTACATTTTTGTACATCGAATTTTAACAGTTCCATGTATGCCCCTCCTTAAATTATTTTCTTTCCAGTGAGGATGGCAAATAACTCATCCGTTTTTTCTGCTGCATTGCCAGCCAGATATACCTGCTTTTCTGCTTCCGGGGGAGCAAACATGCGCTCTACTGAAGTAGGAGAACCGATCAGTCCATAACGGCTTAAATCCTGATCCAGCATATCCTCAAAACCCAAAATACGTACCTGACGGTCTTTGGTTGCCTTTTTCAGTATATAAGAAGGCAAACGTGGAACGCACATATCTTTGTCTACCGTGATCAGACACGGATACTGCATCCTGGAAACCTGGCATACACTGGCAAGATCCTGGCGCACCGTCACCGCATCACTTGTCACATCTACGATTTCAGACACCCATGCCGCATGTGGTATATGCATATGCTCTGCAATGGCCGGACCTACCTGGGCAGTATCTCCATCTGTGGTCTGTTTGCCGCAAATAATCAAATCGGCGCCTCCTGCCACCTGAATTCCCTGTGCCAATGCATAAGAGGTAGCCAGCACATCTGCTCCTGCAAACTTTTTGTCTGAAAGAATGATTCCTTCATCTGCCCCCATGGAAAATGCATCCCGTATCATTTCTTCTGCCTGGGGTGGTCCCATGGTAAGTACGGTTACCGTTCCACCTAATTTTTCACGAATCTGCAGGGCGGTTTCCAACGCAAACAAATCATATGGATTGGTTCTGGTTTCACCCGACATACGCTTCATGGCACCGGTTTCCGGATCAATATCTACTTTGGTTCCGGCTGGTACCTGCTTCATACATACAATCATCCTCATATCTAGTCCTTCTTTTCTGTCACTTTGTTGCTTTGTCGCTTTAAACTTTTGCACTTTAAAGGACAACCTCATTGTAGCATTATTGCAAGATATTGTCGATATATTCTGCAGATTTTTGTTGAAAATGATTCTAATATTTCAAAAGGACTGTTTATCTTTTTGGCATAACATAAGATAAACAGTCCCTAAATATAAATAAGATTGTATTTTAAGACTTCTGTCCCCCGGTACTGCTAATTTCTGATGATCACTTTTCCAGAGGGTCTGATGGAGGGAGATCTCCTTTGCAACATTATCATTACGTGAAATTAACGAATCAATCTGCGTTCCCTCCATATCATCACTTCTTTTTTCTTCCTACTGCACTTATAGCACATCCCTTTTCCTCTAATTATATATAATAATATGTTTTATTCAGCGGTCAACCTTGGTTTTTTGTGTCCAACCGCTGTTTTAAAGTCCAATTCACCATTTACTTTATCGCAAACAGTGTCTATACATACCATTAAATAAACAAACGTTTCGTTATCAATTGTGCATTCTTTTATACTTCAAGATATCTGTCACCGTTCTCCTGCCCACTCTGCCATAAATTCTTCCAGATATGCCTCCATAACTGCCTGTCTATGTTCTGCTATTTTCTTTGCAGTCTCTGTATTCATCATGTCCTTCAGCAGCAAGAGTTTTTCGTAAAAATGATTCACACTTGTGGAATTTTGGTTTTGACGATACTCCTCTTTGCTCATATTCGCCACAGGTTTGAGATCCGGGTCATATATCCTTCTTCCCTTACTTCCACCGTATGCAAAGGTTCTTGCGATTCCGATCGCTCCCATTGCATCCAATCTATCTGCATCCTGTACGCATTTTCCTTCCACGGTACTTGGTGCAACTGAATCTGTCCCTACAAATGAGACTTCATCTATGATCTTGCACACAGAATCAATGGTTTTATCATCCATTCCATTGCTTCTCATAAATGCAACTGCATTTCCTTTTGTCTCATGTGTCTCCGGGGAAAGCTTCACGTCATCTACATCATGTAACAATGCTGCCAACTGCACCATCAGCATATCCGCCTTTTCTTGCTCCCCAATCTGCACAGCCAATCGATAGACCCTCATGGTATGATGATCGTCATGGCCGCTGCAATCATCAGCAAAGATTTGTTTCACATAATTTATGGCGTTGTATATTATGACATTTGTTTCACACATGTTCCTGCCCTCTTGGCTTGCCCAGTCGCCAGGCAAGTCAATGATTCTTTATTTTGATTGATGCTGCATATATTTTGGTTTTGAATCTTGCGATTCATCTGGTTGAAATTGATCAGGATAGATATCACTTCCTTCGTATCCACACATACCCATTCTTGGAGAATTACATACTGGTAATGGATAAACAGGACCACGATATTCATCTAATTCATCAGCTTCCATATTTGCTTTCTCCAAACAGTTTTCGCACCAGAATGGATTTTCATCATAAAAAGCTTCTGAATCAACCCATTGCGCTTTCTGTTTTCCACATTGACTACACAAGATTCCCAGCGGATTATTACGTGATAAAATTGTAATAAGTTCCTTTTCTTCCCCCACACGATAGCTATGTACCTTCAACATTAATTCTGTTGTTGACCCAAAATCATATTCATATGTTATTTCTTTGCCCACCGAAAATACTTTTTTCAACTTACAATTCATACTTTTTGCTGGCAATCCAAAGAAATGATCCATATCCGGACAAGCTTCATATGGTATTCCGTCTATCCAAAACATGCTGAGATGTCCACAACATTCTACCCAGATATCCCGAATAAATCCATCCAAATCTCTTAAAGTAACCTTTTCGCTGATTTCAATAATCAACCAATAGTTTTTATCATATTTCCCCCAAATAATTACTTCAAAATATCCACATTTCTTACTTTTATTCACTAGATTCAGCTGCATTTTTCTACTTTTACATGCAGTTAAATGGCGAAGCATCCCACCTTTTGCGTACTCTTTTCCACAATATTTACATAAACCTTTTGTTTGAATTGCCATATCCTTTCACCTCAACCTGATCATATTGATAAAATCGCTCCACAGTATCTTTCATATATATCCAATCTGATTTACATTTCTTATTTGTCTCGACCACAAAAATTAACTGGAGGCCCATTACTCATCCTCCTCACTGGAACCAAAGACACCGATAAAATCAATCGAATCTACGTTGAACGGTGACCCCTCAATCATTCCATTTCTATAAAGCTTTGAAGGTGAATAGTTCCCATTGGTTTTCCATGGATAAATTTTATGGTCTACAGATAAGAAATCAATGGATTTTTTATGTTGCTTTAAAATATCCATAGGCCCAACATTATGTGTCGTAAAACAAAGTTGTCCTTCACCATATTCCATTAAGTATTCCAATAATGCGCATAAATAAACATCGTGAAGGTTAGAATCAAACTCATCAATAAAAACAATTCCTCCTTGCACCATTTCCTGCAAGTACGCAAATAATTTAATCAGTTTTTTAATACCGGTACTTTCAAATTCTGCATGAATTTTATAAGAATCATATACCATGATTAAGTTGCAAACAAAGACATTATGGTCTTCCTTTTTATCTATTTCTATACTTTGCAAATCTGATTTGAAAATATGGAGAAATTCATACAATTTACCTACCGTTTCTTCGAACGATTGATACATATCTTTAGGTACAATATTTTCATCAATTTCTATCACATTAAGTTGTTTAGACTCTATTTCAACAATGCTATCTATCAAAGCATCCATTTCCAAATCTTCATTTTCCACTTTATTCGAACTTCTAAGTGAGCTGTGAATAAAATACTTCTTATGATCATCAGATTGATCTAAATAGACATGCAGTTTTTTTCCAAAAATAAAAAGTGTACACAAACCACCAAAAAGATCATTCTTATACATTTTATCAGAAACAAGAATCTTTTCATAAAACAAAGCGCACATTGACATACTTGTCAGTAAGTTTATCGACTTTTTTGAAATCAGCTCAGAAAACCCATCATCTTCACTTTTGAAAATAGAATTGATTTCTCCATCAATAACCTGAAAAAGCATTTCCATTGAATCCTTCTTAGAAAGTGCATTCTTTTCAGATAACTGCTCATAAGAAATGATATATTTTCCTGTTTTATCTTTTGATAATTTTACCTCATATCGAAAGAGCATTAATGCATTTCCAAATTTTGCAAGATAATCAGCTTCTATACATAATTCACCTATCTTTTTGTTAATCCTTGCATCTAAACTCTTTTGAACAATAGGGTTATTCAAATATCCTGGATTGATCAGAAGATTTCTTAATATATCTACAGATGTTACAATACCAGATTTACCAGAACCGTTCATACCATAGATTCCTTTGATATTATATTCTTGTGTATCTGGGTACTTTGACATTGTTTTTTTATAAAAAGACAACGAAATCAACTGATCCAATGTTTTTATCCCTTTAACAGAATAATGAATTAAATATATATCTTTCATTTTCTATACCTCCCTATCCATAATATAACACACCAAAGAAGAAAAATAAATACAAAATGTATTTATTTTTCTTCTTTGTGTTTTGTCTGGTATACTATTATTTATGCATTTTTATTATATTATTTCACGATCTCAACACATTAATCAAAGGCAGTATATAATTATTGCGTATCCAATAAAGTTCTGCTTCTCATCCTTTGTTCAAATACTACAGAACATAAAAAAACCCCAGAAACACAAGGTTTCTGAGGTCTTGTATACAGTTTTGTATCCTGTTGATTGATTATCTCTTGCTGAACTGTGGTGCACGACGAGCTGCCTTTAAGCCGTACTAAACTCCTTTGAGCGCCGATTTTCCTTGGTATTCCGGGCTTTTCCAGCTTTTCGATGTTCAGTTGTCCTATTCCTTAACCAGGGAAAATGGTGCATTTTCAATCAGCATCCTGCCAGTTAAAGCGCGCTGTTCA
>JBGVQN010000048.1:0-58231 GCA_045127535.1 Lachnospiraceae bacterium | reverse complement strand
GATAAGGTACAATAAATTGCGCAAATTGAAAACAGCAAAAAATAGACACGGCTTGCCGGTCTCTGGTAGAATGAAATTACGACACCACATTCAGAAAGGAGACAACAAACCATGTCTAACAACATTGTACAATTCAACGAGGAAATTATCAAGGGGCAAATCAAAGAATTGGTTCGCGGCAGTGTCGAAGAAACCCTCAACGAACTGCTGGAGGCCGAGGCAGAGAAGTTGACCAATGCGGCTCGCTATGAGCGCAGCGAAGCCCGTCAGGGATATCGCAGCGGTCACTACGACCGGAACCTGACCACCACTTCAGGAGATGTGACGCTCCACGTGCCCCGTCTCAAGGGTATTTCTTTCGAGACCTCCATTATCGAGCGTTACCGCCGTCGTGAGAGCAGCGTAGAGGAAGCCCTCATAGAGATGTATCTGGCAGGTGTGTCCGTACGTCGTGTGGAGGATATTACTGAAGCCCTGTGGGGCAGCAGGGTGTCTGCATCTACCATCAGTGAGCTGAACAAAAAGGCTTACGTCCATATCGAAGACTGGCGTAACCGGTCGTTGGAGGGCCGCAAGTTCCCCTATGTATATGTGGACGGCATCTACCTCAAGCGAAACTGGGGCGGAGAATACGAAAATGTGGCCGTTTTGGTGGCAATTGCTGTCAATGAGGACGGGTATCGTGAGGTCTTGGGTGCTGCCGAGGGTATGAAGGAAGACAAAGCCAGCTGGGTCAGCTTCTTTCAATGGCTCCGAGGGAGGGGACTGAGTGGCGTAAAACTTATCGTAGGTGACAAGTGTCTGGGTATGCTGGAGGCGGTAGGAGAAGTATTTCCCGAAGCCAGATACCAGCGGTGTGTGGTTCATTTCTACCGGAATGTATTCTCTGTTGTCCCCAAATCCAAGGCAAAAAATGTGGCAAGAATGCTGAAAGCCATCCATGCTCAGGAAAACAAAAAAGCCTCCAGGGAAAAGGCCGCATCGGTAATTGCTGAGTTGAAAGCCATGAAGCTGCAGGAGGCGGCCAGGAAGGTGGAGGCTGGTATTGAGGAAACACTGACCTACTGCGACTTTCCCTCCGAACACTGGACAAAGATCCGCACCAACAATGTGATCGAGCGGATGAACCGTGAGATCCGACGCAGGACCAGAGTGGTCGGTGCGTTCCCGGACGGTAACTCTGCTCTGATGCTGGTTTGTGCCCGGCTGCGGCATGTAGCTGGAACTCAGTGGGGCAGCAAAAGGTATATGAACATGAAACACCTGGAAACTCTTGAGCAGGAGCAGCAAGTCAGGTAAATAGCAGTCAGTTCACAAAGGGTCAAGGGCAAGACGAGCGGCTGATGCCGCCCTTGACCCTTTGCGCCCTGACTGCTGAAATGTAATCAAGAGGTGACAAAGCACCTCTGTAATAGATTTCCGCCAGATGCCGGAATCAATTTTGCGCATAACTCTTGACACTACCTACATATATCTTCCTCTGTCTATTATTCGTCCTTAAATAAATCATCTAATACGATGACATTTAAAAACGCACCACTATGCTCATTCTGTATTAATCCAAATGTTGTTATGAGAGTGTTATGGATTACCATTTTAGGGTATACATTTTCAGCTAATATTGCCTGTCTCTTTAATAGCTTTACATAATAATCTTTATTTACCTTAAACTCTCCGCTATAATACTTTATTTCACACATATTAATTACATTATCATTTCTTGTAATCAATAAATCTATTTGTACTCCATCTGTATCATCTTCTTTTTTAGACCATGCACTGGCTTCCGTTATTACTCCGGATATTCCAAGTGAACGTTTAATTTGCTCTATATGATTGAAACACACATTTTCAAACGCAAATCCTCTCCATATAGACACAGGCGCAGAAGCCACATTTTGTTGCCAAAACTTTTCACTCACACTTTTCTGATTCCAAATAAAATGTAAATAAAATATACAAAATGGGTCTACAAGTTTATAGTGTTCTTCCCTTTTTCCATATCCAAACGGAACATATTTTATAATAAAATCACTTGAGATTAAAGCATTGAGATTGCTGGATAATCTACCACCATCTGTTATCCCTAGTTTTTCTACAATTTCTTTTCTGGTAAAACCGCCATTTCTTGTATATAATAACTGTACAATACTTTTTACTGCTTCGGGATTTACAAACACAGAAGCAAATAATCTATTATATTCATCTCTCAGTACCGCATTTTTCTTGAAAAATAATTTGTCTATATTCTGCGCCAAACTCATTCCCGGATTTACATATCCCATATAATATGGGATTCCCCCAAATACCATGTAGCTCTGTGCTATATCGTACCGTGAAAGTTGCACATTATTACTTTTATAAAATTCTTCGCATTCTTTCAAATTAAACGGTGATAATTTAATTTCATAAGTAACACGATTATACAACCCACCGTGATTATTTAGCAATTTGTCTTGTATCCATGAATTTGCACTTCCACATACAATAACCATCAGATTTTTACGATGGCATCCCCATGTATTCCAGAAAGCTTCAAAAGCTCGTATAAATCCGGATTTGGGTGTATCTAACCATGGTAATTCATCAAGAAATACTACCTGTCTGCTTCCATCATCTTTACTTTGCAAAAACTTTTCCAGTAACAAAAAGGCATCAAGCCAATTTGAAGGTTTGTCACATTTCTCCATTCCATGAAGTTCTAACGAGTTATAAAAATGTTTTAATTGAAGTTTCAATAATCCTTTTGAATCTTCATCTGCCGGCGAAAGTCCAGCATGTCGAAAAGTAATTCTATTTGCAAATGTTTCATCTACCAGATATGTTTTTCCTACACGTCTTCTTCCGTAAACAGCAACCAATTCCGCCTGCTTTTTAGAATATAGCCTGTTCAATTCTTTTATTTCTTGTACACGTCCAATCATATCCTCCACCTCACAAAGTGGCGGTGAACATTCTTTTTTTAAGCTTCACCGCCCGTTATGTTCATAGTATAACAACGGCGAAAGCGGCGGTCAAGCATTATTTTTACCCTTTCACCGCCGCCTTGTGAGAAAATTATAAGGTAAGAGTATTCCTTCGTCTTAATCTCTCCACAGGACTAAAATCTCATTTTTTCAGCTATATTGAAAATCACATTTTTCGTATAATTCCTTTCTATCTAGGGAAACAAAAACACGCTTCTGCTCTCCAAATCCATCATACAGCAGTTTGCCGTCTGGCACTTGGTTTCAAGCAGAAGCGTGTGCATCATACATATATCATTCTGTACAAACAACGTTCATCAGATGTCTGTCTCCCGGCTTCCAGATCAGATATGGTCAGAAGCTTCTGTGCTGCCTGCATCAGACTGGGTCTCAGAGCTTACGCAGCTGTCTGCATCAGACTGGGTCTCAGAGCTTACAGGGCTGTCTGCTACGGTCTGCGCTCTTTCAGCCTGACACTGGTGCAGAATGTCCATAAACTCCTTGCCGGTAATGGTCTCTTTCTCAATGAGGAAGGCAGCAATCTGATCCAGAATATCCCTGTTGGCGCTTAAGATATCCTTGGCCTTCTGGTATGCCTCCTGGTTGATGCGCATCACCTCTTTGTCTATTTCAGCCTCCGTCTCAGCACCACAGTTTAATACTCTGTGGCCATCCAGATACTGATTTTCTACAGATTCTAATGCAACCATACCAAACTTGTCAGACATACCATACATGGTGATCATGGTACGGGCATATCTGGTGGCCTGCTCAATATCGTTGGCAGCACCGGTAGTCACATTGTGGAATACGATCTCCTCTGCTGCACGGCCTGCCATAGCCACTACGATCATGGCCTCGATTTCTGTCTTGGTATTGAGATACTTTTCTTCCTCCGGCACCTGCATCACATAGCCAAGGGCCCCCATGGTACGGGGTACGATGGTGATCTTCTGTACCGGTTCAGAATCCTTTTCCAGGGCGCTGATCAATGCATGACCTACCTCATGATAGGACACGATCTTGCGTTCTTCCAGACTCATAATACGGTCTTTCTTTTCCTTGCCAACCAGCACCACCTCTACTGCCTCAAACAAATCAGACTGGCTTACAAACTGTCTGCCATGCTTCACTGCATTGATGGCTGCCTCATTGATCATATTGGCAAGGTCTGAACCAACTGCACCGCTGGTTGCCAGGGCAATGGCCTCTAAATCTACAGAATCATCCATCTTCACATCCTTGGCATGTACCTTCAGGATATCGATACGGCCCTTTAGATCCGGCTTATCTACAATGATCCGTCTGTCAAAACGGCCGGGACGAAGCAGTGCCTTATCCAGGATCTCCGGACGGTTGGTGGCGCCTAAGATCAGTACACCCTTGGAGGAATCAAATCCATCCATCTCTGCAAGGAGCTGATTTAAGGTCTGCTCCCGCTCATCATTGCCGCCATACCGGCTGTCACGGCTCTTACCAATGGCATCGATCTCATCAATAAAAATAATACACGGTGCATTCTGCTGCGCCTGCTTAAACAGATCTCTTACTCTGGAAGCACCTACACCTACAAACATCTCCACGAAGTCAGAACCTGACAAGGAGAAAAACGGAACCTTGGCTTCTCCTGCTACTGCCTTGGCAAGCAGGGTCTTACCGGTACCTGGAGGTCCTACCAACAGGGCGCCCTTTGGCAGCTTGGCACCGATCTGTACATACCGCTGTGGGTCGTGCAGGAAGTCTACGATCTCCATGAGAGATTCTTTTGCTTCATCTTCACCTGCCACGTCTTTAAAGGTAATACCGGTTTCCTTCTGTACATATACCTTGGCATTGCTCTTGCCTACCCCCATAGGGCCGCTGCTTCCTCCCATCTTTCTCATAAAGATGCCTAAAAGGAACCAGATCAACAGCAACGGTAATATATAATACAGCAATATATCAATAAAACCGGAACCGGAGCTTACCTCTTCCCCAATAAAAGTAACCCCTGCTTCCTCTAACCGCTGTACCAGCTCTCTGTCAGCTACAACCGGGGTATAATAAGTAGTTTTTAAAATGGTGTTATCATCCTGTTTGGTGTACTCTAACCGGGTACTTTTGATCACTACCTGATCTACCACACCTTCATCCACATCCTGAATAAACTGACTGTAAGGCACCTGCTGTGTAGTCTTCTCCGTCATATAAGAATTCAGCATTGACATCATAATGATGGTAATGACTCCCACAATGATAAACACCATGAGTATCTGCGGCCAGTTGCTCTTTTGATTGTTTGGTTTTTGATTGTTGTTATCCACTGACTGACTCCTGTTCTTTTAAAATTCATCCTAAGAAGCGGCTTCTATTTCTATCCCCTGTCCATACACATGAGTTGTATAGACTTCCGCTATAGAATTGCACTCCGCACCTGGATAACCGAATCCATATCAGAAATTCTCTTTATCTCATTTTATATCATCGATTATGAATAATATTATAGTGATTGGTTCCCTATAAATCAAGCAGGAAACTATAAAAACTATGTGACAAATTATGAAGATTCCCTAAAAGTATATCATTTCCGGTATACACTGTAATGCAAAAAGAATTTTATAAAAAAACTGCTGGTCAGATGTCTCTTAACGTAGTATAATGTGTCAAATAGGGTTTTCATAGAATCCCTTTGCTTCCATATATATGGAAGCTATATGATTTCATAATCACAATACACTTACGACAGTGCCGCATTGCGGCAGAATGGAGGTAACAATGCCTGTAAAATACGTATTTGTCACAGGCGGTGTAGTATCCGGTCTCGGCAAAGGTATTACAGCGGCTTCTCTTGGCCGCCTGTTAAAAGCCAGAGGCTATTCCGTCACCATGCAGAAATTTGACCCTTATATTAACATTGACCCAGGTACCATGAATCCGGTACAGCACGGTGAAGTTTTTGTGACTGAAGATGGCGCAGAAACTGATTTGGATTTAGGACATTATGAGCGTTTCATTGATGAAAGCCTCAACCGCAATTCCAACGTGACTACAGGCAAGGTATACCAGGAAGTGATCAACAAGGAGCGTCGTGGAGATTACGGCGGAGGCACCGTCCAGGTCATTCCACACGTTACCAATGAGATCAAGGGACGTTTTTACCGCAATTACAATTCTGACAAAACAGAAATTGCCATCATTGAGGTAGGCGGTACTGTAGGAGATATTGAAAGCCAGCCATTCCTGGAGTCTATTCGTCAGTTCCAGCATGAAGTAGGTTTTGACAATGCCATATTGATTCACGTCACACTGATTCCATGGCTGTCTGCTTCCCAGGAAATGAAAACCAAGCCTACCCAGTCCAGCGTCAAAGAGCTCCAGGGTATGGGCATCCAGCCAAACATTCTGGTGTGCCGTACAGAACATGAATTAGATGACAGCATCCGCAGAAAAATTTCCCTGTTCTGTAATGTACCTACCAACAGAGTACTGCAGAACTTAGACTGCTCCGTATTGTATGAAGTACCTTTGATGATGGAAGAAGAACAGCTGGCACAGCGTGTATGCGAATGCTTAAACCTGCCATGCCCGGAACCAGATCTGGCAGAGTGGACTGCTATGGTAGATGCATGGAAAAATCCGGTTGGAGATGTTACCGTTGCCCTGGTAGGAAAATATGTATCCTTACATGATGCCTACATCAGTGTAGTAGAATCCTTAAAGCATGCTGCAGTAGCATATCATCACCAGATCCATATTAAATGGGTAGATTCTGAGCAGGTTACTCCTGAAAATGCAGCAGAAATCTTCCAGGATGTCAGCGGCATCATTCTTCCTGGTGGATTTGGAGACCGCGGTATTGACGGTATGATTCATTCCATCCGCTATGCCAGAGAAAATAATATTCCATTCCTGGGTTTGTGTCTGGGTATGCAGCTGTCCATCGTAGAATTTGCCCGGGATGTACTGAATCTTACGGATGCCCACAGTGTAGAGTTTGCTCCACAAACCGAGCATCCTGTCATTCACCTGATGCCAGACCAGAACGGTATCACTGACATTGGCGGTACCCTGCGTAAAGGCTCCTACCCCTGTGTATTAGACCCGGATTCCCTGGCCTACCAGGTATATGGTACCCAGCAGATCACAGAAAGACACCGCCACCGTTACGAAGTAAACAACGATTACCGCAGTGCCCTGACTGCCCACGGCATGAAGCTCTCCGGCCAGTCACCTGACAAGCGCATCGTAGAAATGATAGAAATTCCCTCCCACCCTTGGTTCCTGGCAACCCAGGCCCATCCGGAACTGAAGTCCAGACCAAACCGTCCTCATCCTCTGTTCTTAGGTTTTGTGGGAGCATCCATTAAAAAGATGGAAGAAGCGTAAAACGTCTTTATTCCCTTTCAAACACCTGCTGTCTGTTATAGCACCTATTTCTATGACAGATAACAGGTGTTTTCCTGTTTCTGGTCATCCAGCGTGTTTACCGCAGCAGTATTCTATAGATTTTTCAACTAGAAAGAGGCTGTGGCACAATGCTTTGGCAGCAGATCGTCAGATGGGTGCTCCGGCTGGAGAATGATTGTTTTTAAGCAGGACTCTTGAAAACGCCGGTTCTTAGGTTTCGAATAAAAATAAACATCTCTGGCAGAAAGCTTGCTGACTGCCAGAGATGTTTATTTTTATTCGAAATCTTAGAATCTGCTACCAAAGCATTGTGCCACAGCCTCTTTCTAATTGGAACGTCTAAGAACCGGCATATTTCAGCATTTTACTTAACAAATACAGACATGCTGGTATACTATCCCATCACGGGAAAATTCCCTTGATCTCTTCTGCATAAATCAATTTCCGCAGGGCAAGTACATATGCGCCCATACGATATGTGCAGTGAAGTTCATCTACAATGGCCTTGATCTCTTCAAAAGATTTGGTCATCAGTTTTTCCAGCATTTCATTGACCTGTTCTCTTTCCCATGTCAGTTCCTGGATGTTCTGTACCCACTCAAAATAAGATACGATCACACCGCCGCTGTTGGCAAAGATATCCGGAATCAGGGTAATGTCTCTTTCTTTTAGGATCTCGTCTGCCTCTGCTGTTGTAGGGCCGTTTGCCGCTTCCACAATGTATTTGCAATTTAATTGGGGGGCAATTTCTGCTGTAATCTGATTTTCCAATGCTGCGGGAACCAAAACGTCACATGGCAGTGTCAGTAATTCTTCATTGCTGATATGTTTCAATGCCGGATCATCCAGATCTGCCAGAAGCGTTCCTGTTTTCTCCATCTGGGTACAGATGGCATCTACATCCAGGCCATCTTCACAGTATATACCGCCAGAAACATCACTGACTGCAAGCACTTTTGCACCTCTGTGATAAAATATTTTGGCAGCATTGCTTCCTACATTGCCCATACCCTGAATCACAACAGAGGTTCCTTCCAGTGTTTTCCCTTCTGTGGCAAGAAGCAGCTTGGTACTGATGACAACACCACGTCCTGTTGCCGAATTTCTTCCCCTGGAACCTCCCAGTTCAACAGGCTTGCCTGTTACAACTCCCGGACAAGGCTTACCCTGAAGCTGGCTGTATGTGTCCAGTACCCATGCCATGGTCTGTGAATTGGTATTCACATCGGGAGCCGGAATATCCGTATCCGCACCAATGAGGGGTGCAATTGCAAATGTATATCTTCTGGTCAGAGCTCTCAGTTCCCTTTGGGACAGCTGTCTTGGGTCTACTTTTACACCGCCTTTGGCTCCCCCATAAGGGATATTGGCAACTGCACATTTCAGGCTCATCCATGCAGCAAGGGCTTTTACTTCATTCAGACAGCAATCCTGATGAAACCGGATACCGCCTTTAAAGGGTCCTCTGATATTGGAATGCTGTACTCTCCAGCCTTCGAATACCTTTACACTGCCGTCATCCATCTCCAGCGGCAGGTACACCTTTGTTTCACGCTGGGGATTTTTGATAATTTCGAAATACTGCTTATTGATGCCGCCGACCTCGACTGCTTTTTCCATAGTAGTTACAACATTTTCGTATGGATCATATACTCCTGCCATTTTCTGACCTCTCTTTTCTTTTTTGAAATGCCGGGCCCTGACATTTGCAATAACAACAAAAAGATCAGACAACAGGCACCTTGCTTTTATCAGGCGCCTTTGTCTGATCTCTGGTCACATTTTAATCCACAGGTTTCAGGAAATCAAGAGGTTGTTTTTTTTCCTTAAAAATCATTCTTTTTTGTCCTGATATTTTTTTATATTCAAATTTTGTCTCATCTTACTTAATAAAATGAATTAACGAAAATCATGATCAAGCAATTCCGGTGCAATATTGGCATTCCCCTCATGGGTGGTGGTAAAAAACAATACCTTTTTGTCTTTGTCCAGAAATGCAATGTCATCTATACCAAATTCTGTCCGCTCAACAGTATCACATCCTTCGTCATCTTTCCCCCAATAAAAGAAAGAGGACAGACCTTCCAGATATTGAAAATACTGCTTATCTGCATGAAACATTCCTGCTGCTCCCAATGCCAGTTTAGCATACCGCACTGCTATTGTAAATTTTTATATAATTTTTACATTTTTTTGATGCAAATTTCCCCTGACTCAAACTTTTTTGGTTTTAGTCTTTACATACCTCTTTTATGATACTATCGCAGGTGTTTGGAAATGATTGACAGCCGCCTGCAACAAACAATCCAGGAGGATCTTATGAAAAAAAATTTACTGAATTTCAAACGTATGGGTGCAATTGCCATGGCTGCTGTACTGGCTGGCTCTGCACTGACTGGCTGTTCCCAGCAGACAGATGCACCAGCTGGTACATCTGCTGAAGAAAGTACGGCTGCAGCAACCACTGCCCAGGAAAGCACAAAAAAAGAGACTGATGCAGAAACAGTTGCTGATGACACAACTGAATCTTCCATCCCAAAGTATGTATTCCTGTTCATCGGTGATGGTATGACCTATTCCCAGTTCCAGATGGCCTCTTCTTATCTGGGTGCACTAGAGGATACCACAGATGACGAAATCTTAGACGGTAACGTTGCGTTAAACTTCATGAACTTCTCCAGTTCAGGCAGCGCCACTACTTATGATTCTACTTCCTTCTGTCCGGACTCTGCATCTACTGCCACTTCTATTGCTTCCGGATACAAGACCTACAGCGGTGTCATCAACATGGATGAAACCAAGACCCAGAGCTACACTACTATTGCAGAACAGTTAAAGGCTGAAAAGGATTACAAGATCGGTATCATTTCTTCCGTAAACTTAAACCACGCTACACCAGCTGCATTCTATGCACATCAGGCAAGCCGCAGCAATTACTATGAAATCGGTCTGGAGCTGATTGACAGCGGATTTGATTATTTTGCAGGGGGCGGCCTGTTAAAGACCACTGGAAGCGATAAGGAAAATCCACAGACTGACCTTTATGAGCTGGCTGCTGAAGCGGGTTACAAGGTAATTAAAACGCAGGCTGAGGCTGAGGCTCTTACTGCTGAGGATGGCAAGGCAATCGTCATTGGCGAGACTTTAGCAGACAGCGACTCCTTAAGCTACGAAGTAGACCGTGAAGCAGACGAATGGGCTTTGGCTGATTACTTAAAAAAAGGAATTGAAGTACTGGATAACGACAACGGCTTCTTCATGATGTGTGAAGGCGGTAAGGTTGATTGGGCATGTCATGCAAATGATGCAGGTTCTACTATCCATGATGTACTGGCGCTGGCTGATGCAGTACAGGTTGCAGTTGATTTTGCCAGCGAACATCCAGATGAGACTCTGATCCTGGTAACTGGTGACCATGAGACAGGTGGTCTGTCCATCGGTTTTGCAGGAACTGACTATGACACTTACTTAGATAACATCCAGAACCAGAAGATCTCCTACGCAAAGTATGATGCAGATTATGTAGAAGGTTACGTAGAAAATTCTACTGATTTCGCAACTGCTATGGCTGATGTAGAAGAGCTGTTCGGTCTGATCCTTCCGGAGAATGCTGATGATTCTTCCAATACTACTCTGGTACTGACTGATTATGAAGTGGAAGAACTGCAGAAGGCTTATGATCTCACTCTGGCAGGAGGCTTTGGTACAGATGCTGAGGGCAATTCCTTACAGACCCAGGATGAATATGTTACCTACGGTACCTACACTCCATTCTCTGTAACAGTTACCCATCTGTTAAACAACAAGTCCGGCATCAACTTCTCCTCCTACTCTCACACCGGTTTACCGGCTGCAGTATTTGCAGAGGGCGTAGGCGCTGAAAACTTTGTAGGTGCTTATGACAATACCGACATTCACGACAAGCTGGCAGCTATCTTAGATCTGTAATTCATATTCTTGCCATCTGCAGCCAATGCACAAACATGTATCATCTCTACAAACTGACCGCAGTCTTGTTTCCATACAGGGCTGCGGCTTTTTCAGAAAAATCTCTTAGGAGATTGGGAAACACATTACCTAAAACGCTCTACATGAAAGGAAACAACATTATTATGGCTGTTACGAAACAAAAACAAACCATGCTTTCCATTATTGTATGTATTCTGCTGATCATCCTCACAGCAGTCATTCCTACAGGATTTGAACAGGCCGGGGCTGCTTACCGGGACGGAGGTGAACGAATCGCCGCAAGAGTTCTCTCTGCAGACAATTCCACTGTAGTAAATACCGGCCTGGTACAATCTGGTGATCAAAAATGTGAAGTGGAACTGTTGGAAGGCAGCCACAAAGGAGAGGTATACACTGCCGACAATATCCTGAGCGGTTCCTTAGAGCAGGACAAAATTTATGAAGCAGGTGATAAAGCCCTGGTACTGGTCAGCTATTCCGGTGATGAAGTGGCTTCTGTCAGCATGATCGACCACTATCGTATGGATCTGGAACTGATTCTGCTCATTGCTTTTTTCCTGTTCCTTGTTCTCTTTGCCGGCTGGACTGGTGTGAGAGCCATCCTGTCCTTTATCCTGTCTGTTCTGTGCATCTGGAAAGTACTGGTTCCCTGCTGTCTAAAAGGCATGGACCCTATCCTCATTGGAGGACTGGTAACCGGTGTGCTCACTCTTATGATCATTGCCCTGGTATTTGGCTTTGACAAGCGCTGCCTGGCTGCCGTTACCGGCTCTATGGCAGGAATTGGTTTAACCTGCATTTTAGGCATGCTTTGTACCGACAGCTTTAAAGTCCAGGGCGCAGTTATGTCCTTTTCGGAAAGCCTGCTGTACAGCGGTTATGAAAATCTGGATCTGACCCGTATTTTTATGGCAAGTATTTTTATTGGTTCTTCCGGTGCGATGATGGATTTGACTGTGGACATTACAGCTGCTGTCAGTGAAGTCATGCAGAAGCGTCCTGATTTATCCAAATGGGAAGCTGCCAAATCCGGTATGCGGGTTGGACGGGCTGCTATGGGGACTATGACCACAACTCTGCTGCTGGCATATTCCGGAGGGTATATAGCACTTTTGATGGTGTTTATGGCCCAGGGAACACCTTTGGTGAATATGCTCAATTATAAGTATGTGACTTCCGAGATCATACATACGCTGGTAGGTTCTTTTGGACTGGTACTGGCTGCACCGCTGACTGCTTTGACGGCTGGATTCTTTTTAGGAAAAGGGAAACATCAGGAGACTTTCCCACAGGATGAAACCTGTGATTCTCATGCCGAAAATGTAACAGCGGTGGATTAATTCTATACCCACAGCCCCACATTATTGCATCTGCAGCATTTTGTATATTGACTTTTTTATCCAGATATCAAATAATAGACTGAATTCATCAGATACTGCTGCCGCCGGGCATACCGTAAATTGAGGCTGTTATAAAATGATTTTATGTGAGCAAACACAATCCGTTCATTTTATAACAGCCTCAATTGCATTACAACATATTCATTTGATCACTTACTGAATCTCAGTCACTTACCGGATCTCACTCTTTCCACCCATATAAGGTCTCAGAGCCTCTGGAATTCTCACAGAACCATCTGCCTGCAGGTTATTCTCCAGGAAGGCGATCAGCATACGAGGTGGTGCCACAACTGTGTTGTTCAGTGTATGTGCAAAATACTTTCCACCCTCGCCTACCACACGGATCTTCAGACGACGTGCCTGTGCATCACCTAAGTTAGAGCAGCTTCCTACCTCAAAGTACTTCTGCTGTCTTGGAGACCATGCCTCTACGTCAATGGACTTCACCTTCAAATCAGCCAGGTCACCGGAGCAGCACTCTAAGGTACGTACCGGGATATCCAGAGAGCGGAACAGGTCTACTGTATTCTGCCACAGCTTGTCAAACCACTGCATGGATTCCTCAGGCTTACATACCACGATCATCTCCTGCTTTTCAAACTGATGGATCCGGTATACGCCTCTTTCCTCAATGCCATGAGCGCCCTTTTCCTTACGGAAGCATGGAGAATAGCTGGTCAGTGTATAAGGCAGCTGGTCTTCCTGAATGATGGTGTCAATAAACTTACCGATCATGGAATGCTCGCTGGTACCAATGAGATACAGGTCTTCCCCTTCGATCTTGTACATCATAGCATCCATTTCTGCAAAGCTCATAACACCGGTTACCACATCGCTGCGGATCATGAAAGGAGGTACACAATAGGTAAATCCTCTGTCGATCATAAAATCTCTTGCATAAGAGATCACTGCAGAGTGCAGTCTGGCAATGTCACCCATCAGATAATAGAATCCGTTGCCGGCTACCTTTCTGGCGCTGTCTAAATCAATTCCGTTGAATTTTTCCATGATCTCGGTGTGATATGGGATCTCAAAATCCGGTACTACCGGCTCCCCATACTTCTGCACCTCTACATTTTCACTGTCATCCTTACCGATAGGCACGCTTGGATCGATGATATTTGGAATGGTCATCATGATCTTCTTGATGCGTTCCTGCAGCTGTGGCTCCAAAGCCTCTAACTCCGCCAGACGGTCTGCGGATGCAGCTACCTGTGCCTTTACAGCCTCTGCCTCATCCTTTAATCCCTTTGCCATCAGTCCGCCGATCTGCTTGGACAGCTTCTTACGGTCTGCACGCAGAGCATCTGCCTCTGCCTGTACAGCACGTGCCTGTACATCCAGTTCAATTACCTCATCTACCAGAGGCAGCTTGGAATCCTGGAACTTATTTTTGATGTTCTGCTTTACAATGTCCGGATTCTCTCTCACAAATTTCAGATCTAACATACATTTCCTCTTTCTGTGCAGCTTTTGTATTGTTGGCCTCTGTGAATGCCGCACGGACACAGACAGCTTATAAACAGCAGAGCTGGGAACAACAGAAGCCCCACCTGACGGTTTTCTGTTGTGATAATCAAAAAAGCCTCCCATCCCATACACACATGGGACGGAAGACTCCGCGTTGCCACCCAAATTACCGTAAAACGGTCTCTCGTCAATGCTGTAAAGGGCATCCCCCTTCGGCTCCTCGCCGACGGCTCCCAGAGTGGAAAGACTCTTTGCAATACAGGCTTACACCAGCCGCCTGCTCTCTGTACTTGCGCCAAATCGTAGTTCTGATCAACACCAGTTTTGATACATGTGTATTATATCCTGTTTGGCTAGAAAATACAAGGATTTTTTCACATTGGATTGCTGATTTTTTCTTGCTTCCTGACACCTTCTGACAGAGGCATCCAATTTTACTGCAGGGCTCTTGCATTTTCTTCTTACCCTCTGACAGGGGCATCCCATTCTGCAACAGGACTCTCGCATTTTCTTCTTGCCTTCTGGCAGGGACATCCAATTCTGCAACAAGGCTCTCTCATTTCCGCCTACGCTCTATGCGCCTGCATAAATGCCTCGATCTCCTCAGTGGTACGCACAATATCCTGTGACAGACACTCACATCCATCCTCTGTAATCAGCAGATCATCCTCGATCCGGATACCAATGGCTTCTTCATCAATATACAGCCCCGGTTCATCTGTCAGGATCATGCCCGGCTGCAGTACCTCTGTCTCAGGCCCTGTTACATCATGCACATCCAGACCCAGATGGTGGGATACAGAATGCATATAATACCGGCTCAATTCCTGTTCCTCCTGAATCAGGCCAAGCTTCATCAGCCCCTCAGCCAGCACCTTTTTGCACAGTTCATTTAACTCCTTACGGGTAGTACCCGGTCTGGCTGCCTTTTGCACTGCCAGATTGGCCTCCAATACAATGTCATAAAACTGCTTCTGCCTTGGAGTAAACCTGCCGCTGACCGGATAGGTACGGGTGATGTCCCCATTATACCCCTGATATCTGGCGCCCAGATCCAGCAAGATCAGCGTATCCGGCTCACAGACACAATGATTGGTCTCATAATGAAGCATGGTGCCATTCATGCCGGAGCCTGCAATGGTGGCAAATGCAGTCTGCTCTGCCCCTGCATACCGGATGGCATACTCAAACTCTGCCTGCACCTGATACTCATACATTCCTGGCTTTAACACAGACAGCACACGCTCTAATCCGGTCTTTGTCAGATCCACAGCCTTTCTGGTCAGTTCAATTTCCAGGGCATCCTTCACCATCCGCTGCTCACCCAGCAGCGGTGACAGATCCTTTAAGTGCAGCTGGGGATAGGCCTGCAGCAGCTCCTTGGCCTTTACCAGGTTATAATCCGGCAGATCTGTGGGCTGACAGCGATAGGTATCCATATACAACGTCTCATATCCTTCCTCTGCAAACAGCCGATGCAGCTTTCCGGACAAAGCTGACACATCTGCCACCTCCCCAATGCCGCTGCACGCCTGCCCTTCTGCAAAGGTCAGCTTCTTGCCGACCCACCGCTCTACCTCCAGCCTTGGTTCCTCCAGATACAGAGATTCCTGCACCTCACCATTTTTGAATACCATCAGCAACACACTGCTTTCCTGCCGGATACCGGTCAGGTAATAAAACATCCGGCTGGCCTCAAAGGGATAATACCCATCTGCCCCAAAATGCACCGGCTCTCCGCAATACAGCAGTACCACTGCCTGACCGGGTATCTTTTCACACAGCTTTTTTCTTCTGTCTGCCAAAACATGACACATATACATCATCCTCCATTTCCAAAACATTCTTCATCAAAGTGCAGCACAATTGCAGCAGTTTTTGAGAACAGTGTGTATTGGATTATTTTTCAGCAAGACGCTTGCAAACGCCAATCCTTAGGTTTCAGAATGATAAAAACATATCGTTTATGCCTCAATACAATTCATCCAGAGAAAACAGCTGCCTGGCACTCCACCAGGTCACTGCACTTACATCTGGGAGTTGAATAAGCATTTTAACTGGTATACCACATCCTCTGAGTCCGCATTGATGCATACTGCCTCATTGATGTCTGACAGTTCCTGCAGAGAATCAAAATCTCCGTCATTGTAGCAGATACTGTAAACCGGAATATTATATGCCTCTAAAATTGGCTTTACATCACTTAAATCACAGCCTGTATTGCTGTAGCCGTCGCTTAAAACAAACAGCATAGGACGGCAGTCCGGATTTACCTCCAGTTCCTCAAGCAGCATCTGGATACCAATACAGACACCATCATAAGTAGCTGTACCTCCAGCAGCAGAAAGGCTGTTCACCGCACCAGTAAAATAAGACCATTGGTTAATATCAAATTCTCCAATAGGCAGATTGATATACACCTCATCACTATAGCTTACCAGACCAATGCTGTTGCTGCTGTTAATATACTGTGCAGAATTCACCAGAGAATTCTTAAGCTCTGTAATAGGTTCTCCACTCATACTGCCGGAAATATCTGCAACGAACACAGCAGCAATGGGACGTCCGCTGTCCTTGTTTTCCTTCCAGAAGCTCTGTGCCGCCAGCAAAGTCTTACCGTCATATTCCGGCACCTGGCTTACATAGTCATCATATCCGTTAAATCCACATTCCCCAGCCCGCTCCTGAGACTCATCATTCAGACAGTATTCTGCAAACAATTCCAGCACTGCAGCAGTATCTGCATCTGTCCGTCCAATACTGTACAGAGGATTGTCATGACGGGCACCAAACGGAATAAATTCATAGCTTGCCAGTTCGGATGTATTCTGGAATGTCTGATATTCCAGGATCAGACCGTCAAAAGAACCAGACTTGACTGCATCACGCATCTGCATGGTGGTATATGCCACAAAAGGTACGTTTTTCTGGAAATCCTCAAATCCCTTCATAGCCGCATTGCTTAATATATCATCATGGTCAAACTCATATAAAGCTGAGATCAGAAAATTCATGCCTGTAGAACTGGAATATGGATTGGTATATCCCATGGCAATCTTATTTTCAGCAGTTGCCTTGGTCATAGAAGCAACAGACACCTCACCATAGGTTTCTTCAATCAGGTTATAAGTCTGTCTGGATACTACGATACCGGCAACATTGCCTACCAGACGGTCTTCTACACAGGTCACCTCTACACCATTGGCCTCCAGCATGGAAATCCATAACTCATTGGATGGGGAAAATGCATCCGGCCTGTATTTGCCGGATACAATATAGTCTGCTGCCAGTCCTGATGCCAGGGTTCGGATTGATACGGAAACAGTCTGTCCATCAATGGTATATCCTTCCCGGTTAAATTCTTCCGCAACATCAATCAGCCAGCTGTCCGTACCTGTACCGCCTTTTTCCGGAGAAGTAAAGATCTCCACATCCAGTGTACCATCTCCTTCAACAGCCAGAGGATACTTTTCAATGTCCGGCAGCTCGTCTGCCAAAGAAGTGGTTCCGATCTGCACAGATTCTTTTTGCAAAGCCAGTTCTGTTACTTCTATATTATTAACCAGCTTGTTCAGACGCTTTTCTGCCTTTTCCGTGTCCATGGCTCCCCCTGAAGACAGGCTGCCCACAAAACTGACCCCTGCATATACCAAGGCAAATACCAGAACCGCTGTCAGGGCCAGCACAACTACAACCACCCCATTGTTTTTCTTCTTCATATGTACCTCTCTTCCAGATCTTTCCTAGGTAATTGCGAAACTATATTCAATATCAGCTTTGGGAAGTATCTGCAAGAAAATATTTTCTAAGCAGGACTCTTGAAAACGCCGGCACTTTAAATTTTGCGCCTCAGGCGCAAAATTTATTAGTACCGCTGCGTTTTCACCGAAGCGAGAGCGCGTCCTGTGTGAAAATATTTTCTTGCAGATACTTTCCAAAGCGTCCGGTATGTGTTTCGCAATTGCCTATGATCTTTCCTACGTTTATTCACCAGCCAGCATTCCCATACCGGCATCCTCATCCAGACGCAGCTCCCGAATAGAATCTGTAACATCCTGAATGGCCTGCAGCTCTGTCTCCGTATCCTTATCACTGAGCTTGGATACCTCCAAAAGCAGTCTGTCAAACTCATATAAAACCTGCTCATCATTTTCCACAAGCTTACGCAGATATTTCATCTGGGAAAGGTACATGGCATATTTTTCCTTTTGCAGATCTGTCATCTGTCTCTGCACATTGAGCCTTCTGTAATCCTGCTCGTCAAATACCGCCATACCGTTTAAAATACGCTTTACATTCTCAAATACCAGAGTCTGGGCATCTTCCCATACACCACGGTAGCTTTCGAAGTTCTCTGCACCTTCACCGTAGTTCTGATACAGGATTTCGTCCAGCTTTTCTCCCTTTCTCTCCAAGCTATCCAAATGAGTCAGTGTATTGCTTACGATATCTGCAAATACAGGCTTGCCCCGATAGTTCTGCAGCGCTTTCTTGTAATCTTCTCCCTCTCTCAGCTGGTTCACCTGCACACCTGTTCCGTGACTCTTTGCCGTCAGAATTCTATAATTCACCAGAAAAAAGAGGATGACACTCATAATCCCAGCTGTAATTCCCAAAGCTGTCCCCAAAAGGCTTCCCTGGTCAAACAGCCAGGAAATGACACCAATATCCACTACTACCAGACCTGCTGTAAACAGCAGACATTTTCCTAAATTTTTCCCCATAACACCATATCCTTTATTCATTTTCAAACACTTAATATGTTTTGCAATATCACTATCATACTACAGATTCCCCGATTTGACTACAAAGTTTTCCACCCTTTTCTTATAAAAATGGAATCACGAAAAAAGCAGCCATACTCCGTACAGCTGCTTCCCCCTCCTGCATCATTCCTTTTCCTGTAGTATCTTCAAAAAAATTTTCATTGCTTCCTCTGCTCTGGCTCCTGTACAGTTAACAGTAATCTGGTCCTGAGCGTTAATGCCGCTGGAAGCCATCTGCAGTACACTGCCAATGTTATAAAACTGACTTCCTTTCACGATCTGTCCCCTTACACTGCAGCGTGCTGCTGTATCTGCTATACGTGCTGCCATTTTCAGACTCAGACCACACTTCATCTGAACATCTGCCGAAATTTTTTCCATTTACACTGCCCCCTTTCCAGAATATTTTCCTATTACCATAATAGCACATTCAAAGCGGAACGCAACCATTCTAAATGAAAAAAAATGTATTTTCTTATGTTCATTTTTTCCAAAAAATATTTATATAATGGGAAATAGATTGCCATAATAGCACATATTTTCAGAAACCAGTCTGATACCATTTTTTCGAAAACTCACTTATTTTGCAAATTTTCTTCTCATAGAAAGGTTTTATTCCGGAAACATGTTATTCCGAAAGGTTTCTTTTCTGCATTCTGCAGCTGTTCTTTCTTGATTTCTTTCTTGATTTCTTTCAAAAATTGCCAACATTGTTCGACCTTTTTTTCATATTTTATACAAAAGACAAAATATTTTCTTCTTTTCTCAAACCTTAACTTTCATTTTTTACAATTTTTCTTCCAAAATGCTCAGATTATTTTTCTTGCAATTTTCGCAACTATCTGATATGATGAAATCACAAGAAATGTTTATTACTTATTTTCGATAGAGTGTCGACCGCTTTTATCTTCCCTCTCCCCTGGCGGTTGACAACCCCTTATATTCCCCCTCCTTTTTGGAGAAATGCAGCGTAAGTCATTACGCTGCATTTTACTTTTTCTACAACTTTTTTTCGACATAATTCTTGTCAGACTATCCGTCTCCTGCGGACAATATTTCAGAATTGTTTGAAACTGGATTGACACCTTTTTCTATATATGGTATTCTAAGACCATCTGCTTTTGCAGGTAAATGTTATGTTGGAGGTAATACCATGCAGGGTATCGTAAAATGGTTCAATAACCAGAAGGGTTACGGCTTCATCAGCCAGGAAGACGGCAGTGAGGTATTCGTACACTATACCGGAATCAACGGCGACGGTTTCCGTACTGTAGAGGAAGGCCAGAAGGTTGAGTATGATGTCATTGAAGGCAGCAAAGGACCTCAGGCTGTTAACGTAACCAGAGTTTAATTCATATATTGACAGATGTACCAAGACATCTGTGAAATCAGTATTTTCTGAGCGGCATCTGCCAATTATAATTTATTTGGTGAAGCAAAAAGAGACATCTTCCATTATGGGGATGTCTCCTTTTTTGCACTGTTTGATTAGACGCCTGGTGGCAGGCTTTTGAGAAATGGAAGGATCCTGCTTTACAGCAGGCTCTGCAAATCTTCCATATCAAACTGGTAATGGCTGTTACAGAACTGGCAGTTCACTTCCACAGGATTTCCTTCTGCAATCATTTCACGGATCTCCTCTTTGGAAATGCTGGCCAGAGCTCTGGACACCCGTTCCTTACTGCAGTTGCAATAAAATTGTACCGGCATCCGGTCTGTAATCTCAAGTCCAAAATCCCCCAATACATATTCCAGAATATCCTCCGGAGTCATCCCCTGTTCTAATAAAGATGTAATGGAAGAAATCGTTGCGATCTTGGCTTCCAGCCCATCAATGATTGAATCCTCTGTATTAGGCATCAGCTGGATAATCATACCGCCTGCCTGACGGACGGTATTATCCCGGTTCATCAGCACACCCAATGCTACACTGGAAGGGGTCTGTTCAGAGGTGGCATAATAATAGGTCAGATCTTCTGCTATTTCGCTGGTAATCAAAATGGTCTGTCCCACATAAGGTTCTTTTAAACCCAGATCTTTTATGACACTTAACACACCAATTCCAACTGCACCTGCAACATCTAATTTTCCCTTGTCATTGGGAGGAAGCATGACATCTGGTACAAATGGATATCCTTTTACGTTACCTGCATAATCAGCGGTAACAATCATGCCCTTCATAGGTCCATCTGCTTCTATCTTTACTGTAAGCAAATCGGTAGGTGCTTTCATCATGCTTCCCATCATAGCCGCTCCTGTCATCAGACGGCCCAAAGCTGCAGTGACTACCGGACTGGTTCCGTGGGCATTCTTGGCATATTCTACCATATCTTTGGTTGTAGCGGCAAAGGCACGAATCTGATTGTTGGCAGCCGTTGCACGAATCATATAATCTGACATAACTCTCTCCTTTGTTCTATTTCTTTTATCCAGACATTTGCCTGACTTCTTTTATCACAGACTTTTCTGTATATCTTCAAAGCTGTTTTCCCTGTTCTCTTGCAAGCACATAAATGCGGCAGCTGTCTTCCTGTGGCGGATGATCACCGGTTTCCCCATAGACTGCCACAAGTGAAAGTCCTGCCTGAGCTAAAAGTCTGCCAATCTGCTCTATGGAATAAGGACGCTGGTAATGAAGCTCCTGGGTCCGCTCATATGTGCCCTCTTCTGTTCTGGCAAACATGGTAACTGCATATTCATTGATCTGCTCATCCTCATAGTAATAGTTTTCCCAGATAATGCAGGCATCTTCTTCATTTTGCACAAAGCTCTGCTCTCCTACTACATCCCGGAAATGATGCTCTGTCTTTAAATCAAACAAAAACAGTCCTCCAGGGTCTAAGTAATTATTTACCAGCTGAAATACATGAAGCAGATCTTCTTCATGAAGCAGGTAGTTCATGGTATCACATACACTCACTACTGCCCGTACTGTACCATAAAGCTCAAACTCCCGCATGTCCTGCTGCAGATATAAAATGCTGCTCCCGGATCGTGACTGCTTGTCCATTGCTTCTGCAAGCATGTCTCCTGAAGCATCCACACCAATCATATCATATCCTGCTGCTGCAAGGAGTTCTGTCATAGTACCAGTGCCGCATCCAAGCTCCAGCACCAGACCGTCCCGGATCCCATCCTTTTGCAGCAGGTCTGTCACCAGTCTGCTCCATTCTTCATAAGGAATTTCATCCATACACCGATCATAATAAGCGGCAAAAGCCGTATAAATATCCATGTCCACCTCATCCCATATATGCAGGGTCTGTACCATAAAAAATTGGGTTACTTTCTAATTATACATGCTTCCCCAAAAAAAGCAATGTATAATCTGCCACAGACTGTCCATACTATGAATAGCCTCTATGAAGCGCTGAGCTATTTTCATAGAGACCGAAGACCGTCAGATTCCCCCTCTTACGGTCTTCTACTTCAGACGAAGTAAGCAACCTACACAAGACAATTCACACCTGCAGCAGATACCGGCTGTGTCTCACATGGCAAGGTCTGTGCAGGTGTATCCTCCCCCTTTTGCACCCCGGACTGTGGCAGCAAACAGTCCGGGGATCTTTGTTTGGTCAGGTAGTAATAAAGGTATTGTATCCTGCCCTGCGCAGTGCCTGTTCCATCCGCACTGCATTGTTCAGAATTTCAAAAGCACCTACCTGTACCCGGAACAATCCGTCTTCATAGATCAGAAAGGCCGGAAAACCTTCCTGCTGCAGCTGCTGCAACTGGGCATTGGCATTGGCCCGGTTTTTGTATGCACCTACCTGCACCCGGTATAGAGGCCTTGTGTCCGGTGGATTCATATCTAATGTGGTCAGAATGCCATCGGCAATGCCGGCGGCAATTTCATCAAATTTCTCATCAAACAGAGCGTTATCTTCTTTATTATTGATAAAACCGGTTTCCACCAGGACTGCCGGTGCCTCTGTACGCCGCAGAACCACCAATCCTTTCCGCTCGTCCACTCCCAGATCCTGAAATCCCAGTCTGCTTAATTCCGCATTGATATTCCGGGCCATTTCTCCTGCAACGCCCTGATCCTCATATACCAGAGTCTGGACCCCGCTTCCTACTCCTGGTGTGGGGGAAGAATTGCGATGAAGAGAAACAAAAAAATCTGCATCTGCATTATTGGAGATCACCGCTTTTTCATAAGGGGAATCATATACATCTGTAGTTCTGGTGAATACTACATCAATCCCATTTTTTTTCAGCAGTTCTCCCACTGCCAGAGCCAGAGCCAGGTTATCATCTTTTTCCTGACGCCCTTCAAATACTGCTCCTGGATCCCGGCCCCCATGTCCCGCATCAATTACTACTTTTGGCATAAGTCCCTCCATTTTACCTGGTCTAAAAAAGACTCCACATATCCCTTTTACAGAATATGTGAAGTCTTTCTAAAATGTGTGCTGTTTTTCTCCTGGCTGCTTATGCTTCTTCCTGTTCTGACTCGGAAGCAATTACAAATTCACCAGTTCCCTGCTCATCTACCAGCATGGTGTCTAAAGTACCATCTCCATCTGTATCCACCATAATGGTATCTACATTGCCATCTCCTGTAGTATCCGCCAGTACAGTATCTACTGTGCCATCTCCGTCAGTATCCACCATCAGCATATCAGAGGAACCGTCTCCATCCACATCTACACCTTCTATCGATACACATACACTGTTTTCTATTACAGACTTCTTTGCACGCTTTTTTGCACAATACAATGCAACACCACAGGCAGTTCCCACTGCTGCACCTGCTCCAACCCAAGCCATTACTTTTGATTTCTTCATTATAACTCCTTTCCGGTTATACTACCTGCTTTCTGATTCCACAATATTCATTATACTCTGGCCCTTTTTAAATCACAACGATATTATTCCTAAAATTTTATAAACTATTTGGAAACTGCACAGCTTCCTTTCTACTTTTCCCTATGCTATACTGTAAATATATTTACACCGGTAAAAACCTTTTAAGGGGGAATGTTATGTTCTTAACCATATTTACTGCAGTCTGCGATCAGGCAAAGCTGCTGCCTCAGATGTATTCCAATCTCCTGGTACAATTCTGTACCGATTTTGAATGGATCATTGTGATACCTGCTTCTGACCAGGAATCCATTAACATTGTGAATCAGTGGATCGCTGCCAACGAAATGAATATCAACCTGTTTGTACAAAAAAACCCAGGAAGACATTTAAGCTACAACTATGCCTTAAAGCATGCAAAAGGAGAGCTGTTCTTTTCCCTGGAACCAGAAGATTTTATCACAGGAGAATTTGTAGAGGAGCTGAAAACATTCTGGAATCAAACTTATCATGCGTCTGAATACCGCTTTTATAACCACGACTCCATTGATACCAATCCCCAGAAACCGGAACCCATTCATAACCCTCCTCCTGCAGCTGCAGAAGAACCGGCAAAAGCTCCCAAAAAAGAAAAAAAGAAGCTTTTTGCTCCTGCAAAGAAAAAACCGAAAACCAAGAAGCCCTTTTCTCCCTTTCAAAAAGGCATCAAAATGGGGAAAACCCGCATTCACATTGAGTCAGAGCCTTTCGCTTTTTCCAAGATCTTCAAGCGTGTGGATCAATTTCGGGAACGCAGAAGGGAGCGCAATTTCCAGAAAGAATTTAATGTAGTTCCTACGGGAAAGGTTACCTACATGCAGCAGGAATCAGAAAGAATTGCACAAACAGCTGACTTTATCATATACCGTTCCCAAATGGCACAAGATGCCCAGGATGAGGCAGACCTGCTCTTACAAAGACTGGCAGCTGCTTCTGCTCCTGAACCGGAACCGGAACCTGAGCCAGAACCGGAACCAGAACCAGAGCCAGAACCGGAACCTGTTCCTGAGGAAGCACCCACCGGGCCTGTTATTCCGGAAAAAATTACCATGGCGGAAATCAATGCTGCCTGGTCCTCTGCCAATATCCGCATAGAACAGTCCCGCCCCAACTTTGAAATGGCTGACAAATGGAATGACAGAAAACTGTTTACAAAGTTCCAGAACCAGGATTTTACCCAAAACAGGGAGATCAGCGGTATGATCGCCTTAGCCCGCAGTACCAGAGGAAACCGCATTGGGGGCAGCTTGTCTACAGAACGCAGCGTAACCTTTTATGACAGCAGCATACGGAAAGCAAGACCCTGGCAGATACTTCGGCGTTTTTCCAGATATTTTGTGACGCCCTACCGTCTTCCTGTTTTCCGGGCGGTCATTTATCGTACAGAAATTCTTAAGAAATATCGCTTTCCTGTTTTTAAAGGAGAAAATTTTATCAGAGATGAAGTACTCTATTATCAGCCGGATAAAAAGTATGCCCTCCTGCCCTATCCTCATGATATTCTGGTACGCCCGGTTTTATCTGATGTGTTGGAAGGACTGCCCATTTTGCAGAAAATGATTGAAAATCCCATAGGCAGTCAGGTCTTCTTTGGAGAACGGATCGATCTGTCCAGAAGCTTTCTTTCCAGATCCGCTAATATGATCCAGTATCTGGGATTTCGCACCCTGCGCCGCAGCCGGGAATATACTTATACCGGTCCTTACCGCCATGACCTGATTTTCTTCCGGATTCCAGGCATTATTTACGGACTGTATCTTTGCTTACAGCGAAACAGAAAAATCGACTGATGTACAGCAGAATACCATATATTCTGCCTCAGTTCCAATTGCCTGAGGACATATAAGATCCATACATGCAAAAAGCCAGCCAAACACAAGACGGTGATTCTGCCTTTCCTGTCTGCATTTGGCTGACTTTTTATTATACAAAACATTTAAAAGAGAATGGGCTGGAATACCAGGTACAGGAAATAAAGAGCATATGCAATCAGCATAATAACACCTGCCGGTTTTGTAAGCATCTTCTTTTTCCAAACACACAGCCACAAAATCACACCTGCAGCCAGTGCTGCCAGTGTGTCAATTAGAAATATCTGTTCAAAGGTTACCGAACGAATCAACGCTGTTGTACCTACTACAAACAGGATATTGAAAATATTGCTGCCTACAATGTTGCCAATGGCAATATCTGCCTGTTTTTTCATGGCAGCAGTCACAGAGGTAACCAGCTCCGGCAGAGAAGTTCCAAGAGCCACAATGGTCAAACCGATGAAACGCTCGCTCATACCCATTTCCCGGGCAATCGCGGTTGCAGCATCCACAGTCACATCACTGCCCCACACAACAATAATCAGACCTGCAAAAAGCAGGATCAGCAGCTTCACTGCAGATGCCTGTGTCTGTTCTTCCTCTCCTTCCTCCCGGTTATTTTTCGCCATTCGGAACAAATACACCAGATAAACGATAAATGCCAGCCACAGCAGACATCCTTCTATAAAACTTATCTCACTGCCTGTAAAACCAAACACAAAAAGTAATATTGTTACAAAAATCATGAAGGGAATCTCACATTTAATAGTAGAACGGGATACCTTCAAGGTTGTAATGACAGATGTGATACCCAAAATAATCAAAATATTTAAAATATTGCTGCCCACCACATTTCCAATGGTAATCCCGGCACTTCCCTTTAACACTGCTCCAATACTGACTGCAGCTTCCGGCGCGCTGGTACCGCATGCCACAATGGTCAGACCAATGACCAGCTGGGGAATCCCAAACTTACCGGCTATACCGGCAGCACCGTCCACAAACCAGTCTGCGCCCTTTACCAGCATAACAAAACCGATCACTAATAATACAAACTGTAACAACATTTCCATAACCATTCCTCCACTGAGTACCTTATACATAGAAGCACAGATTCACGTACTGTATATTGCCATAAAAAAAGACTTTTATTGCACGTAAAAAGTGCGATAAAAGTCTCGTTCTTATTTCAGTATGCATTCCGACCGTTTCCGGTGTGATGACGTTATGCATAACATCTTTTCGGATGTGAACTACTCCCTGATACCATCTGGGATTGTATCAAACTTCATATGGTTTTGTCAAGAAATTTCCAAAAATGGAGTCAATGGCAGCAGACTCATTATACTCGGCCATAAAGCTGGGTGATTTTCAATATTTTCTCCGTCAATGCCGGAGTCATGAAATCAGCAGATGCCCTCCATGTCCAGTTGTCGTTAGAAAGAGTACCTGGATGATTCATCCGGGCACAGGCGCCCAGCTGCAAATAATCCTGCATCTGCACAATACACAGCCTGCTCACTGAACTCATGCATCCACGAATCATGCCCCATACATAACCTTCTTCCTCATTCAACCCCAGATAGGCTTTTGCATGGGCAACATCTTCTGCTGCAGCTTCTTCAAACCACTGGGCAGTGGTCACGTTGTCATGGGTACCGGTATAACATACAGAATTTACAGGATACAGATGCGGCAGATAGCTGCCTGCTTCTCTGGAATCAAAAGCAAACTGTAAAAGCTTCATACCCGGATAACCGGAATCCAGCTGCAGCTGCCGGACCTCTTTTGTTACATACCCAAGATCCTCTGCAATAAACTGCAGCTCAGGGAAGGCTTTCTGTACAGCATTGATAAAGTCCATACCCGGACCTGGCATCCAACTGCCATTCCTTGCCGTCTCATCCCTGGCGGGTATTGCCCAATAGCTTTCAAATCCACGGAAATGATCCAGACGTACTACATCATACATATCACCTGCAGCACGAAGTCTGCGGATCCACCAGTCATAGCCGGCTTCTTTCATCTGCTCCCAGTCATACAGTGGATTGCCCCAGAGCTGACCATCAGCACTGAAGGAATCCGGAGGACATCCTGCTACCATCTTTGGCTTTCTGTTGCCATCCAGCTGGAACAGATGAGGATTGGCCCATACATCTGCAGAATCCATGGGAACATAAATCGGCACATCACCGATGATCTGAATTCCTTTTTCATTGGCATAGTTTTTCAAAGCATGCCACTGTGCAAAGAACTGATATTGCAGGAAATACTGGAAACGGATGGGGTCCTGCAGTTCCAGCCGGTAAGCATCCAGACCAGCCTCTAACCGCATCATCAGTGACAAGGTCCAGTTCTGCCATCCCTCTCCTTTGAATTTACGCTTCAGTGCCATAAACAGTGCAAAATCCTCCAGCCAGTCACTGTTGCTGTCCACAAAATGATAATACGATTCTGTAGGTACAAACCGCTCAAATGCCTGATATAGCACTTTTTCACGATTTTCATACAAGTTACCATAGTCAACCCGTTCACTATCCCTGTTCCAGCTGACAGAATCTACTTCCTCCTGGGACAGCAGCCCCTGCTCAATGAGAATATCCAGGTCGATCAGATAATGGTTTCCGGCAAATGTAGAAAAAGACTGATACGGTGAATCACCATAACCAGTGGGACTTAAAGGAAGAATCTGCCAATAAGACTGTCCCGCTTTCTGAAGAAAATCTACAAAATCATAGGCATTTCTGCCCATAGTGCCGATACCATAAGGACCCGGCAGGGATGTGATATGCATTAAAATACCGCTTTTACGCATAAGAATCTTCTCCCTCTTGAATACGGCGTGTACTTTCACGCTGATTAATTGCAAATGGAATGGTTTCATGGCGCACCGAGACGCCATTCTCAATACATTCAATCAAAATTTCCACACTACGCTTGGCAATGAGTGAAATAGACTGATTCACAGTAGACAACTGTGGTACCAGAAAATTACCAAGAGGCAATCCATCAAACCCCATCACCGACACATCCTCCGGTACCCGCAGGCCATTGTCCCGCAATGCCCGGATGGCGCCAATGGCAATGACATCCGCTACAGCAAACAAGGCTGTAAACCGCCACCCTGATGCCAACAGGCTCTGGGTAGCATCATATCCGTCCTGATAGGAAAAACGTACCGCTTTGTAAGCCCTGTCTTCGTCAAAAGGAATGTTGTGATCGTAAAGGGCCTGAATACAGCCATCAAAACGCAGCCGGCTGATATCAGAATAGTTAATATCACCGCCGATAATAGCTATTTTTTTATGTCCCAGGGCAATCAGGGCATTCATGGCACTCAAAGCTGCCTGAAAGTCATCGGTAGAAACGCTGGAAAGATTTGGGAAATCCAACTGGGCAGCACAGTTGGTCACCAGAACACAAGGAACATCAATTTTCTCAAAATCCGTTATAAAATTAATGTAATTTCCCCCCAGAAACAGCATTCCCAGCGGTTTTTTCTCAAAACACAGCTGAGCCCCCCGTGCAACTTCATTGGAGTCTTCATCCACATAATCCACGATCAACGGATATTTCGTCTGGGAAAACTGACTCTGAATGGCTTCCACCAATTCAGAAAAGAGTTCATTGCTGGTGCCTTTTACCACAACTACAATGGATTTCCTATACTGCTGCTTTAACTGCTTTGCATTGGCATTCAGTTGAAATCCCGCATCTTTTGCAGCCTGCAGAATGATTTCTCTGGCCTTCGCACTGACATTAGGCTGGTTGTTCAGCACCCTGGAAACGGTACCAACAGCGTAGCCTGTCTGAGCTGCAAGGTCTTTGATTGTCATTTTGTGATATCCCTCCAATTCTTATCCATCAGCCCTTAACAGCACCAGCTGCCACACCTTTGATGATGTGCTTCTGGCACAGAAGATAGATAATAACAATTGGTAAAACGGTCAGCATAATACATGCCATCATAGGTCCCATTTCCACCTTGCCATAGCTGCCCTTGAAATACTGAATCAAGATTGGTACAGTGGTATACTTCTTTCTATCCAGAACCAGATAAGGCAGCAGATAGTCATTCCATACCCACATGGTCTCCAGAATACCTACAGAAATCATGGTAGGCTTCAGAATAGGCAGTACAACAGAAAAGAATGTACGCAGCGGATTACAGCCATCAATCATAGCTGCTTCCTCGATCTCCAGGGGAATGGATTTCATGAATCCGGTAAACATAAATACTGCCAGACCTGCGCCAAAGCCCAGATAAATGATCCAGATATTCCATGGCTTATTCAGATTCAGCATATCAGAGGTAGAAGCCAGTGTGAACATCAGCATCTGGAAAGGCACTACCATAGAAAATACAAACAGGTAATACAATGCTTTGGTAAAGATATTCTGAATACGGGTAATATACCATGCACACATAGAGCAGCAAACTAAAATCGCAATTACAGAAGTAACCGTGATCAGAAGGCTGGTGAGGAATGCTTCCAGAAAGCCCTTGGATCCAATTGCGTCAACATAGTTAGTTATCCCTGCAAAGGTCTCTGATGTAGGCAGCTGGAACGCAGTATTTGTGGAGATTGCTGACTCCTTCTTTAAAGAGTTCAACAGAATCATAACAATAGGATATATCCATGCAAAGCTGAAAATAGTCAGAATGATTGTCAACAAGCCATTGGCAATACGATTTTTCTTTTTCATTACTGCTGCACCTCCTTAGAACGGGTTGCACGAAGCTGAAGCAAGGAAATCACAATGACCATGATACAGAAAATCACAGCCTTTGACTGTCCGATTCCCTTCCATACTGCACCAGCACGATCGTAGAAGTTGTTGTAAATGTTCAGAGCCAACATTTCTGTCTGGTGATTTGGCTCGCCTCCTGTCAATGCCAGGTTCTGGTCAAAGAGCTTAAAGGAATTGGTCAGAGTCAGGAACAGACAAATGGTAATGGAAGGCATTACATTAGGAATCTTGATCTTGTACAGCACCTGAAAATTGGTAGCACCATCAATACGTGCGGCCTCTAAGTAATCCAGTGGAATAGACTGCAGGCCTGCAATATAAATAATCATCATATAACCGATCTGCTGCCAGCACATCAGAATAATCAGTCCCCAGTAACCTGCTGCGCTGTTCAATGCCAGCAGTGGTTCTCCTACAATACTCAGTATACAGTTGATCAAAATGTTCCAGATATAACCCAGAACAATACCACCGATCAGGTTAGGCATGAAGTATACGGTACGGAAAACATTGGTACCTATGATATTTTTGGTGAGAGCCAGAGCCACTGCAAAAGCGATCACATTGATCAGAATCGTAGATACCACTGTAAAGCTGGCTGTAAATCCCAGAGAATGCCAGAACTGATTGTCCTGAAATACCTTAATGTAATTGCTAAAACCAACCCAGGAAGCCTTATTGATCGTGGTAAATTCACAAAATGACAGATAAAGACCTTCCACAAAAGGAACTATAAAGCCGATAATAAAAGCTGCAAACGTAGGCAGGAGAAATAACGGCCACCATTTTTTCATTGCTTTAGTCAAGAAGAGTTCCTCCTTCCGAAAACATAATTTAATTTGATAGCAATAGAAAGGGCGCTTTGCCAACTTTTCATTGTCATGAATAGAGGGCAAACAGCAAAAGAATATCACAGTCTGCTGTTTGCCCTCATCAGATTTTTTGAATGAGGATGAACCTAAGACCCACCCTCACAGGTCATTCATTATTTCAGAGCGTACTCTGCAGCCCAGTTATCAACAAATGCAGCAACAACCTCATCCCAGTTTGCATCTGTAGGATCAGCAGCATAAGCAGTCAGAGCAGAACCAAGAACGTTCTTCCACTCCTCAGATGGCATGGTTGGGAAGTTCCAGGATACAGGAGTCTTGCCTGCAGCAGCCATTTCAGCATCCTGCTTTACAAACAGGTTTGGAGACTCTAAAGCAGTATCATATGGAATTACAAAGCCCATATCAGTTGCCATGCTCTGAGTTCCTGCCTCAGAAGTTACACACCACTCAATGAAGTCTAAGGTTGCCTGAATATCTACTTTAGAAGCTTCCTTATTTACACACCAGTAGTTCTCAGTACCGGTACACAGACCCTGATTTGCCTCATCGCCTACACCAATGTACAGAGGAATCATAGCCAGTTCATCATCAGCATATGTATTGGACAGAGTACCATACTCCCAGGAACCATTCTGGAAGAATACTGCCTCTCCATTGATAAACTCGTTCTCAGAGTCAGCACCAGTCTTAGCGGATAAATCAGCACCTGCACAGGTAGTATTGTTGATATACAGATCCCAGATATCTCTGTAGTTATCCAGGTATGTACCCTTAATTGCCTCAGTAGTACCAATACCATCTGCCTGATACTCAAAGTAGATTGGCAGGTTTGCCAAGTGAGTCTTGAATCTCCAGTCAGAAGAAGAGTCCATACCAGGGCTGGTAAATGCTGCAAAACCTAATTCATCGCTGCGGCTTGTAATATCCTCAGCAACATCCTTTAAATCCTCAAAAGACTGAATATCATCTACAGTGTATCCTGCCTCTGCTAACAGAGTCTTGTTTGTGATGATACCATAAGACTCGATAACATAAGCAATACCGTAAACAGATTCGTTCTCAATCAGAGCGTAGTTATCACTGGTCAGGTGGCTGTAAATCTTGGAATCTGCCAAATCGTAGCAGTAATCCTTCCAGTTTGCCAGACCTACAGGTCCATTTACCTGGAACAGAGTAGGTGCCTCATCCTTAGCCATCTCAGCTAACAAAGTCTCTTCATATGTACCGGATGCAGCAGTTACAACAGTAACCGGCACACCTGTCAACTCAGTGTACTCAGCAGCCAGTGCCTGCCATGCTGGATCCTGCTCTGGTTTAAAGTTCAGATAGTAAACGGAAGGGTCGGTATCTTCTTTCTTGCCACAGCCTGCAAACATACCGCCCACCATCATGCAAGCCATAATTGTTGCAATGATTCTTTTCTTCATTTTCATAATCCTCCTAAAAAATGATATATGCTCGTTCGGCACAGCCGCTAAAGCCAAAACGATAAGGGAAAACGTCATAATTCACAAAAGTGGAAACGTTTCCAACCTTTTCATGTCATTATTGTAGCGCATTATGAACAAAAAGTCAATTGATTAATTGTGTAAAAATAGAAATTCTGCACATTTAACAAATTTATTCTTTGTTTTTGTAAAGATATACCAAAGAACCCGTTTTCTATTGCAAAGAATCCGTTCCTATTCAGTCCGATACATCTACAGCTCTGCTGTGGAAAGAAACCCAATATTCCACCTAAAACGTCACCAAAAAAGTAAAAACCCCTTGTAAATCAAGGGGTTTAGAGATGCGGGCAACAGGACTTGAACCTGCACGTCAGTTGACACCAGAACCTAAATCTGGCGCGTCTGCCAATTCCGCCATGCCCGCAAACACAATTATTGTACCATTATGACAAATAAAAGTCAATTTCTTTATACAAGACAACAGAACTTACGCTTTGCAAACTTTCTGCTGCCATGAACAACAAAATGGCTATCGTCCGCTTCTGCAAACAATAACCATTTCACTGAATCACTCGAATCCAATTCGATGTTGCATCGATACTGAGACACGCGGGATTCGAACCCGCGACACCTTGATTAAAAGTCAAGTGCTCTACCGACTGAGCTAGTATCCCATACTGGGCTAGTTGGATTCGAACCAACGAGATGCAGGAGTCAAAGTCCTGTGCCTTACCGCTTGGCGATAGCCCAACAACACTGGGTTAGTAGGTACTTTGTCCTACAAGGGTGGATACAGGGATTCGAACCCTGGGCCTTCAGAGCCACAATCTGACGCGCTAACCAGCTGCGCTATACCCACCATAAGTAGATTTCATATAATTCCTGTCTCCAGGAAGCGGGTGATGGGAATCGAACCCACGTATCCAGCTTGGAAGGCTGGTGTTCTACCATTGAACTACACCCGCACAGTCGGGGTGACAGGATTCGAACCTGCGGCCTCCTGGTCCCAAACCAGGCGCTCTAGCCAAGCTGAGCCACACCCCGATGTTCATCAGCATTTTTATTTTTCGCTGAATCACAACGCAAGAGTTATTATATAGTATTCATTTGTTTTTGTCAACACTTTTTTCAATTTTTTTTACTTTTTGAAAAGGCTGTAGACAACAGAAAAGTGCTTATTCTATTTTCCTGACTGGATATATTGACACAGGGTATAATGTGCCTGCCCGGCACGATCAATCTCAATTAATGCATAGGTACCAATACCGTCCCCCTGTCTGGGACTGGTGATACTGCCGGGATTTAATACTGTCATACCAGGATACTGCTCCAATACGGGTATATGGGTATGCCCATACATTGCCAGCTGGCAGCCTCTTTTTTCTGCCGCACTTCGGATATACCCAGACCCGGAACGGACACCATACCGGTCTCCATGGGCAATGAAGACCCGCAGACTGCCTATCTGGATTTCCTTTTCCCTGGGCAGTCCGTTAGACCCATCACAGTTACCTGCCACTGCCTCTACCGTACACCCCGCAAGCTCTGCCAAAGTATCCGGGCGCATCTGGGAATCTCCCAAATGCACCAGTAAATCCGGCTTTACCCGTCTGATTACATCCATCATTCTGTTCATAACACCATGATTATCACTGATCACCAATACTACCACAGTTTCTCCAGACCTTTCTCACACATACTTCCAGAACGACTTTAAAAGCCCTCCTGCTCCAACAACTCCTTCATCTGACGCAAAGCCTTACCTCTGTGGCTGATTGCATTTTTTTCCTCCGCAGAGATTTCTGCCGTGGTTTTTCCAAGGGTCGGCACATATACAATAGGATCATATCCAAATCCGCCACAGCCTGCAGGTTCTTTGGCAATGACCCCTTCAATGGTGCCTCTGGTGGTCAGTGTTCTGCCGTCAGGCAAAGCTGCTGCAATGACACAGACAAATCGTGCAGAACGGTCTGTTCCCTCCACGCCCTCTAACTTCTCAATAATGCTTCTGTTTTTCAACTCATATGGTGCATCTCCCATATATCTTGCGGAATGCACACCTGGCTCTTTTCCCAGATAATCTACTTCCAGTCCAGAATCATCTGCTAAAATAATCCCCTTCCAGTATGGACGCAGTGCTTCTACTTTGATGACAGCATTCTCTTCAAAGGTAGCACCGTTTTCATCAATATCTACTGCAATTCCGGCTTCCCTTAAAGATACAACCTCCATGCCGGATAAAATCATTTTAATTTCTCTTACCTTTCCCTCATTGGATGTAGCAAATAAAATTTTTTCCATATCTTCTCCATTCTTTCCAGGCAGTATTCCTTCTGCCTCAGTTTCATAAGTATAGCCCACTATTAAATCCCACTTACCATCAGATTTACTGACTATCATTTATCATTCCTTTCACTATCCCTGCTTCTTAGGGGGCTTAGGTCCCAGAAACTGGTAAAAATAGGTTTTGATCATACCGTTATAGATTTTACGGTTTCTGTCCGCTTTCCGACCAAAATACCGTTGCGTCTCTTCATAAGAAGTAATCATATAAGCAGACCAGTCATCCAGTGCAGCAAACCGCTCTCCAAACTCTCTGTACAGCTTTGGCAGGTCTGCCTTGTCCTCCAGACGTTCTCCATAGGGCGGATTGGTAATAATAAAACCATATTTTTTGGGATGACTCAACGCACTTACCGGGCGCTGCTGGAAATGAATCATGTGATCCACCCCTGCCAGTTTTGCATTTTCTCTGGCCAGTTTGACCACTTCAGGGTCTATATCATATCCCTGAATATCCACAGACACAGTATCGTCTACCAGATCCATCGCCTCATTCACTGCTTCATACCACAGTTTTTTGGAAATCAGATTATCCCACTGCTCTGCCAGAAAAGAACGGTTTACACCAGGCGCCATATTGGCTGCCATCATAGCTGCCTCAATGGGGAAAGTGCCACTGCCGCAGAATGGATCTACCAAAATACGGTTCTTATTCCATGGAGTCAGCATAATCAGCGCTGCTGCCAGGGTCTCACTGATGGGCGCCTTGGCAGTGAAAGGCCGGTACCCTCTTTTGTGAAGAGAATCTCCTGTAGAATCCAGAGCCACTGTTACTTCATCCTTCATTAAAAATACACGCACCGGGTAAGAGGCTCCTGTTTCCGGAAATACAGTGGTGCCATAAACGGTTTTCATTTTCTCTACCATGGCTTTTTTCATGATGGACTGGATATCGCTTGGAGAAAAAAGCTTACTCTTTACAGAAGAAGCCTTTGTAACCCAGAACTTACCGTCCTTTGGCAGAAAACTCCCCCAGTCCAAAGCTTTGGTGCCCTCAAACAATTCATCAAAAGTCACGGCATGAAAGCTTCCTACTTTAACCAGAATACGTTCGGCTGTTCTTAAATTTATATTGGCCCGACAAATGGCCTCTGCATCCCCAATAAAGGTAATTCTGCCATCCTCTACCTGGCTGATCTCATATCCCAAATCTATAATTTCCCGCTTCAATACTGCTTCCAGCCCAAAATGGCATGGTGCAATCAGTTCCAGTGTTTTCATATAACTCCTTTTCGCCCTATGGCTTCTGTTTCAGTTCATTTTAATCCTTTTATATAGTAAATCCCAAAACCGTTTGTGTCAATGGACTTTCCCATACACAGGAAAAAAGACCATATCTTAAGACACGGCCTTTTCCTGATACAAAAGAGATATTTATTTGAAAACAATTGCAACAAAACAAGGAGGAATAAAAACAATTGTTTACAAATCTGAATAATTCTATAGAACTCTCTTTTTTCTAGTGTTCTATCTTATAGCATTATCATATCAGCAAATGTTTCGGAAGAAAATATCAAATAACTCCGATTTGTATTAGTTTTCTCCGATTTGCTTTTTTATATGATTTTTTATCATAAACAATGGAAAATACCCTTAGCGAATTTCTATTTTCTGAACAACAAAAAGCATGCTTTGCGTCCTTTCCGTTGTCATGAATAAAATACCCTGACAGCCAGCACAATCTCATTTTGCGCCTGCTATCAGGGTATTTCATCTTAGACCACGCCTGCACCAAAATATATTTTAATGCAGATTATTACCTGTTACCCACACACTTGATTATTCATTGTTTGAGGAAGCGTCGTATGCGTTACTGTATGAGCCGGCATTTCTGGATGCATTCTGGCTGGTGGTGTCTCCACTGGTATTTCTGCTCCCGCAATTTCTGGAATTACCATTCTGCGTAGCTGCATTTTTTGAATTGCCCTGTGTTGTAGATGCATTTCTGGAGCTTGTGTTCTGAGTAGATGCATTTCTGGAGCTTACGTTCTGAGTAGATGCATTTCTGGAGCTTGCATTCTGAGTAGATGCATTTCTGGATGATGCTGTATTCTGGCTATCCATATTACCTGCATTATTCTGCTGCTTGTTGTTCATAAAATCCCTCTTTTCTGCGCCGCTTAATACCTGTAGCCCATCTGTGAAAACAGCGCTGACACTGATTGGCTGCACCCTTGTGCAACATTTAGTATGGCTATGTGAGGGAAAAATATTCTCCAAATACCCAAAAGCAGTTTCTCAATTTTTTAGAGCAGACGTTTCAGAATATAAGAAATCAAACAAACCACAAGTACAGGAAGAGCCAGCCATTTGACTGCAAGATATATGCCTTTTAAAATAATGATCAGCAAAAATGCAATGACCAGCACAATCAGTATGACCACCGCTGCAATCAGTGCTTTTACATACCACTTTCCAGTATCGTAGCGTCTGCCGTTTATAATAAACACACCGGAAGAACCTGTATTGTCATAATCCATACCGGCTGCTTCTGCATTTTCCCGGAAATACGCTTTGCGCAATTCTCTGTTATAGGCATCTGTAAATTCTTCAGGATCTCCTGCATCATAGCTGCCCGTACCACCGCCAGTCTCAATAATCGTCTTGGCAATCAGATTGGGACTGCCTAGCGTTTCCATTACTGCTTCCTCTGTATAACCTTTGGATATCTGCTGGTCAATGTATGTCTCATAGTACGCAATATTATCCAGAATCACGGAACGCTTTACCTCTCCCTGAAGGGCTTCTTCCAGCCCATTTAAAAACTCACGTTTGGACATTGCAACATCTCCTTTCTGGGTTCCTTCTACACGGACTCTTGAAAGCTGTTTCTGCAGATTTTGAAAGTTGGTTTGTTTTATTGGTTTTTACTGCTGATAGACCGTCATTACCAGGTCAAATGGCTGCTTTTCACCGTTTATATAGGCACTTACCCTGGTGTCCGGATCTGTTTCTTCGTAGTTGGAAATCAGATTCAGGCGGTTGTCCTGGGATGGGTCTATGAGTCGATAGGTTATTTCATAGTATGCGCCATCTGTTACGGTAATATCTCCGGTGTTGACAGAGATGATCTGGTAATCGTACCAGCTGTCTGTATCCAGTTGGGTCTGGTACAGCACACTGCCGGTGTCAGCCTCCCGGAGGGTAACTTCCAGGGTTTCTGTGTTGACCTGTCCGTTTACGATAACGGAGAACTGGATTTTGTTCACCTCTGTGCCCTCAGAGCGGAATACCTGGGTGATTTCGCTGCCGTCCTGCAGTTCTTCCTGGAATGCGGAGTAGTTGCGTACTTCATAGGCAGCATTTGGAGGCAGGAATCTGGCTGCTAAGCAGATGAAGGCAGGGATCACAAAAATGGCAACACCGGCTATCAGGCGTGTGCGGATCCATCCCATACATTCGTCTCCGCCCTGCTGCATGTTGCTGCGGGCGTATTTGGGGTGCATAAACAGGGCATATACAAGCATAATCATGGTGAGCATGGACAGCAGCATGGATGGGTCTAAAAAGCCCATCAAGTCTGCCATGGTCAGCTCTGTGCCCAATTTGCCTTCGTAGAAAAATTTGAAGATACCGTTGTCTAACATGCCCTGGTCTACATTGCCCGGTATCATCTGTACGTTAAACATGGTGTACAGCAGCATAAAGATGATGTCTATCACCATGAAAATTCGGGTTTCCCGGTTCATAAATGCACCGATTACCCAGAATGGCACTGCCATCAAAAGCCACTGCGGATGCCATTTGCACAGTCCAAACAGTACAAAATAAGACAGGCTGCACAGGTAAAAGCTCCATTTGGCAATGTCGATTTTTTCTGTCACGTTTGTAAAATAAGCCATGGCGCAGATCACGCCAAAGACCAGTACTGCCAGATACACTACGTAGTCCATGCCGCTGACCTGAAAGCCGGTAAAAATGCTGGCATTGAAAATATATCCGGTAGGGTTGTCTCCTGCGCTGCCGATGCCAAAGGCGTAGCTGCGGAAGGTTTCACTTGGGTAGTACAGCAGGAATTCTACTGCATAAGGAATCAGCACACCAATGCAGCTGCGGATGATTTTCCAGGGGTCTTTCTGCACCAGAAGGAGCAGGGGCAGGAAAATCAGCAGACTGGAGTATTTAAAGGTGACTGAAAGAGCAAACCAGAATACAAACCAGCCCTGCCTGCCTCTTAAGTATGCATAGACGCCAAGAAGCATGCAGAGAAGCATGAATATATCATACTGTCCAAAGATAAACTGGGCATATACTGCAATGGGCATGGTCAGGCTGGCATAGGTACAGATTTTGGACTTCTTGGTGCCCATGCCGATTTCCATACAAATTTTGTAAATCACAATGCCGGATGCCAGGTACATGGCACAGGGCAGGATTTTTGCCCACATGGTGGGGATGAAGCCTAACAGGTCTGTTGGGATCGGCACCATGTGGAAAAGCTTCATGGGGATATTCCAGATGGCAAATAAAATGTAAATGGAGGGCATATAGCTTGGATGGATGCCGCAGGAAGCATCATAGTCGTAAAAATCCAGGATATGTCCATTTAAATATCCGTAGGAAGACCCTGCTGTGTGGAGCAGATCTCCCTGCTGGAATGTAAGAAAGCAAACGCCTGCAATCAGCAGAAAAATCACATAGTCCCATATGGTCAATGGTTTTTCCGCAATGTCCGTTATCTGAAACCGCTTCTTTTCTTCTTTTTTTAATTTCATATAATCCCTTTCTTTTCCTATGGTGCCCATTTAATATGGTTTTCAAATTCAAAATAAACTGTTTTCTATTCATTTGCTTTTTCACTGCATACGCCTCTGCTATTTGCAAACTACAAATACATCTCAGGCTGCCTGTTCTTCCCCTCTGGCTCCGTAGCGTGTCAGGTGGTACAGACCCATGCCGGTGATTATCAGGAACTTGGCTGCATTGATGGCTAGCATGCCATATGCAAGCCCCCACAGCTTGCCCCAGTACAATGCCGGTACTACGATGAGGAAGAACATCAAAGTGTAGATCACACCAAGGTACAGCTGATATTTTTCACTGCCAAAGCGCAGGACGACTACCATCTGGGTGTTGGAGATAAAGAACAACACCTGACTGGCATTGGCTGCCAGGAACATCGTTTTGACAGAATCATACAGAGTTGGGTATAAAAAGTAAATGACTACGTGAGATGCCAGTACGCTTAAACCTGTTACGGCTGCTGCAGCGGTCAGCAGAATAACTGTCAGCTGCAGGTAGGTCCGCCGGCGGATGCCTCCTTTGTATTTGGCAAGGTGGCCGATGATGACACCATTTAATGGGGTGGTCAGCAGGGCCATGGTTTTGCCAAGGAGAGTGGCAATGTAGTACAGGGTATTGGCCTCGTCTCCTGCAATAAAGGGCACCAGAATGCGGTCCATGTAGGATACAAAGTTGGATAGAAACTCGGATACAGAAAGAACCGTCATGGATTTTAAGTTGGCAAACAACTCTTTTGACCGCTTCCATGCAGGATTTCTGTAAATATGCCCTCGTAGGAAGACATAGAGAAAGGCCAACAGTTCTCCCGGCAGCAATACCAGTACCCAGTTGTTGGTATATGGGTAGCAGACATAGCCGAACAGATAGCCTGTGGAAATCAGCAGGTAGTATCCTAAAAAGCCTTTGTAGTTTACATTCAGGCGAAACTCTACATCTCCGTAATACCGCAGCATGGTTACAACCAGCAGCACACATACCAATATGTACTGTACCGGTTCAAAAATCCCCTGGGCAACCATTCCGATAAAGAGTACCACCATCCCCAGAACGCTGCCTGCCAACAGAAACAGGTTGTAATCTCCGTTTACTGTATGACCTTTGGTAGAATGTACCATTCTGGCATAGCTGGCACCGCAGCCGATGCTGGTGCCAAGGAGGGTCAAGATGGCCGTGACGTAAAGATACAGGCCCCCTTCCGATGCTCCAAGCTGGTTGATCACCAGGCGGTTTACAAAAAACTGCATGATTACATTCATGACCACCAGTCCGAAGGCACCGTATATAAAATCTGTGATAAATGTTTTGATTTGTTTCCAGTTCATAGCAATCCTTTATTCTGACGCATTATTTTACACTTTGCCTCTTTTCTCTTGTACATTATAGCATTGTCTTCCCCTTCTGTCATTCCCTTTTTGTACAGGGCTATGCAGCTGTATGGGTTTTGACCGGCTGCCAGTGCGATCCTGCCCTGAGGGCTTTTTGTGATATAGAAAATTTTACAAGTTTTTCGATATCACAAGATCAGGACAGCATTTTCTTTGAATACTGCCCTGATTTGATATGTGGGTAAATGTTTTTAATTTTGAAGTGTGAAACCAATCCAGTTCAGATTAACTCCTCCGGATGGTACTCCATACAGCGGGGACTGGCAAATCCTTCAATGGCAGCCCTTTCATACTCCTCCGCTTAATATGGCACCATTTTTTATCGCACTCGTCTCTTTTTGTTTTTTATTTCAAAAAATATCCTGTAACCTGGTCTGTTCTCCCCGGATATGCACCTCACCGGTACACTCCATCACCGGAGCTTCCTGAATCACTTCTCCCACACCATCCAGAACAATATGCCCGGACTTTGGGTTCTTGACGGAAAGGACAAACCTTTTTCCTTCCTATTTCTTATGTTTCCAGTAAAATAGCCGCAGGTAAAAACAAACTACTGCAAAACCCTAAGCCCAAAAACAGCGGAAGCATCCCTCCAGCTAATCCCAAAGCCGGAAGGATGCTTCCGCCACAAAATCAATCCAAACAGTACCGCTGCCATGGAACGCAGCATTGTACCAAATCAAAATATCCGCACCTGGCTCAAATCGCAGTGGTCGCCTACACACTGGTCTGCCGGCGGAGGGGTCATATAATCACCGTACATTCTTGTAAGTACACTGTCATACTGCTTTGGGGCATTGTAAGCATGTCCGGACATGGTTAATGTGGTATCCTCTGCAAACCACTCCTTCTGATACAGCACATTGATGAGATGGAACAAATTGTTGCCGTAAAAGCAGCGTCCCTTCTTCTGATTCTTGCCTGTACCCCACTGGCAGATACGGTCATACCATGCGGTAAGCTTCTTTGCAGGAATCAGCCTGCCGATTTTAGACAGCAGACCTACCACCAGTCTGGATACTCCCTGATAGGTACTCATATCCAGCTGATACCGGTGTCCCATGGACAAACCGTACACCACAATCATCATACCGTACATCCAGTAATAAGAAAATGTACAATCCGGTACATCATCCAGTATAAAAATGTCCAGGTTGATGTGATTGTTGATTCCGCCCCCATAATACTGCTGCTCCGGTCCGTCATCAAACAGTCTGGTATTTTGCTTTGTAATGCAGGGCACAAAGTCCCAAACTGCTTTTTCTCCCAGGTCTGAGGGCTCTACAAAGCCAAAGCCTTCTGAAAGTTCCTCCCGCACCACCTTGCGAAACTTCTCGTAATCGCTGCGCAGCATGGATGCATCTGCATCATCATCCCATGGAATGGCCGCTCCATGACGCACTGCACCAAGGAGGGTGCCGCTGTCAATAAAATAGCGGATGCCATGCTTTCTGCACACCCTGTCCAATTCATCTATCAATTCCAGATGCACTCCATGCACCTGCTCTAAGGTTACCGGTTCACTCATGACTGACTCTCCCCAAATCTACAATGGACGCATTTGCGAAATTGATTTTTCTGAGCCTGGAGGAAATGCATTTTCATAAAAAACCCGCTCTCGCTCTGAGTCAAACGCAGCGGATACTAAGGCAGGAGACAGTAGCAAGCATCAGCAAGCAAGCTTTCTGCTGCTTGCTACTGTCTCCTGCCTAAGTACCGGCGTTTTCCTAAGGTTTTTTATTGAAAATGCATTTCCTCCAGACTCAAAAAAATCAATTTCGCAAATGCTGGCTATCTTTTATTTTTACTCTGCAGAATTTACTTCTGGCTCATCAAAACCTATTCATTCTTCCTCTGGTTCATCAAAATTCAGCCGTTCTTCCTCCACTACCAGAGGTCGGTTCATGACACGTTGGTTGATGCTCAGTACATATTCTCCAATCATGCCGATAAAGAACATCTGCACTGACATCATGAGAAATACACCGATAATCAGCGGTGCCATACCTGCCGGGTAATCGTACCAGTGAATCAGCTTCATAATAAAATACACAATTGCCACAAGGATAGAGATGCCGCTGCATACCAGTCCCAGAATGGTAGCCAGGCGGATTCCTACTTTGGTATAGGAAGTGATGCTGAGCATGGCTGCATCAAAGAGCTTGTAAAAGTTATTGCTGGTCTTGCCTGCACGACGCTTTGGCTGCTCGTAAGGAATTTCCTTGCGGCGGTAGCCAAGCTCGGCTACAATTCCACGCATGAAAGGGGTGGGGTCTTTTAAGTTCCGGCATACGTCCATAAAGGACTTGTCATACAAGCCGGAGCCGGTAAAATGCTCGATCTGCTCTACGTCGGAAAGCTTCTTGATTAGCTTGTAGTAGCAGCTGCGGAGGAAATACATGACTGGATTTTCCTTGCTGCTTGTCTTTACACCGATGACGATTTTGTACCCCTCCTCCCAGGCATGTACATACTGAGGGATTAACTCCGGCGGGTCCTGGAAATCGCAGACCATGGTAATGGTGGCATCTCCTGTGGTCTGGAGCATTCCGTAGTAGGGAGAATTGAACTGGCCGAAATTTTTGGCATTGAAAATCGCCTTGATTTTCGGGTTCTCCTTGCACATCATACGCAGAATGTCTCTGGTCTGGTCTTTGGAATCGTTATCAATAAATAACAGCTCGTAGTCGTATTCCGGCAGATGAGTTTCAAACTGCTCGATGACGGCCTGGCTGATGGGGTATACGTTTTCTTCCTCGTTGTAGCAGGGAATCATGACACTGATCTTCTTCATAATAGTCTCCTGATTGATATCTTAGGCATGTTTTTGTTTTCTCAGCTTTACGCTTCTTTTCATCATATCACATTTGAGTAAAATTGTACACCTGTTAAAAATGCAACTATTTTCTTCTAAAAATGCAGGTCTATAAACGAAAATCCCCCATTTTTGAAAAAATAATGATTTTCCGAAAAAAGGAGGATTTTCATAGTTTTTCCTGGTATCTGTAAGGATACTGAACAGATACGGATTTTCTATTAATTTATTTGCCTTCTGCAATCAACTCTCTCATAGCTTCTACCGCACAATGAATCGCCCTGCTGGAATCATAAGTAATCTGATCCGGCAGCCCTGCCTTGGAGCGCTCTACATTCCACAGTGCTGTCAGTATTGCAGAGCATCTAACTCCTCTTGCAATCCCCACAGAAAACAGCGCCGCGCACTCCATCTCAGAGGTCAGACAGCCACAGCGCACATACTGCTCCCAACAGCTGCTGAGCATACTTCCTACCGGTGCCCCCTCCGGCTCTACTTCTCCGTAGAAGGAATCCTTGCTGTGTACCACCCCAATATGATACCGCTTGCCGTCTTCATCCGCAGAGCATTTTTCTGCTGCATGCTTTAAGGCTTCTACCACACGAAAATCTGCCACTGCCGGATACCCTTCCGGTAAATACTCCCGACTGGTGCCCTCGGAGCGAATGGCTGCGGATGCAATGACCACATCGCCGCCGCTGACCTTTACATCCATGCCGCCGCTGGTGCCTACCCGGATGAAGGTGTGGGCGCCGCATTTTACCAATTCTTCTACTGCAATGGCAGTGGATGGGCCGCCTATGCCGGTGGAGCAGGCAGTAACCAGTACACCGTCTAAATATCCGCTGTAGACCTGATACTCTCTGTTGTAGGCAATCTGTCTTGGGTTGTCAAAGTGGGAAGCAATGGTGGGGATACGCCCCGGGTCTCCTGCAAGGATAACGTAGCCGCCTACTTCCTCTGGTAATGTCTGAATGTGAAATTGTCTTTCGCTGTCCATGATACTTGCCATATGAGTTCTCCTTTCCGTTTCAACACTGCATAGGCAATTGCGAAACGATGCTCACTATCAGCTTTGTGAAGTGCCTGTAAGAAAATATTTTCTAAGCAGGGCTCTTAAAAACGCCGGCACTTTAAATTTTGTGCCTACGGTGCAAAATTTATTAGTACCGCTGCGTTTTTACGAAGCGAGAGCGCGCCCTGCGTGAAAATATTTTCTTACAGGTACTTCACAAAGCGTCCGGTAAAGTGTTTCGCAATTACCTATCAACACTGCACTTTAACAGTAATAAATATTTAAACAATACGCTTTTTATCATTTGTAATTCACAAACTCTATCGTAAAGTTCTTTTCTCTTTCATATATTATATTCCAGTTCTTTTCTATATTTTTATTTCTTATAACTGATATCTTGTTTGATTTTAATATTTTTATCGACTATAGATGATAAAAATATTTATTTTCTCTTGTTTGACAGTTATAAAAGTGATAAAATCAATATATACTTTAACAAGGAGGTGTTCCCATGATTCAACGTGAACTTTACATGAAACAAATCCGTCCTTTTATCGGCAATGAACTAATCAAAGTTCTCACAGGCATCAGACGATGTGGCAAGTCTGTCATGCTGGAACTGATTCAGGCTGAATTAGTTTCCGCCGGTGTCTCTCCTTCTCAATTCATCAGCATCAATTTTGAGCAAATGAGCAACCGGAAGTTTTGTACTGCTGAATCTCTTCATGCAGAAATTGAGCGACGCATCTCTACTATCACAGGAAAAACCTATTTGTTTTTTGATGAAATCCAGGAGGTACAAAACTGGGAGGTCTGCATCAATTCCTGCAGAATTGATTTTGACTGCGACATTTACATTACCGGTTCCAATGCCAAGCTTCTTTCCGGAGAACTGGCAACCTATCTGGCCGGAAGGTATGTGGAGTTTGTCATCTATCCATTTTCCTTTGGCGAATTTCTGGATATGTGCAGACAAAAAGACCCGTCTCTGGATATTTCCACTGCTTTTCGCAACTATATTCAGCTTGGGGGAATGCCTTTTCTCTCCAATCTCATGGACAATACCGAAGCCTGCGTTCAATATCTGCGGGATGTTTATAACTCCGCAATTTTGAAAGATGTGGTTCAGCGAAACCAGATTCGGGATGTGGATTTGCTGGCACGTATTTCCACATATATTTTGGCCAATGTCGGACATACATTCAGTGCCACCAGTCTGTCTAAATATCTAAAAAGCGAGGGGCGAAGTGTTTCTCCCGATACTGTGCTGAATTATACAAAGTATTGTATGGAGGCATTCCTGTTTTACCGGGCTAACAGAGAGGATTTGATTGGTAAAAAAATCCTTTCCGTAAATGAAAAATATTATGTTGTAGACCATGGTCTCCGTGAAGCAGTCTATGGAGCCAATGTACGAAACATGGATCAGATTCTGGAAAATATAATTTATATAGAATCTCTCCGCCGAGGATTTTCTGTTACCATTGGTAAAAAGGATTCCGCTGAAATAGATTTCATTCTTCAAAAGAACAGACAGAAGCTATATATTCAGGTTTCATATCTGTTAGCCAGCCCTGAGACGATTCAGCGTGAGTTTGATGTTTATCTGAATATACCAGACAATTACCCAAAATATGTGGTATCCATGGATGAATTCGATATGAGCCAAAATGGTATCAAACACCGAAATATCCGAGACTTCCTTTTGATGGATAAGTGGGACTGATCCTATTATTTTCCTACAGTGGTCTGCTGCTCTCTGCACCAGGCCACTGTCCGGGCAATCCCCTCTTCAAAGGAAACCTCCGGCACAAACCCTGTATCTGCCGTCAGGTCAGATATATCCGCACACAAATACATCACCTGATTCTCAAAATAGGGCACTTCTCCAAACCCGATCTCCGCTCCCGGCGCAGCCGTATCCCGAATCACTGTAATATATTCTCTCAGCAGCCTTGGATTTCCGCTGCCGATGCAATATACCGCTCCGTCTCGGCCTTTCAAGGCACTGAGATAAAATGCTCTGGCTGCATCATCACAATACAGGTAATCCCACAGCTGCTCACCCTTGGTATATTTCGGCCGCCCCCCTGCTAACATTGCCCGGATACCGGACATCACCATAGTCTGGGGACCATCAAAAGGTCCATAGGTACTTAAAATACGAAACCAGATGTGGCGGATACCATAAGAAGCACACATTCTCCTGCTCATCTGTCCGGCACAAAGCTTTGCCATGCCATAGCCGGTTTCCGGATGTACCGGGGTAGCACCGGAAAGCTTTCCTTCTACCCTGCCGTACTCCGCCTGAGAGCCTGCCCCGCAGAATACCTGACAGCCCATGCGGTGCGCCAGCTCTACTGCGTCTAAGGTGTAGCGGATGTTGTCATTTTGCAGGTACATGTTGTTGCGCACATCACCGTAGGTGCCTGCCCAGGCAAAGTGAAAAAATGCATCACAGGGCTGCTCCGGCTGAAAATCCTTCATATTCTCTAAGTCACAGGGAATTACCTGTACCAGAGGGTGCTTTGGTATCCGCCCTACCTTTGAGGAACCAGGGTGGACTAACAGCAGTACCTCTATGCCCTGTGCAGTGAGGCATCTGGTAAGTGCCAGTCCCAGCATACCGGTTCCTCCTGTGATGACTGCACGTTTGATTGTAAAGTTTTCTTCCATATATGTGCTCCATTCTCAGTGATATTCTCAGGTTTTCCCGTTCCCAAAGATATCAATTCGTAATTATAACTCCGGCGATCCGGCTTGTATTTCCAATCACAGACAAATCCAATATTTATAATATGCCTTTCCCTTATATTCAAAAGGTGTTTCCCACTCTAATACACCACCACATTTTGTAATCGTTTATTTAGAAGCAATAGTATCCACGTAACAGGTTAACAGCCTCCAGTCAATACCATGTTCTTTTGCCTGCTGTAACACCAGCTGCAGCATCTGTGTAGCATATCCCTGGTTCCGCTCCTCCGGGACTACGCTGTAACCAATGTGCCCGTCTATGGTTTCCAAGGCTGAATTCAATGTGTGGCGCAGTTCCAGTCTGTTGTCTGTCAGTTTTCCATATAATGCCTACTCCTCATCCCCAAAAGCGTTCCATTGGTAAATACCAGCCATATTGGTGCCGATTCCTGCCATCAGTATAGCAGTACAGATGAGAGGCTTTGCCTGGTCCAGGGAAACGTACAGGCTTATTGCAGCAATCAAAGCAATTATATACACGATCAGATGTATGCTAGTGATTGCCTTTATGGTGTCTTGATGCCGCTTCTTTTCACTGAAAAGGAACCCAAAGCTTCCAGCAAATACACTATATACAAATAAGATGCTTCCAAGGACAACTTCCGCCTTCTGTACAAAAAAGCTGTGTCCATAAGCATAAAACATTTTGGACAGGTAATAGCCAAGGGGCATCACCAGGATCAGCATAATGATACTGCCTGTGTAGACATGAATGCTTCCAGCACTTTTGGCATTGCCAGATTCCATCAAACGCCTGCGTTTTTCAACGGAAGTCAACAGCAATATGGTGCCTGCATAGGGAATCAGCCCTCCTGCAATGCCCATACCCCAATGCAAAAGAAATACAATGTCCAAAAACAGCAAATTGATACATCCTAACACCAGATGTCCATATACCAGGTTATCGTTTCCAGCAGTAATCAGGCCCAGTACTGCAATAAAGGCACTGATAAAGCCGCAAATCTGTATGAGACTGGTACTGTAATTCAAAAATCTACTTCTTCCCAACATGTTTAAAGCCATGCTTTCTCCATAATTTGCTGCCCAGTAAATCTGCACGATTCCAATGATCAGTACAACACAAGCAGTACGGATATTGGTGGGGTCTAATTTAAACCCCTCAAACCCTTTAAAATACTTCTGCAAAACCGCCTCGGCAAACTTTGGCACTTTCATATTCTTACCTCTCGATGGTGGTGGACACTCACGTTTTAGTGTGATTGCAATATAATAATTATTCTTTGGAAACAAGACATACTATGCCTTTATATGCATGCCCCGGGCAGTTCTCTGCAAATTGTTTGTCAATCCGCAGGAATTGTCCGGGGCAGCTGCCTCAAGGTTTATATTTCTCTGGCTTCTGCCTTGATTGCTTCGTATTCTTCTCTTGGAAGGAACGGGAACATGTCATCGATTGGCGGAGAGACGATACGTCCGTCTGGCAGTACCTTAGAGGATATCTTTGGCCAGAACATCTGCTCTGGGTCAATCACCACTTCACAAAATACAGGACCTTCCATAGACAGGACTTCCTCGGCCTTTTCATGGATGGTGTCGTGGCTGTCCATGCGCACGTAAGGGATACCGTAGGCATAGGCTAATTTTTCTGCTTCCGGAAAGCTTAAGCCGTAGCCGTCACAGACACCTACGAACTGGGAGTTGAAGGTGTTCATCTGCGTCTGGCGGATGGAGTGGTAGCCGTTGTTGTTCAGATAGAACAGCTTTAAATTCAGGCGGTTGTATACCACAGTCTGCAGCTCCTGTAAGTTCATCTGGAAACTGCCGTCACCGTCAAAGCAGATGACACGCTTTCCTTTCTGTGCCACGCAGGCACCGATGGCTGCCGGGAAACCGTAGCCCATGGCTGCGATGGCAGAGTTGGAAAACATTCTCTGTCCCTTCTTTAAGGCACCTGTCTGGAATGGGAGGATGGCTGCGGTGGCATTGCCGCATACCATCACATCTTCTTCGGTAAAGTGCTCAAACAGTTCTTTTGTAAATACGTATGGATTCACCGGGGACTGCTTTTCATAATACTCCGGCAGGCAGGCCGGATATGCTGCGTTGATTTTTCTGCACCAGGAAATCCAGTTTTCAAAGTTCCACTGTGGTTTTTCTGCTGCTAACAGGGAGCAAATCACATCCTTTACATTTGCCACAACAGGCATATCTGCCTGGATGGTTGGCTTATGCAGCTCTGCTTCGTCTATGTCAACCCAGATTTTATAGGTATCCGGGGCATATTCTGCGGTGTTGTAGCCAATCTGGCGCAGGTTCATGCGGCAGCCTAAAATGATCATCAGGTCACTGTTCTGGGTGACAAAATTGCCGCCTCTGGTACCGATGGTTGCTGGGTGGCCTGCAAAGAGAGGATGATCCTCCCACAGTACGTCCTGTGCGTTGAATGCAGTGACTACCGGAATCTGCAGCTTTTCTGCCAGTTTTACAAATGCTTCATGAGCACCTGCCAGGCGGATGCCGCTGCCGGCCATAATGACAGGTCTTCTGGATGCTGCAATTTTTTCCAGAATTACTTTTGTCAGGCTTTCATCATAGACAGGGCGCTCTGCTTCGGATACTTCCTCAGGAGAAAATCCTTTTAACGCATCTGTCTCTACAATGGCTGCCTGTACATCTAACGGTACATCTAACCACACTGCACCGCCTCTGCCGCTGTGGCACAGGTACCAGGCTTTTTCCAGATGATAACGTACCTCGGATGGGTCTGTAATCATATGGGCATACTTGGTCATGGTCTTGACGCAGGGAATAATGGTAAACTCCTGGTCACCTAACTGACGCAGGGGTACATCCGGGCAGCTCCATACTGTGGTCTCACGCTTTACCTGGCCGGAAATGACGAACATGGGGACAGAGTCTAAATGTGCCCCTACCACACCTGTCAGGGCATTGGTACCTCCTGGGCCTGTGGTCACACAGACACCTGCGATTTTGCCTGTGAGTCTGGTGTAGCCTTCTGCCGCAAGAGAGCAGGCCTGCTCATGGTGATTGTATACGCAGGTCAGTCCCTCCTGGTGACCAAAGGCATCATTTAAATGCATGGCACCGCCGCCGGTGACGGTAAACATGTGCTCTACTCCATGGTCTGTTAAAAACTGTGCAATGTATTTTGCAACTTTAATCTTCATCTCTTACCTCTTATTTGACAGCCACATACGTGACATGATGACACTTATGTGGCTGATATGCTGCTATTTTACTGCTTTTTCTTCGCGGTTACTGCAATTCTTTCGCCTTTTTACAACTCCCGATGCAGGCATATTCTGATATACAAACACATTATTCTGCTGCAGAATGCTCATGGAACTTAATCAGCTGATTGATTACTTCATTACGTACCATGGTCATTTCATAACCGGAAGGAATGTTGAACTTGCGCATGAGATAATCCATAGTCAGGTTACCGTCTCTCCACTTGCCGCCCAGACCAAGGTGGGTAATATCAATACCGTCTACGCCCAGTGCAATGGATAAGTCAGCCAGTTCCTCTGCAGTACCATTCTTATCATGGAGATGCATCCCTACCTTCATGCCCTCAGCCTTGCACACTTCAATGGTATTACGCACATAATCCGGTGTCATGATACTTTCTGTGTCAGCAAAATAAATCTGCTCTACGCCAGCTTCCTTTGCCAGCTTTGCAAATCCTCTGTTCTGCTCCATGGTGTTGGCACCGGCGCTGGTGAAATTGACAAATACCTCATAGCCCAGACTCTGGCACAGGTCAATGTTGTACTTTAACACTTCCGGGTCTGTCTCATGGGAACGGGTCAGAATACGGACAGCATCTACTAAAGTCTCGCTCTTTGGAATCATATCGGTCAGCGGACGCTGGATGTCACGCATTGCAGACAGCTTGGTGCGGTTCTTTACATAATCAAAAATATCTGCAATTTCTGCTGCACGCAGGTTACAGTAACGGAATGCTCCTCTGTTTGGGTCAGCATCCGGGTTATGGAAGAAGCCTAACTCCATGTAATCAATGTAGTGGCATTCTGCAAAACGGTACAGTTCCTGACAAAACTTCTTGTCAAAGTACCAGCCTGTCTGGTAACCAATTTCTCTTAAACTGCAGTCAAAAATCTTCATATTTGCTAACATAAATATCCTCCATTCCGAAGCGGTTTGCGACTTAAAATCATATCTGTATGCTTCGTGACGCTTCTGCACAAAGCAGTTGTGTATTCAAATCAGCCATTCAGCTGATTTTTGCAGAACTTCTGTCCCAATATTTCAGGAGAAAAATGTCTCAATCTGCATATCCATGCATGCAGCCACATCCTCTCCTGCCAGATACACCTTGGTCCACTCTACCGTCCTTGCAACTGCCTCTGCCACATGCCATCTTGGCTGCCAGCCAAAGGTACGCTTTAACTTAGAGCAGTCCAGCTTTAAAAATCCTGCCTCATGAGGCCCTCCCACAAAGCAGTCCTTCCAGGAAGCCCCATCTCCCCAGCTGCTGCAGAACAGATCTGTCAGCTGTCCGGTGGTCACACAGTCCTGTTCATCAGGACCTACATTATAATTGCCTGCCAGGCCGCCATCCTCGTATTGTCTGGCTGCAATCATCAGATACGCTGCCAGTGGTTCTAACACGTGCTGGTATGGTCTGGTAGAGTGTGGATTACGCACCTGGATTTCCCTGCCCTCTGCTGCTGCCCGGATACAATCCGGGATAATACGGTCTCTGGCAAAATCTCCGCCGCCAATCACATTGCCCGCTCTTGCAGTAGAGACGGCAGTCTGTCCATCTGCAAAAAAGGAGCGCAGATAACTGTGGGTCACCAGTTCAGAGCAGGACTTGCTGTTAGAATATGGGTCATATCCATCCAGACTGTCATTTTCCCGGTAGCCCCACTCCCACTCCTTGTTGTCATATACCTTATCGGTGGTTACATTTAAAAAGGACTTGACGCATGGGTGGGTGCGGACACATTCCAATACATGGACAGTGCCCATAACGTTGGTTTCATAAGTATACACCGGGTCTTCATAAGATGTACGGACAATGGGCTGGGCTGCCAGATGCAGTACGATTTCCGGCTGCACCGCATCAAATACCTCCATCAGATGGGGCAGATCCCGGATGTCTCCTATATGGGAATCCATACCAGCTGCCAGTCCGCTTAACGCAAACAGACTTGGACTGGTAGGCGGCTCTAATGCATAGCCGCTGACCCGGGCTCCTGCATTTAAAAGCATCCGGCACAGCCAGGCGCCTTTAAAACCGGTATGGCCGGTTACCAGCACCCGCTTATCCTTATAAAATTTTAAATCAAACATTGTTTCCTCTCATTTCTACCACAGTTTCCAGGGTGCCTGTCCGCTGTTCCAAAGTCCCTCTAAGTATTTCTTGTCACGCTGGGTATCCATGCAGGACCAGAAGCCATCATGACGATACGCCATGAGCTGTCCCTCAGCAGCCAGTGTCTCCAGAGGTTTTTTCTCAAAAACTGTATCATCACCCTCAATGTAGTCAAAAATCTCCGGATTCATCACCATAAAGCCTCCATTGACTACGCTGCCGTCACTGCCATTCTTCTCTCTGAAAGACGCAATCTGTCCATCAGGGGCAATATCCATCACACCAAAGCGCTGACCTACATTGACGGTGGTAATGGTACCAATTTTTCCATGACTCTTGTGAAATGCAAGCAGTGCCGGAATGTCTACATTGGATACGCCGTCCCCATATGTGAGCATAAAGGGCTCGTTGCCAATGTAATCCTTTACCCGCTTTACTCTGCCGCCGGTCATGGTATTCAGTCCTGTATCCACCAGAGTGACCTTCCAGGACTCAGAGAAATTATTGTGCACAATCATCTCATTTTTTGCCAGGTCAAAGGTTACATCAGAAGTATGCAGGAAATAGTCTGCAAAATACTCCTTGATGATATACTGCTTATATCCCAGACAGATGATAAATTCATCAAATCCGTAGCTGCTGTACAGCTTCATAATGTGCCACAAAATGGGCTGCTCTCCAATTCCAATCATTGGCTTGGGCTTTAAATGGCTCTCCTCGCTGATGCGGGTGCCAAATCCCCCTGCCAGTATTACGACTTTCATATTATATAACCCTCATTTCCATACAGTTTCACAGGCATACGCATTGACAGGCTTTCTGCCCGAAGCTGCAAAAACATATGTTATTGCCCTTAAGCCATCCTCTTTTGCAGACAGAAGATACCCGTCTGCCCACTTCTGTATCATCATACACCTTCTTACAGTATAACATGAAACGTCCTTAATGTACATATCTATCCGTTTTATGAAACTGTGAATAAAATTACGTATCTGTTCAGTATCCTCACAGATACGAGCAAAAAGCCGTAAAACAACAATGTGCTTTACGGCTTTCCGTTCAATACTTATTTCTTACGAAATAATCGTTTTTATTCTGTTACGGTTACACTCAGCTTGTTGGTTGCTACAGTTGCTCCTGTACTATCCTTTACAGTTACTGCAAACTGCTTTACTCCTGGATAATTCAGCTCATATGTATAGGATGAACTGCTGCTGAAATCACGAAGTACTACCCAGCTGCCTGTGGCTACATTTAATACTGCAAACTTGTATGTATAGCTTCCATTTCCTCCTGTTGCTGCTACATTCAGGGTAATACTGCTTCCTTTTGCCTTTGACAGGTCTGCTGTAGAACCATTTACCCGTAATACGCCTGTCAGTACCGCTGACTCCTTTACTGTTACATTCAGTCTATTGGTTGCCACGGTTGTTCCGTTACTGTCTTTCACGGTAACTGCAAACTGTTTTACTCCTGTTCCAGTCAACGTATATGTATAAGATGAGCTACTATTGAAGTCGCGAAGTATCGTCCAGTTACCTGTATCTACATTTAATACTGCGAACTTGTATGTATAGCTTCCGCTTCCTCCTGTTGCTGCTGCATTCAGGGTAATGCTGCTTCCTGCTGTCTTTGTCAAGTCTGCTGTGGAACCATTTACCTGTAAGAAACCTGACAGTGCTGTTGACTGCTTTACTGTTACATTCAGTCTATTGGCTGCCACGGTTGTACCGTTACTGTCTTTCACTGTTACTGCAAACTGTTTTACTCCTGTTCCTGTCAGGGTATATGTGTAAGATGCACTGCTGCTGAAGTCACGAAGTATGGTCCACTTGCTTGTAGCTACATCTAATACTGCAAACTTGTATGTATAGCTTCCTGTTCCTCCTGCTGCACTTGCATTCAAGGTAATGCTGCTTCCTACTGTCTTTGTCAGATCTGCTGTGGAACCATTTACCTGTAATACGCCTGACAATACTTCTGTTTGCTTTTCTACTGTTACATTCAGTCTGTTGGCTGCCACAGTTGTTCCGTTACTGTCTTTCACGGTAACTGCAAACTGCTTTTCTCCTGCTGCAGTCAGGGTATATGTGTAAGATGCACTGCTGCTGAAGTCACGAAGTATGGTCCACTTGTTTGTAGCTACATCTAATACTGCAAACTTGTATGTATAGCTTCCTGTTCCTCCTGCTGCACTTGCATTCAGGGTAATGCTGCTTCCGATTGTCCTTGTCAGGTCTTCTGTGGAACCATTTACCTGTAATACGCCTGACAATACTTCTGTCTGCTTTTCTACTGTTACATTCAGTCTGTTGGTTGACACAGTTGTTCCGTTGCTGTCCTTCACAGTAACTGCAAACTGTTTTACTCCTGCTCCTGTCAGCGTATATGTGTAAGATGCACTACTGCTGAAATCGCGGAGTATTGTCCATGCACCTGCATCTACATCCAATACTGCAAACTTATATGTATAGCTTCCACTTCCGCCTGCTGCACTTGCATTCAGAGTAATGCTGCTTCCTACTGTCTTTGTCAGATCTGCTGTGGAACCATTTACTTTCAAAGTACCTGTCAGTGGGGATGTGGTACCTTCTACTGTATAGTTCTTAGCACTTGTTACACTTGTACCATTTGCATCTGTTACCACACACTTAATCATATAGCTTCCTGCAGATGGTGACCAAGATGTTGTTGTTTCACCGCTGCCGGATTTTGTAGCTACTAATGTGTTGTTTACATAATACTTGTATGTATAAGGTGCTGTACCACCTTCTGCAATACCGCTTAATGTAAGAGCGGTTCCTGATGCCTGTGGTGATGAACGGTCTGCACCGAAGTTAAGTTCTAACTCAGTCGGTATAATTGTACCGCCGCCTCCACCAGAACCATTTGCTCCTACTCTTGCGAAGGAAGTTGTGATGTAATCTGCATCACTCTTTTCATAGCTGTTAAATTCCTGTGACTCTGTATCAGGCAGGTCTGCATTGTCATTCATAGATACATCATATGGAAGACAATCCATACCTGATTTACCAAATGTTGCTACAAGAAGTACACCAAGTCCATTGCTTGCAACATCACTTGCGGTTACACCAAGTTCACTTAACGGAATAGACAACTCATAGAAGAAGTCCATTGTGCCGCTGCTGTGTCCCAATGTATTAAAGTTCACCCAGTCTGCACTGTTACTGCATACATCTCCTACAACACGGCCATTGTAAGCACCATATGCTCCGTTAATACCATTTACGGAACTGCTTAAAATTCCTAAGCCGTAGTTCATCTTGATTTTAGATGTTGTTGCATCTAATTCTTCAACAGGGTTTAATCCTGAACTGTTTCCACTATATACAAATGGTCCGTTTCCACCCTTTGTATTGATTGAGATTAATTTGTTAAAGCTACTTGAAATAGTCATTCCTGAATCCCAAATAGTTCCGCCTGTTGTAAGCTGTCCATTATTTCCAATTGCTGTACTTGAATTACCTGTATCGATTGCGATGAAGAAAGGTAATTCCTGTGTCTGCCAAAGGATACCCTGTGACAATGGGTAATTATCATTTGGTGCAACAACGTCCTGAACGTTTGTCATCTCCCACATGAGATAGAGATTGCTGTCATCATATGCGCCATAAAGTGCATATAAGTCAATTGGCAGCTCATACATTGAGTTGTCACGATATACACGAGGGTCATCATTTGCTGCACCCTGTGCGATTAACATTGAACTGTTCCAGTCTGATAAATCACCATCTACTGAAATAGTCTTCTTAACACCTAAACCAGCTGCATTTGTTGTATACTGGGAAGCCAGTCCCTGTGAGGAAGAGGTTGCAGAAGCAGTTGCTACTGCTGATACAGCAGAAGTACTGTATGCACTTACTGTGCCGGTTTCCTCGTTTACAGTTCCGTTGAACTGCTTATTATAGGTAAATGTAAATGTCTTTGTTGTTCCGTCTGAAGATGTTGCAGTTGCTTTCACAGTTACTGTGGAATCTGCAACCTTACCCTGTCCAAGAACAACGCTTGCTGTACTTGTAAATGTCTTTGTTGGGCCATCATCTACAGTATATGTACCGCTTACTGCATTCTTTAATGTAAGGGTAATGGTCTGTGTCTCTGTCTTAAAGGTTGAACCACTTGCAAGAGAAGATGTAACAACAGGATCTGTACTTACTACTTCTGAATATACGTATTTAACTGTAATTGCAGAAGCTGTGTAGGTACCGGTTGCATTAGATGGTGTTGACTTTAATGTATATCCATCAATGGTTGCTGCTGAAGTTGTATAAGCATCTCCAACATTTCCGGTCATAGTTTTGGATGCAGCGATTTCGTTTCCGGATTCGTCTACATACTTCACAGTGACAGTTCCTTTTTGCGTTGTTTCTACTGTTTTTACATATCCGGAATTGTTGTAATAACCATTCATTACAAAATTCAGGTCATCTGTCTGCGCTCCGTTATTGTTATTGTTAAAGATAACATAATCAATATCAGTACTTGCACTCAGTTTATAACCATAGATTCCATCCTCTACTTCTACCATTGCTACACCCGGCCATGTAGTCATAGCGGTATTGGAATCACTCCAATAATATAAATATACCTGTGACCAGCCTGCTGTATTCTCAAAGTATACGCCATTTTCATATGGTGGTACAAATTCATAGTTTGGATCATAGTTTGTCCATGTTCCGTTTTTATAGATCTTACCCATCTGGATCGTCAGGTCATCTGTTTGTCCACCAGTAGCTCCGCTATTGAAGATAATGTATGTTGCATCTTCCGGAACTTCAATACTATATACACCACTGCCGACACTTGTCATCTGTACACCCGGCCATGTGCTCATAGTTGTATTTGCATCACTCCAGTAATATGCATATACAGAATTCCAACTACTGCTATTCTGGAAGTAAACAACATTTTCTGCCTGTTCAATCTTTTTAAAGGTATAGGATTTACTTGTTGTAGTGGTTCCATCTGTAGCGGTCAGCTTCACTGTAACACTGTCACCCACTGCCATATCACTTCCAATTGTAATGCTCTTGGAAGATGTATAGGTTGTAACAGAACCACTGCCGATCTGATAGGTACCGCTTGTTGCATTCTTCAAGCCAACAGTTAATGTTAATGTATCTGTTGAGAAGCTTCCGCCCTCTTTTGAAATGGTAGGTGTAGGCTCCTTAACAGGTTCT
>JBGVQN010000047.1:0-5642 GCA_045127535.1 Lachnospiraceae bacterium | reverse complement strand
GGCTCTTTCATGAAATCATCTTCCAATTTTTCAAATCTGTTAATGCATTCTTCTTCAAAATATCTTATACTGTTAATCATAGAGGACACCTTCCTTTGTGTGTATTTTGGTCGTACTTAATACTTTATCACAAAGTGATGTCCTCTTTTCATTTATTATCCGAATAAAATTTTACGCTAGCGGAAGCAAATTGTATGTATTCCTTAAATAAACTTAAATTGAGAAAATCATCTTTCTTTTTTTAAAAAAACAAGTGATTTACAATCGTTGAAACGACTGCAAACCACTTGTTTTCATCAACATGTCCTATTCAGGACGGTCAATTTCTATTTTCTCTTTTTTGTCATCAGATTCCAGTACACATAGAGAACTCCTGCTGTACAGGCGGCTCCTGTTCACTCAGCGAGTAATGTCACCAGGAATTTTTGAATAAGCAACAGGATTTTTCTTTTCCTCCTTCTTTGTTTTATTGGAATTCAGATAAAACATAGGTACACCAACACACGCAATTCCGCCTATGATATTTCCAATGGTCACTGGAAGAAGGTTGGAAACAAAATAGCCTGTCAAATTTAACTGACCCAGCTGTTCCACTGTATAGCCATATGTGTTCATTGCCAGTTCTGCATACTGTGGATTATGGCTTGCCAGTATGCCCGCTGTAATATAATACATATTGGCTACGCAATGCTCAAATCCAGCTGTTACAAACAGCATAATGGTAAAAAATATGGCAACCAGTTTACCTGTGATATCCTTTGCACACATAGCCATTAATACGGCAGCACACACCAGAATATTACATAACACTCCAGATACAATTCCTTCTGTAAATGAAATATTCACTTTTCCAACTGCAACTTTTATGGTATATGCGCCAAGGAGTCCGGAGGAATAATTCAGCTGACCGCTGAGAGAAACCAACACTGCCAGTACGGTAGCTCCAACAAAATTTCCCAGATATACGATCAGTAAAAGACGGACAATGCTCCATATGTTCTGTTTCCCATCTAATACACTCATTGCAGCCAGGCAGTCACCAGTGAATAACTCTGCACCAAGCAGTATAACCATCATCAATCCAACTGGAAATACAACTGCTGCAGCCAGTCTTGCCAGACCAACATCTGAAATTGTATGTGCCGCCACGCTGCTTGCTGCAGCTCCCATTGCAATCATTGCTCCAGCCAGCACAGCCTTACCAGCCAGGCGGCCTAACGGCATCTGGCATTTGGCCTCACATCCCTCAATATATTTTTCTATTACTTCTTTTACAGACAAATAACTTTCCAATTTTTTTACTCCTTAATTTTTGTCTGCATTATCATAACAAACTTTTTCCGGCTTAGGAAATACAAAAAAGAAGAACCGTTATATAGGATCCTATATAACAGTTCTTTCAGGGATTTTAACGATATTTTGCCGAAGCCACCTCTACCTTAGATTCATATATCTTTTTCTGAAACAGCTTGTCATATTCACCTAGCCTGTAATCCTGCCGGTAAATAAGCACATCTTTGTAACGGTTGTTCTCTGCCTTGCATGCCCTCTGCACCAATCCGTTCTTTTCCAGATAGGAATTTGGAATCGGGGAAACCCACATATAAGTAGTAGGTACATTTGCCAAAAGATCAAACTGACTGCCTCTCTCGTACACATAAATGGTTTTTCTTGAATGTTCTTCTTTCACTCCGTCATTCTGGGTATGGGGAATTTCAATATCCCCATGGGTTATTTTCATATAATCCTGCAGGTCTTCTACACAGATTTTTTTCTTTTCTGCCAATGGGTGTTCTTTGGACATGACCAATACATATTCAAATTCCCAGATGGTCTCCTGTTCCAGCTTATTGTTTTTCAGCCGGCTCTTAAATACTTCTTCATCAGAAAGCTGATAACGGATGATTCCCATATTATATCCCCGGTCTGCAACGTTGGAGATGGTCTGCAACGCATTGGTCTCATTGATTGTAATATCCATTCCATGAGTAATCTCAAGCTCTGCCACAAAAGCAGTAAATCCATTGGCAATATAGCTGCCCCTGGGAATGGATATTTTAAACTGTCTGCTCTGGGCATCCATTCTGTTTGACAGCTTCTCTATTTCCACAACCTGCTCCATCATCTTTCTGGCATGATACAAAAACTCTCCACCTTTTTCAGTGATTGTCACACCGCCGGAGGTTCTGTTAAAAATATTATATCCAATCTCAGATTCCAGATCCTTGATGGCTTTGCTTAAATTGGGCTGCGCCATAAATAGGTTTTTGGCAGCCCGAGAGATGGAACCTGACTGCTCTACTTCTAGTACGTATTTCAAGTATAATGTATTCATATTTCAGCCTCACCAAATCATGTCCATATATAGTTATATATATATCCTGTATTGTAACACACTCCAGGAAAAATAGCTATATGATTTTTCATAATACAATATATATTTTTTTATATAATGTTTCTGTTTTCATAATATTACTTTTTAATCATTTATATATTTTATACTGCATTACACTATCGTTTAGTACTTCTTCCATGCATCTGCCTTAATGGAACCATTTTATCTTTACACAGCAAAACCGGAAATCTGCCCTGTTTTATGATCAGATTTCCGGTTTTGCATTTTCTCGTAATATTTTTTAAGGCCAATCACTGCCTTTATCTCACAGCACCAATCAGCTCATTCACATCCGTAATCCCATACCGATCCATATACGCCTCAATGCCCTTTACCACCTCTACAGTTGTCTGTGGGTTTCTGAAATTGGAGGTTCCCACAGCCACTGCAGTTGCACCTGCCAGAATAAATTCCAGTGCATCCTCTGCGTTACAGATACCGCCCATACCAATGATAGGGATCTTGACTGCCTGGGCTACCTGATATACCATGCGCACTGCCACCGGCTTGATGGCAGGACCGGACAGACCGCCTGTCTTATTGGCCAGCGCAAAGGCTCTGCGGTGAATGTCGATCTTCATACCGGTCAGGGTATTGATCAGGGATATACCGTCTGCACCTCCTGCCTCTACAGCTCTTGCCATTTCTGTAATGTCTGTTACATTGGGACTGAGCTTCATGATCACCGGCTGCTTTGCCACTGCCTTTACTGCCTTGGTAATGGCCATAGCAGAAGCCGGGTTCTGACCAAAGGCAATACCGCCCTCTTTGACATTGGGGCAGGAAATGTTGATCTCCAGCATATCTACCGGTTCCTCTGCCAGACGCTCTACTACCTCCACATAGTCTGCCTCAGAACGTCCGCACACATTGACCACGATCTTGGTATCATACTTTTTCAGGAACGGAATGTCTCTCTGGGCAAATACGTCTATACCAGGGTTCTGCAGACCAATGGCATTGATCATGCCGCCGTAGGTTTCTGCAATACGTGGAGTTGGGTTGCCTGGCCACGGCACATTGGCAACACCCTTGGTCACCACTGCACCCAGTTGATTCAAATCTACAAACTCACTGTACTCTGCACCGGAGCCAAAGGTACCGGAACAGGTCATGACAGGATTTTTAAATGTGACACCTGCGATATTGACAGATAAATTCTTTTCAGCCATTACAGTTCCACCTCCGTTGCCAGGAATACAGGGCCATCCTTACAGATGCGCTTGTTGTTTACATGAGTATGATGGTCTTTTTCCTTAGACTTGCACACACATGCCAGACATGCACCAATGCCGCATGCCATACGTTCTTCCAGAGAAATGTAGCACTCAATGTTATGCTCCAGAGCATATGCCTTGATGGCACGCAGCATTGGAGTCGGGCCGCAGGCATAGATCACCTCTGCATCCAGTGCATGTTCTCTGATGGCATCCATGACATTGCCCTTGGTGCCTACGCTGCCGTCTTCGGTAGCTACATAAAGAGCGCCGTTGGCAGACAGTTCCTCTGTCAGGAACATGTTGCTGTCTCTGTAGCCTACCACTACCTGCTTTTCGCAGTTTAATTCCTTGGCCAGCTGCAGCATTGGAGGGATACCGATGCCGCCGCCAATTAAAAATGCCTTTTTCTCCAGCAGCGGGAAGCCGTTGCCCAAAGGACCTAAGATCTCAATGGTTTCTCCTGCTTCATATGCAGAAAACTCTGCAGTTCCTGCGCCTGCTACTCTGTATACGATGCGCAGTGTGCCTGCTTCTCTGTTGATCTCACACAGGCTGATGGGACGAGGCAGCATACGGCTGCCATCCTTGGAATATACAGAAATAAACTGTCCCGGCACTGCCTCTGCAGCGATCTGCTCTGTCTGGATCCACATGCTGTAGATACCGTCCATCAGCTTTTCCTGGCTGATTACCTTTGCCATTTCCTTGTATTTCATAACAAACCTCACAATTTATTCTTTTGACTTAGGGACGCTTTCCGGGAGGATCGTCTTGATTTTAGAAGATGCTGGCAATGTCAGCGATCATGTCCTCTACTGCTGCACGGGATGCGTCACCAAAGTTTTCTGCACCGAACTTTGCATATTTTTCCTGCTTGTAGGCTGCAATGATGCCTCTGGAGGAATTTACGATGGCACCTAAGCCATCCTCATTGAAGTATGGACGCAGGGATTCTGCTGTACCGCCCTGTGCGCCGTAGCCTGGTACCAGGATGTAGGTCTTTGGCATGAGCTTACGGAGTACCTTGCCCATCTCCGGATAGGTCGCACCAACTACACAGCCTACATAGCTGTAGGCATCACCCATACATTCTTCGCCCCACTTGGCTACCTGCTCACCTACCAGCTCGTACAGTGGCTTGCCGTCGATCAGTCTGTCCTGGAATTCGCCGCTGGATGGATTGGAGGTCTTTACCAGGATGAAGATGCCCTTCTTTTCTTCCTTGCAGACCTTTAAGAATGGACGGATACCGTCAGAACCCAGGTATGGATTTACTGTTGCAAAGTCTTCGTTAAATGCAGACAGCTTCTGGTTGCCTACCGCTACCTTGCCCAGATGTCCTACTGCATATGCTTCTGATGTGGAACCAATGTCGCCTCTCTTTACGTCACCGATGACAACCAGTCCCTTGGACTTACAGTAATCTACTGTCTTCTGGTATGCTGCCATTCCCGGTACGCCAAACTGCTCATACATGGCGATCTGTGGCTTTACTGCCGGGATCAGATCCCAGGTCTTGTCCACGATTTCTTTATTAAACTGCCAGATCGCCTCTGCAGCTCCTTCTAATGTTTCTCCAAACTCAGCAAATGCTTTCTGCTGTATCCATTCCGGTACATAAGAAAGCATTGGGTCTAATCCTACTACGATAGGTGCGTTTAACTTCTGGATCTTGGCTGTCAGCTGGTTAATCATCTGTTTCCTCATTTCTGCGGAGCTTTTCCTAAAGAGAGCTGCCAGTCTCCGCGGATGCAGAGCTCTCTGTGGAGCAGACCTGTGCGCCGCATATCCACTGATATAGCACGCCACGGACTGCCAGTAATTTTTACATATTATAACATAGGCAGAAAACCAGCGCAAGACAATCCAGGCAGATACTTGGAAATCGTCTCTGTCAAGTAATCGTTGGCAACCTTTCTTTGTATACAGTATGCCTTAATATCCCGCCATTGCTAAAAGTTTCTTCCTGTCACCTCGGATCGCTCCGTCCAGACCTGCCAAATGGCCTGTTATGGGATATGCGTATC
>JBGVQN010000046.1:0-12402 GCA_045127535.1 Lachnospiraceae bacterium | reverse complement strand
TTACTGATGCAGGGTCAATGGTGTGCTTTCCAATTCACAAAGGTTACTACGGTGAGCCACACACCATACAGGGGTATCAAGCCTGTATTGCTCCTTAGTATAAAAATACTAAACTCCCAGGATTTCCCGGAACGCTCTGGGCCTAATTAGCTGTTTACCCTCGCCCAGACGAGCATATTTGATCTCACCACTACTATACCATAGAATGGGTTGAATGTCAACATATTGTCAAATATAACCGCATAACGGTTTACCCGTTCATGCTTACGCATAAACCGGTAAACCGTTATTTGGCATCCAAAGATGCCGAGAGTGCCGGAGCTGAAGCTCCGGATGGGGCAAGCCCCAGGCGTCTGCGGACGCCTCCCCGCTCGGTGACGTCAACGATCCGCCTCTCCTGCAGGCGGTTTGTTGACGTCACTGAGCAATGTGCTGCATCGATCTGCAGCCGCACTATCGAAAAATACCAGTATGGCTGTACTTTTTCTCATAAAAAGTACAGCCATACTGGTATTCTCTCAGCGCAAAAGTTCTGTCACAGTTGGAATGTTCTGTGTGACAATTACTTTCGCTCTGATGCAGCCATGAAATCCCATGTTCCGGTATTGCTTTTTCTGTCGAAATTTGGTACTATTTCCGGTGCTGCGACTCTTTCCAGCGGGAAGGAGGTGGGTCCATGGAGTATGTCATCGCCTTTTTCATCTCCGTTGTGGCCGGTGTAGTCAGCTACTACCTGTGCAAGTGGTTGGACGGAGATGATACATAACCGCAGCACACAACCCAAACGGCCCAGTCCGCCGTAAAACAGACAAGAACCCCCCAGGAGCGGCAACTCCTGGGGGGTTCGTTTTTGGGTCCATTGGATGGCCGTCATCGCCTTTGGCCACCCTTACTATACCATAGCCTATGTAAAAAATCAAGAGGGTTCTGCGATCCTGCTCCTATCCCCTTGACAATAATTAGTTCGTATGTATAATATAATTATGGACACACTAAAATTTGAATGGGATCCCAACAAGAACGAGATCAACAAAAAGAAGCATGGCTTATCTTTCGAGACAGCAAAGGAGGTCTTTTACGACGAGTTCGCTATCCTATTTGACGATCCGGATCACTCCATCGATGAGGAACGCTTTCTGATCATCGGATCAATCAAGTCGGAAAAAATTTGCATTGTGAGCCACTGCTATCGTGACAACGAAAACCGCATCCGTATTATCTCGGCAAGGCAAGCAACCAAAACCGAGCAACGTGCTTATCTTGATGGAATTTGAGGTGATATTATGAGAGATGAATACAACATCAGCGAATTGAATCCCCGGAAGAACCCCTATGCCAGTCGGCTGAAGAAGCAGATCACCATCAACATCGATGGCAGCACCATCGACTATTTCAAGTCCCTGGCCGAGGCCAAAGGCATCCCTTATCAAACCTTAATCAATCTCTACCTGAGAGACTGTGCCGATAATCGGCGTCAGCTCCAGATGTCCTGGCAATAACATTCGGAGGTGTACACTAACGTACACCTCCGTTTTTGTCCATTACTTGTTTCCTCAATGAACTCACCCTACCAGCATCCAATGTCCGGTAATCAACGGAAGCAGCAGCAGTTCACCAACCACTCCCAGTAAATTCAAAAACGCAGGCAGCTCCAGCACGATCAGCGATGTAATCAAAACCGGCGTGGGGCTTTTGATCTTGTTCGCAAACAGCGTGATCACCAGGGTGACAAGCACCGCCCCCGCAAGTCTGCTTCCGTTCATCAGAACAAGTGCCTCCAAAATGGAAATGCCATCCGGCAGCGACGCAAACTGGGGTAAGCTGGCTGCACTATAATTTCCGTCTATCATTGGGTAGATAGAGAGCGACCCTAACAGTCTGGGAAGGAATGATGCCGCCCATATCAGCAGCAGATAGCCGCAGCACACCAGCAGCTTATATCCCATAACCTTGCGCTTTCCTGCCGGTGACGGCAGGATCAGACGCATCATGCCGCTGGTGTCCTCCATGGTGAAATATACGGAGAAGCACACCGCCAGCACAAAGCACAGCTTCGCCCCATCCAGCACATCGCTGGTAGTATCGTCCAGCAGATAGTCATAGCCGGTGGTGGACACAAACTGAACCGCTTTCCCTTTTTCGGTCTGTGTCTTCAGATAGTCATATTGCTGCTTTGCCCGGCGAAAGCCCTCCTCCTGGCTGTTGTCGATGGCGATTTGAGACGCCAGGAACGAGGCATATTCATGGCTGATCTCGCCCTGGTCTGCCTGGGCATAGTATTCCTGCTGCTGCCCGGAAACGGCCTCGAAGGATACCTGGACTTCTTCAAGATACCTGGCATTTTCTTCGCTGTAATCGCCCCGGAGGATTTCGGCATAGTGCTGATACCACACCTCTGCTTCCGTCTCATAGGCCTTCATATCGGCGTAAGAAACGGTTTGAACCAGGATCAGAAAGACCAGCAAAATTCCGCCCTTGCAGGTCACCAGCAGCTTATACGCTTCGTGATATGGCAGGCTGGTGGAAATGCCCGCTCTGCGGCTGGCTCGCTTCCTGCTTTTGATGCTCTGGGTGGTTTCCTCCCGGCACCAGCGGCGGCAGGAGGCGAAAATACTGATTCCACTGACCAACGCGCAGGCTGCCAGAGAGCAGGCCGCAATGCTGACCGGGAAGCCCAAAATATTCAGGCATAAGTAATCGCTGAAAAACGCCGCAGTATCCAGCAGCGCAGCCAGATTCATCTGCCGCAGGATGGACAGCCAGGAATGATAGGGAATTCCAATATACAGTGCCAGCTCCACCATCAAAACCACTGCGCCGATCACACAGGCAGGAATCCTGTTTTTCGCCAAAATACAAATCAGGAAAAACAACACACCAACCGTAACCATGCCCAGATATCTTGCCGCCAGATAAAGGCCGATGTACGCCCCCACGGAGATCATCCATGGAGAGGTCATGTAGCCGCTCAGACTCTGGATGCTGCGGCTCAGATCACCGAAGCCGAAAAGATGTCCTGTAATGGCCAGATTGGTTCCGTAAAAGCCAAGAGTCAGTACCAAAAGCAGAATCACCAGCGTCCAGATTTTTCCCGTAATCATACCCATACGACCATTGACCGTTGGTTTGACCAGAAGCAGCAGTCCTTCTTCCCGTTCTGTCAGTGTCAGATTCAGCACGATCAGAACCATACTGAACAGGAGCAAAACCGTTGTCGTGTGTCCCTCCAGAGCCAGCTTCACCGCCGAGGAATCTCCAGGCGTTACCTCCACTGCATACAGTGGCAGGTAGACCTGCGCTGTTTTCAGCAGATTCCGGTGGGCGAAGCTGTTTTTGTTGGAATAGAGGGCAGACTGGCTGAGCTTTTCCGCATTCTCCTGAACCGAGTCCAGATATGCTTCATATCCCGTAAGAGCCTGCACCTGTTCCAGAACCTGGCTGCGCAGACCCGCATCCGTGCCGATCCGATCTGTAAACACCAACAGTGCGTCCATTTGCTCCTGGGTGGGCTGATGAAAATTTCCTTCATCATCAAAGTACCACAGCCCCCGGTAGGTTTCCATCCAGTTTTCCAGATCGGCTGCCATTTCTTCGGCTGTCTGACCGGCATAGGATTCGTAAACTCTGGAAATGTCCATCCGGGTAGCGGTGGAGGTGTCGGACAGGGGCTGGGTCGCCGTATGCCAGACCAGAATGCCGTTCAGCACCAGCAGGACTGCCAGAATCACAATGGTCAGCTTCTGGGAGAACAGCTTCTGAAATTCATATCGGATCATACCATCACCTCACTGTCCGCAGTGCCAGAGGTACACGTCCTCCAGATTGGGCCGCTGGGGAGCCGCTTCCATCCTCTCCGGCAGACCGTCAGATAGAATGCGGACATAAATTCCGTCAGCCTCCTTGGAGATGTTGCCCACCTTGAACCGTTCTGTCACCGCAGGAAGCTCCTGCTCGGTGATTTTGATTTCAAACACCCTGTTCTGAAGCTCTGCCACAAGGTCAGAGCGGGAACAGGCCCGGACGATGTTGCCCCGATCCATCAGGACGATTTCTTTTGCGATGTACTCTACATCCGACACCACATGGGTGGCGATGATGACGATTTTGTGCAGGGCAATGGAGGCGATCAGATTGCGAATGACGATCCGCTGCTTTGGATCAAGGCCGGCAGTAGGCTCGTCCAGAATCAAAATTTCCGGGTCGCCCAGAATCGCCTGGGCGATTAGAAGCCGCTGCTTCATGCCGCCGGAGAGTGCGGCGATTTTCCGATCCGCAAAGTCAGTCAATTCCACCTGCTCCAGCACAAAGGGGATGCGTTCCTTCGCCTCCGCTTTGGTCATTCCCCGCAGAGCCGCCATGTAGCTGAGGAACCGCTTGACCGTAAAAGACGGATACAGGGACTGCTGCTGGGGCATATAGCCCAGCTTGCGGCGGTACTCCGCCCCCATTTTGCTGATTTCCTGTCCGTCATAGGTGACCGTTCCAGAGGTGGCATTCAAATTCCCAGTGAGAATGTTCATCAGAGTGGATTTGCCTGCACCATTGGGGCCGAGGAAGCCATAGATACCTTCGTTTAGCGTGAGGCTTACCCCTTTCAAAGCCTTGACTGCGTCGTAATTTTTTTCAAGATTCGAGATGGTCAGTTCCATAACCTCACCTTATCCTGCATCATAGTGAACCATGGCATCCAGATTTCCTGCGTAGAAGTCCTCCTTGGAAATCCAGTAATAACCCTCCTGGTACTGATGATCCTTGTGCTTTCCGAAGTAGCCGTCTTTATACTCACCGTAAATTCGCATTGTAACCCCAGCATCGTCATTAAACAAAAATACTTCTTCATTCGTATTGAAATTATACGAAAAAATATCGCACCTATCCGCCCCAACATAGCGAATATAAAAGAATGTCCCATCAGAAAATATCTTATTGGTATAATGAGAACCCGCAATATTCAATGCGTGGCCGTCTTCCAAGTCAGTAATCCATTCTTTTTCTCCTGTAGCCATCTCCTGAAGATAATAGGCAACATGATTACCATCACATACGCCACTTTCATTCGGCTGCAGCTCATAGAATAATGCTTTCCCTTCAAAAGCACCCACGACTCCATGCAGCTTTGATATGTCTCCAGACGATGTAGATGTAAGCTCACTAATAAGAATTTGCATCTCACCCGACTCAATATCATAGGCATAAACTTCATATTGCTCTGGAAAAGACTTTTCATGCCACGCAACATACGCAGAGTAAGAATCGAGCTGTTCTCCATCTATGTTTGCAATGCCATCCCCATACTGCGCATAGTACTCGTTTTGTGAAAGTGGCGTATCTGTCTCTCGACGTCTATTTAGGAAAATATTATCTGCTGTAATAAATTCAAGCTCATATGTCCAATCATCATACTTATTCAGGACCCGAATTTCTCCGCTTTCCAGATTTACTCCAGCAAACTGTACATAGCTCAGCTCAGATTCGTCCGTTTTTGCTGGCTGTGACATACTAATTTCACACCATGCCCACCCATTACAGTAGTCAACACCCACAATGTATTCTGCAAAAAAAGCATTGTTGTCGGCATCTGCCGGAAGTGTATTCACACATGGAAATTCCGCAACGACTTTTCGTGTACCATCGGTTAAATCAATTCGCAAGAGCTGAAGTGATTTACCGTTCCGGCTCTCATAATCATCCATTATTATGCCGGAATAAGTGCAATATACATAATTATCAATCTGCGCCACATTTTCAGCACCTTTTCCGTAAATATCACTTGAAAAGTAAGCACTACACGCATCAGAATCATGTCGGCAGTTGGCTCTGGAGCACAGAATATATTCATCCTGTTCTTCCATATCGTAATAACGCAGTGTATTATCCTTACAATAAAAAAGGCCCACATCCCCAAGCGATACATCGATGTCTGAGTAGGACCCCCATACAAATCGCTCAGGATCTGTTTTAACATCCGATAAATCTAATAGAATTGCATTGCTTGCGTTACATCCCATCAACAGCGTAGCTATTAAAATCACCGACAAAAACATACAGATTTTTCTCATTTTTGACCTCACTTCCGTTTCATACGCAAGATCAGGTGCTATGCATAACATAGCACCTGATCCCCACACTATGCCATTCTATCACAGATAATTTTTAGCTATCATCATTTCGTGATTTCTGATAAAAATCCTCGTTGAGGTCGGCAGTTAAATACATTTTGTTAATTTTGACTACCCCTTCGCTTGTCACCACCTTAAAGGTGTGCTCGCCATTGACAGACTCCACAATGGCAGAGAAAGACTGAAGCTTTTGTGCGGTTGCAGTCCTGCTTCCTGTCACTGTTTTGGTTGCTGAAATTGTTTCCTCCGGGTCCGTCGTCCATCTCAGCAGTACATATCCTTTGGCCACAACCGTATATTTCAAATCAGAATACGTGTCTGTTGCAGATTCGGTCGTACGTTCGTAGATAGTATATACAGTAACTGACCCTCCGCTAATACCGGAGTAGTAATTGAGTTTATATTGATTTCCCAGACCATCGGATACCGTGCTGGTTGCATAGGTACTTACCTGAGAGCCACTCTCCGCTGCGAAGCAAGGCACTGCCATCGCCATCATCAGTACCAGCGCAAGAAATGCGCTAATAAATCGTCTCATAGATATCTCCTTTCGCATTGATTGTGGGACTTCACACTTCAATAACACGCAGGAGTTTATTTCCTCCCGCAGGCTCACATACAGCCCATGGGACTCACCTTTTTCTATTTTCAAAATTCTCTTAATAATTCACGAAACCGGATATCTGTATCTCAGAATCGGAATTATTTCTGATCTGAAGTGTGTATTTACCGGTTTGACTGACCGTTATTGTCTGATCAATACTGCCCCCTGTAACATTAAAGTAATAAAACAGTCCGTCCGGTGCAATAAATCCAACATCCACACTTGCAGTAAACGGCGCATAGGATGCTTTAATTGTAATTGTTTCCCCGGACATCAGCAGAAAGCTGTTGTTTGCCCGCACAGTTCCATTTGCTGAAACATACAAGTCGAACGAATTTGTTGCTAAGGGAAGAACAGTATTCCTTTCCTCGGTTGGGGGAATTGTTGTCGCACTAACAGGCATAGCTGCTGATCCAAAGGAAATGAGGCATACCATTATCAGACATATCACCTTTTTCATTTTCTCACCCCCTTCCAACTGTAATCAATCGAAGGAAAATGTTTCGAATACACCTTTATCTTCTTCCGTACTCATATTCTCCATCGGCAAATATGTATTTTCTTCTCTCTTATGAACCATTGCCACACCGGCCACGATGATCGCAGCCAACGTCAGCAGGATAAGGAGGCAGGCAATGGCGATCTTTCCTCTTCGATTTTGCTGTGTTTCCATTGGCGGCTCCGGAGGAGTATCCGTCGTATCTGAATTCTGAGGAAGAATCACAGTCTCGCCCTTCAATATGTCGTCCACAGAGACGCCGTATAATTCGCTCAAAATTTTCAAATTATCCGTGCTGGGAACCGCTGCCCCAACCTCCCATCTGGAGACGGCCTGCCGGGATACATTTAACCGCTCCGCCAGATCCATCTGTGTCAATCCCTTTTTCTTTCTCAGGGATACCAACTTTTTTGCCAGGCTCATTTTTATCTTTGCCTCCATTTTCGTCCAACACTTTATAAATGTAAACCGTGTGCGGTTTACATTTAGGCAATCCCGGATTGCCTTTTCAATTTTTTCGAAAAATTTCAGTTATCGCTGCCACGGCCATCGCCATCTGCGCCGTTCCGCTGGAGTTGCCTGCTCCGGTTCCGGTGCCGGCTCAGGCTCTACAAATTCATCATGCTCATGGGAACCCTCCGGCTCTGGTGCGCCCAACTGCTGCATCGTGCCGGCATGGAGAGCCTGGGCAGCCTGCAGGCTCGTTGTCGTATGCTCCAGAGCCGCAGTAAGCTGGGTAAGCTGCTCCTGCTGTGCTGCAATCTGCTTGTCCTTTGTTTCAAGCTGCTGATCCTTAACCCGGAGCTGCTCCTGAAGGAGGTCAATTGTAGCCTGCATCGTGGCATACAACCGTTGTTCAACGTTGTTCACCTCTGGTGATTTTACCGTTTTTTCGGGTTGAATGGGTTGAACGTCCCCGATTTTGAAAACTTCATCCAGGGCACGCCGCTCTATATACTTCTGGCCGTCCTTTTCATGGACATAGGAAGCCAGTCTTGTGCCGATCTGCTTGTAGATCGCCTGCTGGCTCCGTCCTGCAACCTCCGCAAATGCCTTTATAGTCATCAAATCGCCGGGTCTTTCCATGAGAAATTCCTCCATTTCTTTCGATTAAACCCATTCTACTTTCGGTTGAAAGGTTTGTCAACGGTTGAGTTGAATGGGTTTAATGAGAATCCCACCATTTATAGACCGTAGTACGACTGATATTCAATGCCCTGGCTACTTCCGTAACTGTGCTGCCAGGATGTTCCGCCCGGTATGCAGCCACTTTCTGCGCCGCCGTTCCGGAGCCTTTGGGTCTACCATTTCCTTGCCGCCAGTCCTTATTGCCGTTGATTTCATCCCGTACAAAATTCATCAACTTTATATGCTGCTCTTGAGTTCGCCCATTTCGCTTATTTCGCTCAATAGAAATTTTGGTCTTGGCTTCAATTGCCCGGATGCTGTAGGTTGCATAAGCGTCCGAATAGTAGGTATAGGCATCGTACACATCCTGCACCGTAAAATCATTGTCTGGCGTCTCTGTCAAAGTGTTCAGCCAAGGGACAAGTTCCAGCGCATCATTCAAAACCTTTTCCTTGTCGATATCACACTTGACGGCATAGGTCATAAGTGCTGCAATGCAATTATAGCGGTTTCCATCAAATGCACCTGTCCGAATCTTACCCAACCACCAATCATACAGGGCATAGGGATTGTCTCCATGAACCTTGCCGGCAATATCCCACTTGTTCCGTGCTTTCTCCTGACGAACAATCCTACGTTCATACCAATCTGGATAGAGCTCCTTTGCCTGCGCCAAAGGGAGCCGCTGCTTCTCCAAATCCGGAATACGATACTTCTCCTCCACATAGCGATTCAGAACATCTATGCTGGTTTTATTGCCAAACCGAAATGCAACTACCGGATATCGTTTTCCGAGCTTGCTCTGTGTTCCCGGCATCCGGAATCCCTGGAAAATCCCTTGGAACTGTCGTTTCTCTGGATCGATCTCGCTGGTGTATCTATTCCAAACGATTTTTGTCAACCCCTTCTTCAGCTCGTCCAACGGACGATGCAAATGCTTATACAAGGGAATCGGCTCCTCCAGGAGGTAATAAATATGGAGACCATGACCGCTATTGACTATGTAGGTTGGTGCCGACAATAGATCATTTTTTATCTGGAACAGAAGGTCACGAAGCTGCTCCATCTTCACGCCATCCAAATCGATACAGAATCCCCACAGGTGATGGGCATTAGCAGCTGTCCGATTTTTCCCTCTGTAAGCCACAGGAGAGGCCACAGCGAACTCAGCACCATCGGTCTTAGCAATATCCTTCAGGTCGTCGAATACAAGCCAGTTAAAGGCGTGTGGAGCCCCGTGTTCGTCTTTTTCTATCATGGTAAAGATCATATTGGGTCTCTGGATTTCCGGCGATCCGGGGACGCCCAGAGAGCCTTCAGGGAAAACATCTCTGTAAAATTCAACTGGCGTCACCTGAGAACAACAGTCCCGGAGTACCAAATTTTTCATCTTGTATAGCTGCTTATCTGTCGGCTTCCGTGCAGCCATATAATCACCTCCAAAAGAACAAAAGAAAAAGAAGCAAAAAGAAAATCCGCTGCGGCGGGGATCGGCTGCGGCCGGGAAACTAAACCATCCGGCTGGGTTTACCACAGGCTTGCCCACACCCCATAAAGGGGTGATGGACAATTCCTGATGGAAAACCCGCCTACTCAGGTACAAACCTGGTCACGCTACCATATCGAAAATGCAGCGCCTTGAATTCCTGATTCATATAGAGAAAAATATATAATATACCATAGGAAAAGGCAGCGCAAGCGCACTCCCCTGGCTGGCTATATTATCAATGAATTTTATTGAACACTTTTCCAAATTCTATAATACCCCAGCCCCATACGAAAAGCAAGCAAATCCTGGCTGGCTATATTATCAAAGAATTTTATTGGACACTTAGAGCGCATTTGCGCTTATTTTGCATTTGCCGCATGTGTTCCTTCCGCCGTTCCGTCTTGATGCGTTCACTTTCTTGAAAGGCGTCAACCTCTTCCTGCGTCATTTCCCGTGTATCTACGTCCAAGTAATATATACTCCTTGGCTCACCCAAGGCATTGTCCCAAATGTAAGAAGGCTTTGCCCCCTCAACAGGAATTCTCCCCCGTAAGGCCCACTGCCTCACCGTTCTGCTATTCTCTGGCTTTCCAGCTCTCATAATCATTATATGCACCTCGCTCTTGAATTATGGCCGCATTTCCGCAGGAACTATACCCAACGGTTTAGTATGCAGCATTATCAGCTCCCAGTAACCGGATCGGAAATTCGCTCGAAGCTTATTCTCCACCATGACATTGTATTTTTCCCATTCTGCCGCATTTCTATCCCTGGTCATCTCTCCGTACCCAGTCGGGTATTGTCCATTGATTCCTATTTTTCCAATCGGCCACGCACCGGATTCATCTTTCCGGAACAACGCTTCCGTTTCTGTTCTGGCCTGTTCCTCAGTGAAGTCAATGGAAAATGGCGTCTGCAGAACAGTCTCCCACAAAATTGCTTTTTTTCGGTTAGCTCCATGCTTATAGAAATGATCCTTCTCGGTAGAACTGATCACCACATACCCGGAGTGTTCTTTTTTGGGTTTCAACTTTCTGGCAGCATTCGCTCGTTCCTTGGATATCCGCAACAGGTTCGCATTTAGTCTCTGCTGATATTCTCTTTCTTCCCGTTCTTCAGACAGTTCCCGCTGCAGCTCTCCTGCAGCTTTATCCGCCGCAGCTTGAATCTGCTGAATTTTTGCGTTTGTCTGGCTCATTATTGCCCGCTCTCGCTGATCCGCTTGGCGCACTGCTGCTGTAGCTTCTTTCTGCGCCGCCTGGATCTGATCCAGCAATCCATCATATTCCGCTTTAGCCAGAATGACATGGGATAACTCTGGGTCACTGTAACCACCAGAAACAGTCTTGTAGCCAAAGGCCGTCTTTTTTACAAACTCGCTCACAGCAGCACCTCCTTACAATGCCCGAATATAGTTATTGGCCACAACCTCAATTCGATTATGTCCCAGCGCCTTGCTGCAGATCAGCATAGCAGCCTTATCCAGCCGCTTGCCAGCCTCATCCTTTCTGCATACATAAACCTCGCTCTGGAAACGCTTGCCGGTTCCTTTATTCACCCGGTCAAACGGAATATCCTCAATTGCCCTGGCATGAGCCTTATAGATCGTAGTAGCATAATCACCACGGTAGGCATGAATGTCAGCGTTTGCATTGACATGCTGCCATACCTTCTCATCGGCAGCAGTGTTCTTCATACGCTCCAGTATCTGCCCGGCATGTTTTCCGATGATTGGACTAATTCGCTCCCGGCCACCTTTTCCATTCCGGATATGGAGGAAATATTCGCAATCAAACATCCTGGCATCACGCAGCACTCCCAGGTGTTTTTCTTCTTGAGCTTGCCGCTTACTCTCCGGGATAGCTTCGATCCTGGCGATCTCGCCCTCGATCTGTGTCCTGGTCATCAGATCGCTGCCTCTCAGTGCTTCCAGCTCGCTGCGACGCAAGCCCGTTCCCTGGCAGAATTTTATCAGCTCGTCATTGTTGGTTTTTGAAAAATGCAGGTCGCGAACCCGATCACCCCGGCTCCGTTTGATTTCTGCCCGATTCCGTTTCGGTGGCTGAAAATAGTCCGGATCATCCGGCTGGATACCATACAGCTTTCCCAGGGCTTTTGCCTCCGTCTGGATCGTCCATGCAGACAAGCCCTGGTCAACTCTTGTCTGAAGCCATTCGTTGACATACTTTTTTGCGCTTCTCAGCGTCGTACACTCCGGATGCAGCTCCTTGATATATTTCAGGAAATACTTTGTGTGCTTCCAGTAGGTCTGATAGGTGTTAAAGGAGAAAATTTTGTCCTGGGCCGTACCATTTGCCATAGCTTCTTTTTTGCTCTCGCCAAAAGCCTGCATTCCGATCAGACGGTCATACGCCTGCTGATGCAGATCTTTGGAATATGATTTATTCTTTCGTCCCATGGTTTCCTCCTGTAAAATTCGTTAAAGCTAAAGCCGCCTCATGCCAGATCCGAAGATCCCAACAATCGGCAAATACACTTTTTTAGGTCTTATGTGTGACCGGTTTGGGAAATTCATCCCGACACTTTTTCCTCTTGCTTATGT
>JBGVQN010000045.1:0-142404 GCA_045127535.1 Lachnospiraceae bacterium | reverse complement strand
TTATTTTTCCTTCCCTCCATCTTGTATTTTCCGGTTCCCTAAAAAAATAGGAAGCTGTTACCAGCATTCTTCATGCCACTAACAGCTCCCTTTCAAACATTATCCTTCAATAGCAATATATTTCTTGGTCTCCACTGCTGGCTGTTTTTCCTTTTTCGGGATCACCAGCATCAAAAACCGGAGACCTCCTCTTTTTTTGGAAATGGTTCCCCTTTCAGCAGTTCTATATGAAACTGAATATACTTTACCAGTGAAAACACCATAAATCCCATCATAACCAGAATCAGGAGATTTGCAGCCTGATAAGGCAGCTCTGGGAATAACAGCAGTACAAATATGCCCATATCTATTGCACCAGTACAAATCTTCCCATACCATTTTGCACCGTTCCACTGGTTCTTCTTTTTCTTTAAATACAATCCCATAAATGCCATATAGCATTCCTTGCAAAGAAACAGCACCATAAAATACCGCATGAAGGGATAATGGGACAGGACAGCCAATGCAAGCGTCCCTTGAATCAGCTTGTCCGCCACTGGATCCAGTGCTTTGCCAAACTCTGTAATCATATTGAATTTTCTGGCAATCTTACCGTCAAAAAAATCAGTAAGAAGGGCAATTCCCAATACCAGAAAAGCTGCCACATATTCCTGAAAAGTATCTGCTGTGGTATACTGCAGCAAAAATACGGGCATCATCAGTATTCGAAAATATCCCAGAAGATTTGGGATGCTGAACAGTTCTTTTTTCATAGGCACCTCTGTTTCATGTTTTATCCTGAAAGTTATTTGACAACTTTCCCATTTTATGATACATTCGTATCGACGATACAAGTGTATCATCAACATTTTTGCTGGTCAATATACTCCCCTTCGGACTATACAGTCCACAGGGATTTTGTATCATCAAAAGAGAGGATCGTATGAACAATCAGGAAACCGAGCTGAAAAAGAAGGAGGTATTGCGCCTGTCCAATGCCCAGTCTAATCAGTTAACCAGAGAGTGCATCCGCACCGCACTGATTTATCTGATGAATGAGCAGTCTTTTGACAAAATTACCATCACCTCCATTATCAACCGCTCCGGCATATCCAGAGCAGGTTTTTACAGAAATTATTCTTCCAAAGAAGATGTATTACAGGAAATCGGCCAGCTTCTTTCTGACACTCTGGTAGAATCTGCAACCAATGCCAAATATGAAAACAACCCCAGACAATGGTACAGTGATGTTTTTACAGCTATCCAGGAAAACCATGCATGGTTTCAACTATTTATCCAGGCCAAAATGCCTCCGGATTTTATTTTCCATTCTGCCCAGAAGACGGAACAGGAACTGTTAAAACTGCCTCCTATGGACAGATATCGGAAAATTGCCATGCAACAGGCTTTTACTACCGTTGTGATTCACTGGTTTCAAAACGGCATGCAGGAGTCACCTGAGGAAATGTCAGATCTGTGCTGCAGTCTGTTTCCCTGAAAGGAACAAACATAAGTATTGTGAGCATAGATACTCCACCTTGACAATCTAAAAAACAATCCGTATAATTCCTTATTAGACTCTTTGGATATTGGACAGGATTTTTGCATATGATTTTTTCGCGCAGCATGTTTGCGTAACTAATTTTTTTGAATTGGAGAACAGTATATGGCGATTCGAATTATTACAGATACTTCTGCAGATTTTACTCCTAAACAGGCTGCTGCTGCCAATATTACCATAGTGCCGCTGCCTGTTACCTTTGGAGACACCACTTATGATACAATCGACAAGTCTTTTTTTTATGAGAAGCTGATTCATGGAACAGATTTTCCCAAAACCTCTCAGCCTTCTCCCCAGGTACTTTGCAGCATTTTTGAAGAAGCCAAAGAGGCAGGAGATGCAGTCATTGCCATTCTGCTTTCCAGTGGATTAAGCGGTACTTATCAGTGTGCCTGTCTGGCAAAAGAACTGGTTGACTACTCAGAAATTTATCTGATTGACAGTTTATCCGCTACTGTCGCCATGAAAATTCTGACAGAAGAAGCGGTAAAACTGCGCAGCAATGGTGCTGCAGCCCCGGAAATCGTTGCTGCATTAGAGGAACTGAAAGGCCGGATTCACATCTATGCGGTAATGGATACCTTAGAATATTTGTACAAAGGCGGACGCCTTAGTAAGAGCCAGGCGCAGATCGGAAATCTGGCCAATTTAAAGCCGGTCATTACGGTAACAGAACAGGGTACGATTAAAGTAACCGATAAATGCATCGGACTGGGCATGGGTTCCAAAGCGATTCTGAAAAAGTTAAAAAATGTACATTTAGATCCTGCATACCCAGTTCACCTGCTGTATGCTTATGACCCAGCCAATTGTCTTGCTTTCCGGGACAAGCTTCTGGCACAGTATCCTGACCTGGAACTGACTGAGCCTTTTAATATTGGTCCTGTCATTGGTACCCATATTGGTCCAAATTCCCTTGGCATTGTCATTGTGAATGCCAGGGAGGAATCGTTTCGCATCCAGAGTAGTGCCTGTGAATAAGCTTAGCGTAGTCATTTATGGTACTGTAGCCTATTTTGATAGTCAATTTCCAGGCATATTTCTGCAATCGTTCTCCGTCATTTTGAATATTTTTCTTCTAATTTTCTATGTTCTCTTGACGAATTTGCCCTATAGATGTATGATTTTATCAGTTCATAAAGGCATGGGTCCTTGTGGCCCATGCCTTTTTTATGTTTAATCCAGGAGGAATATTATGTTGAAGAAAAAGAAAAGTCTCATTTTTCTGATTGCTGCCCTTGCAATATTTTTTGTTTTGCTGGGACTGACCCTGTCTACCCCAGGCAGTATAGATCCTGAAACTCATACCCCTGCAGTATATGCTACTGCAGGTGCCCTGCTTCCCCCTTGTATTGCCATTGTTCTGGCACTGATTACCAAGGAGGTGTATTCCTCCCTGTTTGTAGGTATTGTAACCGGTGCACTGCTGTATGCCAATGGCAATATGGAGCTGATGCTCAATACCATGCTGTTCCATACAGAGGGCGGTATGATTTATAAGCTGGCTGACAGCTGGAATGTAGGTATTCTGGTATTTCTGGTGATCTTAGGCATTATGGTTGCCCTAATGAATAAAGTAGGTGGTTCTGCTGCATTTGGACAGTGGGCTTCCACCCATATCAAGACCCGGGTAGGGGCACAGCTGGCAACTATGGCTCTGGGAATACTAATTTTCGTAGATGACTATTTTAACTGCCTCACCGTAGGTTCTGTGATGCGTCCGGTAACCGACCGTCAGAAGGTTTCCCGCGCAAAACTGGCCTATCTGATCGATGCCACTGCTGCTCCGGTATGCATCATAGCTCCGGTATCCAGCTGGGCTGCTGCTGTTACTTCTTCTGTACCGGAAGGCTCTGTCATCAACGGCTTTTCCATGTTTTTAAAAACCATCCCTTATAACTTCTATGCACTGGCTACCCTGCTGATGGTGGCATTGATCATTTTGTTTCAACTGGATTTTGGTTCAATGAAGGTGCATGAGGATAATGCCCAAAAAGGCGATCTGTTTACCACTGCTGCCCGTCCTTACGGAGATGCGGATGATGAAATCGTCAATCCAAAAGGTAAAGTCATTGATCTGGTATTCCCGGTAGCCACACTGATCGTATGCTGCATATTTGGTATGGTCTATACTGGAGGCTTCTTTTCCGGTGAATCCTTTATCAACGCTTTTGCCAATGCAGATGCTTCTGCAGGACTGGTACTTGGCAGTATGATCACCCTGATCATTACATTCTGCTTTTATATGATACGCGGCGTCATGACCTTTAAGGAATTTACCGATTGTATTCCAGAAGGCTTTAAGGCTATGGTTGCACCTATTCTGATCCTGACCATGGCATGGACTCTGTCTGGCATGACCGGCCTGTTAGGGGCCAACATCTATGTACAGGAACTGGTAGCAGGCTCTGCCGGTGCCCTGAAAATGTTCCTGCCGGCAATTATCTTTGCAGTTGCCCTGTTTCTGGCATTCTCTACCGGAACCAGCTGGGGCACTTTTGCCATCCTGATTCCAATTGTATGTGATGTATTTGGAGGAAGCGGCACTTCTGAAATGCTGATCATCTCTATTGCAGCATGTTTATCCGGTGCAGTCTGCGGCGACCACTGCTCTCCAATTTCGGACACTACTATTATGGCATCTGCCGGCGCACACTCTGACCATGTAAACCATGTATCTACTCAGCTGCCTTATGCATTGACTGCTGCTGCCGTATCTTTTGTGGGATATATCATTGCCGGCATTATCGGATACACCTGTGAAAACTCTCTGGCACTGATTTCCACACCAATTACATTGGTCCTGATGACAGTCACATTACTGGTAATCCGGAAGGTCTCCCAAAAGCAATAGTCTACACCCTGGCTATGTGGATGGTGTTTCCAACATGTTCTATAATTGCTGAAAAAGTGCAGTGATTTCTGCTTTGGAAGCATTTGTTTTTCCCTGTATCATTTCCTGACTGCCGCCGCCTTTTGCACCCAATGCTTCACCCATCCGTCTGCCCAGTTCTCTGGCATCCAGGCTGCGGCTGCCGGCATTGTAACGGTAGCCACTGGCATCATCTCCTATGAAAATAGCCGCATAACCAGGGAAGCGGGCAGTCATGGTGTTGAAACCGTTTTTTACTGCATTTTGGGGAGTGTCTGACTCTGTAAAGAGACAGGCATGCTCCTGCTGGGGCAGTGCTTCTATTTGCTGCAGAAGGACTTTTTCTGCCTGGCAGGCAAGCTTGTACCGCAGGGCAGTGATCTCTTCTTTCTGGCTGTTTACGATTGCAGCTACCTGCTCTGGTTTGGTAGAAAGCATATTGGCCAGTCCGTTCATTAACGATGCCTGCTCTCTGTAATGAAGCAGGGCACGCATGCCGCAAAGAATGCTGATCCGCACTCCCCCTTTATAATTCTGGAGCGTGAGGATCTTTATCAAGCCAACTTCTCCTGTACGAGCTACATGGGGCGCACAGCAGGCACAGGTATCTATGCTGCCAATGGTAATGAGGCGCACCTGACCCTCTATCTCTATTTTACTTCTATAAGTCATATCTGCAAGTTCTTCTTTGGTGGGATACGTGTCTGTTACAGGCAGGTTCTGGTAAACTGCCTGATTGGCAAGGGTCTCCATCTCCATGGCCTGCTCCATGGTCAATACACCGTTCATATCCAATGTCACTGGTCCGTCATCACTTAAATGGAAGCCTACATTGTCATAGCCATAATGGCTGTGAATCATTCCTGTGAGAATATGCTCCCCCGTATGCTGCTGCATGCGCATGTAGCGCTGTTCCCAATTCAGAACGCAATGGACTGCTGTGCCCTCTGGTATTGCCTGGTCTACGGTGTAGTAAATTTCTCCGTCACGAAGCTGCCCGTCTAAAAGGCTGATACGCTGCCCTTCCTTCTCCAGCCAGCCTGTATCTGCATACTGGCCGCCTTCTTCCGGAAAGAAAATGGTTTCCTGTAAAGTGACCAGATAATGCTTTTTATGGGCGGTGCAGGAGGTTACTATGGTATCTGTTTCTTTTAAATAGCTTTGGGTTTCGTATAATTTTTTCATGAGATGCCTTTCTGTTCTGCGAGTCTGGTTTTCAGGGGCTGCAGCCTGATTGTTCTGTTTTTTATTGCTTTTCCAGATATGGTGTCGTCCTACATTTACTGCAGTATCCACATCTTTGGAAAGATGTACATGGGGGCGGCTTTTTGGTATGAGACCGGTTTGGGTTTATCTTACCATACTTCCCCTGCTTTTACAATTTTTTATAAAAAGGAGGCCCAAAAAGTGATCTCCACCTTTTGGGCCTCCCCTAATTATCGTTTCAATGCAAATGCCAATTTACAACAGATTTACTGTTTTTCTTCCTTACGTCTAACAGACATCCAGATACCTGCACCGGCTACGATCATGAGCATCAGATAATATCCGTAATGGAAATCACCTGTTTCAGCACCTTCGCCGCCCTCTAACTCACCACCAGATGGCTGATCTGGATTTACTGGTTCGTCTGGATCTTCTGGCTGATCTGGGTCAGCTGGTTCATCTGGAACTACTGGTTCGTCTGGATCTTCTGGAACCGGACGGTCTTCTGTTACGATATATTCTGGATCATATGCAGGAGCAAGTGCTTCCTGATCTACAGTGATCTCCTTGACATTGTCTGTCAGGATCACACCAGATAATGCAGGAACAGTTACAGTGATCTGTCCGTCTGCTACTGTATATGCAGTACCGCTGATCAGGTCAGTGAGGCTTTCTGCGCTGATATCCAGATCAGCCAGATTCAGTACCACTTCCTTAGCGGACTCGCTGTTATTTGCCAGAACGATCATAGCATCTTCCGCATCACGTCTTACATAAGACATAATGGTAATATCATTCACATCAAATGGCTCTACAGAACCGGTACGCAGTGCTGTGTAGCTGTTTCTGATATTTGCAAGTGTTGCATACCAGGTTACCAGCTCCTGATTGCCCTGTCCCCAGGTAAATGCACGACGGTCATCTGGGTCATCTGCGCCTACCATACCGATCTCATCACCATAATAGATGGTTGGTGCACCAGCGTAGGTAAACTGTAAGAATGCTACCAGATACTGTCTCTGCTTTGCCAGATCAGATGTAGTTTCGTAGGTTGGGAACGCACTTGCTACATCCTTCTGATTTCTGTCATCATCAATGCCGTCTAAGTAGGACAGGATACGTGTGGTATCGTGAGATCCTACCAGGTTCATCATTGCATAGAATGCTTCTTCCGGATAACGCTCTCTGATCTTTTCCAGAGTATTCATCGCATCGACTGCGGAACCGCCCTTTGCAAATGCTGTCACTGCGTTACGGAATACATAGTTCATAACAGAGTCATACATATCGCCCAGGAGATACTCAGTTGCATCATCCCAGATCTCACCGATGATCACTGCATCGCTGTCCAGAGCCTTTACAGACTCTCTGAACTGCTGCCAGGTCTCATCAGATACTTCGTTGGCAACGTCAAGTCTCCATCCATTGGAGCCCTCGCTTAACCAGAACTGAGTCACACTTGTACCATCCTCATTGTAGATGATCTCCTCGGCCCAGTTGCCTGTCTGATACTCAGAACCGTTGGTGGACATGATAATTGGCATACTGTCATATCCCCACCATCCATCATAGCTGTATACCGGCTGTCCTGCACGCAGGCCAATGTTGTCACAAACCGGATTTGCTTCTGTATCAGTCATGTAATAGGAATAGATCTCAAACCACTCTGTATAAGAGTAATCTGTAATACCATAGTTCTCTGTGAAGTAAGCCTTAGCAGCTGCTTCTGCATCAGCCTGCTCTACACCATTCTCGCTCATGTAATCATATACATATGCCCAGTATGGATAAGCACCAATGGTATCTGTACCAGCCTCTAAGTACTTGTAGTAACGGTCAAAGTAAATAGAATCGTCAGATACATGGTTGAATACACCATCTAAGATGATGTGCATGTCGTTTGCTTCTGCGATCTCAACTAACTCAGTGAAATCACCCATATCACCCAGGATTGGGTCGATCATGGTGTAATCACTGGTATCATATCTGTGGTTGGAAATAGAAGCAAATACAGGATTTAAGTAAATGACATTTACGCCCAGTGCCTTCAGGTAATCGATTCTCTCTGTAATACCCTTCAGGTCACCACCGTACATTTCGTTGCTCCACTGACCATCGCCATAGTAAGCGCCGGTTGCAGTGTATTCTTCTTCTGTTAACAGGTCTTTCTGCTCTGGGTTTTCAGGCAGTGTATACCAGTCAGTGATGAACTCATAGTTTACTTCACCACGGGCAGAGGTCTGATCCTGGTTGTTGGTACCGTCACCATCAAAGAAACGATCTGGGAAGATCTGATAGATGACTGCATTCTTCATCCAGTCCGGAGTCTCGTAACCGGATCTGTATACTACCAGGTCATATGCCTTAATGCTGGTCAGGTCTGTTACCATACCCTCACCATAATAACCGTCATCATCTGCATAGATCTTAACTGCAGAACCGTTGGAAATTGCAAAGTAGTAAGTATTTTCACCAATGGTGTTAAAGCTTGTGGTTACGCTCCACATCTGTACGCCATCTACTGGCTCTCCATCCTTTTCCATAGACAGAGTCTGCTTTTCCATACCCTTTACGACCAGAGATACAGAAGTTGCATCTGTACCGGTAGCGATGGAGAAGGTTACTTCCTCACCAGTTGCCACTGCGCCAAATACACTCTTGTATGTGGTATCCTTAGAGTTGAAGTAGATATTCTCAGTCTCTAATGGAGTATCAGAAGCATCATGATAGAAAATACCGGAAGATGGGTCAAAGTAGAAGGTTACATCCTTTGCTTCACTTAATACAAACTCAGTAAATGCATACTCTTCTCCATCATATACGATCTTCACATCACTGTAAGTTCCAGCTGCTAATGCAACTGTTGCAGAATAGATACCTGTCAGACCGCTGTCAGTCATCATGGTGCCTTCCGGAATACCGGTACCCTCTAAAGTAATATCTGCAAATACATAATCTAAAGTAGTTACTGCAAGGTGTGTGAAGTCATTATAGAATACAATGATATTCTGCTGGGTTGGAACAGTGATGCTGTAGTTTTCACCATGATCCACACCATCTACACCATAGTTTTCAGGATCCCATGTCTTGTTGATGGCAATCTTGAACTCGTAGTTTGCTGCTGGAACGTCTACGAACTCATACTGATACAGACCATTGCCAATATAGGTCATCTGGTTGGAAGCTGCATCCCAGCTTGGTCCTGGTAATGTACCTGGTACCGTTACGATTCTGCCGGTGAATGCTTCTCTTGTATAGTTAGCGTAATCTACGCCAGCTACTGTCACAGTAGGATTGCTGTCTAACTTCTTGGTTCCGTTTACATCATAGTAATATACGATGTCTAACGCATCATCACCAAGGAACATAGCATCTGTTACGAATACGCCTTCAGCACTTTCTCTTAATGTCACTGCTGTCAGCTCTGCGCCAGCCTCTACATCAGCCTTGTTGCCATAATATAATACAACAGAGCTTCCGCTGTCAGCTAACATCTGGAATACAGTAGTTCCGTTGGACTGATCAATTACTTCTGCTGCTGCAGGCTCTTCTGGAGTAGCCATCATGCCAAGTAACTGTGCTACAGTCTCATTGTTGTTTACAGTATCATATAACTTACCATCAACAGTATTGTAAACAAATACCACATTGGTGTTGTCATCAGAAATGGTTAAAGTACGGTTGCCAGCTTCTGCTTCATACCAGTCGCTGTAGTTGAATACACACTTGTAGCTGTAGCTGCCTGCTGCAAATACCTGCTGGTATACATACAAGGTATCGCTTACTGGTGTAAATTCAAAACCGGTTGCTGCTGCATCCCAGTCACCGTTGCCGTTTCTTACCGTACCAATGATGGAAACAGTTGTGGTAAATGGATTACGGCTTACATTGCCGCTGTTATGTACAGACTCAAAGTCAGCTGTTCTGACATCATCATATACGATCTGATTGATCTCATCCACAAAGATAGTGATGGAGCTTGTACCAGCAGGAATGGTTACATCAATATTGGAAGAACCATTGCCGATAGAGTAATCCCATGCATCGTCAAAAGCAACCTTATAACCGCCGTCTGCGATGGTTACATCCTCAGCCAGAGGCAGGAAGGTAAAGGTTCTGCTGTAAAGACCGCCGCCAAGATACTCTAACTCACCGTTGGCATCTCCTGGATTCCAGCTGCTGATGTCATATCTTTCACCAGCTGCATCTACAAACTCAATGCCATTGAAATTACCAACCAGTGCTGCGCTGTGTACCAGCCAGCTGTCGCTTACAGAGTTGTATAATACCCCATCCTTTAAGCGGAAGAATACAACAGTATCCTCACCAATACCAAAGGAGGTAGCAGTTTCTGTCTCAGCACCATTGGTCATCAGCGCTGCAGTGTAGTCGCCTGCAGACAACAGCGCGCTGCACTCATACACACCATTGTTGTATAACTGCATATCAACAACAGTATCACCAATCTTTACCTGCACCAGGTCAGAAACACTTGTTTCACCTGCTACTGGTGTCTCTGGGTCAGTTGGTTCTTCTGGCTCTGCTGGAGTCTCTGGATCTGTAGATTCTCCTGAATTTGTCCACTCTTCCGGTGCTTCTGTATATAATGTGCTGCCTACACACCATACTTCATAAGAAGTATTGCCTGCAAGATCTGTTACATACAGATTGTCTGTCTGTGAACCTGCATTGTCGTTGAAAATGCAATTCAGCTGGGTATCATTCTTCTTGGTCACAATCAGATCATACCAGTCTGCATGGTCTGCATTTTCGCTTACTGCTGCACCTGGCCATGCGCTGTACTCAGTATAACCCTCAATTGCAGTCCAGCTGCCTGTCTCTGTTGCATATGCATATACCTCAGACCAGTCACCCTGATTCAGATAATGTACTGTTACAGTACAATCCTCTACTGCCGGAGCATCTTCTGGTGCAGACAGTGGAGTGGTATACTCAGCATCCATATACCATACACAGTCATATCCAGTGCTCTCATTGAACTGGCAGTACAAATCAACAGGAGTATCCCCATTATACTGGGTCATATAGGCATTGTATCCCTTGCCTCCTGTATTGCTTCCTGGATTGCTCATATCCAGGAACTGGAATCCGGTAAAATCACCTGTTAAGGTCAGAGAATACCAGTTATCTGCTTCTGCAGTCATGGTATATCCCTGGGCTCCGCCCCATCCTGTAATCTCAGTTGGGCCAGCCTCTGCTCCAGTTACCTCTGTAGCACTGCCTCCCCAGAACTGTACAGCCGGAGCTTCCCATGCGAATTCATTATAAAAATGAATTGTCACATTGGTTGCGCCATCTGCAGCTTTTGAAGTGGTCATGGCTGCCGGTAACATCTGAACCATAGTAATGATCATGGAGAATACCAGCACCAGACTCAGAACACGCCTGCCTAAACCGCGGTTCAGGCTAAATTTGTTTTCTGTTTTTTTCATGTTCTTACTTCTTCCTTTCTGCACAACATATTTTGATGTCATCCCATCACATGATTGTGCTATTATGTGATTCTATTGTATTTTTTTTAGGGTATTCTTGTCAATTCTGACGAATGTAAAATAACTACGAAAATATATCAATTTTCAACGATTTGTGATTTTTCTGTTATTTGCAACGTTTTTATGCAAAAATCACAAACAGGCCTTCCATAATAGACCGCAGTCCATCAATCCTCTTGCAGCTGCAGCTCCTCTTATATCTTATTCCCTGCAAACTGGGTCATATAAAGGGTATAATATCTGCCCTGTTTTTCCAACAATTCCTCATGGCTGCCGATCTCTACCACTCTGCCCTGATCCATTACCACGATCTTATCTGCATCCCGGATGGTAGACAGGCGGTGTGCAATGATCAGACTGGTTCTGTTTTTCATCAGATTGACCATGGCATCCTGTATGTGCTGCTCTGTTCTGGTATCTACTGAGGAGGTAGCCTCATCCAGTATGAGGATCTTGGGGTCTGCAAGCACTGCTCTGGCAATGGCAAGGAGCTGGCGCTGTCCATGAGACAGTCCTGCACCAGCCTGCTTCAAAAAGGTCTGATACTTTTTGGGCAGCTTTTCAATGTAATGTCTGCAGTTGCTCATCTCTGCTGCATGACGCATTTCCTCATCCGAAGCATCCGGGTTGGCATACTTGATGTTGTTTTCAATGGTATCTGAAAACAGTACGGTATCCTGCAATACAATGGCAATATTTTTTCGCAGTACATCTCTCTTAATGTCAAAAATATTGACTCCGTCAATGAGGATCTCTCCTGAATCCACAGGATAGAACCGCATCAGCAGATTGACCACAGTGGTCTTACCGCTTCCTGTAGCGCCTACCAGAGCAATTTTCTGTCCGGGCTTTACATCCAGATGAAAATCATACAGCACCTGCTTACCTGGTACATAGGAGAAGTTTACATTGCAAAAGGAGATCTCCCCTTTCACATGCTCCATCTCCTGATCACCGCTGTTGTCCTCATCCGGCTGATCGATCAGGGCAAAGACACGCTCTGCGCCAGCCATGGCTGTCTGTATGGTGCCGTAGAGCTGGGCGATCTCATTGATGGGTCTGGAAAACTGCTTGGCATAGATAATAAATGCAGAAATGGTACCAATGGTGATCAGGTCAATATATGCAAAGTATCCTCCAAAGGCTGCCACGATCACAAAGCCGATATTGGAAATACAGTTCATAATAGGGCCCATGGAGCCTCCCAGGATCTCTGCCTTGATGCTGATCTTGGCAAGCTCGTCAGAGGTTTTGCAGAATTCTGCTACCACATCCTCCTGCTTGTTGTATGCCACAATGGATTTGTAGCCTGTAATCATTTCTTCGGAATGTCCGTTTAACTGTCCTAAGATTTCTGACCGTCTCCGGTACACCTTCCGCATGACCTGTGACATCTTTTTGGTCACCATGACAGTGATGATCACTGTTACCATGGTGATCAGGGTCAGCTGCCAGCAATAGGCAAACATAATGGCCACAGTGCCAATAATAGTCAGTACGCCGGATACCAGAGAACCAAGGCTCTGGGCAATGGTATTGGATACATTTTCCACATCATTGGTCATACGGCTCATAATGTCACCGTTGGAATGGGTGTCCAAATATTTGATGGACAGATAGTCGATCTTCCGAAACAGGTCATGGCGCATCTGCTTTACAATGCTCTGGCTGAGTCTTGCTGCCAGGAGAGACTGTGCCAGACCAAACAGGATATTGCCAAGATACACAAGCAGCAGCACAATGACGCAGCCATACAGCCGCTGCCACTGGCTGTCCTTGATGCAGTCAATGGCTTCTCCCTGGAGTGCAGGTGCCAAAAGGGCTGCCAAGGTGACCAGCACCACAGCTGCCAGAAGGGATACCAACAGCTTCTTGGTCTTACTGAAATATACCAGCAGTCTTTTCAGGGTCTTTTTGGTATCCCCCGGCTTTTCCACTGCCTGCCCCATATTCCTTGCAGGCCCCCGTCTGAAATTGACAGCAGGCGCTTTGCTGCCGCCTGTGGCAGCAGCGTGATACTGTATGCCATCCCCATCCGGCTGCTGCTCAAATCCTTCCGGAAGGGTCTTGTTTTCTTCCATTTGATTTGGAGTTCTCATTGTACCTGTCCCCCTTCCTTCATCTGGGATCTGTAAATATCCCGGTAAATATCAGATGTCTGCATCAGTTCACTGTGGGTACCCATGGCTGCAATGGCGCCGTTGTCCAACACTGCAATTCTGTCTGCATCCTTGATAGAGGCAATACGCTGTGCAATGATGATCTTGGTGGTATCCGGATACTCTGTGCGGATGGCCTCATATAACAGAGCCTCTGTCTTTAGATCCAATGCGCTGGTAGAATCATCAAAAATCAGGATCTCATGCTCTTTCAGCACAGCTCTGGCAATGGATATTCTCTGTTTCTGCCCTCCTGACAGGGAATGACCACCCTCAGATACAGGAGTGTAATAGCCAAACCTGGATGCGCAGATAAAATCATCTGCCTGAGCGATCTGGGCTGCACTTTTGATCTCCCAGGGAGTTGCTTCGTCCTTGCCCCAACGGATGTTGGCTTCAATGGGACGGGAGTACAGCTCTGCTTTCTGTAATACAATGGAGATCTTCCTGCGCAGGTCTTTCAGGGCATAGTCTTTTACATTTTTGCCGTCCACCAGTACTTCTCCTGCTGTCACATCATAAAAGCGCGGGATCAGATGTACCAGAGAGGACTTGCCGCTTCCTGTTGCCCCAATGATGCCAAGAGTCTCTCCTGGTTCCACTTTAAAGGAGATGTTTTCCAGTACATTTTCACCGGAGGTTTCCGGGTACGCAAAGCTGACATTGCGAAACTCAATCTCGCCTTTCTGAGATGCAGGTGCTTTGCCTGTTTTGTGTTTTGCAGACGCTTTGCCTGCTGCAGCTGCCTTTTGATCAGTCCTATTGGCTGCAGATGCTGCATCCTCTCCGTCTGTAATGATTTCCGGGCAGTCCAGCACCTCGTTGATTCTGTCTGCAGATGCCCTGGCTCTGGTAAAGGTCTGGAAGATATTTGCCATAAAGGTAATGCCATGAAGGATCTGTGACAGATATGTAATGGCTGCCATCACATTACCCGGGGTAATGGCTCCCCCTTCTTTCACTGTCAGACCGCCTACCAGAATGACCCCTACGATACAAAGGTTCAGCACGATGTTCATGCAAGGCCCCATAAATGCCAGCACAGTCTGTACCCGCAGGTTCACACTGCACAGCTCCTCATTGGCAGTGTCAAACCGTTCCAGCTCATGCTGCTCTTTTACATAAGCCTTTACCACTCTTGCGCCTGCCACATTTTCCTGCATCACGTTGTTGATGCCGTCTAACTTTTTCTGCACCACTGCAAACAGAGGGGAAGCCTTTTTCAGAAAGAATGCAATAAAAAAGACCACCGCCGGCAGACCGCAGGCTGCGATCAGGGCAAATTTGGGAGACTGGCGGTACAGCATGAAAATGCCGCCTACAAACATGACAGAATTGCGCACAAAGCCACGGACTGCCATCATGACCATATTTTGTACCTGGGTCACATCATTGGTCAGTCTGGTCACCAGAGAACCGGTAGAGATTTTATCGGTCTGCTGGAAAGACAGAGACATCATGCGGGAAAACAGATCTTTTCGCAGATCATTGCCAAAGCCCTGGGCTGCAATGTTGGCAAATACACCGCACAGTACACCGCATAAACCGCCGGCCATTACAAAGAGGATCATGCGGATGCCTACTGTAATGATCAGCTCTATGTCGTTTTTTAACACGCCATTGTCCACAATATCAGCCATCATATCCGGCTGCAACAAATCCATTGCCACCTCTCCAAACATAAACAGGGGAGCAAGGAGGCAGTAAAACCAATATTTCTTTAAATACTTTAACATAATATAACGCTCCATTTTGAAGGATCGACTGCCCCAAACCCACTGCCGATCCTTCTGTGTTCAGCTATTCACTGGATATATCCTGGATTGAAAAATCCACTTACTGCTGCTTAGTCGATCTCTATCAGCTCATACTCCCTGGAGCCATACCCCAGTCTGGCTGCTGCTTCCACAGTATGCACACCATTGCGGCTCTCGATCCGCTCCAGCAAATGTCCCTGTCCCGGATCATCTGTTGCTGCATACACCAGATCCAGACAGGCCTGATCGATGGCAATGGGGTCAAGGGAAATCAAGATGCCAATATCCTGCATACATGGATCCTCTGCCACTGCACAGCAGTCACAGTCCACAGACATATTTTTCATTACATTTATATATACGATGTTTCCTTGCAAATAGTCCACTACAGAACCTGCTGCATCTGCCATGGACTCCAAAAATGCATCATGGTCTGCTGTCCAGAGATCCTCCGGTACACCTGCCCCATGGATATATGCCTTGCCATAAGACGACGCCACACCAATGGACAGCTGCTTTAAGGCACCGCCATAACCGCCCATAGGATGCCCCTTAAAATGAGACAGTACCAGCATGGAATCATATTCCGCCAAATGCTTTCCTACATAATTTTCCTGGATCCTGCTGCCATTGGCAATGGGCAGCACCAGATCCGGCTGCTCTGCATCCATAATGTCCACAGGAAACAGGTCTGTCCAGCCATGGACTGCCATGGTCTTTACGTGCTTTTCTGTGGTGTTGCGCTCTCCCTCATAGGCAGTGTTGCACTCTACCACAGTGCCTCCTACATAGTCAATGAGGGGTCGCCAGAACTGTGGCTTTAAGAAATTCTGATTGCCCACCTCACCGGAATGCACCTTGATGGCGACCTTGCCGGGCAGGGACTTTCCAAGTAACTGATACAGCTCCAACACCTTTTCCGGGGTAATGGTTTTGGAAAAATAAACGTTTGATTTCATGCTGATTCCTCCATTTCACTGATTTGATAAATACAGTATACCATGGAAATCAGGAAGAAAGTCAATATTTTCCGGATTTCTCAATGCTTTCCGGCATATGCTGTCTCTTATCCGGGCAACCGGATAAGAACATACATAAAGCAAAATCAGAAAGGACGCAAGAATCATGAGCAACATCAGTGCAATTCATGGCATTACTTTATCCGCATGGGCCTTTGCAGGTCTGACCGGAAATTAGGGCGGTGTCCCGGCTGAGGCTGATTGTTTTACACAGGGCCCACTCTCGCTTCGGTGAAAACGCAGCGGATTCTAAGATTTTGAATTACAGCACAACAGGTGCAGCAGAAAGCAAACTTTCTGCTGCACCTGTTGTGCTGTAATTCGAAACCTAAGAACCGGCGTTTTCAAGAGCCCTGTTTAAAAACAATCAGCCTCCGCCGGGACACCGCCCTGATTTCTTTCTGCCAAGGCATTGTGCCGCACCCCGCTTCATAAGCACGGATCCTTCTATGCTGCACTTCTGGATACAAATTCCACTTTTTCTTTGCAACATGCTCAAATCAGGTTCTGTTTTTTCCAAGCTGCCAAAATGCCACTGCACTGGCTGCAGCCACATTCAGAGAATCTACCCCATGGGACATTGGAATACGTACCGTGTAATCGCAGCTTGCAATGGTACTGTCTGCCAGTCCTTCTCCTTCTGTACCCAGCACAATAGCCAGTTTTTCCTCTTTCATAAGAGCAGGATGATCTATACACACAGACTGATCCGTCAATGCCATAGCAGCCGTTTTAAAGCCCAGTTTCCGTAAGATGCCCATACCTGGTTCCGGCCACTGGGAATCCTCCGGGTCTTTGGAAAATGCTCCTCCAAGGTAAGTCCATGGAATCTGAAAAACAGTACCCATGCTGACTCTGACCGCACGTCTGTACAATGGATCACTGCAGGCAGGTGTCAGCAGCACTGCATCTATGTTCAAGGCCGCAGCAGAGCGGAAAATAGCGCCCACATTGGTAGGATTCATGACATTTTCTAATATGGCAATACAGCAGGCATCTGCACACACTTCCTCTACTCCAGGCAGAGGCGGACGGCGCATAGCACACAGTACTCCCCGGGTCAGCTGAAAACCGGTCAGCTTTGTCAGTACATCAAAATCTGCGGTGTAGACCGGAATGTCTCCACAACGTTCAATGACCCACCCGGCCTGTCCGGTAATGTGTTTTCTCTCTAATAGAAGAGATACCGGAATGTATCCTGCATCCAGTGCACGCTCAATGACCTTGGGGCTTTCTGCAATAAAAAGACCCTTTTCCGGCTCATGGCGGTTGATCAGCTGATTTTCTGTCAGGCGGGCATACACGTCCAGTTCCGGGGCAGAAAAATCTGTGATTTCAATGATGTTTGGCATGGTATCTCCTTTATGAATTGGGACATTCATCTACATAACATACACGATCAGCTTTTCTCTCAGCCGGCGCAGGTACTTCTCCATCTATATAACCTACAATACAATGTCCAATGCCTTGATACTCACCCTGTACACCCAGATCTGCAAGGAGCTTCTCATATTCTTCTGTTTCAAACTCCTCCTTGGCTCTGTGAATCCAGCAGCTGCCAAGTCCCAGTGTATGGGCTGCCAGCATCATATTGCCCATTACAAGACTGCCATCATAAATACTGGTAGGCCAGTTCTTATCTCCCAGTACAATAAGTACAACCGGTGCTCCATAAAACGGATCCGTCCCTTCCGGCATTCCTGCGATCTTTGCATTGCATGCAGCAAGCCTGTCTCTAAGCTCTTTATTTGTCACAACAACTGTAATGACAGACTGCTTGCCTCTGCCGCTTGCAGCATAAAGCCCGGCTTCCACAATCTGGTCTATGGTTTCCTTGGGTACCATGTCCGGCTTATATTTGCGGATGCTTCTTCTTTCCTTCATTGCTCTGATGACTTCGTTCATTCATATGACCTCCTTCTCAAAAAGCTGTTGATACATGGATTTTATCATATTCGATTTACGCCTTCAATAGTCCTTTTCCCCATTCTTTGTCAATCAGATCATAGTGGGTATGAATTGCTTTTTCACACTGCTCCTGATTTCTCTCCAACAGCGCACTTACTATCTCATAATGGGTATTCTGCATCTTTTTCAGCACATCTTTATCTGCCTGCAGGATCACGCTGTCTATCCAGTTCCGATATACGGATGCAATCGCCTCTGCAATACAGATCCACAAACTGTTTTCGCTGGCCTGGATCAGTGTAAAATGTATTTTTCTGTCAATTTCTACCTGTTGGTCATGAGACAGGCTGTCCCATTCTATAGACAACATCCCCTGAAACACCTGCTTCCAGCCTGACACTGTATCCTTGGAAATGATTTCCTTACAAATCATCAGATCTAACTCTCTTCGAAAGGCAATGACTTCTTCCTGACTTGTCTGATTTAACAGAATCATCATTTCAATGCATTTTGAGATCGTACCGGACATGTTTGCTGCCAGGTAATTGCCTGAGCCCTGTCTGCTTTCCACCATTCCCAGCTTTTCCAGCATTTTCAGCGCTTCTCTGGTGGAATTGCGTCCTATGGACAGTGTTTCTGCGATCTTTCTTTCTGTTGGAAGCTTGTCTCCTATAGAAAGCTTATTTTCCTCAATGAGTCCGCACAAATAGTCAATTGCCTTCTGGTATTCTCTGTTTTCTCTCATACAGTCCCCGCCTACATAAAATTCCCAAAAATACAGGCTCCTGCCACTGTAAGAATTCCTGCCACCACAATAGAAAGGCTGCTCATGGCTCCTTCTACTTCTCCCATTTCCATGGCTTTGGATGTGCCCATGGCATGGGAAGAAGTTCCGATGGCAACTCCCCTGGCAATGGGTTCCTCTATCCTGCACAGTCTGCAGACCGCCTCTGCCAGAATATTGCCAATCACTCCCGTCACAATAATCGCTGCAGCTGTGATGGAAACATAACCTCCTAGCTCCTCAGACACGACCATGCCGATGGCAGTTGTAATGGATTTTGGCAAAAAGGTCACATAACTTGCATGATCCAGATGAAATCCCAAAGCAAGCACCAATACACCGCACAGACTGGCAAACACCCCTGAGCAGATACCGGCAAGCACAGCCTTATAATTTTTCTTCAAAAGGGCAAACTGTTCATACAAAGGAACTGCCAGACAGATGGTAGCAGGAGTCAGCAGGTAACTGATGTACTTTGCTCCCTGATGATAGGTACTGTAATCGATCCGGAAGACCAGAAGAAAAAGAATGGTAAACACAATGGCAATCAGCAGGGGATTTAACAGTCCCAGCTTACATTTTTTCCTTAACCATGTGCCGATTCCATACGTAACAAGGCTGATGAAAACCCCAAAATATACTGAACTGTCAAAAAACTCACGCATTTGTATCCTCTCCTTTTCCAGATCTTCTGATGATCCATTGCGTTACCCTTCCTGACACGATCATTACCACAAGGGTAGTCAATATTATAATCACTATATATACCAGTAAATTTCCTTTCAAGATCTCCCAGGAATCAATGAGCCCCACTGCTGCAGGCACAAACGTCACTGGCATGATCTCAATGAGAAACTGGCTGGTTTCCTTAATGGACTCTACTTTGATCACTCCTGTTATCAGACAGGTAAATAAAATCACAATTCCATAAATGCTGGCAGGAATGGGCAGAGGAATCACTGCATGCAGTACTTCTCCTAAAAATGATAGGGCGATAATAATTCCAAATTGTTTCAAGTATTTCAAAATGAGCTGCCTCCTTAAATTGGTAGTACCAATTTAGTATAACACCAAATGATAAAAATACAAGATGTATCATCAAAGATACATGATATCCCATTTTTCCTATCCCAAAAGCGAAATTGAACAACAGGAGGAACGGACAGCTGCAGGAAGCCCATCTGCACTGGCGCCCATATATTTAAGCAAATGTGCTTTGCACTTTTTGAAGCATACACATAAAAGAATTTTGCTCAAGCTCTGTAAGACAAGACAAAAGCAAGGCTTCTTCTTTTGCTACGTAGCTTTCTGCCAATCCACAACATTTGGAACCTGCAGATGTAATGCGGACCATCTTGATTCGTCGGTCAGAAGGATCACCAAATCCCTCTACAAACCGCTTTTTTTCCAGGCGGTATATGATACCCACTGCTGTTGACTGGGCAACATGCAGTTCTCTTTCCAGCTCCTTTAGTGACATCTGTTTTTCAGGCTTTTTATCAATTGCCAGCAACGCACCAAGCTGTGCCATTGTCAAATCATGGACACGAAGCCTGTTGTTGGCTCTTTTTTCCATTTCATCATAGATTTGTTTGATCAATACACTACAATATTTCTGATTTTCCATAAAAATACCTCTCTTCGCCTGTTCCATAAGAGATCCGCTTACCTGCCTCACTCCTTATCTGCTGGTTTATAACAAATATACTCATAGTTACTGTTTTGACTTCTGTTTTTCATACAATCATATACCGTATCACGAAGGCGGGCAGCCTGCTCCTTTGGAGATCCTGCAGGGTCACAATAAAACGGACCATCAAGGTAAATGGTGATCCCAGGCTTTTTACCGAATCTGCGTTTCTGATAGGTAGTTGTCATACAGTATACCGGTTTATTGTGTTTCACCGGAAACCGGAAGGAAGTTTCTGGAAATGGACGGATATCCTTACAATATTCCCACACGTGAGCCTCCGGATAAATCACAATATTTTTCTTTTGTTCTATCCTGCAGTCAATTGCTGCAGTCAATTCTTTCATCCCCTGAAACGTATCAGGAATAGGTAATGCACCCAAATAAGGCAGTATTTTCCCTATGACGGGAATTCCCAAATTGGCAGGACTAACCATAGTATATATGCGTTTTGGAAAACAGGCAAGTCCAGGATTGAATACATCTCCAACAGGCTGGGTATGGTTGCCATAAACAAAAACCCCAGTTTTACGGGCCTGTTTGAATACCCCTCTGTTTCGAAACCGCACATGCAGAAACAAACCACAATATACCGATGAAATCAGAACTGCCAGACAATACGTAACTGCTGAAAGAACACGGGACAATAGATCTGTACGTATCCATTTGTAGTTTTCCGGCAGCTTATACTCTTGATTTCTGGATTCTATAAAATCATCGGTATACGATCTGTAGTACCGTATCTTCTGTTCCCTGCTCATGAATGCTCTCCCATCCAGCCCGCAATATCAGTACGCGCAAAGGTATAATCAAGAGGCTTTCCATACGCTTTTTCATAAGCTGCCCTTTTCAGCTCATAATCCTGCTTACACATTGCCTCACTGTTTTCTCTGACTGTTTTCTCTGGATCAGGATAAAGCACATCCAGCACATGCACAATAAATTTCACCTTGCAAAACTCTTCTGTATCTTTTTCCGGTAAATCCTGCATTTCAATAAAACAGGAAATCACCGGCGCATTCAGACGGGCAGCAAAATAATAAGCACCTCGCTTTGGTGGTCTTGGCTTGCGGTAATGAAACCACATTTCCTGCTCCGGATAAATCAGAATGTATTCCTTTTTCTCCAGCAATTCAGACAGTACATTGAGAAATTCTCCATGTACATAACGCAGATTTTCCGGCAGGGGAATGGTATCTGCATACTTCATCAAGAATCCAAAAAAACCGGTCATTGCAAAATTGGTCACCTGACTGACGATATTCAGACGTTTTTTCCCCAGCTTTCTAATCAGATGACGGATGCCTGTGTTTTCAATGGGACTGAAATGGTTGCTGGTAATAAAAGCACCACTGGAAACACCAGCTGCCTTTTCAAATCCGATTATCTCTGTATCCCGGTTCAAAAAATCTGTACAAATATTTGCAATCTTTCTTGCCACATATGATTTGGCCTGAAAAGCCAAAGAATGACGTTTGCCAAAAAAATCCTGTACGATTTTTTCACCCTGCTCTTTGGTCAGTATGGGGTCATTTAATTCTACTTTGGAATAAAAATCACCCTTTTGTGCGGCAATGCTGATATTCTCAATTACGGCAGTTCTGTTATCTCCTATAATCATAAACGTATTTTCACATCACTTTCATGCATTTTCATTATGGATCACACCTGTTTCATATTGAATCTTTAACCTGCTGTATTCCCATAATAAATCATCATACTCATATATTTTCAATATATGGTGCAGATCGTCTATCTTCCACGGTTTTACCGCTACCGTATGAAACCAGGGCCAAAAGCGAAAACTGGTGGTAAAATGCTGAAAAACAGTGTCAGACTGCAGTTTTCGCTGTTCATTATATTTTCTGGGTAATATTTTTTTATTATGAGCAAGTTTATTGATTGCAGATTGGTCCGGCATAAACATTTTCTTTTCTGCACATCGCTGACGGCATTTGCCAAACAACCCACTTTCACGGATCTGTTTTATATTCAACAGCAGAACACCGGAATTCAGATAATCCAGCTTACCTACAGCATTGTGAAAAAACCACCTTCCATAGTAATCCAGTACACCTGCTATCTCATAGGATTCCATATCCTGATCATAAAAATCTGTACAATCCTGACGGCAGATTACATCATTGTCCAGGTAAAGGATTTTATCCGGCAGTCCGTCTATCTGATCTGCATACAGCCGGAGCATACAACAGGGAGTAAACCTTGTTTCAAGATTGGCAGCAGGCATTTCCTTTTGAAACAGGTCAGTTACATCAATCTGTCTGACTGAATTTAATTTATTTTCCTGCTTTACTATGGTGTCAAGAAATTCTGTCAGTTCATGAGACAAGGGTTCATATGTCTTACTCGGGATTTCAAGCCTCATGGTTAAAATATATATATGCAATGGTACCTTCACATTCCTAAGCAAAGATAGGATAGAAATCATCAACCCATCCGAAATGTTTTTGTCACCACAATAAAGAACATTCATAACAACCCCCTCTAAACTTTTTATTTCCGCCAGAGAACTTTTTCATGCTTTTATTTCATTATGTACGGCAGATAAAATTTCTATTAAAGCAGCTGCGATCATATCTGTATGATCCCAAATCAATAGGTAGCTATTGATTTCTCCTTTATAAAAACCCGCTTATATAAAACGGGTTTTCCTTGGAGTATTTGCAGTATACCAGATTATAGGGTAAAATTCAACACTCCCTGTCACTGCAGGATTGCGTAAATTTACCTTCGGAAATAATGGTGTAGAGTTCACCCATGATGTACTGATAAAGTATCAGACAATAACTTGTGGGTTTAATATACATCTTTTTGGTATACAAAACAAGCCCAGCTTTCTTTCTGGGCAGACTCCGGCTTATTCCTCTTGGCTGGTCTTCTTTGTAATCAAGAGGAATAAGCCTCTTTCTTATTCATGTGTACCTTCTATAATCCCCAAATATGCGAATTGAAGTACACTATTTTTTTATTTTGAAGCGAAATGCTATGGCTCATACTGTCTACATACTTTCCCAACTCTCCATGTCTGCTTTTTTCTGATTGAAGGATTTCTGCACTGCTTAAAATATCGTATTCTGCGCCTATAGCTTTCGGTAATTCTCTTTTTTGATATCTTACCAGTTCTAACATATCTCCACCGTTAAGATCATATGCCCTTAGCTTTGCCACTTTTGTTGCACCCTTTATACTCCAGCCCATCGGTCTCGAGCTCATCCTGCTTGACAATACGTGGCTCACATGACCTTCTGTACTGCTTCCTGTTACACCATCTTGATGTCTTAATCTTAATTTTGCGGCTGTCCAGTTTGAAAGGATATATTCCTTTGCATCTGCAATCCGCTTCATTCCTGTCTCATTTTCCAGACAACCCTCCAAACGTTCCACGGTTTCTTCGAAATCTTTCTTTGTCTTGCTTCGTATCGCAGTCCTTAACTCATCCGCTGCATCTTCCCGGCTGTCTTTCATATGACTCGTCAGCTTTGTCAGATATTTTTCAATGTGAAATTCATCCAATACATACGTGATACCAGCAATCCTTCTCATGCCCGACTTAATCCATCCGCCACCATCTGCATTCAAATAAATTTTCTTTACTTTATCAAGGTCATAATGATTATTGATATATTCATAAACTTCATCCCAAAACTCTGCATTTTCTTCTCCATAACTGGTTCCGCAAAAATAATAAGGATTCACCAGTTTGTGGCGCTTACTCTTTGGTGCTTCTTTTTCAATCCCTTCATGAACATAAACAAGTTTTGTAATTAGACAGTTGTTTTTCTGATGGTTTTCATTTTCCTCCAAATCTCCTTTTTTCTCCCGGAACTGTAATGACGCATGATCCTCGTCTGCCTCGATATATAGATATTCTACCTCTTTTTTCTCTTCCGGTTTTTCTTCATTTCGGGGAAATTCCAATGCATGAATCTTGTTTTTGACCGTCTGCTTATTAACATCCGTTGTCAGACTGGTTTCTTCTCCACCTCGTCTGTATGAGCTCTGAACTGCTTCTTTAAACATTCGTGCAAGAGCATCTTCGCTAATGCGTTCATGCTTTTCTAAACCCAAAATCCGGTCAAGCAAATATTCACATTCACCTGTCTCCTTGTTTTTGAATAAAGTCTTTTCAAATGTGACAGTTCCTAATGAGGTGATCAGCTGCTTCGTTTCATGGGATTCTACTACCCAGTGCTGTAGACGCTTTTGGCTTTTTCGAAGCATTCCATTCATTTCTTCCAGAGATTCCTGTATCATTCTCAACCCTAAGTTGTGCAGTTCTTCTGTGAGACCAAGGACATACTCTGCTAACTTTTGAGGCTCTTTCATGAAATCATCTTCCAATTTTTCAAATCTGTTAATGCATTCTTCTTCAAAATATCTTATACTGTTAATCATAGAGGACACCTTCCTTTGTGTGTATTTTGGTCGTACTTAATACTTTATCACAAAGTAATGTCCTCTTTTCATTTATTATCCGAATAAAATTTTACGCTAGCGGTACCCTTACCTTTCCATGGGGAAAATAAAGAATACCAGGATCGTTTTCTTAATATGATTTTATATTACAGAAACATCTGCTGTTCTTCTCACCGATTCTTAGATCGTTGCAATATCGATCAATGTCAGTTCATCCTCTCTGTTTTCCAGACTGGTCACCAGAGCTCTGGCTGTATCTGTAGAGGTGAGTACATTCACGCCAGTCTCAATGGCGTTACGGCGGATGATAAAGCCGTCATGGCTTCTCACCGCACCCTGGCTTGGGGTATCAATGACCAGGTCAATGTGATGGTCTAAAATCAGGTCTAACAGGTTTGGAGAATCCTGCTCTAACTTGTTCACACGCATTGCCGGGATACCGTTGCTGCAGAGGTGCTTTGCAGTACCTACCGTAGAGTAGATCTCATAGCCCAGTGCAGCAAAGCGTCTTGCAATGTCTACGATCTCTTCCTTATCCGTATCACGTACGGTAATGATCATCTTTTTGTGCTTTGGCAGCTGGATGCCTGCTCCAATAAATGCCTTGTACAGCGCTTCATTAAAGGTTGCTGCAATACCCAGACACTCACCGGTAGACTTCATTTCAGGTCCTAAGGCAATATCTGCACCACGAAGCTTCTCAAAGGAGAATACCGGCATCTTAATGGCATAGTAGTCTGCTTCCTTCTGCAGGCCTGGCTCATAGCCCAACTCACGGATGGTTTTGCCAATGATCACTTCTGTTGCCAGGTCTACGATTGGGATACCTGTTACCTTGCTGATATATGGTACGGTTCTGGAAGAACGTGGATTTACCTCAATGACATATACCTGTCCATCAGATACAATGAACTGAATGTTGATCAGTCCCTTTACATGGAGGGCTCTTGCCAGACGGCGGGTATATTCTACCAGCATCTCCTTTACCTCCGGCGTAATGCTCTTGGCCGGATATACAGAGATAGAGTCACCGGAGTGGATACCTGCGCGCTCAATATGCTCCATGATACCAGGGATCAGAATATCTTCCCCGTCACAGACAGCATCTACCTCGATCTCCTTACCCATCATATATTTATCTACCAGGATCGGATGCTCCTGGGCGATCCGGTTGATGATACCAATAAACTCTGTAATATCATTGTCATTAATGGCGATCTGCATGCCCTGTCCACCAAGTACATAGGAAGGACGTACCAGTACCGGATAGCCTAACTGATGGGCAGCTGCAATGGCTTCCTCACAGGTGTATACTGTCAGTCCTGCAGGTCTTGGGATCTCACACTGCTCTAAGATCTCATCAAACAGCTCTCTGTCCTCTGCTGCATCTACGTCTTTTGCACTGGTTCCCAGGATCGGCACACCCATTTTCATCAGGGCTTCTGTCAGCTTAATGGCTGTCTGGCCGCCAAACTGTACCACTGCGCCGTCCGGTTTTTCCAGCTCTACGATATTTTCTACATCTTCCGGTGTCAGAGGCTCAAAATACAGCTTGTCTGCAATATCAAAGTCTGTGGATACTGTCTCCGGGTTGTTGTTGACGATAATGGTCTCATAGCCTGCCTTGGAGAATGCCCAGGTACAGTGTACAGAACAGAAGTCAAACTCAATACCCTGTCCAATACGGATGGGGCCGGAACCAAGCACCAGTACCTTTTTTCTGCCGTTTGTTTCCTCTGCTTCATTTTCACTGCCAAATACAGAGTAATAATAAGGAGTGGTTGCTGCAAACTCTGCTGCACAGGTATCTACCATCTTAAAGGCCGCATGAATGCCCCATGCACTGCGCAGCTCCTTGATCTCCTTTTCTGTCTTGCCGGTCAGCTGTGCAATGACTTTATCCGGGAATTCAATGCGCTTGGCTTCCTCTAACAGCTCTTTGGTCAAAGGCTGTGTGGCAAGCGCCTGCTCCATCTCTACCAGGATGGCAATTTTATCAATGAACCAGATGTCGATCTTGGTAATGTTATGAATGGTCTCATAGCTGATGCCCTTACGGATGGCTTCTGCAATGACAAAGATACGGCGGTCATCTACCCGCTCTAACATCTCTAAGATCTCCTCCTGAGACTTCTCTGCGTAGTCCTCATAGATCAGGCTGTCTACATGCTGCTCTAAGGAGCGCAGTGCCTTCATCAGACCACCCTCAAAGTTATTGCAGATGGCCATGACCTCACCAGTAGCCTTCATCTGGGTGGTCAGTGTACGCTTTGCCTGAATAAACTTGTCAAAGGGCAGTCTTGGGAACTTTACCACACAGTAGTCCAGCATTGGCTCAAAGCTTGCAAAGGTCTTGCCGGTAATGGCATTGGGGATCTCATCCAGTGTGTATCCCAGAGCGATCTTGGCAGCTACTTTGGCAATTGGATAACCGGTGGCCTTGGATGCCAGTGCAGAGGAACGGCTGACACGTGGATTTACCTCAATGACACAGTATTCAAAGCTTTCCGGGTGGAGAGCAAACTGTACGTTACATCCGCCGGTGATCTTCAGCTCACTGATGATGTTCAAGGCAGAGGTACGCAGCATCTGGTATTCCTTATCCCCTAATGTCTGGGAAGGCGCTACTACGATACTGTCACCGGTATGCACGCCTACCGGGTCTAGGTTTTCCATGTTACATACGGTGATCACATTGCCTGCACCGTCACGCATTACCTCATACTCGATCTCCTTCCAGCCTGCAATGCATCTTTCTACCAGCACCTGTCCTACACGGCTTAAGCGCAGACCGTTAGCAAGGATCTCAACCAATTCTTCTTCATTGTGAGCAATACCGCCGCCGCTGCCGCCTAAGGTGTACGCAGGACGCAGCACCACCGGGTAACCAATGGTGTTGGTAAAGGCAATACCGTCCTCCACATTTTCAACGACCAGAGAGGCAGCTACCGGCTCATGGATCTTTTCCATGGTGTTCTTAAATTCCAGACGATCCTCTGCACGCTTGATGGTCTCCGGTGTGGTACCGATCAGGCGGCAGTTGTACTTGTCCAGAATGCCTTTTTCTGCCAGCTCCATACCCAGGTTCAGACCTGCCTGACCGCCTAAGGTAGGCAGTACGCTGTCCGGGCGCTCCTTTGCAATGATCTGCTCCAGCACCGGAACAGTTAAAGGCTCAATATATACATGATCTGCAATGTTTTTATCGGTCATAATGGTTGCCGGATTGGAATTGACCAACACAACGGAAACGCCCTCGTCCTTTAAGGAACGGCAGGCCTGTGTACCTGCATAGTCAAACTCCGCAGCCTGACCGATGACGATCGGGCCGGAACCAATTACTAATACTTTCTTTATACTACTGTCCTTTGGCATACTCTTCCTCCATTCCCACGTCTGTTAACGATTTTTCATCATGTCCAAAAAGCGGTCAAACAGGTATCCGCTGTCCTGCGGTCCCGGGCATGCTTCCGGATGAAACTGTACAGTAAAAATATTTTTTCCCTTATAGGACAATCCCTCATTGGTACCGTCATTGACATTTACAAATGCAGGCTCTGCCACAGCCGGGTCTAAATTCTCTGTATTGACTACATATCCATGGTTCTGAGAAGAAATATACACTCTGCCAGTCTGCAGATCCTTCACCGGATGATTGCCGCCTCTGTGTCCATACTTCATCTTGTAGGTGGTACAGCCGGTTGCCAGAGCCATCAGCTGATGTCCCAGACAGATGGCAAAGATCGGGATATCTGTTTCATACAGCTTTCTGATTTCTGCAATGATCTCTGTATTTTCTGCCGGATCTCCAGGGCCGTTGCTTAACATAATGCCGTCCGGATTGGCAGCAATGATCTCTTCTGCCTTGGTGTCTGCAGGATAAATGGTGACCTGACAGCCTCTCTGATGCAGGGAATGGGCAATGTTGTTTTTAGCGCCCAGATCCAACAGAGCCACCTTAAACCCATCTCCAGGCAATACAGTGGGTTCTGCACAGGTTACCTTTTTCACCACACCAGCAGTGGTATATGCCTTTAACTTTGGCAGGATCTCATCTAAATTATAATTCTCATTGCGGGTGATCATACCATTCATAGTACCTTTTTCCCGGAGGATCTTGGTCAGGGCACGGGTATCGATTCCTGCAATGCCTGGAATATCATTTTCTACCAAAAAGTCCTGGATGGTTCCCTCGCTTCGGAAATTGCTTGGGATTCTGGAAACCTCTCTTACAATATAGCCGTCTGGCCAACCTCTTTTAGATTCCATATCCTCCCGGCAAATACCATAATTGCCGATTAAGGGATAAGTCATTACAACAGCCTGTCCGGCATAAGAAGGATCTGTCAGGACCTCTAAGTATCCTGTCATAGAGGTGTTAAACACGATCTCACTGATGATTTCCTTGTCAGCACCAATTCCTTTGCCGGTAAACACATGACCATCTTCTAATATTAAGAATGCCTTCATTCGTTCCACCGTTTCCTTTCTGATACGTATTGACTGTGATGTCTTTGCGCAAAAAAAAAGACGAACACCTGCGCATACTCCTCCTTTGGAACATGCGCACTTACGTGCACCGTCTCTCAGTTACTGCTATGTTGGCGGTACAAAGTTCTGCCTCTTTTTGCATTAGAAAGAGTTTATCACATGAAATCCATTATTGCAACTCTTTTTTGCTTTTTTAGACTAATTTCTTCTTCCGCTGTAAAATTTCCTGACGCTCTTTTGCAAGTTCAAAATACAACATTCCTGCTGTCCAGCTTTGATTTACAGGTGTCAGCACTGCCTTTAAAATCGCCGGCAGCTGCGCCTGGCGCAGTGCTAGAAGGAGACTGTCTAACAGGGTATCACTGCAGTTACAAAATACCATGACCGGTTCCGGCAGCGGCTTTCCTGTATAAACAGGCTTTTCTTTTCCTGCTTCCACCTCTCCTGCCAATACTCCAAGGGGCATGGCATACTGTTCTGTTTCCACTGAAATCCCCTGGCAGCGATATCTCTGAAGTACCTGCATGATTTTGATTTTTTCCTGTATAGGGATCTGATATAGTAATACCACTGGCTGTTTCATGATATACCTCCATTTTAAAATCATTGCACAAATTCTGCATTCAGCCGCATCACTGCTTCTAAAAGCTCTGCTACGCCCTCTTCCTCATTGCACAAAGTGGTGACATCTGCTGCATTTAAAATCACAGGCAGGGCATTGCCCATAGCAGCACCACACCCTACTTTTTCTATCATAGCCAGGTCGTTGCTGCTGTCACCGCAGGCCATAATACTTTCCTTTGGGATGCCCAGAAGCTGTCCCAAAGCCAACATGGCTTCTCCCTTGTCACAGTCTTCTTTATTCACCTCTAAATTAGCAGGGGTGCCACTGGAAATGGCAATTCCTGAAACCTGCAGCAGCCGTTCATATGCCTCATGCTTTAATCCGTCATCACCAAAACTGGTATTGATCTTATCTACCGGCAGAGGATCAGACTGATAAAACCCCATCAGATCCTCTACCAGAGTACGGGTTGCCCTCACATAATCCAGAATACCCGGATCAGGTATGACCTTTTCCCAAAGTTCCCTCTGTCTGTATTCTCCGTAAATTCCGTTGTACATATACAATTCACAGGTACATTCCTGTTTTAAAAACCAGGGAATGATTTCCAATACTTTTTCAGAAGACAGACAGTTTTGATAAATGGATCTCTTTTCTTTCCGGTCTATGATTTCTGCCCCATTGCTGCACAGACAATAACGGACACCGGGAATCTTTAAAAATGCCTCCGGGATACCAATTTCCGGACGTCCAGTGGCTGGCAGTACTGTAATTCCCTGTTCGATTGCCCTGGAAATGGCACGGATGGTACGTGGAGTAATCTCCTTGGCTTCAGTAAACACTGTACCGTCCAGGTCTAATCCCACCAGACGCACTGGTACCTTCTGCCGTCTTTTTAACTGTTCATAAATATTCATGGTACACATCTCCCTTCAGGTTCAGCAGGCAATAGGTAATTGCGAAACACATTACCTATCAGCAGGCAAATACTGTGTACAGGCAATGGCAATGGACCCTGGACCAATATGGCAGGCTACACTTAATGAAAGAGGATTAATGATGATCTCATAGCCAGGGAACACTGCATTCAGTTCTTCCCTCCATTTTTCTGCTTCCTCCTGATTCATGGTATGTGCCATCATAACCCTCACTGGCTGAGCAGGAAGATTGCCTCCAAAACGGGTCTCTATATCTTTTAAAAGTGCATTCACCATAATCGCCTTGGCCTGCTTCATAGAACGGGCCTTTGCAAAAGCATCCAGCTTTTCTCCCTGGATCTGCAGGACAGGCTTGATCCGCAGCAAAGTGCCCAATGCTGCACCGGCAGGAGTCACACGTCCGCCTTTCTTCAGGTATTTCAGCGTGTCTACCATAATGTAGATGCTGGCATCCATTTTATGCAGTTCTAACATTTCCTTAATTTCACTGGCAGTTTTCCCCTTTGCAGCCAGTTCTATTGCCTCTAAAGCAGACTGACGCTGGGTTACGGAAATCCGCTGGTTGTTAACTACCTGTACTCTGCCGCCGTATTCCTGTGCCAGCATCATAGCTGTCTGACAGGAACCAGACAGGCCGCTGGACATAGGAATGTGTACTACCTCATCATATTCCTCTAATAAGCCTTCCCACAAATGGGTGACATCAGAAGGTGCTGGCTGAGAAGTATGGATCTCTGCGTCTTCTCCCAACATACGATAGAAATCTTCCTGTGTCAGGCTGATATCCTCAAAGTACAATTCATCGTTAATATAGAATGGCATCGGCAATACATAGATACCCAGCTCTTTTGCTTCCTGCTGGGTAATACCACTATTACTGTCTGTTACAATTGCTATCTTACTCAAAATTTTCTCCTATCTGCCGGCAGGCATGTTTTTTCAATTCTTTTGCTTTTTATTCAAATATGATCAGCCAGGAAAAGGCTTCCGGATAGAACCGTCCGCTGCCGGTATATATATGAAGTGAGGTAGTTCTGCATTCATATGCCTCTATCATATCTACTCCATTTTCACTGTACCTGGTTACACTATGGGCAATCTGGGGTGTACCATTCACCATGCCCAAATACATGACCACATGTCCCGGCATCACAAGGAGAGACCCGGGAGGTGCAGACTGTATCCTAGCCAGCCGTTCCTCCAAGCTCAGTCCCTCCAGGGCATATACGCTTGTGCCAGTGGCATACATCTGTCCGGTATTCCGCGGCAGACAGATGCCAAAACACTTATACACCGCTCCTACCGTAGAGGAACAGTCATAATTCATATGAGAATCTCCCCATCCATATGACACACCAAGCATCTGCTGCATCCGCCTCACTACACCCTGATAAGTAAAAGGCAGATATCCATCTGATAGATCATTGCGCACAGGAACCACCAGCTGGGTAAGCTGCACCATTCCTCCCTGATTTACAGGATACCAGATATGATAGTTTTCCCCATCATTGGCAAGAAGAGGAAGCGTGGTGCCCATACGCAAAACAGTACCGTTATCAAGCTTAATGTAAGGCTCTGTAACTACTGCCGGGTGCAGCAAGGCAGCTTCCCACTGCTTCAAAGTAGAAAGATCAGTCAGACCTACCTTGCTGCGCTCTACCCAGCCTTTGTCATTTGCTCCTACCACAAACAAAAACTGACCATCAGAAGAGGTATGGAGCACTGCTACCATTTCCCCCAGTGCAAACATGCTCTCCTGGAAGTAATCAAAGTCCTCGTACCGGTTATTTTCTGTAATGGAATATGCTGTGGGGTAAGTACGCACATTTCCATTCTCTGTCATAATGCCATACTGTACCGTAACAGTCTCCGGTACTCCATCCACATTCCGGTTGGCCTCAATGGCCGCCCGCTCTTCTGGTGTAATTTCATGCCCTGCATAATAAGGATATTCCGGAAATGTATATACATAAATCAATCCCAGAACCTCTGCCCTGGACAGCTGCGTCAAAGATGTTACCTGGTAACATCCTGCAGCAGGATTGTCCCTGGTATATGCATTGATTTGGGCAATACGGGAAGGAGACAGCTGTGCCCCCTCCCCATCATTTACCACTGCCGTAGAAGGTTCTGCAGATTCAGCAGCAGATGCTGATTCTGACGAACCTACAGTCATCAGAGCTTCTTCTTCAGATTCTTCAGCAGGCACTTCCTCAGAAGCAGGCTCTTTGGAAATATCTCCTTCCAAAGCCGTACTTCCACTCTCTTTTAAAGATTCTGTATCGGAAGTTTCCTCCCATGAGCTGCTTTCCATACAGAAAGTCTCCTCATGAACCTCCGGTTCCTCTCTGCCCTGGCCGCATCCACCAAAAAGCAGCATTCCCAGGGCGATCCAAAGCATACTGCTTCCTGCAGAAATTTTTATCCGTTCTTTTATATGCCGGCAATTCATGTGATATAAACACCTTTTCTTTCATAAACAAAAGCTAGCAGATTATAAATCAGAATGCGCACCCTTTACTGTATCTAAAGCCTGCTGGATATCTTCAATGATATCCTCTGCATTCTCAATTCCTACAGACAGACGGATCAAATCTGGCTGTACACCTGCTTCTATTAACTGCTCATCAGACAGCTGTCTGTGGGTATGGCTGGCTGGATGAAGTACACAGGTACGGGCATCTGCAACATGTGTTACGATGCAGGCCAGCTTTAAATGATCCATAAAATCAATGGCAAACTCTTTTCCGCCCTTTAAACCAAAAGCAATGACACCACAGGTACCATTTGGCATGTATTTCTGTGCCAGGTCATAATACTTGCTGCCCTTTAAGCCTGGATAGCTGACCCATGCCACATCTGGATTAGAAGAGAGATACTCTGCTACCTTCTGGGCATTTTCACAATGGCGGGGTACACGCAGATGGAGCGTCTCCAGACCTACATTCAATAAAAATGCATTCTGAGGGGACTGCATGGAGCCTAAGTCACGCATCAGCTGGGCTACCAGTTTCTGGATATATCCTAACTTGCCAAAACGTTCTGCATATACAATGCCATGATAGGATTCGTCAGGCTCACACATACCCGGGAATTTCTCCTTATGTGCCATCCAGTCAAAGTTACCGGAATCAACTACTACTCCCCCTAAACTCATAGCATGTCCATCCATATATTTGGTAGTGGAATGGGTGACAATATCAACGCCAAACTCAAATGGGCGGCAGTTGATGGGGGTAGCAAATGTATTGTCAATAATCAGCGGTACTCCATTGCTGTGGGCAAGTGTCACAAATTTGTCAATATCCAATACTACCATGGATGGATTGGAAAGGGTCTCTGCAAATACTGCCTTTGTATTTGGACGAATGGCTTTCTGCAGTTCTTCTAATGGAGCATCTGGGTCTACCAGGGTAAAATCAATACCAAATTTCTTTAACGTAACGGTAAAAAGATTAGAACTGCCGCCATAAATCGTTGCAGAGCTGACTACATGATCACCCTCATTACAGATATTGGCAATGGCCATAAAGTTGGCAGCCTGGCCGGATGAGGTAAGTACTGCACCTACACCTCCCTCTAATGCACAAATCTTTTTGGCTACAGCATCACAGGTTGGATTGGCCAGTCTGGAATAAAAATATCCTTCTTCCTCTAAATCAAACAATCTTGCCATCTGCTCGCTGGAATCGTACTTAAATGTGGTACTCTGATAAATAGGAAGTACTCTGGATTCTCCCTTTTTTGGTGTATAGCCAGCCTGTACACATGTAGTTTCAATTCTGCTCATTACATCCTCCGTTCTGCCACGACTTGCGTTGGCTTTTGCCTCACTTATAAATGTCAGGCACTCCTGCACATTTTTCATATGTATTTTTATATTCCACTGTTACCAAAACTGCCTCTGCATTCTGCAGATATGGTTTTGCAAACAGCCATTCTCATTTTAGTATAGAATGGCAAGAAACGCAAGAACATATTGGGTGTCGGTTTTTTGCAAATTTGGGAAATATATCTTTTCCTGCGCCCCAATTTGGTATATAATATGCTCAGCGCAGCAGAGTTTTTTATCTCCTGTGCAGGCAATCAATCACAACGCATACTCAGCAGGCGCAGAACTTTAGATTCTCTGCTTTCTGAATATGTAAGACAGATAAGGAGTTATGTATGAGACATTTACTAAATCCCCTGGATTTTACAGTTGAAGAAACAAACCGCCTTTTGGATTTGGCCAGTGATATTGAAAAGAACCCTGACAAATATGCACATCTTTGTGAGGGCAGGAAGATCGCAACTCTGTTTTATGAACCAAGCACCCGTACCCGTTTGAGCTTTGAGGCTGCCATGATGAATTTAGGCGGCAAGGCATTGGGATTCTCTGATGCCAACAACAGCTCCGCTTCCAAAGGCGAAACCGTAGAAGATACCATTCGTGTTGTCAGCTGCTATGCCGATATCTGTGCCATGCGTCATCCAAAGGAAGGTGCCCCTTACGTAGCCTCCCTGTATTCCAGTATTCCTATCATCAATGCAGGTGACGGCGGACATCAGCATCCGACCCAGACCCTGGCAGATTTACTGTCCATCCGTTCTTTACTGGGACGTCTGGACAATTTTACCATTGGTCTTTGCGGTGATTTAAAATTCGGCCGTACCGTACATTCTCTGATCAGCGCCCTGACCCGCTATTCCAATATCAAATTTGTACTGATTTCTCCTCCTGAATTAAAAGTTCCAAGCTACATCAGAGATGAAGTGCTGCAGGGCTTTGAGTACGAGGAGGTTACCAGTTTAGATGAAGCACTTCCCCAGTTAGACGTTCTGTATATGACCAGAGTACAGCGGGAGCGCTTTTTTAATGAGGAAGAATATATCCGCATGAAGGATGCTTACATCCTGGATGCTGAAAAGATGAAGCTTGGCAAGGATTCCATGATCGTACTGCACCCACTGCCACGTGTCAACGAGATCGCTCCTGAGGTAGACAATGACCCAAGAGCCAGCTATTTCAAGCAGGTGCAGTATGCAGTGTATGTGCGTATGGCACTGATCCTGACCTTATTAGACCTTGCACCGGAAGTATAACTTCTGCATTACCAAGGATACATGCGTATGAGTAATGAGCAAATAAATCCTGCTGTACACAAAGCAGGCAATGAAACAGCAGCCGCTGATGCGGTAGAACGGAGGATTTTCATGTTAAATGTAAGCGGTATTGTAAACGGTGTAGTATTAGACCACATTCAGGCCGGAAAAAGCATGCAGATTTATAAATATTTAGGACTGGATAAATTAGACTGCCAGATCGCTATCATCAAAAATGTACGCAGTGATAAAATGGGACGAAAAGACATTATTAAGATCGAGTGCGGCATTGATGCTCTGGATCTGGATGCACTGGGCTACATCGACCACAACATCACCATTAATATTATTCAAAACAGCACCGTAGTGGACAAGATTCAGCTGACACTTCCGAAAAAGATCACCAATGTGATCCGCTGTAAGAATCCAAGATGTATCACTTCTGTAGAGCCACATCTGCCTCATGTGTTCCATCTCACCGATGCTGCCAATGAGATCTATAGATGTGCTTATTGTGAGGAAAAATACAACTAATATTGGCTGCTGCAACAGAACTCTTTGTAGGGAAAACACAGCGAAGAACATCCCCGATCAGAACCATTACGTCTGCTGATGGAACCTTCCTGAGGATTTTCAGTGCAGCAGCAGGCTTTTGAAAAAACGATGCACAATGTATTTTTGTTCAAACACATACTGTGCAGGAAAGAGAGACCACATGTCCACAGACAACCCACTGAAAATCGCAGTATGTGATGATATACAGGCAGATCGTATACAAATCATCAGTATGGCAAAGCAGCTCCTGCAGGATGAAGGGATCGCACACAGTATTTCTGAGTATGAAGATGCCACCCCCCTGCTTACCCACATTCAAAACGGTACTCAGTTTCATATCCTGCTCTTAGATGTGATGCTGGGGCAGATGAATGGCATGGAGCTTGCCGCCCAGCTGAACAAAATGCAGAATAAAGCAAATATCATTTTTATTTCTGTCAACCGGGAAATGGCGCTGCAGGGCTATGAGGTATCCGCTGTACGGTATCTGGCAAAGCCTCTGGATGAATGCAAACTGAAGGAGGCTCTGCTTTACTGTTACCGCACCTGGCAGAAAAAAAGGAAATCCTGCTGCCTACCATCCGGGGTAAGCACAGGACTTCTTTTACAGATATTCAATATGTAGAAGCCTTTGACCGGGGCACAAGATTTGTCCTTGCCAATGAAACGGTGGAATGCAGACTCAAATTCAATGAGGTGGAGGCTCTGATTCCGAAGTCTTCCTTTCTTCTCTGCCACCGTGCATATATGGTAAACCTATCCTGTATCAAGTACATTCGCCCCTATGAGTTTTCCTTAAAAAGCGGTGAGACCGTACCCATTGCTATGCTGCAATCCGTAAGAAGTTTATTGATTACATTGCAGATTAATACAGAGGAAATTCCACACAAATCCTGTAGTGGTGTTCCCCAGATTCCGTATCCAGCAGGCCATTATAACGCTCCGTGATCCCGGCAATGATTTTCTGACCCAAACCGTGCTTTTGCACGGTTTCTTTTTTGCTCTGCTGCTTCGTCTGTTCCATATCTTTTTCCAGATCTGCTGTATTTTCACAGATAAAGGCAAGGTAATCACTTTTTACATGCACATTCAACCGGATGAGCGGCTCAGCCTCACCAGAGCCTGCAGCTGCAGTGATGGCATTGTCCATAATATTCATCACCAGAGAACACAGATCCGCGTCAGAAAAAGGAAGCGTTTCAGGTGCATTTGCCTTTACGATCTCCACCTTAATCCCTGCTTCTGCAGCAGCACTGAGCTTGCTGTTTAGTATGATGTCCAGCATTTCATTACCGCTCTGCACCACAGGACGAATCCCCTGATTCTTTCCAATGAGTTCACGCAGATAGGCTTTGACGTTTTCCTCCTTGCTCATTTCCTGCAGGGCAAGGAAATGCTTGCCCATATCATGGCGCAGCATCATGACTTCCTCGTGCTGGCGGCGCATGTTTTCATAGCTTTCCAATGCAAGCTGACGGCGTTTCTCCAACATTTGCTTTTCCGTGCGGCGATCCAGCTCACCTCTCACAGCCTCCACAAGAGCTGCTGCCAAGGCAGTAAACATCATAAGTGGAAGCAGTCTATAATACACAAAGGTAATACTGCCGCTTCCAAGAGACAGCACAAGCTGTTTCCAAACAAAGCTGCCATCTATCAGCAGGTACACCACCCAAAACGCACCCACCATCCCCAGAGACAGAGGTGTGTACAACCGATAGAACCTGTTTTCCTTTCGCCAAAACAGAATTCCCAAAACAGATACCAAAAGAAATGCAATGCACAGGATCCATTCTGACAATCCACCTCGGAAAAACAGCGCCAGAGAATCACTGATCCATGGATCTGCTATTGTGAGGGCAATATAACCAATGAGGGACAGCCCATATAGGACGATCAGTCCCCACATCATCTTTTTCCATCGCCCTGCCCTGGTTGTCAGGAAGCTTAACAGTGCCAGTGCTGAGAGCAGCCGGCTGATTCCTGGAGTGTCATACCATAGGGTTCCACAATAGGCATCACAAAAAGATGTTTCAAACAAAGTGGAAATCATCCATAAAAATGCCACCAGTGCAATGCAAAGTATCCCCGCATCACCATTGCGCACAAACACAAACAGCAGCAGCGCTCCTACCACAAATGCAACTGCTGCCAAAACAGCCGTGGTAAAGCTCTCTGTAATCAATCCGCTTTCATAAGCATACCCACAGTAGAGCATTACATTGGCGGGATTTGCTGTGACCGTTGCAGTTTCTGCATATTCTGACATAGACTGAGCAATGGTCAGGGTTTTCCCCTGATAGTCCTGCGGCAGGGAAATGGTGATATATCCTTCCCGAAACCATCCATTCATGGGCAGCGTCAGATACCCAATGCGGTTATCTAAGTCAGGACAGTCTGTATAGATCAGATTCTCATCCAAAAATACAGCAAACGTATACTCTGAACTGTTGATCTGCAGGATGGGAATCTCTAATGCTTCATCCATCACCCTTGAAAAATAAAAGGTCTGCCCCAGCTCTATTCCCAAATATCCTCCAAATCCATCGGGCGTCAGTTCTGTTACAGTATCCCCCTCCTGGGTATAAACCGTCCAGCCTTTCTCATCAAAATTCTCCGGTGCAAAATCTTCCCCCTCCGGCGTCAGGGAAAGATTCAGGGAAACATCCTCCATTGGATTTGCATACATGGACAACGCTGCACCAAAGAGGATACACAGGGCAAGGGCTATTATGATCCTAACTATTTTTTTCTACACATTTTCCTTCAATGGATATCACCTCCAAAACTGACTACAATATGATTCTATTATAATGATACAGAAAAACTGTTTTTTGTCAATTATAAGATTCTCCCGTTCATGCAGATTTTCTCCTGTTGGCGAAAGGTCTATTGCCTTCCCCAATCCTTTCCTATATAATATATAGTAGAAACGTGAATCTCATCCTCGTTGCAGTTCTGATACTTTTTTCAGCAACACTATCATGACATTCATAATCATCCCATCGGATGAAAAGATTCACTGATTTATCTCAAAAGGAGGGTCCATATGTTAAAGTACGAAATCGAGGGCGGCAATCTTCCGGTTGTGATCTGCTATCCTGAAGCAGGACAGACCATTTGTACCGAAAGCGGTGCTATGAGCTGGATGAGTCCCAACATGAAAATGAATACCAATACCGGAGGCGGCGTCAAAAAGATGTTTGGCAGACTGATCTCAGGTGAATCCATGTTTATGAATGAATACACTGCGGAAGGAGGCGCAGGCATGATCGCTTTTGCTTCCAGCTTCCCCGGCTCCATCATTCCTTATCAGGTGACAGAGAACAACGGTATTATCGTGCAAAAGTACGGCTTCCTTGCAATGGAAAAAGGCCTTGACCGTTCTGTGTACTTTCAGAAGTCACTGGGAAAGGGTCTGTTTGGCGGTGAAGGCTTCATTATGCAGAAAATCAGCGGCAACGGCATGGTATTTATTGAGATCGATGGTTACTGCAAAGAATACGACCTGGCTGCAGGGGAAAGCATCATTGCTGACACCGGCTATCTGGCTGCAATGAGCGAAAGCTGTACAATGGACATTCAGACCGTTCAGGGCGTGAAAAATGCGCTCTTTGGTGGTGAAGGAATCTTCCACACAAAAATCACTGGCCCCGGCAAGGTATATATCCAGTCTATGCCGGTCATCAATACCGCACAGGCTCTGACACCGTATCTGCGTGTAGGCAGCAGTTCCAGCAATGATGGCGGGATCAAAATCAAGCTTGGGGATTAAGCAGTATCAGGCAGCATAGCTTTGTAAGTGATGCTGTGAAATGGATATTACCTATTTATCCCATGTACGAAAGGAGACTATCTATGAAGAAGAAGATCATGAGTTTTATTTTATCTGTAAGTATGCTGTTCTTATTTACAATGCCAGCTTTGGCAGCAGAAGGCTCTGATGCAGTGACAGATGATCCGGCTGTCCAGGCAGCTTATGATGCATATCTGGAGTTCACAGAAGCAATCGCCAATGCAGATTTGGAAGCCTTGACCAACACCCTGGCAACCTTTGAAGCAGCAGCTGAAGATCTTTCAGATGAACAGCAGGAAGAACTGGTTTCTCTGGATGAGGCATTTTTTGAAAACCTGCTTACTGCTGCCTTTATTGTTGGCATCGCTGATATCCATGATGCATACATAGCAGAACCAAATATAAAAACTGCATTAGACTTTGTAGATACTTATGAAGTTTATGTGGCTTCTGATGAAGAATTTGCTGCTTTGATGTATGCAATGATCCCTAAGCTGGAAGCAGATTATCAGCAGGCATTAACCGATATGCCTTCTGATTCTGTTGTAACAGTGTATAATGCATATCTGGAGCTTACATATGGTTTGCTCACTGGCTGGGGCGAAGATCTGGATGCTGGTATTGCAGCTTTTGAAGCAGTAACAGATACTTTCAATGAACTGACAGCAGCAGAATTAGACGAACTTGCATTATTGTTAGAAGAAGCTGACGGAGCATCAGCCTGGTCTCTTGTCTTTGCTGATTATGTGAATGCAAATGTTCTTAACACAGTAGAAGATGCTTATAATGCATATATAGAAGATCCCAATGAAGAAACTGCAACTGCTTTCATTGAACTGTATGATGGAATCTTCAACGATCCTTCCTTTAGTTCCCCTGATTTAGAAGAACTGGTTCGGGAAATGTACCTGGATATTGATGAGGTGTATGCAGACGCAACAGCATTCTTAGCTGCTTCTGAAGTTCCTGAGGCACCTGAATCTCCTGATACAGGTGATTTTGCAGCTGTACTGCCTCTTGTAGCTTTATGTGCATCTGCTGCAGGTGCATTTCTGTCTTTCAGAAAAAAAGAGGCTTGATCACGCATGTGGGCGTTCCAATGATCCACTGAACGTTTCCGGTACCGATCACTGTATCATACCAAAAGTAAAAGTGGCTGAGCGTTCATCATAGCTCAGTCGTGAAACAAAAACATGACCGTTTTTTCATCCGGTTAAAAATGATACCGCCGCATCCATGATTCTATGAATCACGGAGACGGCGGTATTTTTTTGCCTTTTTATGAAAAAGCCAGCACTGGCAGAATGCTGCCATCTGCGTCTCTCTGATACAGCTTTTCGACTGCTTCCAAAAACAATCTGTACTCCTCTGGAATGATGCACAGCTCCCCGGTGTCAGCCTCTAAGCGGTGCTTCACCTCCAGGTTATCCATCCACACCAGCTCACTGATCTCCTCCCGCTGAAAGGTCAGCGTATCCAGCGGAAAATCATTGCGCAGCAAATATACCTGATGGATCTCATTGTCATGAAAAGGCTCCTCATGAAACACTCTAGTATACTCCATCCGATACTGATACAAGGGCAGCAGATCAGCTTCTGTTACAGGCAGTCCCAGCTCCTCCTGCATCTCTCTCACTGCAGTAGACAGATAGGTTTCGCCTGCTGCCACATGCCCTGCGCTGGAGGTATCCAGGCAATCCGGAAAGGAATCTTTGTTGTGGCTGCGTCTTTGCAGCAGTACATCAAATCGTCCATTTTTCCTGATGGGTCCAATGACCCACATATGACTTGCTCCATGCAAATCTCCATCTCGATGCACCAGCTCTCTAAGCTTTCTGATGCCCGCGGGCTTTCCAGATGCATCCAACACGTCAAACCATTCTTCCATAGTTTCCTCCAATTTAAAGACATCTCTTTTACAGGACTGTCATAGAACTCTGATTTTTTGCAGAATGCATTGTAGCACAAAGTCAAATGTCCGTCAAGTCTGACCTGCATCAATTTCGGAAAACGGGTATTGGCCTGAATGGTGGTTGAACCCTTGGCATCTGTAGCACAAAATTGTCTGGTTTACGAGCTCTGTTCTCATGCCCCTTCCCTGCCAGGAGGTCGATTTTGGCTGGCACTTTTGGCCTGCTAATCCTATAAATCGTCACGCTATTCACTTTTTTTCAAAAAATATAAAAAATTCAAAAAAACAGCTTGACATTCTGCTCCATATAGGATATATTATAGAGGCAACGAGGCGTGGCTCAGTTTGGTAGAGCGCTGCGTTCGGGACGCAGAGGTCGCAAGTTCAAATCTTGTCGCCTCGACTGTTATGGCTAGTTGGTCAAGGGGTTAAGACGTCGCCCTCTCACGGCGAAAACAGGGGTTCGATTCCCCTACTAGCTGCTGGAATATCTCAGCAGATGTTCCTACACAATTTCATATGGCTTATTTCATAACATGGAAAGCTGCACATTATGCAGTCTACTGTTTCAGATTGAGTCTGTAATCTATGGCTAGTTGGTCAAGGGGTTAAGACGTCGCCCTCTCACGGCGAAAACAGGGGTTCGATTCCCCTACTAGCTGCTGCTATTTATGAATAGCCCAACCCGAAGAAAGTGCTGTAAATTTTGTTTACAGTTCTTTTTTTATTTGTGACGACGGAGCATTTATAAGAACGTTCTGTTGTATCATTTGTAAAATACGATCAAACCCACAATTGGAGGATATTATGGAGACAAATCAGCACCTCACACCGGACGCCTCTGTGTCCAACGACTTATCATTTATTGCAGACAATATCCGTGACGTACAGGCCAATATTCTGACAGCCTGCAGCCACAGTCACCGCTCTCCTGAAGACATCACCTTACTGGCTGTCAGCAAGACCAAACCAACGGAAATGATCCTGGCTGCACAGGCTGCCGGCCTTTCTGCCTTTGGGGAAAACTACGTGCAGGAGCTTTGTGAAAAAATCGAAACACTGCCTGACCAAATCACCTGGCATATGATCGGCCATCTGCAGCGCAACAAGGTCAAATACATCATTGGCAAAACTGCCCTGATCCATTCTGTAGACTCTTTCCGTCTGGCGGAGCAAATCGAAAAGGAAGCCGCCAAGGCAGATGTGATACAGGACATTCTGTTAGAGATCAATGTAGCCCAGGAAGAAAGTAAATGGGGCTTTACCATAGAAGATGCAGAAGCTGCTGTCAGACAAGTGGCTGCTCTGCCCCACGTGCGCATCAGAGGGCTGATGACATCTGCTCCTTATACAGAAGATCCAGAGGACAACAGAGTTTATTTTAAAGCGCTCCGCTCCTGCTTTGATACCCTGCAGCAGCTCTCTCTCCCCAACGTATCTATGGACATCCTGTCCATGGGAATGACCGGAGACTATATGGTAGCCATCGAAGAAGGCGCGACTCTGGTCAGAGTAGGCACCGGTATCTTTGGAGCCCGCGACTACCACTAGATTTTCTACTGTGTCACATATAGGTACAACGCAAAGCGGCACAATGGGTTGACAGCAAGGATTCCGGCTTGTGTCCCGATGGATAGCCAATTGTTTTACGCAGGACACGCTCTCGCTTCGGTGAAAACGCAGCGGATTCTAAGATTTCGAATGACAGTGCAACAGGTGCAGCAGAATGTAAACTTTCTGCTGCACCTGTTGCACTGTCATTCGAAACCTAAGAACCGGCGTTTTCAAGAGTCCTGCTTAAAAACAATTGGCCACCCACCGGGACACAAGCGGAATCCTTGCTGCCAACCCATTGTGCCGCTTTGCTTGCTTCTATATATATATAAATATGTGACGCAGTGTGGTTTTGCGAAATGTACCGATCTGTAAGTCGTTAATCATTGTCAGTCTGTTTATAGGCCATCCTCCGGCTGTCTGTGCGTACAATGGTTCTGGCTCATATGGAATGTGTATAGGATGGATCAGCAACACAGTGTCTGATAATATTGGGACTGACAGGGCAGTCTAGTTTATAAGATAAAGCTTCCAACTGCCTTGTTTTCGATCACCAGGGCAAACATGGTGGACTTGCATATGGCAGCAAAGTAGCCTGTTTTCTCGTACTCTGCCTCGTAGCACTGCTCAATCATCCCCAGGGTTTCACGCAGCTGCTGCATGACAGCAAACTCGTGCTTGCAGTTGTAGCCGCAGAAGCAGCTGCAGGTCAGGCTGCTGACTTCTCCCTTAGCATACTCAAATTCTACCTCATAGGCCTTGCTGCCTTCTACAATGGCATATCCGTGGGTACCTTCCAGGGAAAGGTATCTGACTCTGTTGTTCATGTAATAGTCCTGTCCACGTTCTGCAATGGCATTGCTGATATTCATATTGCCCAGATAATCCAGATAGAATGCAGAGTCATCGCTGCTGGTGGTATATTCTTCACTTTCTGTTTCCGGAGCCTTAAACCAGGAAGCAGCCTTTTTGCGAGGCAGCACAGAGGGGTCAAAGGTCACAAAGTGGGAACCTGCCATAAAAAACTGTCCGCTGACATCGGTATCTACTACAGAAAGCACCCGCTTATATTCAAAAACCTTGATTTTGAAATTGTAATTGACATCCACTACGCGGCCACGCAGATTTTCTAATTTGCCCTCCACAAATACCATATCTCCGCACTGCAGATCAAACTGGTCATTATAATATGCCAATGTGCCGCTGCGCCCCGGAAAATGCACCTGTACCACTGACTTTCTGGGTATGATCTCCTTTTCCTGTGAAGCTGTTGTGGCAGCAGCTTCACTGCTTACCTCTGCTGTATTTTCTACTCGAAATCCAATCTTTTGTGCCATATATTCATCCTCCTGTTTATGGTTCTATTTTGAAATGCATTTGTAATCGTATTGTACCTATTATAACATAGGTCCTCTTTTTACTACAATACTTTTCGATGTTCAACTTTTTTATGTGCTGTGGAAGTTACTCTTACAAGCGGAAGTTACTTTTATAATTCACGTTCAATTTCTTACGAAATATGCTTTTATCAAAATAATGCATTCCCTCACCACTATCGTTCCATGAGCAGTCAGCAGCATTCCGTATACTTCTCAAAAATACATCTCACATTCAGATTGCTATTACGGAAAAACATGCATTATCCATCCTGATTCGTAATACCCTATTGATATTGCAGCCTTATAGGCATCCTCATATATATGCAGGTATCTTATTACGATCATATATGACTTTTCATCTTTTTTCGTAATAGCAATCCATTCATATTGACAACGATTCAAACCAAGGGTAAAATATATATTACGAACATTTCTGCATTTTCATATTTTCTCGTAATAGGAGGGTCTTCGCATGAAAATCGAACGTAATTTATATCTCAACAAATTAATTGACAGGAGAGAAAATGGTTCTATTAAGGTCATTACTGGCATTCGTCGGTGCGGAAAGTCCTATCTGCTTTTTAATCTTTTTTATGATTATCTGATCCAGAATGGCGTTCCAAAAGATCATATTATCAAAATTGCATTAGATGATGAAGAACACGAAGATTTGTTAGACAGCAAAGCTCTTGGTGCTTACATCCGTCAACAGCTTACAGATGAAGATCAATACTATATTTTTCTGGATGAGGTTCAGTTTGTCCCCGGATTTGAAAAGGTGCTGAATGGGCTGAATCGTCGTTCCAACCTGGATATCTATGTTACCGGAAGCAATTCAAAATTCCTGTCCTCTGATATCCTGACTGAATTTCGAGGCCGTGGGGATGAAGTCCGTGTATATCCGCTCTGCTTCTCTGAATATGTTTCTGCTTATACTGGCAGTTTACAGGAGGCCTGGGCTGACTACTTCACCTACGGAGGACTCCCCCTGATTCTCACTCGCAGAACTGATGAGCAGAAATCAAAATATCTAACAGACCTGTTTCAAAAGGTTTATATCGATGATATTATTGAACGGAATCGCTTGCGGGGAGATAATATCATGGAAAACCTTGTAAACATCCTGGCTTCCAGTATCGGTTCACTTACCAATCCAGCCAAACTTGCCAATACCTTTGCCAGCAATGGAATGGGTAATGTATCAGACAAAACCATCAGCTCTTATATCGGTTATCTGATGGATGCATTTCTTATCTCAAAAGCAGAACGCTATGATATCAAAGGCAAAAAATATATTGCATCCCCCTTCAAATATTATTTTTCTGATGTTGGACTTAGAAATGCCCGATTGAACTTCCGTCAACAGGAAGAAAATCATATCATGGAAAATATCATTTACAACGAATTACTTGTCCGGGGTTTTAATGTAGATGTTGGTGTGGTAGAACATACCGAAAAAAATTCTGATGGAAAAAAAATCAGCAAGAAATATGAAGTTGATTTTATCTGCAATCGTGGAAGCCAACGCTACTATATTCAATCTGCTTTTTCTATACCAGATCAGGCTAAAATGGAACAGGAACAGCATTCTTTGATTTATACGGGAGATTTTTTTAAGAAAATTATCGTTGTCAAAGACGTTATCAAGCCCTGGCATAATGAAAATGGGATACTCATTGTAGGGATTCAGGATTTTCTTTTAGATTCTAATAGTCTGGAATTTTAACTATATTTCAACTTTTGGAAACATGGGACTATACCAAAAGCTGCTGCACTTATGATGCAACAGCTTTTGGGTAAACTCTTGATTAATTTCATTGATATCATTATTTGAAAAAGCATTCACTATTTCAGAGGCCTGCTGTTCAACCTGTCCATTAGCATCACCACTGCTATTACATCCTAATAGTACAATTTTTATTACAAAAAAACTCTTATATAACAACAGACAGTACGTTTTTCAAGCCTATTCGCCATAAATAAAAAACTGACGCTGAAAGCCAGATTTTTATCCGGCCCTTCAGCGTCAGCTTATATTAGGTTCCACACCCTAACATTTTTCTATTTTTTTACTCTCCCAGCGCCTTATAAAGCAGTGCCACAACTCTATCGGTTGCATGTCCGTCAAAGTCATCAAAGAACCGCTTTGCAAAGACTTTTACCTTTTCCTGCGCAAAATCCTGCTCTACTATGGCTTTTTGCAGCTTCTCCTGGGTATAGAAGAAGTGTCCTGGTACAAAAGATTCAAAGTTAAAATAAAAATCTCTTTCAGAAATATACTTCTTTAAGTCAAATGTATAGAACAGCATTGGTATATCCAACAGAGAAGCTTCAAATACCAGTGATGAGTAATCTGTAATGATCAGATCTGTAATAAACAGCAGATCATTTAACTCTGTCTGGTCAGATAGATCCAGCACTCTGTCTTTGTATGCATCCGGCACCGGATGCTTTGTGGTCACAAATGGATGGTGCTTGATGATTAGGACGTAATCCTCTCCCACTGCATCCATAAAGGTATCGATCTGGAACTTATCCATAGGATAATGCGCAGTTTCCTTTACATGGCCTCTGAAAGTAGGTGCATACAAAATCACCTTTTTTCCCTGGAGCTGAGGATACTGTGCATACAATCTGCTGCGGGTCTGTTCCTTGTATACCGGGTCAAAGAACACGTCTGTTCTAGGAATACCAGTAGGTACTACATGGTCTGTAGGAATACCAAATCCCTCAGAATGACAGATCTTCACATTTTTGGTACTTACAGTGACATAATCATAATTTCTATGATTCCTTGTCTTCTGCGGAGAACCCTTTGGCTTGCCCAGTCTGGTAAAGCCAAAGGTTTTGAACGCACCGCAGGCATGCCACAACTGCACTACTTTTGTCTCAGGCTGCAGATCAAAGTAGTGTATGTATGGCGTAAACTCATCCAATACAACGACTTTACTGGTGGCACACAAATATGCAAAACGGTCCATATCTTTTTTGGACATCTGGGAAATATCCTGAGGATTTAAATACATCTGGATTTCCAGATTCTGATCATCCTTAATCTTATCATATACAAACTGGAAGTTACCAGAAAGCTCTGTACGGCGCAGAGAAATAAAGGACATTCTGTTTGGCACTACTGTATACTTCTTCTTAGCCTTATTAAAGGAATACAAAATGTAGCCGCATTTTGCCTTCCGATACTCTTTCTGAATATATTCTGCTGCATTCCGCACAGAAAGCTGATGCTGGCTGAAATAAAACAATCTGGCATTGATATGTCCAATGAGCTTTCTGAACTTATTGGCATTGGCTTTTTTGGCACGGCCTGCGTAACCAACAATGCCAAACGTTGCCATAAGACCATCAATGAAAAACCATGGAATCAGGCAAAGAGCCACCCCAAAAGATATCCAATGATATATTTTATTTAATACCGGTTTTATCTTACTTCCTGCATGCTTTTTTTCATATTGGCTTAGTTTTTTAAGACATTCTGGCTGCTGCACAAAACGCAGCTGGTTTCCCTCTGCTTTACACACATAGCAAAGCTCATCCTGCTCTAACAGTTCCGGTGTCATATCCAGGGAAATGCCTTCTTCATAATAGTCGCCGTAAAGCAGATTAAACTGCATGGTGATGTCATTCTCAGAATTTCTGGTATTCCAGAACAGACGATCCAGCAGATATTCATAATCACTGGTAAACGTAATTACATTGGCATCCTCGTCACGCTCTACCTGTGTCAGTACCAGAGGAAGCCTTCTGTCCTCAATACCATTGGTATAATGCATGATCACCTTTGGCTTAGAAAGGGCATTGACGATCTCAAATTCACCAGATACCACAAAATGAAATTTATTTGCTTCTATCTGAATTTCATGAATATTAATACGATATTCCATTTAATATTTCTTCTCCAATCCGCCTGATTAGTTCCAGCCAATTGCCTTTCTCTTAGCAGCAATCAGTTCATCCAAATTGCCTTCCTTGAAAATACTGGAAGTACCTGCTACAAAAATATCTGCTCCCTGTGCATACAGCTTGGCAGCATTTTCTACAGTAATATTACCATCTACTTCAATATATACTTCCGGATGTCCCAGGCTGTCTAAAAGTCTTCTCACCCGTCCTACCTTTTCAATGGTATGAGGTACGATCTTCTGTCCGGCAAAACCAGGATTTACATTCAGCACCAGCACACCGGAAATATAATCTGCCACTTCCTCCAACACCTGGATCGGTGTTCCAGGATTAATGGCGATCATGGCTTTTACACCCTTTTTCTGCAGATAGTCCAGGCACTTCTGGATATGGCAGGTACCTTCATAATGGAGAGACACCTGCTCTCCTGGCTGAAAATCAAACCATTTCAGCTTTTCCTCGGCCTTATCTACCATAAAATGACAGTCAATGGTAATATCTGTCAGACTGCGCAGACGTTTTACAAAATCTGGTCCATATGCCAGGTTTGGTACAAATGTACCATCCATTACATCTACATGAAGATATTCTATCCCTTGCTTTTCAAATGCATGTACATAATCCATAATCTGGTCAAAGCCTGCACACATAATAGAAGCAGCAATTTTTCCTTTGCGTTCCATATCCGATCCTCCTGTCAAATGGTGTTTTGTTACATTTCAAACATTACTTTTAAGCTGAACTGATTTCTGTCCCGGATGGTATCCATAGCCGCCTCAAACTGAGACAATGGATATGTCTGGGTAACCAGCTCTGCGAAGAAATCTGCATCCTCAGCCATATAGGCAAGTGCATCCTGCCAATCATTTACACTGGAATTGTAACTGGAATTCCAGGTTCCCTTGATACAGATCTGCTGACGCAGAATTTTCCAGTAAATATTCTTTTCTAATGTCATATCTCCTTCCGGGTTTCCTACCAGCACAATGGTACCGAAAGCCTTGGAGGCTTCAATGGCATTTTCCACAGTAGAAGACTTGCCTACACATTCAAATACTACATCTGCACCATCTCCGCCTAACAGTTCTTTTACCTGCGCTTCTACATTGCCATCCTGTGTATTTACAGTGCCATAACCTAATTTTTCAGCAAAATCCAGCTTTTCCTTGCTTCTGCCGCAGACGATGACTTTGGAAGCTCCCTGATTTTTGGCAAATGCTGCAATTAAAAATGCAATGGTGCCTGCACCTACTACTACTACACTCTGTCCCTGCTTTAATTCCGCAATTTTCAGCGCATGGAGGCTGACAGCAGATGGCTCACACAGTGCTGCAACTTTATAATCCAGGTTATCATCACACAGTACCAGATTCCATACTGGCACTGTCAGATACTCTGCAAACCCGCCGTCACAACGGGATCCAAAATAGCTGTAATTTTTGCACTGGGCATAAGCCTCCTGCTCACAAGGACCGCAGTTACGGCATGGAAGCAGTGGAAATACTGCTGCTCTTCTGCCTAAAAGAGCCTCATCTACCCCTTCCCCCAAAGCCACGATCTGTCCGGAAAACTCATGTCCTGGAATTGTAGGAAAATGATAAGTTCCTGTAGTATAAATACGAGGTATATCACTGGAACAAATACCGCAGGCTTTTACCTGCAATAACACTTCTCCCGCCTTTGGAGCATGCTTCTCCACATCTTCATATCTTAAATCACCTACGCCATGAAGTACCAGTGCTTTCATTGTCTCTTTATTTTCCATTGCCTGCCTCATTTCTGCGCCATTACGCTTTCAATCTCTTCTGCATTACAATACCGGCAGTATTGCAACCAACCGCCGGTATCAGTTTTGCTGTATATTCTATCCTTCAAGAATCACAGTACTGCCCTTTCACCACTGCTGTGAAACCTATTTTCTGTTTTTGATAATATCTTCTGCCATTAACAGATCGCTGTCTGTGGTGATTTTGAAATTCATGGAATCTCCTTCTACCATATGCAGCACCACACCATTCAGGGTACAGATCTGAGAAGTACCAGTGATGGTTGCTTTCTGTTCCTCAGACAAAGCTGCCTGCATATCCAGAAACAGCTTGAGATTAAAACTGTCCGGAGCCTGTCCATGATATACCATGCTGCGGTCAGGAATTTCAGAAACCTCTGTTCCGTTGGTGGAATGCAAAATGGTATCACTGGCAGGAAGTGCTGCCACCACTGCTCCATGCTCTAATGCACAATCTATGCTGTCATTGAGGATTTTTTCCGTTACAAATGGTCTGGCTGCATCGTGAATGACAATGACATCATGCTCTCCTATGGCATGTTCCCTGCAGATTGCATCTGTTACATTACGGATGGAATCCAAACGCTCTTTTCCTCCCACAGTCAGTCTGACCCTGTGATGCCACTCCTGAGAAATATGATCAGCAATCAGCTGCTCCATATAGTCCATCCACTCTCCATGTACTGCAATATAGATTTCATCAAATCTTGTAACCTTCAGCATATTTTCAATGGTATATGCAATGACAGGCTTTCCGCTTACTTCAATAAATTGCTTAGGAATTGATGCAGATTTTACTCTGCTTCCTACTCCTCCTGCAAGTATGGCTCCGTATATCATATGTCCTCCACATTCCGTATCCATGCATTTTTCACTTTTTCCTGGCTTCTTTTCCTGGTTTGGTCTGTTTAAAAAACATAAATCAGCAAAATACAAGTTTATATTATAACATTTTATCCTCAAAAGTAAAGTATTCTGTTGCAGAAGTCTTATTTTTTTTACAAAAACGTTTCACTATTTTATATCAAATAAATATTTTTACATACTTTTTACATTTTCTCAAACTTTTGCATTCTGTTTCTATCAATAGTTTACTCAGACTTGCTAAATTTATGCTGTGACACGACACTCTTTTCTTCACTGCAAACAACAGAAAATACGCTCCGCAAACTTTTTGTTGTCATAAATACAATACAAGGACTGCACAATACTGCACAGCCCCTGCATTGCTTTTGGTTTTTCTGATTTTAAAATCAAGCCATATTCTGTGCTTCCACCAGATTGGTGCTGTTGTACATTTCACGCAGCTTTGGTTTTTCGATTTTACCGGTGGCATTTCTTGGCACCTTGGTAAAGATGATCTTCTTTGGACGCTTGTATCTTGGGAGACCTAAGCAGAATTCGTTTAATTCTTCTTCGGTCAGGGTCATACCCTCTTTTACTTCTACGATGGCTGCTGCGATCTCACCCAGTCTGGCATCTGCAAGACCGATGACCGCTACGTCCATAATGGCCGGATGCTGGCTTAAGAAATTCTCGATCTGTACCGGATAGAGGTTTTCACCGCCGCTGATGATGACATCCTTTTTACGGTCTACCAGATAGTAGAATCCGTCTGCATCCTGCTCTGCCATATCTCCTGTATACAGCCAGCCGTCATGCAGCACCTCTGCAGTTGCTTCCGGGTTATTGAAATAACAGGTCATAACACCTGGTCCCTTGACTGCAAGCTCGCCTACCTCGCCCAGCTCTGCAGTGGTACCGTCCGGACGGATGATTTTGGCCTGCCAGCCATAGCCTGGGATACCAATAGCGCCTACCTTGTGAATATTTTCTACGCCTAAGTGTACGCAGCCTGGTCCAATGGATTCAGACAGACCATAGTTGGTATCGTAATCATGGTGTGGGAAGATCTGCTTCCAGCGCTTGATCAGACTCTGTGGTACCGGCTGAGCGCCAATGTGCATCAGTCTCCACTGGCTTAACTGATAATCCTCGATCTTTAACTTGCCGCTTTCCAGAGCCACCAGAATATCCTGTGCCCACGGCACTAACAGCCATGCAATGGTACATTTTTCCTCTGAGATCGTCTCCAAGATGGTCTTTGGCGTTACGCCCTTTAACAGGACTGCCTTGCTGCCGCTGACCAGACTGCCAAACCAGTGCATCTTGGCACCTGTGTGGTACAGTGGAGGAATACATAAGAATACGTCCTCTCTTGTCTGTCCGTGATGCATCTGCTCTGTCTTTGCTGCATGCATCAGGCTTTCATGGTTGTGCAGGATGGCTTTTGGGAATCCGGTAGTACCGGAGGAAAAATAAATGGCTGCATCATCTGCATCTGTCAGCACAGGACCGGAATAATGTGAAGAACAGTTGGCTGTCATTTCCTCGTAGGACTCTGCAAACATTGGGCAGTCTCCTCCGGTGTAGATCAGCCAGCAGTTTTTGCTGATGGCTTCTTCTCTTTCCTCAATACGTCCAATAAACTGTGGGCCAAATACCAGTACGTTGGCTTCTGCCAGCTTCAGACAGTATTCGATCTCCCCTGCATCAAAACGGAAGTTCATTGGCACTACAATGGCGCCTGTCTTTAATACACCAAAATAGATGGGAAGCCACTCTAAGCAGTTCATCATCAGGATGGCTACTTTATCCCCTTTTTTGATGCCTCTTTCTGTCAGCAGGTTGGCAAAACGGTTGGCCTTTTCATTGAATACCTGCCATGTGATCTCTCTGCGGTAATGGGTGGTGGTGGTTGGCTGAATCAGCTCAAACTCACGCCAGGTCATACGCTTTTTTTCCTGTATATCCGGATTTACTTCTACCAGACATACTTCTGCGCCGTACTGACTGGCATTTCTCTCTAAATACTGTGTAATTGGCATAACAAATCCTCTGTTTTCTATTTAGTCCGGCATTAGAGGCACAGAAAATTGTGCGCTGCTGGGGGGATTCATGTGTCCGGAAAAACACGCTCTCGCTCTGAGCAAATTCATTCTGAATCCAACGCAGCGGATACTAAGACGGCAGATGTAAGCAAGCAGCAGCAAGCAAGCTTCCTGCTGCTTGCTTACATCTGCCGCCTAAGTACCGGCGTTTTCCTAAGGTTTTTCATGACACATGAATCCCCCCAGCAGCGCACAATTTTCTGTGCCTCCAACGCCTCATTTCTATATTTAAGTATATTAAAATATCTTTACGCACCGCAGCTGCAGTGCAGTTGGCACTGCAGCTGCGGTATACCTTTTTATTACGGCTATTACTTGATTTGGTATCTCTCAAATCACTGTGTATTCTGGTTTTGCCTTGCAGATCGGGTCTGGTTTCAGGCTGCACAGTTTACAAGTTGTAGCCGGTTTCAAAGGCCTTTAAGTTCAGGTCTATGGTCTTTGGTGGGACGGTGGTTCGGATGACTTCTTCCCACTGTGCCTTTTCGTAAGACATGTGTCTTGCTGCCACACCTAAGATGATGGTGTTGAATACTCTGGAGTTGCCCAGCTTTAATGCTTCTGCCATGGAGTCTACAGCAATGACCTTGTATTCTTTTTCCAGGGTTTCGACGATGTTTTCCGGGTAAACGGCCTGGCCGGTTACTACGGTCATTGGATCGATCCGCTGGTCGTTGATGATCATAACACCGTCTTTTTTCAGGAAGTGTGCATAGCGCATTGCCTCTAAGCGCTCAAACGCTATGATCAGGTCTGCACAGCCTTCTTCTACGATTGGCTCTGCAACTGCTTCGCCGTAACGTACAAAGGTTACTACGCTTCCGCCTCTCTGAGCCATACCATGTACCTCAGAAAGCTTTACATCATATCCGGCAGCCAGTGCCAGTCCGCCTAAAATACGGCTGGTCAGCAATGTGCCCTGTCCGCCTACGCCAACAATCATGATATTTGTCACTGCCATTACTTTGCACCCCCGTTTGGTGTAAATCCGATCGCACCGAACTTACAGTTTTTCATACACAGACCACAGCCGTTACACATGGTGGCATCGATCTGTACTGTGCCGTCTGCACGCTTTGTGATGGCCGGACATCCGGAGACCATACACATACCGCACTTCTTACACTGATCCGGTATTACAAAGCACTTGCCCCTTGGCTTAAACTCTTTGAGCAGAGCGCAAGGGGACTTGGTAATAATCACAGAGACTTCCTCTCTGGCAACCTCACGCTTAACGACCTCAGCCAGCTCATCAATGGCAAAGGCATCTACTTCATATACATGGGCAATGCCCATGGCCTTACACAGGTTGTAAATGTCAATGGCATAGGTAGGCTCTCCCTTTAAGGTCTTGCCTGTGGCAGCATGCTCCTGATGGCCGGTCATACCTGTAGTGGAATTGTCTAAAATGATCACCGTACCAGTAGCCTTGTTATATACCATATTCATCAGGGAATTCACGCCTGTATGTAAAAATGTGGAGTCACCAATGACTGCCACCCAGTTCTTGATGTAATCTCTGCCCTTGGCCTTTTCCATACCATGGAGTGTGGAAATGCTGGCACCCATACAAACTGTGGTGTCCACTACATTTAACGGTGCAACAGCGCCTAAGGTGTAGCAGCCAATATCGCCTGCTGCATGGAGCTTCAGCTTCTTTAATACAGAAAATACGCTTCTATGTGGACATCCAGGACAGAGGATCGGAGGACGTCCGGGTACCTGTGCAGGCTGTACTGTCTCGATGGTTTCACCGCCAATGGCCTTTCTCAACAGATTGGTGCTGTACTCACCCTGAATGGTCAGCAGCTCCTTGCCCTGTGCTGCAATGCCCCAGGACTTTACCTGCTCCTCAATGACAGGCTCTAATTCCTCGATGATGTACAATTTGTCCACCTTGGACGCAAATTCCTCGATCAGCTTTCTTGGCAGTGGATGTACCAGTCCTAACTTTAATACAGATGCCTGTGGAAATGCTTCCTTTACATACTGGTATGGAATACCGCTGGTAATAAAGCCGATAGAGGTATCATTGTACTCTACACGGTTGATCGCCATGGAAGAAGCGTCCTCTGCCATCTGCTTCATCCGCTGCTCTACGATCACATGACGCTTAATGGCATTGGCCGGCATCATGACATTTTTCTGTACGTTTCTTTCGTAAGGCTTATCCGGTACTTCTACACGGTCTTCCAAATTGACGATGCCCTGAGAATGGGACAGCCTGGTGGTGGTACGAAGCATGACAGGTGTATCATACTGCTCACTTAACTCAAATGCCAGCTTGGTAAACACTCTGGCTTCCTCACTGTCAGAGGGTTCCAATACAGGTACCATAGCAGCTCTGGCTACCATACGGGAATCCTGCTCGTTCTGAGAGCTGTAGATACCCGGATCGTCTGCTGCTACCAGTACCAGTCCTCCATTGACACCACTATATGCAATGGTAAACAGAGGGTCAGATGCCACATTGACACCTACCAGCTTCATGGAAGCAAGGGCTCTGACACCTGAAATAGAAGCGCCAATGGCTACTTCCATAGCAACCTTCTCATTGGGAGACCACTCCGCATACACCTCCGGATACTTTACGATGTTCTCGCTGATCTCTGTACTTGGTGTACCCGGATATGCAGCAGATACCTTTACACCTGCTTCATAGGCGCCTCTGGCAATTGCTGCATTGCCTAACATAATCTGTTTCTGACTCACAAAAAAACCTGCCTTCCTAAACCAGTTTTGGAAGCTGTATAGGACAGAGACGTTCCCTGCCCTTTACAGCTTCCTATGGTTTTATACTCTATCTAATTCAAAAGGATGATCCTATGGGGCTTTCATGGGAAGCTGCCCTCAGGAACTGCAGCGCAGATCTGCATCTGCACCCAGGCTGTCTGCTGCAATACTATTCAGACAGCCGTTTGAGTATCAGTATACCCTTTTTCCTGGCAAAATGGAATGGTTTTCCTGCCATTTTGACAATTTTTTTGTAAATTTTTACAGATTTACTTCATTCCAAAAACTGAAATGGTATTTTACAGATTTTTCTTCTCATAACAAGCAAACAATTGATCTACCTTTTCTGCATCCATTTTATACTTCTTTGGTGTAAGCAGGCTCACAACAGGTACAATAATCAGACCTCCGATCATTGCAAATGCACCGCAGTTAATAGAAGAATCAAAGAATGGATGAATCATATTGATTACTGTAACACCTACACCAAATAGGAAAGATGCCCATACAGCTGGCTTGGTTACACCCTTCCAGTACAGACCATACAGGAATGGAGCCAGGAATGCACCTGCAAGTGCGCCCCAGGAAATACCCATCAGCTGTGCAATAAAGGTTGGTGGATCCAATGCAATGATCACAGACAGTGCGATAAAGAATACAATGAAAATACGCATTGTCAGCAGCTGCTTCTTGGTGTCCATCTTCTTCTTTAAACCAGACTGGATCATATCCAATGTCAGAGTAGAGCTGGAAGTCAGTACCAGTGAAGATAAAGTAGACATAGAGGCTGATAATACCAACACGATGACGATACCAATTAATAAATCAGGCAGGTTAGACAGCATGGATGGTACGATCTTATCATATGCAATGCTTCCATCTGCCTTGTAAATTGCTGCAGAATCAAACAAACGTCCAAAACCGCCCAGGAAATAGCTGCCTCCTGCAACCACTGCTGCAAATACAGTAGATACGATGGTACCGATCTTAATGGACTTGTCTCCGTCAATGGCATAGAACTTACCAACCATCTGCGGCAGTCCCCATGTACCAAGAGAAGTCAGGATAACAACCCCCAGCAGGTTCATTGGATCAGGACCTGAAATAGAAGCAAAGGCACCAGACTGTACGCCCTCAACCTCTAACTCAGCCATCTTGGTCACTGCTGCAGAAAATCCGCCCTGTCCGTTTAATACGCTGACCACTACAGCTACGATACCAAACAGCATAATAATACCCTGAATAAAGTCATTGATTGCTGTTGCCATATATCCACCTAAGATTACATATACAGCAGTCAGGGTAGCCATTACAATGACACAGATCTTGTAGTCCAGATCAAAGGCCATCTCAAACAGGTTGGACAAACCGTTGTATACAGATGCTGTATAAGGAATCAGGAAAACAAATACGATTGCAGAAGCAACGATCTTCAATATCTTACTGTTATAACGCTTTCCAAAAAAATCCGGCATGGTTGCAGAATCCACAGCCTTGGTCATAATACGGGTACGTCTTCCCAGTACCAGCCAGGCAATGAGAGAACCGATCACAGCATTGCCAACTCCGATCCAGGCAGCTGACATACCATATTTCCAGCCAAACTGACCAGCATAACCAATAAATACCACTGCAGAAAAATAGGATGTACCATATGCAAATGCGGTCATCCACGGTCCTACTTTTCTTCCGCCTAATACGAATCCGTTCACATCAGTGGCATGCTTTCTGCTGTAAATTCCTACTGCAATCATAATTGCAAAGAAAATCAGCATTAATACGATTTTTGTTCCCATAACGTCCTCCATTTTCTTCTTTGCTTTCCTTCGCGTGCTTTAAACCGTTGCACTTTAAAGCAATAAAGTGATTTCTTAGAAAGTATGCCACATTTGAGGAATTTTGTCAATTGGCATCGGATATTTTTTCGTATATTTATGCACATTAAACATTTTTCATTATTCTTTTTCCAATTTCAGCAATTTTTTTTGGTTATCATTCACATTATCTTTTCAGATTTTCCAATCACCCTGGTGTGTACGGTCCCTGTAACACCTGGAAATTGCATATATAGACTAACCACATCAAAAAGGGCTGCTGCACAATGTTTTGTCGAACAATTGTAAAACTGTCACAGTTAGCATGCACCCTTGGCCAGGATGAAACAGAACATTGTTTTACGCGAGGCATGCTCTCGCTTCGGTGAAAACGCAGCGGTGCTAAGATGCCAGATTATGACAAGTCACAATCTGGCATCTTAGTACCGGCGTTTTCAAGAGTCTCGCTTAAAAACAATGTTCGGTTTCATCCTGACCAAGAGTGCATGCTAACTGCGACAGTTTCATAACCGTTCAACAAAACATTGCACAGCAGTCCCTTCATCATCTCGTATTTATCCTGCCACCATCTCAAATTTCTACATATATCCATAACAAAGTAGCTACTTATGAGAAGATAACACGTTGTGCTTTATGAGTTGAAGCCTGTCAATTCCTCTGCACTCTGCCCTCTGCCAGTAAGCTCCAGATAAAACTCCGCCTCTGTCACACGCATATATGGATTTAACCACAGCGTACCGATTCCCAGTGTAAAAACACTTAACAGTGCCCATCCAAAAAAGCTCAGATGCAAATAGAACAAATCTCCTTTATAGCCATTCATCATAACCTTAGATTCTTCAATGGCCTCCATAATGCCTATATCCGGATTCTCCGCCATCAGATATGGCGCCATAGCATACCGGTAGGAAGCCACAATACCTGGAATCACAAACAGACAAGACCATAGCATTGTTTTAATCGTAATTAAAAGGGACAATGCAAATGCTTTCAGCAGATACTGCTTATGTACAAACAGTTCCTTTACACCTGCATCTACTCCCAGACATAATTTCACACAGTACTGATAATATCCCAACTGTATCATGCCCCCGATAATAGTAATCACCAGACCGTAGATCACTACAAAAGGCAGTACTGCCATGATTACATCAACTGCATCCTGCAGCCATGGATACGCCTGCACCAGTGTGGATAATGTTTCACTATCAATCTCCGTACTGGTACTGACACTGCCTCCGCCTCCACTGTTTCCCCCAAGCAGACTTGCAGCAAAGCTTACCAAAACTGCAGATCCCCAATGCCCGGAAAGGGCATTTTTTGCTCTTTGCTTCAATACAGCACTTTCTACCATATCTAACTCCTCCTAATGTAAATTCTATTTCTTTTACTGCACATTGCCGCTGCTGATTCCTTTTTCTCTTTTTTCAATCGGTATAATTTTATACAAAATCCATGTATATTCGTAAAGTGTTTCCTTACAGTATTTCATTCAGCTCCCGTAAGCTTTCCGTAATTTTTTCAACTTCCTGAGGTTCTAATGCACCACATGCCATCAGGTGGGAATCCCAGTAAGTTAACAACAGATTTCCATATACAATGGTGCCAAGAAGCTTTCCTGCAAGCAGATTTACTGCAGCCCCTTTTATGGCTGCATTTTTATCTGCATATCCCATGACTGCAACCTGACAGGATGCACCAAAAGCAATCAGATCGTGAGACCAAACTCTTTCTACCGTCTCTGTTTCTAAAATATCAGCCAGATTTGCTTCCTGCCAGCTATCCAGCTGTATGGACTGCACGGTTTTGTCTGTTTTTATCATTACTGCATTTTCCATGCAACGCGTTCCTCCTGTGTCACTTATTATATTCTTGCATCTGCTTATAATCCCAGTTCTTTAATAACTTGCTTCACAAACTCTGTATCGCTGTGAGGATACTTGACGCCGCCCTCTTCCTGATAAGTTTCATGTCCCAGACCAATAATGGTAATCAGATCCCCCGGCTGGGCATGTGTGATGGCATAGCGGATGGCATCCTGACGTTTTGGAATCACAATATATGCTCCATCCGTCTTGTCCAGCCCCACATGGATGTCTGCCAGGATCTGTTCAAAGGTCTCCCACCGGTTATGTCCTGCTGTTACAATACTGAAATCTGCCAGCCTGCCTGCTGCCTCTCCCATCTCATACCGTCTGGATTTGGAACGGTTGCCGTCTGCACCAAACACACACACCAGACGCTTTGGACGATATTCCCGCAAAGCTTCCAGATGATTTCTGGTGCTATACCCATTGTGGGCAAAATCCACGCAAACCTTAAATTCCGCAGAATCATACACAATATCAAAACGTCCCTTAATATTCATCTGTGTCAGAGCATGGTTCATCTGCTCCGGTGTGGCCCCAATCGCATCTGCCACACAAATAGCAGCCAGCGCATTATACACATTGAATTCTCCTGGCTGATTTACCGCAATATCTGCATCCAATCCTGATTTTCCTGTTACATGAAATGCGATCCCCGGCTTTCCATCTGCAAAAGTCTTTTCCACCTGACTGGCAGCGTAATCAGCCTGTCCACCTACACTGTACATCTGGCAGGGCGCAGTCACCTGTGCCATAAAATCCTCCACATGCACATCATCCTGATTTACAAATCCAAGGCGGCACTGGGACAAAAGCTGTGCCTTACAGGAAAGATACTCTGCAAAATCCGCATGCTCATTAGGCCCAATATGGTCCCCTTCTGAAATATTGGTCCACACACCATAATCAAACGTAAAACCATCTACTCTGTGCTGCTTCATCCCCTGGGAAGACACCTCAATCACCACATGAGTGCAGCCAGCCTTTACCATCATACCCAGATACATCTGCAGCTCCATAGGATCAGGAGTGGTATTATTCAGTTCGTAAATATCATCCCCGATAATTGCACCATTGGTGCCAATGGTACCCACCTGATGTCCTGCACTTCTCAGAATATCCGCCAGCATATGGGTCGTAGTAGTCTTTCCCTTAGAACCAGTAATTCCAACTGTCACCATCTTCTCTGCGGGATATCCATACCATGCACAAGCCAGCAATGGCAGTACCTTTCTGGTATCCTCAACCATTACCACAACAGCACCTTCCACTGCTTCCACTTCCTGCTCCGTCACAATAAGCGCCGCTCCCTTTGCCGCGATCTCTGCCACACAGCTATGGGTATCAAACCTTGCTCCCTTAATACAGATAAAAGCATCCCCTGCCTCTACCTGTCTGTTGTCATGACAAATACCGGTAATTTCTTTCTCCACATCTCCTTGTACCAAGGTATAAGAAATTCTTTCCAATAACTGTGCAATCTTCATGAAAAACCTCCATATTTCTCAAATTCAGTCAAACAATCTAAAAAACCCTTTTGTTTTTGCAGATTTTCTGTCCAGTCCTTCTGCCGATCGTCTTTCTAAATATTTATCATAAATTTTTACCTGTTATCAATAAAAACCCATTATGCATATCATACCAAAATTCAACCATAAATCAAGTGTTCCATAAAAGACTTCTAAAAATCCTGTTTCCACTAAATCCATTTCACCAATTTTCCCAAAACAAATTCCAGTAATGTCCTCCATCCCTCAAGTCTCTTTCTAAACCACCAAGAACTTCATATCCGGGTGTGGGTGCAGCAGGTGTATGCCCTATGGGAAGGAAAATTGATTATTTCACTCAGGGCACGCTCGCGCTTCGGTGAAAACGCAGCGGTTCTAAGATGCCAGATCGTGACAAGTCACAATCCGCCATCTAAGTACCGGCGTTTTCAAGAGCCCTGCTTAGAAATAATCAATTTTCCTTCCCATAGGGCATACACCTGCTGCACCCACACCCGGATATGAAGTTTCCCCCCCTGGGTTTTCAAAAATTTAAGAATCAGCTCAGGTTGCATTTTTATATAAAAGACAATATAATGGGTTTGATTGTCTGTTTTTTGGCAATGAAGTTATGCTTTGCCAAAAAAGGTTACAAAAGATTTCATACACATATTGGATGTATCAAAAATACATACGTCCGGGCTGGGGCAGACTGCTGCCTGCAGACCACGTATAGAAGAGAGGTAAACATATGGCTTGTGAAAACAATGTGAATTGCAATAAGCTGGGTATCGATATCGGTTCCACTACTGTTAAGGTTGCAATTCTGGACAAGGAGAACCATCTGCTCTTTTCTGATTATGAAAGGCACTATGCCAACATTCAGGAAACACTGGCTGAGCTTCTTCACAGAGCATACGAAACATGCGGCTCCATGATGCTGTGTCCAACCATCACCGGTTCCGGCGGTCTGGCGCTTTCCCAGCATCTTCAGGTACCTTTTATTCAGGAGGTAGTAGCAGTTGCCACTTCCCTGCAGGATTACGCCCCTCACACAGATGTAGCCATTGAGTTAGGCGGTGAGGATGCCAAAATCATTTATTTTACCGGCGGCATTGACCAGAGAATGAACGGTATCTGTGCAGGCGGTACCGGTTCCTTTATTGACCAGATGGCTTCCCTGCTGCAGACAGATGCTGCAGGACTCAATGAATACGCTAAGAATTATAAGGCCATCTATCCGATCGCTGCACGCTGCGGTGTATTTGCCAAAACAGATATCCAACCCCTGATCAACGAGGGCGCTACCAGAGAGGATCTGGCTGCTTCTATTTTCCAGGCAGTGGTCAACCAGACCATTTCCGGTCTTGCCTGTGGTAAGCCGATCAGAGGCAACGTTGCATTTTTAGGCGGCCCTCTGCACTTTTTAGATCAGCTGCGTGCCAGATTTATTGATACCTTAGGACTGACTGGTGATGCCATTATCGCACCGGAGCATTCCCACCTGTTTGCTGCCATTGGCGCTGCCATGAACTGCAAGGAGGATGTACAGGTACCGATCGAAGAATTACATACCCGTCTGAAAAACGGCATTGCCATGGAGTTTGAGGTGAAGCGTCTGGAGCCATTGTTTGCAGACCAGGCTTCCTATGATGCATTCCTGGCAAGACATAGTCAGCACGCAGTGGAAAAGGGCGATCTGTCTACCTATAAGGGCAACTGCTTCTTAGGTGTGGATGCAGGCTCCACCACTACCAAGGTGGCGCTGGTTGGAGAAGACGGCACCCTGCTGTATTCCTACTATAATAATAACAACGGCAGTCCTCTGTCTACTACAGTGACTGCACTGCGCAAGATCTATGAGCAGCTGCCAGAGGATGCCCACATTGTATACTCCTGCTCCACTGGTTATGGTGAGGCTTTGATCAAATCTGCCCTGATGTTAGATGAAGGTGAGGTAGAGACCATTGCCCATTACAAGGCTGCAGCCTTCTTCCAGCCGGATGTAGACTGTATCCTGGATATTGGCGGTCAGGATATGAAATGTATCCGCATCAAGAACCAGACCGTAGACAGCGTACAGTTAAATGAGGCATGTTCCTCCGGCTGCGGCTCCTTTATTGAGACCTTTGCCAAGTCCTTAAATTACAGCATCGTAGACTTTGCCCAGGCTGCCCTCTTTGCCAAGAATCCGATCGACCTTGGTACCCGCTGTACTGTATTTATGAACTCCAACGTCAAGCAGGCACAAAAGGAAGGCGCTACTGTAGAGGACATTTCTGCAGGTCTGGCATATTCTGTCATCAAAAATGCGCTGTTTAAGGTCATTAAGCTCACGGATGCCAAGGATCTGGGTGAGCATATCGTGGTACAGGGCGGTACGTTCTATAATAATGCAGTATTGCGCAGCTTTGAGATGATCTCCGGCTGTGAAGCAGTGCGCCCGGATATTTCCGGTATTATGGGTGCCTTTGGTGCTGCTCTCATTGCAAGAGAGCGTTACGAGGGCAAAAAGACCACTATGCTTGGCATTGACGACATTGTAGCCCTGACTTACAAGACTACCCTGACCCGCTGCAAGGGCTGTACCAACAACTGTATGCTGACCATCAACAACTTCAGCGGCGGCAGACGTTTCATTACCGGTAACCGTTGCGAAAAGGCTCTGGGCAAGGAAAAAAATCAGGACAACCTGCCAAACCTGTTTGATTACAAGTACCATCGTGTATTTGACTACGAACCCCTCTCCGAGGCAGAAGCAGTCAGAGGTACTGTTGGTATCCCACGTGTTTTAAATATGTATGAAAACTTCCCATTCTGGGCTGTTTTCTTTAAGAAACTGAAATTCAGAGTGGTACTCTCACCGGATTCCACCCGTAAGATCTACGAGCTGGGCATCGAGTCCATCCCAAGTGAATCTGAGTGCTACCCTGCCAAGTTAAGCCATGGACATATCTCCTGGCTCATCCGTCAGGGCATCAAGTTTATTTTCTACCCATGTATTCCATACGAGCGTAAGGAATCTGATGCAGCGCAGAACCATTACAACTGCCCAATCGTCACTTCCTACCCGGAAAACATTAAGAACAATGTAGAGGAATTAAAGACAGAGAATGTCAACTTCATGAACCCGTTCCTGGCGCTTACCAATGAGGAAACTGCCACCAAGCGTCTGGTTGCAGAGTTTTCCAAGGCATTTGGTATTCCAAAGAGTGAGATCACAGCTGCTGCACATGCTGCATGGACAGAACTTATTGCTTCCAGAGACGATCTGCGCAAAAAGGGTGAGGAGACCCTCCAGTACATGAAGGACACCGGACGCAGAGGTATCGTCCTGGCAGGACGTCCATACCACATTGACCCGGAGATCCACCATGGTCTTCCGGAGCTGATCAACTCCTATGGATTTGCGGTACTGACAGAGGACTCCGTCTCCCACCTTGGCAAGATGGACGGCAGACTGATCGTAATGGATCAGTGGATGTACCATTCCAGACTTTACGCAGCAGCACAGTTTGTCCGTACCCAGGACAACTTAGACCTGATCCAGTTAAATTCCTTTGGCTGTGGTCTGGATGCAGTGACCACTGACGGTGTCAGCGATATCCTGACAGGCTCCGGTAAGATCTACACCGTCTTGAAGATCGATGAGGTCAACAACTTGGGTGCCGCCCGCATCCGTATCCGTTCCCTGATCGCTGCCATCAATGAGCGTGAGAAAAAGCAGGTATGCCGCAAGGTGGTATCCTCTGCTTATGAGCGTCAGGTCTTCACCAAGGAGATGCGTAAAGACTACACCATCCTCTGCCCACAGATGACGCCGATCCACTTTGATCTGTTAGGCCCGGTATTTGAGACCTGCGGCTACCATGTGGAGATCCTGCCGGAAAGCAAGAATGCCATTGATGTAGGACTGAAATATGTCAACAACGATGCCTGCTATCCATCCCTGATCGTAGTGGGACAGATCATGAACGCACTGCTGTCCGGCAAATACGACCTGAATAAGGTTGCAGTCTTTATGACCCAGACCGGCGGCGGCTGCCGTGCTTCCAACTATGTAGGATTTATCCGCCGTGCCTTAAGAAAAGCAGGCATGGAGCAGATACCGGTTATCTCCATCAACTTCAGCAAGTTAGAGAGCAACCCTGGCTTTGCATTTACTGTACCACTGCTATTAAAGGCTGTGTATGGTGCCATTTACGGAGACATCTTCATGCGTGTGCTGTACCGCACCAGACCATATGAAGCAGTCCCCGGCTCTGCCAATGCACTGCATGAAAAGTGGAAGGCAGTTGTCATTGAATCCCTCTCCAGGAAAAAAGTCAGCTACTCTGAATTCCGCAAAAATGTCAAGGGTATCATTGCTGATTTTGAAGCCCTTGAGCTGAAGGATATCAAAAAGCCACGTGTAGGTATCGTAGGTGAGATCCTTGTAAAGTTCCTGCCACAGGCCAACAACCACTTAGTAGACCTGTTAGAGGCTGAGGGAGCAGAGGCGGTTATGCCAGACCTGTTAGACTTTATGTTCTACTGCTTCTACAATGCCAACTTTAAGGCAGAAAACTTAGGCGCCAAGGCTTCTACTGCCCGCCTGTGCAACATTGGTATTGCTGCCCTGAAAAAGGTTCGTAAGGTAGCTGCAGATGAATTTGCCAAGAGTACCCGCTTTGACAGTATGTCTGACATTGAACACCTGGCTGAGATGGCCAAGCCATTTGTCTCCCTGGGCAATCAGACCGGTGAGGGCTGGTTCCTGACAGGTGAGATGTTAGAGCTGATCCACAACGGTGTGCCAAACATCGTCTGCACCCAGCCATTTGCCTGTCTGCCAAACCATGTAGTAGGCAAGGGTGTCATCAAAGAGTTGCGCAACAGCTTCCCGGATGCCAATATCGTTGCCATCGACTACGACCCAGGCGCTTCTGAGGTAAATCAGCTGAACCGTATTAAGCTGATGCTGGCAACTGCACAGAAGAATTTACAGAATGGGGCAGAAAAATAGGATATCCATCCTTGCAATTTTTCCCTCTCTATCAATTATATTTATGATAGCAACAGTTCCCTGCCACTTGCAATGGACAGGGAACTGTTTTTTAAAGGAGCAGATGCATGAAATTAAATGAAAAAATATTTCAGAAAATGAGCGTAATTATTCTTCTGGCACTCCTTGCAAATTTCCTGTGGGGAAGTGCAGCTCCAAGCATTAAGACAGGTTATCAGTTATTCACCATTGCAGCCAATGATACTGCTTCCCAGATCTTATTTGCCGGTCTCCGGTTTACTCTGGCTGGAATACTGGCTATCCTTTTAGGAAGTCTGTTAAATGGAAAGTTTCTGAAACCCACCATAGCAGCACTGCCAAAGATTTTTGTATTGGCTATGTTCCAGACAGTCATCCAGTATATCTTTTATTACATTGGTCTGGCCCACACCACAGGTGTCAAAGCATCCATTTTAAATCCTACAAACGTCTTTATCAGCATTCTGCTTTCCAGTTTCGTATTCCGTATGGAAAAACTGACTGTAAGGAAACTGATTGGCTGTCTCATCGGTTTTGCCGGTGTACTGCTGATCAATGTATCTCCAGGCAGTCTGGATCTGGATGTATCACTGGCAGGTGAAGGCTGCATTATGTTATCAACCACAGCCTATGCCTTTTCCTATGTAATTATGAAAGTATTCTCTGCCAATGAAAACCCGGTCATGTTAAGCGGCTATCAATTTGTGGCAGGGGGCTTGATCATGATCGTAATCGGCCTGGTAATGGGAGGCCGTTTGACTACAATAACCCCTGCTGGTGCAGTATTGCTGCTGTATCTGGCCATCATTTCAGCAGTAGCTTATAGTGCATGGAGTTTGTTGATGAAATATAACCCAGTGTCAAAAATATCAGTATTTGGATTCTTAAACCCGGTATTTGGTGTGTTGCTGTCCACAATAATCCTCCATGAAAGCAGCGAATTTGGTGTGAAGGGTCTGGCCGCACTGGTGCTGGCCTGCACTGGTATTGTCATTGTAAACCGGGATAAAGCATAAACCAAATATGTACAAAGGGATTGTCTGCATATGTGGAGGCAGTCCTTTTTCTATTAAAATTTATATTCATATCCTTCTTTTTTCTTTTTATATTTCTTTATATCCTTCTTTTAAATCATTTTCTTGTTTCCAACCGGAATATATGCTACAATGAAACCATCCATTATGTATGTTTTCTTTTCTACACTGCTTTTTCATGAAATATCTGCAAATAATACTCATTTTTAAGGGAGGAATATGATGAACGGCTATATGGATATCCACACTGCATCCGAAAAATGGAACATCAGCGACCGCAGAGCCGCCATGCTCTGTCGGGAAGGAAAAGTACCTTATGCCATCAAGCAAAACGGCATCTGGCAGATTCCTGCCAATACCCCAAAGCCTGCTGACGGCCGTAAACGGCGGGGGCATGGAACTTCGCTGGCAAATGACCTGCTGCTGCCTCTGCCCATCGGTATTTCTGACTTTAAAGAAACAGTCACCCATTACTATTATGTAGACAAGACCTTTTTCATTAAAGATCTGTTAGATGCCCGTCCCAAGGTCTCTCTGTTTACCAGACCCCGTCGTTTTGGAAAGACCATGAATATGGATATGCTGCGTACTTTTTTTGAGATCAGCCCAGAGGATACCTCTGTCTATTTCCGGAATAAAAACATCTGGCTTTGCGGAGAATCCTATACAAAGCATCAAGGCAAATATCCGGTGATTTTTATGACCTTTAAGGATGTAAAAAGCCTCACCTGGAAAGAAACCTTCCATGCCATCCGACAGATCATTCAAAACGAATACAACAGACACCCTGAGCTGGAAACCAGCAGCAAGCTCACCCAATATGAGCGGGATTATTATACCAGTGTACTGAAAGGCACTTTGGATAGCGGAAGCTGGCCGTCCACCTTAGGCATGCTCTCCCAGTGTCTGTATAAGCACTATGGTGTAGCCCCTATATTAATTATCGATGAATACGATACCCCCATACAACAAGGACATCTGCAGGACTTCTATGAGCATATTATTGTATTTATGCGCAACTTCTTTTCCTCCGGTGTGAAAGACAATCCCTATCTGTCCTTTGCATTCCTGACAGGCATCCTCCGTGTGGCCAAAGAAAGTATTTTCAGCGGTATGAACAATCTGAAAGTGAATTCTATTCTGGATGAACGTTACAGTCAGTATTTTGGTTTTACCAGAGAGGATGTCCAAAATCTGTTGTCCTACTACGGTAAATCTGACCATATGGATGAAGTCACTGACTGGTATGACGGATACCTGTTTGGAAGCACAGATATCTTTAATCCCTGGTCTGTCATCAACTATCTGGATGACGGCTGTTACCCAAAAGCATTCTGGCAGTCTACCGGCAGCAATGCAGTCATCCAGGAAATCATTCGTCACGCTACCCCTGAGGTCCTGACGCAGATGCATAAGCTCTTACAGGGCAATACCATATCTGCCTATATTGATACCTCTGTGATCTACCCGGAGATTCAAAACAATCCTTCCACCATCTACAGCTTCCTGCTGATCGCAGGATATTTAAAGGTGGTGAGGCGGGAACCATGCCATGACGGCAATTTCATCTGTGATGTCTCTGTCCCTAATCGTGAGATCTCCTATGTCTATGAAAAAGAGATCTTATCCGGTCTGTCTGACATGATTTCGCACTCTACTGCCATCTCCATCCAGCAGGCACTGTATCAACAAGACATTCCCAGACTGCAGGACTGTCTGCAGCAATTTCTGCAGCAGACAATCAGCTTCCACGACACTGCAAAAGAAAGCTTTTATCATGGACTGGTGATCGGACTGTGTGCGATCATGAACCACAGCTATTTTGTCAGCTCCAACCGTGAGGCAGGGGATGGACGGTTTGATATCCAGCTATTGCCCCGTCACAAAGATCTGCCGGGTATCCTGATGGAATTAAAGGTTCTAAGCGGGAAAGAGAAAAATGTCCCAGAAAAGCTGACAGAGCTTTCCCAAACTGCACTTCTGCAAATCACAGATAAAGGATACACTGCAGCTATGTTCGAGCAGGGTGTGGCAAACATTATGATCTTTGGCATTGCTTTTTACAAAAAGCAGGTGGCAATTGCATATGAAATGCAGGAAGGATCATGATTTTGATCCAAATAAATGCGCAATCAGCTCACTTTCTGTGATGTACTGACTGCGCATTTATGATTCTGCATTGGATTTATCTTATGGATTTATATTATGAAATTTATCTTATTGAGACGTTTCTTTCTTCCACTCCAAAATCCCCTCTAACCGCTCTTTCACCGCCCCTTCTGCCCCCTGGCTGGTAGGATAATAATACCGCCTATCTCCCAAAGCCTCCGGCAAACAACGCATACGTGACAGCTTTTCCTCTGTATCATGGGCATAGATATACCCCTTGCCATAATCCAGATCCTTCATCAGCTGTGTCACCCCATTTCGGATCTGCAGGGGCACAGGCTCTGCAGGCATCTCCTTTACATCCTTCTTACATGCCTGGCAGGCTCCATACAGTGCATTGGACTTAGGCGCCATGGACAGATACACCACTGCGTGGGTCAGATGCACATCACACTCAGGCATCCCTAAAAAATGGCAGGCCTGATAGGCTGCTATGGCCACCTGCAGCCCATTGGAATCCGCCATACCCACATCCTCACTGGCAAAGCGCACCAGCCGTCTGGCAATATACAATGGATCCTCTCCCCCATCTAACATCCTGCACAGCCAGTAAATGGCTGCATCCGGGTCACTGTTGCGCATAGACTTATGCAAAGCAGAGATCATGTTGTAATGCTCCTCTCCGCTTTTGTCATACAACAGGGAGCGACGATCCATACACTGCGCCAATACCTCATGATCGACACACAGCACTGCCTGCTCATTCATACGCCCGTTAAACACCACCATCTCCAACGTATTCAGCGCAGTCCTGGCGTCTCCGTTGGCAAATGCTGCAATGGCCTGCAGATGCTCCCTGCTGATCTGGATCTGCATCCTGCCAAGACCCTTGGGACTGGTGATGGCATGCTCCAAAAGCCGCAGCAGAGCCTGCTCATCCAATGCCTTTAAAATGAACACCTTACATCTGGACAGCAGCGCAGAATTGATCTCAAAGGAAGGATTCTCTGTGGTTGCGCCTATAAGTACGATACTGCCCTTTTCCACATAGGGCAGAAAGGCATCCTGCTGTGCCTTGTTAAACCGATGGATCTCGTCAGCAAACAACACTGTACGGATCCCCATACAGCGGTTTGCCTCTGCCTGATTCATCACATCCTTGATCTCCTTAATGCCGCTGGAAGCTGCACTGAATTCGATAAACTCTGCCCTGGTCTTTCTGGCGATCATCCGGGCCAGGGTAGTCTTGCCTACCCCTGGAGGCCCCCAGAAGATCATGGATGAAACCTGGTCACGCTCTATCATCTGGCGCAGGATCTTTCCCTTGCCTACCAGATGCTCCTGACCTACATAATCCTCAAAATCATCCGGACGCAGACGGCTGGCCAGTGGAGTGGTCTGCTCCCGGTTGTCAAATAAGCTTAATTGCTCCATAACAGCCTCACATTTCATGAAATCAGTCACGATCAATACCTGAACATGTCCCATTTACCAAATGTTATCTCGAACATTTGTTCTTTTATTGTAATTGATTTCTATTACAAATGCAAGCACTTTTTATAACAACCGGAATGCCGGATTTCATTCCACATGGCAAGAGTCCCCTCAAAAAGACCTGAATGGACTCTTTGAATGGACTCTTTGAAGGGACTCCTGCAATCCGGTCACTTTTATGTCCTCTACTGCCTGATACGCTACTATGCCAGATCTCCCCCGGCAAAGCATGCGCCACATATTTCTTCCAAAACAGTCAGCACCGTCTCGTCTGTACCAATATACTGCACGATCATATTTTCATACTGGTAAAAATGTGGGATACTGACCCACTCCACGATCGCCATCCCCTGGTCTCTGCCTTTTGTCACAGAGATACAGCTGCCGGAGGGGTCAATACAGCTGGTGTCCTCTTTGGCAGCTTCCCCGGTCTCATACACATAAAAGACGATCTGGTTGTCTAAATCATCATTCAGCACCATACAATATGCGTTGCCGGAAAACCACTCACTGTTGATGGACGCATACTCTGCTGCATATCCCTGTACTTTTATAGCCTCAAATACCTCATACATCCCTGCAAGAGATACCTGGCCTCCTGCACCCGCATCCTCTTTTCCTCCAGGCAGCCAATGACAGCCTGCCAGCATAGCAGCCAACAAGACTGCAGTCACCAAAATCATTCTTTTTTTCCTCATGGCCTGTCACTCCCTTTCGATTGAGGACTCCTTAGGTAATTGTGAAAGTATGCTTAGTATCAGCTTTGCGAAGTGTCTGTCAGAAAATATTTACGAAGCAGGCTCTTAAAAACACCGGCACTTTAAATTTTGCACCGCAGGTACTAAATTTATTAGTACCGCTGCGTTTTTACCGAAACACAAGCGCACCAAACGTATCATGAATGATACGTTGCGTGAAAATATCTTCTGACAGGCACTTCTCAAAGCATCCGTTAATGTATTTTACAATTACCTATCAGAACTCAGAGATTTTGCAGGCGGCTACCGCCGCCTATGCACAATGCTTTTTATACCGGCTGATTTACCACACCTGCAAACAGGGGCAGTCCGTCGCTGCCGGTGATCACAAAGATAAATGGACGATCCAGCACAAAATCCACTTTTTTCTCCGGCATAACAGCTGTGCTTTCCATAGTAATGACTGTAAAGGCAGATGCTTCACAGCCTTCCTCATCGATCTTCACCCGGGCTGCATGGGTCACTTGGGAAACATAAAGTTCTGCATCTGTCAGCGGTGAAAAATCTGCTTTCTGGCTGTCAAATACATCCAGCACCCCTAATTTACCAAGCCCCTCTGCCAGATCCACACTGGATGCTACATCAAATTTGGGTACAGACAGATTGACCTGCAGGCACTCACCGCCTTTTTCTGCCTCCTCTGCAAACAGAAAGGAATATAGTTCCGTTCCTGCAAGCACTTCATTGACCGACACCTCCTCATCAGGCAAGATCAGCCACATGCCTCCGCTGCCCGTCAGGCTCTGCTCCACTGCAGTAAAACCGTCCCTGTCATAATACTGCCTGCTGCTGCTTTGGTGCATAAAATCACAGGTCATATCCCCCTTCGGACTATGAAATACTTCTTCCCTGGTAAATGCCTCTGCAAAAGAATCACTCCATCTGGCCTTAAAATAAATAGAAGATGCCAGCGCCATAATGGTACCGCTGTCTAACTCTATCTTAGAAGCCTGCTCCTTTAACAATCCTCCTGTCTGGGCATTTAACCAGTCCTGCAGCATTTGATTCAATTCCCCAGACCCCATAACGCCCTGGTAGGCAGATGCATAGTGATACTCTGCCAACGTATCCAGGACTGACTGATGAAACGTCACATCCTGATTCAGCCAGATTGAGTTGCCAAGGATGCTGGTGACTCTGCCATCATCACTATAATTGGCTTCCCATAAAGCAGCGGTCTTTGTCTGCAGCGTACTGATATCCTCTGCCCCCAACAGCTCCAGGATCTGCTGTCTGCTGTCACCCTCTGTCACTTCTGCCAGCATACTGAGGGCCATATACACATTCAACGGAGAATATACCTGATTGGTTCCATCCTCTCCTGTAAGAAACTCTGCAATGGTATTTGCAAAAAAATCCTCCATCCCGTCAGCATAGCCCTCCGGCTGGTCACTCTGGGTCTGCTTAAAATCCCTCCATGCATCATAGGCTGCAGAATAGGCCTGCTCATCCAATGCTCCTGTATTTTCATCCATATAAGACGTTACGTTTGGATAGTCCGGCATTTGGGGGTACACTGCCTGCACAATGGCTGCCTTTTCATAAGAGTGTCCGGCAGTTTCTTCCATTTCCTGCTGATCCTCATCTGCAAGCTGCTCCATCTCCTGCTCCTGGTTTTCTTCCCGGTCTTCCACGCGTTCCCTCCTGCCCCAAAAAGCCTGACCTGCCAAGACTCCTGTAGCCACCAGGCAGAGACTGGCAGCCAGAGCGATCCATCTTACAAATGGTTTTCTGGAGCCTTTCCTTTTTCTGCTTTCTGCCGCAGCTGCTACAATATCATCATCAATTTGCCCTACTGCATCACTGATCTGTTCTGGTTTCATACAATAAACCCCTCCTTCTCCAAGTATTCTTTCAGTCCAATCCGGATCCGGTACAGCATGCTCTTGATTTTGGACTGACTTGCCTGTGAGCAGGCTGCGATTTCCTGAATGGAATCACAGAAAAAATACCTGCATACAAACACATTCCTGCCTTCTTCTGATAAGGTGCGCAGATATGCACTGATGGCCCTGGCCATCTGCTCTGTCTCTACCTCCTGCTCCGGTGTGCTGTGATGAGAGACACAGTCTTCCAGCTCTGACAGGGACACAGTATACTCAGAGCCTGCCCGCTTCTGACTTTTGCGCTTTCTGTAAATATCTATGGACAGCTGTCTGGTGATCCTGCCCAGATATGCCGCCAATTTGTCCGGGCGGTGGGGAGGCATGGAATTCCAGGCCTTGAAATATGTATCGTTGACGCTTTCTTCACTGTCCTCTATATTTTCCAGAATGTTATAGGCGATTTTGGTGAGGTAACGGCTGTATTTGTTTTTTGTCTCCCCAATTGCAGACTCATCACGCTGCCAGTATAGATTTATGATTTCTGCATCTTCCATGGGTGGCCTCCTTTCCATTTTGCAGTTATTTAGGTAATTGTGAAACTCATTACCGGACGCTTTGTGCAGTGCCTGTCAGAAAATATTTTCACGCAACGTATCATTCATGATACGTTTGCATGCTCTCGCTTCGGTAAAAACGCAGCGGTACTAATAAATTTTGCACCTACGGCGCAAAATTTAAAGTGCCGGCGTTTTTAAGAGCCTGCTTAGAAAACATTTTCTGACAGGCACTGCACAAAGCTGGTACTGGATACAGTTTCGCAATTGTCTATTACAATCACACATTGCAAATCTTCACTGGAAGATTCGTAATATCAATAACTGTTCTATTATATAAACCGTAAAAAAACTGGATTGGTTTCAAAAAAATAATTGGGGTTGAATGCAAAACTAATTTCTGGTTTCATACCCCGGTTTTGATTTTGCAAAACTCACTTCTGCCAACGTGATACTGTCTGCTGGTTAATTCCTAAATTTGAAACGCACCCTTGCAGTCCTAAATTTCTGTGTTCATGATAACACTGGACTGCATCAAGTTTAAACTGTTTGTCATAGTGCTTTGCCATAATGAGATCATCCTCTTTGAAGCTGCGTCAAAGGTATTAAAAGTGTCCGGCAAGCTCCCGATCTGGAAAAGCTCAAAGCCGATTCCAAACGCCTTACCGCAGAAAAGGACACGCTGTATACCGAGTATGGTAAACGCAAAAAGCAGCTCAGTGAGTATGATGCCGTCAAGCAGAATATCAACAGCCTTTTGCATCCTGCCCGTGGGCACAAACAGAAAAAAGTGTTGTAGCCATGCCGACAGTCACACATTATTTACAAGTAATTTGATGTGTCATTGTCATTCCTGTATTGACAATAACACATTATTTCTGCATAATATAATGTGTAGTAGTAGAAAGAGAGGTGCAGCTATGACCGACAAAGAAAAAATGAAAGAGCTATTGGAAGCATCGCAGGACGGAACAATTACTGCAGAACAGATAACGGCCGCAGGACTGCACCGCAGCATTTTACAGGAGTTTGTCGAGAACGGGGAGCTTTACCGTTTCGGACGCGGCCTGTATGTGCGCAGCAACGCATGGGAAGATGATTTTTACCTGTTGCAACGTAAGTACGGGCGTGGGATATACTCACATGATACTGCGCTGTATCTGCTGGGCTATTCTGACCGCACCCCGGCACAATACACCATGACATTTCCTAAAGGCTACAATTCGCCGTCGCTGAAACAGGAAAGCATCAACATCAAGCGAGTTGTGCCGGAGAACTATTCATTTGGTGTAATTGAGCTGCAATCCCCCTGTGGCAATCCCATCCGTGTCTATGACCTCGAAAGGACGCTGTGCGACATTCTGCGCGGCTGCGGCAGCGACATTCAGATCGTGGGTGCGGCAATGAAAAAGTATGCGACTTCCAAAGAAAAAGACATGCACAGACTGATGCAGTACGCAGATCAGCTTCGTGTGAAGCCCAAAGTGCTGCGCTATATGGAGGTGTTATTATGATTACAAAGAATCCGATGCAGCTCAAAGCCTTTATCAAAAAGAAGGCTGCGGAAAAGAACATTTCTGCCCAGCTCGTCATGCAGAACTATATGCTGGAAAGACTGCTGGAACGAATTTCGCTGTCAAAGTACAAGCACAATTTCATTCTCAAAGGCGGTTTCCTTATTTCTTCCATCGTCGGTCTGGACACAAGGGCAACAATGGATTTAGATACCACAATCAAAGGCTTTACGCTGACGCATGAATCTATCCGTGAGATCTTCGGAGAAATCTGCACTGTGGAAATTGCCGACGATGTGAAGTTTGAGCTGGTGGACATTTCAGACATCCGCGAGGGTGACGATTATCCTGGCATCCGTGTTGCGCTGAAAGCGAACTACACGCCGATCAGCATACCCTTGACCGTGGATGTGACTACCGGGGATGTTATCACACCGAGAGAGATTGAATATACCTTTTCTCTGCTGTTCGATGACCGCACAATCAGCATCCTTGCCTATAACCTTGAAACGGTGTTAGCAGAGAAAATCGAAACGGTGCTGTCCCGCAGCATTGCCAATACCCGTCCGAGAGATTTTTACGACATACATATTCTGTATGCCCTGCGCGGCGCAGAGTGCAATGCAAAGACGCTGCTGCAAGCTCTGGAACGGACAGCGGACAAGCGCGCCAGCCGCAAAGTGCTGGAAAGCTACCCGGACATTATCGCGGAGATCCGCGCAAGCGAACAACTCCGTGGCTTCTGGAAAAAGTATCAGCGTGATTTTGATTATGCAAAGGATATTTCCTTTGACGATGCCTGCGATACTGTCCAGCGCATTATGGACAGTATCACAGAGTAAACAGAAAGTGAGGTCTGGATATGGGCGTAATCCTGTTTGGTATTTATATCGTGTTAAGTATTGTGCTTACCGTAATCGGCGTATTTATGGGCAACATCATTTTCTTTGACAGCATATTGTTTGCCGCCCTGTCCGGGCTGCTCTGCCATACGCTGTGGACGGTACACCCGGCGTTCTGTCTGCTGATCGGCATTGCCGTGTTCCTGCTGCTGTTTTGGTTGCAGCATACGGGCGTCGGCTTCTGGACGATTGGCGGCATGATGTCCCTTTTGTGGTCGGCAGCGTTTGGTGTGCTGGCATACTTCATATCCGAGCATGATCCGATATGGGGCTGGGTGGTGTTTGGTCTGGCTGCTGTTATTATGGGCAGTCTACATTTCAAGGGACGGATCCATGGGTATAGGATATTTTAAAAGCTGGAGACAACTCCTGCTTTTGGTGTTGCTTCCAGCTTCTTGTATTTTTATTTGTCATCTTCCACATTTGTTCCTTTTCTGCAGGATTCCGGTGTACAGCCAAAATATTCCCGAAAACTCCGTGCAAAATAAGAATTATTGGAAAATCCTACTTTCTTTGCCACCTGCACGATTTTCATATCTGTGATTTCCAAAAGCTCCTTTGCTTTTTTCATACGCACGTCCCGAATAAAGCGATTTAAATTCACACCAGTTTCTTCTTTAAATATGCTGCTTAAGTATCCCGGTGAAAGATATACGATCCCTGCAAGTATCTCAGTATTCAGATTCTCTCCATAATGATTACAAATATATTTTTTTACTTTAGATACCTCTTTACGGGAAGCAGTTTCATTTTCATGAATCAATTCCTCCAATTTTTCAATGGCCTCTTCCACAATCTGCAGTACATCTTTAATGGTTCTGCATTGGTACAGACGCTCTACCTCTTTTGCCAATACATTTTCTTCCGGATAGAATACTATGGCATATATTTCTTTCAAAATATTGGAAAATACAAATTTCACATAGATTTCCGAAAAGTTTACGCTGCTTCCATACTTCACCTCTAAGAGTGAAAAATTCTGACGCAGTCTCACAATATCCTTATAACGAATGGCTTCTGAAATATTACGCAATATTTCACTTTCCTTTTGCGCAGTCATGATAGCTGCTTCCATTTCTTTACCATTTACATAGATATGTTTTTTGGGCTGATAGAACCGTTCTCCGATCAACTGCTCTAACTGTTGAAATTCTTCCGGCAGCAGCTTATAATCCGTAATCTCACGGCTGATGGCAAAACAGCATTCCGTATGGTATCTATCCTTGAAAAACTGGTATAGCTGTTCTGCAACTGCTTCATAATTACTATACCTTTCTTTTACAAAAAACACTGCTTCATAGGCATTCAGATTTAAATAATACAGCTTACGATGGAGACTCTCTGTCAATTCCTGTAAGAACACATCCTCTTCTAACTCAAATGAATTTGTATCACTATTGGCCAGAATCATCCTGTAAAACCGCAATCCACTGTGTTCTGAGGGAGATACCAAATCTGTTTTTTGCAAAAATTCCTCATTTCCCGTATACAGGTAATTCAACAAAAAATATTTGCTTAAATGGCCTTTCTGTTTTTTCTGTTCCTGCTGTTCTTTGGTTTTTAGATTGACTTTCTTCTGTATTTGCAGAAAACGCTTATGAAATTCAGCAGGATCCACTGGTTTTAAAATATAATCCATGACATCGTAACGGATGGCTTCCTGTGCATAAGCAAAATCCCCGTAGCCGCTGCAGATAATGATCTCAATTTCCTGATTCCGCCGTCTGATTTCCTTTACCAGTTCAATTCCGGACATACAAGGCATTTTGATATCGGTGAACATAATATCTATTTCATTTTTCTCCAAAAGCTCCAACGCTTCTATCCCATTGGATGCTTCCAGAATATGAACATCCTCTTCTTCTCTCCTTAGAAGAAGCTTCATTCCTCCACGTTCTATCTTTTCATCATCTACAATAAGTATTGTAAGCATATAAACCTCCAGTTTATTGTTCCTTTATCATACCCTGTCAACAATTCTGTCAAAAAACGAACAGAAGCTGCGATGCCAGTCTGTTTTCTTTACACCGCAGCCTCTCTCATCATGGAACAACATCATGAACAAGTATATATTTTCAGATTGCTTCACTTTTTCAAGCATACCATAGACTGTCAAAAAACACAAGTAGTTCATTAAATTTACAGCGTACCTTAGTTCATTTTGCTGCTGCATACACTTTTTTCGCTTCCTATTTTTGTATATATTTAGTTTATTTTATCCATTTTTCAGTTCATCTGGCACAATAAAATTTCTAAAACGCATCCCACAAAAACAGGAGAATCACCTGCCAGATACAGATAATTCTCCTATCACAACTTACTATGGGGATATTAAGTCACCAACTATTTTCCTTATGCCTGCAGTGCTATGGCTATGGCTTTCTCCACCATCTGTGCATCATACACTCCGCTGCGAAGCATCTCAATTTCATATTTATAAGGAGGTACACTCAATTTTTTCTCTTTATCCACCAGAATATAAGGTGACTCCAGTATTTTAGGTACATTTTCAAAATCCGGATGGGCTGCAACGTAATGTAACGCCTCAAATCCCAGATACCCGAAACCAGTATTTTCATGACGGTCTTTGGAAGCTCCCTGGGGATTCTTACTGTCATTTAAATGAAAGACTGCAATCTGGTCTTTTCCTATTACCTTATCAAACTGCTCCATCACTCCGTCAAAGTCTGTCTTGATTGGGTAACCTGCATCACTTGTATGACAGGTATCAAAACACACACGGAGCTTATTATTGTACACCACCCCATCATAAATAGCAGCCAGTTCCTCAAAGCTGCGGCCGATCTCACTGCCTTTACCTGCCATAGTTTCCAGCGCAATGTTACATTTGGTGTCAGCTGTCAGCACTTTGTTGATGCCTTTTATGATCTGCTGAATGCCTGCATCTGTTCCTGCACCTACATGGGAACCTGGATGCAGCACCAGAGTAGTACTTCCCATGGCCGCACTGCGTTCTAATTCCAATGCCAGAAATTCTACTGCAAGTGAAAAAGTCTCCGGTTTTACTGTATTTGCAAGGTTAATAATATAAGGAGCATGTACTACAAAATCATGGATGCCATGCTGCTGCATCAGAGTCTGGGCCTCATCGATCCGCAGTTCACTTATTTTCTTTCTTCTTGTATTCTGTGGTGCCCCGGTATATACCATAAAGGTATTGGCGCCATATGACAGTGCCTCCTTTACAGACCCTAAAAACATTTCCTTACCACTCATTCCTACATGAGAACCAATCAGCATAAACTACACTCCTTACTTTTATTAAAAACCTGTAGGCAATTGCAAAACTGTATCCAATACCAGCTTTGGGAAGTATCTGCAAGAAAATGTTTTCTAAGCAGGACTCTTGAAAACGCCGGCACTTTAAATTTTGCGCCACCGGCGCAAAATTTATTAGTACCGCTGCGTTTTCACCGAAGCGAGAGCGTGTCCTGTGTGAAAATATTTTCTTGCAGATACTTTCCAAAGCGTCCAGTATGTGTTTCGCAATTACCTAATTAAAAACCTGTTATATTCTTCCACAATGCCATAACTGATAAACATTTGCATCAACAGCAATGCCACCAGCAACGAGCCGGTGGCATGCTTCGCCCCCGTAAGGGGATTTATTTGAATTTAGTTTACTCCTAAAATGCTGCGTACTGTCTTTTCCATGTCAGCAGTTTCACAAACTCTGTCGTGAAGCACTGCAGCACTGCGGATATCTTCAATGGCCTGTGGAACCTTTACTCCAGATAAACGATTCAACTCATCCACCAGTGCAAAATCACTCTGGCTGTCATAAGCTTGGTCAATGGCATTCATAACGCTTCTGGTAAACTTATATGGACTGGCTGTGGAAGCAATCACCGTCTTCTTGGTATCACCGGTAGCCGCCACATACTTATCATATACACAGGATGCCACTGCAGTATGGGTATCCATAATATATCCTTCTGCATCATACAGCTTCTTAATCTGTGCAGCACACTCTTCCTCTGTAGCATAATTGCCGTAGAAATCACCCAGCTGTGCTTTCATTTCCTCTGTAATGGTATATTTACCTTGGGAAGACAGCTGACTCATGAAAGCAGCATCCATCTCAGCACTTGCACCTGCAATCTTATAAACCAGACGCTCCAGGTTACTGGAAATCAGAATGTCCATAGATGGGGAAGTGGTCAGAATAAATGGACGGTTCTTATCATAACAGCCTGTTTCAAAGAAATCACACAGTACCTTATTATCATTGGAAGCGCAAATCAGCTTGTCGATGGGCACACCCATGTTCTTTGCGTAATACGCAGCCAGAATATTACCAAAATTACCAGTTGGTACTACCACGTTGATCTGTTCACCCTCTGCGATCTCACCTTCTGCCAGCATCTGTGCATATGCATATACATAATATGCAACCTGTGGAATCAGACGGCCAATGTTAATGGAGTTTGCAGAAGAAAACTGCAGACCGGCTGCATCCAGATCCTTCTTTAACTGCTCATTGCCAAACATCGCCTTTACACCACTCTGGGCATCATCAAAGTTTCCTTCGATACCTACTACATATGTATTGGCACCCTTCTGGGTCACCATCTGCTTTTCCTGGATTGGGCTGACACCGTGCTTTGGATAAAATACAATAATTTTTGTGCCAGGCACATCTGCAAAGCCTGCCAGAGCAGCTTTACCAGTATCTCCAGATGTAGCGGTGAGAATTACAATGTCATTGCTGCACTGATTCTTTCTTGCAGCGGTCACCATCAGGTATGGCAGGATAGACAAAGCCATATCTTTAAATGCAATAGTTGCACCATGGAACAATTCTAAATAATATGCACCATTCTTCTTTACAAGGGGTGCAATCTTTTCTGTATCAAACTTACTGTCGTAAGCACTGTTGATACAGTCCCTCAGCTCAGCTTCCGTATAGTCTGTAAAAAACAACTTCATAACCTGGTAAGCAGTTTCCTGATAGCTCATGCCTGCATATGCCGCAATGGGTTTTTCCAATGCCGGAATCGTATCCGGTACAAATAATCCTCCATCTACAGCCAGTCCCTGCAGGATTGCCTGAGATGCAGTTAACGCTTCCTTGCTGCCTCTGGTGCTTCTGTACAATAATTCCATATCCAAACTCCTTTGCCATCTATCTAACCTGTGATGACAATCCGCAACGAAGCCTACGTTTATCAGATTGCTTCACGTTTTTCAAGCATACCATAGTCAGTGAAAAAACACAAGTAGTTCATTTTCTTAAGAAGCAGGGAATCATTTCTCCCAATCACCCATCTCTTTGTTAAATAATTATCATTTTTTGGTTTGTTTTTAAAAAAATTAGAGGTTTTTTATTGATTAAATTGATTTCTTATGTATAATTATGATAGGGCAGTTGGAGAATTCCACTTCTCTGGTAAAATACCGTAAGTCTGTCATATGCAGGCGCTTATGGTATGATTTACTGTATTATGAAAGAAAAGAGGTAAAATGCAAGATGGCAGAAATCAATTTAAGCAAGTATGGTATCACCGGAACTACAGAAATTGTGTATAATCCTTCTTACGAACTGTTATTTGAAGAAGAAACCAATCCTGCACTGGAAGGTTATGAAAAAGGTCAGGAGAGTGAACTGGGTGCAGTGAACGTAATGACTGGTATTTATACAGGCCGTTCTCCTAAAGATAAGTACATCGTATTAGATGAAAATTCTAAGGACACTGTATGGTGGACTTCCGATGAATACAAGAATGATAACCATCCAGCTAGCGAAGAAGCTTGGAAGGCTGTTAAGGAACTTGCTGTGAAGGAGCTTTCTAATAAGAAGCTTTACGTAGTAGATGCTTTCTGTGGTGCAAATAAAGACACTCGTATGGCCATCCGTTTCATCGTTGAGGTTGCTTGGCAGGCTCACTTTGTAAAGAACATGTTCATCCAGCCTACAGAGGCAGAGCTTGCTGACTTCGAGCCAGATTTCATCGTTTACAACGCTTCCAAGGCTAAGGTTGAGAACTACAAGGAGTTAGGTCTGAATTCCGAAACTGCTGTTATGTTCAACATCACAAGCCGTGAGCAGGTTATCGTAAACACATGGTACGGCGGTGAGATGAAGAAGGGTATGTTCTCCATGATGAATTACTATCTGCCATTAAAGGGTATTGCTTCCATGCACTGCTCTGCTAATACAGATTTAAATGGCGAGAACACCGCAATCTTCTTTGGTCTGTCCGGTACAGGTAAGACTACTCTGTCTACAGATCCTAAGCGTCTCCTGATCGGTGATGACGAGCACGGCTGGGATGACAACGGCGTATTCAACTTCGAGGGCGGATGCTACGCTAAGGTTATCAACTTAGACAAGGATTCTGAGCCAGATATCTACAACGCAATTAAGCGCAACGCACTGCTTGAGAATGTAACCTTAGACGCTGAAGGCAAGATCGACTTCAACGATAAGAGCGTAACCGAGAATACACGTGTATCTTACCCAATCAACCACATTGAGAACATCGTTCGTCCAGTATCTTCTGCACCAGCAGCAAAGAACGTAATCTTCCTGTCTGCAGATGCTTTCGGCGTACTGCCTCCAGTATCTATCCTGACTCCAGAGCAGACACAGTATTACTTCCTGTCTGGTTTCACCGCTAAGTTAGCAGGTACAGAGCGTGGTATCACTGAGCCTACTCCTACCTTCTCTGCTTGCTTCGGACAGGCATTCCTTGAGCTGCATCCTACAAAGTATGCTGAGGAGCTTGTTAAGAAGATGGAACAGAGCGGCGCTAAGGCTTACTTAGTAAACACTGGCTGGAACGGCACAGGCAAGCGTATCTCCATCCGTGATACCCGTGGTATCATCGATGCGATCTTAAATGGTGACATCTTAAATGCACCTACCAAGAAGATCCCATTCTTCAACATTGAAGTTCCAACTGAGCTTCCAGGCGTAGATACAGGTATCCTGGATCCTCGCGATACTTATGCAGATGCTTCTGAGTGGGAAGCAAAGGCTAAGGATCTGGCACAGAGATTCACAAAGAACTTCGCTAAGTACGAGGGTAATGCAGCTGGTAAGGCTCTGGTTGCAGCTGGTCCTCAGTTATAATATAAAGATCGATTTTCAGTGCTTTATATCACATAAGCTTGACGTAAGCTGATTGGAATCGGGTGTGAATTCATTCACACCCGATTTTTCTAAACCTCTGACTTTTTCATCAGATATCTATTTTTGTAACAGAGGTTTGGGTTCAAAATCATTTCCTCTGCCAATCAGGGAGAGACAAATGTACCCTATAACCCAATTCCTCAGAATGGAGAATCTATGCATATCATCAGAAAACATGTCCTGGTAGACGGTTATGTACAGGGAGTGGGGTTTCGTTTTTCTGCCAGCCACTGCGCCCGCAGACACTATCTTACGGGCTGGATCCGCAACCTAGAAGACGGCAGAGTAGAACTGGAAATACAGGGAAATCCAGAAGATGTTACAGCATTTCTGGCAGAACTGGACTCCTGTTCCAGATATGCCTCAGTTTCTGATATCTGGGAGGAGGACCTTCCAGTCATCAGAGAATCTGACTTTCATATTTGCTGACATATTGATAAAAGGAGCATTGCCAGAAGCTGACCTTCCTGTGTAACACACCAGTTCTCACAGAAAGCCAATTTCTTATGCAATGCTCCTTTTTCTTCAATGTAAAACTCACCAATATCCAATGTAACGACTGCCTCTAATCTGCTGCACCTGGAATGGGTGTTTTGTATCTAATCAGGAATTGCTGGAAATCGTTCCCTTTTCTCCGTCAATGGTCACAACCGCACCATTCTTTAAAATTTCTGTAGCATGGGCTGCTCCCAAAATAACCGGAATATCCAAACTATAGCCTACAATAGCTGCATGAGAATCCATACCACCAGCCTCTACTACAATACCAGCAGCCTGCTTCAGCTGGGAAATGATGCTGTTATCGGTTTCTTTGGTAACAATGATCTCTCCGCTCTTAAAGTTCTCTCTGATCTCATCCAAATCCCTGCCAACACAAAGCGCTGCACAAGCTCTCTTGTTAATAAGACCCTGTCCTCTAAGCAGAATGTGACCTACCACATGTACCTTAATCATGTTGGTAGTACCAGCTACACCGATAGGTACACCAGCCGTAATAACTACCATCTCTCCGGCCTTTACCAGACCTGCTGCCTCTGCTGCTTCCACTGCATGCTCAAACAAATCGTCTGTATTATATTCCTCCTGGATCAACAGCGGGAATACGCCCCAGGATAAATTCATCTGTCTGCATACCTGTGGATTGGTACTGCAGCCAATGATCGGACAGGACGGACGATACTTGGAAATCATACGTGCTGTAGAACCAGTCAGTGTCACAGTAATAATGCTTGCTACATTTAAATCCAGGGCTGTGGTACAAGTGGCATGAGAAATTGCATTGGTTACATCTGGATTGACCAGAGAACTGCGCTCATAAAACTGTCTGCGGTAATCAATATCCTGCTCTGTACGTTCTGCGATCCGCACCATGGTACGCAGTGCTTCAATTGGATATGCACCTGCAGCAGTTTCACCGGAAAGCATAATGGCGCTGGTTCCATCATAAATCGCATTGGCTACGTCAGTAGACTCAGCTCTGGTAGGACGTGGATTTTTCATCATGGAATCCAACATCTGTGTTGCAGTAATGACCACTTTTTCTGCATTGTATACCTTGTGAATGATCATCTTCTGGATTACTGGTACATCCTCTAATGGAATCTCTACACCCATGTCTCCTCTGGCAACCATGATACCATCCGATACCCGGATAATTTCATCAATGTTATCTACACCCTGTCCATTTTCGATCTTGGCAATGATCTTCATGGATGTACAGTGATACTCATTTAACAGCTTACGAATCTGCAGAATATCGTCAGCACTGCGCACAAAGGAAGCCGCAATAAAGTCAAATCCGTTTTCAATACCAAAAATAATGTCCTCTCTGTCCTTTTCACTCATATAAGGCATGGACAGATTTACATTTGGCACATTGACACCCTTGTGATTGGATACCGGTCCGCCGTTGATCACAGTACAGATAATATCAGTCTCGTTCATGCTCATGACCTTTAACTCAATCAGACCATCATCAATCAGAATGCGGGAACCTACAGACACATCATCCAACAGTCCTTTGTAGGAGATAGATACCATTTTTTCATCTCCCAGCAGATCTCTGGTGGTTAATGTAAAGGTCTGATCCTTTTTCAGTTCTATCTTTCCATTGGCAAAATCTCCAATACGGATTTCCGGTCCTTTTGTGTCTAACAGTGTAGCTACCGGAAGATTCAATTCTGTCCGGATCCGCTCTACCCGTTCTAAATTGGTTTTGTGCTGTGCATAGTCTCCATGGGAAAAGTTAAAACGTGCTACGTTCATTCCCTCTAACATCAGCTGGCGCAGTACGCTGTCATCTGTTGTTGCAGGACCCAGGGTGCAGATAATTTTTGTTTTTCTCATAGTCTCTCCTTTACATTTGGTATCTGTGCAATTACAAATCTTTGCAATTACCACTTTCTATCCCATTAATAATAAATTTTTCCTTCTTCCAGTATGGTGATGACACCATGATGGACTTCCAGTATGGTCACACCACAGTTTTTGTGTACTCCGTCTTTCCAGAAATCCTTCAGTTCTGCATGCTTTACAGAAGCAAGCAGTCCTCTCAGTGCTGCTCCATGACAGGAAACCAAAATGGTTTCTTCCTCAAAGGATGGTGTATGCACCAGTTCCTGTAAAAATGCTGCGGTACGTTCTAACAGCTGGGAAATGGATTCTCCTTCTTCCGGACACTGATAGTTTTCCGGGTGTTCAAAGAAATTCTCCAACTGGGCGGCCTCCACAATTCCTTTCTGGGGATCATAGATCTTCCCTTCCAGCACGCCAAAGCTGATCTCCCGCAAACGTGGATCTTCTATTACAGGTATCTCCCGGTCTCCCTTTATTATACGTGCTGTTTCTTTGGCACGAATCAGAGGACTGGTAAAAATCCTTTGGAACGAAATATCTTTCATGGCCTCTGCAGTTATCTGGGCCAGACGGATGCCCTGCTCATTTAAGGGAATATCTGACCCTCCCTGCAGCCGGCGAACCGTATTCCAGTCTGTTTCTCCATGCCGTATCAAATATAAGTACATTGCAAACTGCTCCTTATCTGTGCCTTGGTACTATCTGTCCAAAATTTTTCAGCTATAAAACCTGCAAAACCCATCCTTTCTGCTCAATTCTATTGCTTTCTATCTTATTACTATATCCAAATACTACCTATATTATAATACCACATGGCAGGTGACACCACAAGCAAAAAAAACACCATGCTCGAAATGCCTTATCTCTGGCATTTTAACTCTTGCTGAATTATGAAACATACAATTAGATTTTTCTCGCTCCTGATACCAAATCTATATTTACCAGCAGACTACTTGCGTATTTTGCGAAGTATCACCATGACAAAATTGCCCATTGCTGTACAAAAAAGAGCCAGGGATAATAAAAGAGAACATAAATGGGAAGAAGAATCTTCACCAAAAATACAATACAACAGTAATACGAATCCAAGGGTTGCCAAACCCAAAGCAATATTTTTCACTAATTTCTCTTTCATGCCATTACCTCTTTCCCAATAATCTTTTTTTCACTGCGCAAACTTTGCTCAAGGTTCCTGTCACATAAAGAATCCCCAATATCATGGCAGCGATTGCCATACCAATTGTAATTCCTTCCAAGAATCCAACTGCAAAGTTGTCCGGCAACCCCAGGCTTTCCATTACCAGATTGGAAAGCAGCGCAACGATTCCCAGTACAAAGTAGACAAGCACCAGTCTTGTATTCCTCTTTTTTTCTTCGTTGCTGTATTCTGCAACTTTTAGCACCGTTTCTTTTAATTCTTTGTCCATCTTCTCACTTTTCCTTTCTCCATCCAGGATTTCGCGGAGATCAACGTCGAAGAAATCAGCCATTTCTATCAGAATATCCAGATCCGGCATATTGCTTCCGGTTTCCCATCTGGATACTGTTCTTCTTGCTACATCAAATTTTTCTGCCAGTTCTTCCTGAGTCAGTTTTTGTTCTTTTCTCAGTTCCTTAATAAAACTTCCGATTTTGATTTGATCCATAATTCGTTGACCTCCCGATGCTTGCATATTACTCTCAAACGCTATCCAATTACAGGACATAAAGTGAGCAAATTCCCTTTTTTATCAAATGAGACATGGTCTGTCCCACTTATATCCGCAAGACATTCTTATATTCCTAAGTATTTATGCATAAAATTTAAAGTTCTTTTTATTTTATCACATCAAGTTCCGATATCCTATCATCATTTCATCAAAAGCAAAATTTATTTATAAGATCACTGAACATCCAAGCCATCAATCTTTCTACAATACAAAGCGATTCATAGCCATTGTGATTACATGTCACCAAATGATTACGAAGAACTGTATCGTAGCGTGCAACAGGACGAATTACTGATAGCAGATTAAAATAGGGAACACCTCATTTTAACTTGTACGAAAGCTTGACATAGGATCACATTTGTTAAATTTGTATATGCCATCAAAAAATGCATGGCAAATGCTTTGGAAGACAGAAAACAGAACTACGTTTCAGCTCAAGCTGTTTTTCCCTCTACCAAAGCGCCATGCAACACGCTCATATGTAAACCAATCACTTTACTCTGTCTGTACCACCCGTACCCACTCACCGCTCTCCGTATCCTTGACTGCCTCACTGCGGTTTCTGCACAGGAATTTCACCAATTCATAACAGCTGATCCAGATCTGATTATTTCCATCTTTCTGACTCTCATCAAAAATCAACTGGATGCCAAAGTGCAGATGCACTTCTTCTATGTTATTGACATTCTCTGTCTTGCTGTAGCCTGTATGTCCCATATACCCAATAATATCTCCTGCCTGTACTGTATCCCCCTCTTTCAGAGTTTTGACCCATGGCCAGTTCTGCCGCAGATGGGCATAGTAATAGTAGCGTTTTTGGTCAAAGCTGCGGATGCCTATGCGCCATCCACCGTACTGATTCCATCCAATGGCCTCCACCACACCGGACTCTACTGCTACAATGGGTGTTCCGATCAGTCCCATCATATCGTGTCCTAAGTGGACGCGCTTGTAGCCATAAGAACGGGACACTCCAAAATCATCATAATCGCTGTAGGCAAATCCCTTGGCAATGGGATGAAATGCCTTTAATCCGTAACACCGCTCCCAGTGTGCAGAGGATGTATGCTCAATCAGATTTTTTCCATCTTCTTCACCATCCTCACAGGTTTCTTCTGTAGATTCCATAGATTCCTCTGTCTGTGATCCTTCTGTATGCTCCGATTCTTCTATTTCTGTTTCGTCTCCACTGTTTTTTGCCTGTGCAGGGGTACCGGAAGCATCCCCCTGTCCGCTTTCCTCTACTACTTCTATTCTGTATTCCCCTACCATGCCTCCCAGCACTGCTGTATATGCTTCATAGTAATAGGGATAATATTTTAAATCTGCTGTGATCTGCTCCAGTGTGGTTTCCTTTTCCCTGAGTTGTTCTGCCAGGTAATCTATGCATTCCAGAGATTCCTGATCAAAAGTACCTCCCTTTTTGGCACCTGCATATGCCAGCAGGGAGATCCAGTCTAAATGTACCTCCTGCCCATAGGTATCTATGTCATACTGATACGCCCGATTCAAAGCCTCACAGGTGATGTTAAAGTCTACCCATTTGATATAGCTTTTCTGCTCCCCTTCGGTTCCCTGTCCATCATCTTCCGCCTCTGCTATGACAACTGCCTCTGTACTATCTCCATCATAGATCTGTCCATTTAATTCATCTTCTGCCGGATCGGCAAAAGCCAGATATAAAGCCAAGAATACAAACAACAGACAGTCTATTACGATTCCAAATAACATTTTGCCTTTCCATCCGTGAAATATCTGTTTCAAATTCCTTTACCTTTCTGCAATCAGGCAGGGGGTCTTTTTACTATATGAGGCAACATGGAATGTTATGTATCTATCATCGCAGAAGAAACCCGGAGCGGGGTTCCGGCTCCGGGTTTCTTCTGTCATAGCATTGTGTGACACTGGACTGTCCAGGATTGTCAATCAGTCCCTCTTGCAATATTTTTATGAAACGGTTCCTCACCACTGCTTATAGTACATTAAATATTTCTGACTGCGTACAGGGGAAGATTCGTTAACCATTCTTCTTCCTGATAATCCTTCATAGAAATCCGCACCGCATAAGCAGGATGATATTTCTGACAATAGACTTTCAAACTTTTGGCCTGCTGATTGGTTTCTGCCTTGACCTCAATGGGGACAATATCACGTCCCTTTTGAATCATAAAATCCATCTCAAAAGCAGCTGAATTTGTTCCGTAATAATAAGGGGTATAGTCTGTTTCTGTCACAAGCTGCTGCAGCACATACTGTTCTGTCAGGGCGCCTTTGAATTCTGTAAAGATCGCATTGCCTTCTAATATGGACATGGCATCCAACTCACTTAAAGCGCCAAGCAGTCCCACATCCAACAAAAACAGTTTAAATGCACTAAATTCCACATATGCCTTCAATGGAACCGCAGGTTTATTCACTCTATATACCTTCTTGATCAACCCACAGTCTAACAGCCACTCAATTGCAAGTTCAAAATCTTTCATTCTGGCACCAGTTTTAATCTGTCCGAAAAAGAATTTTTTATTTTCTTTGGCCAGCTGCATGGGGATAGAATTCCATACAAGTCTGATTCGCGCCAGTTCGCTTTTTCCTGCATGCTTACCAAAATCATTTTCATACTGCTCCAGAATATTTTTCTGGATCCTGCGCACTTCTTCATAATCTTTATGCTCTGCAAAATATGCCACCACTTCCGGCATACCACCTACATAATAGTAATTTTTCAACCAAAAGATATACTTGCTGTTAAAATCAGAGATCAGGCGATACTCTTTGGAGCTTATGGTTTCAGCCAGCGCAGTTTCTCCCATGGCTTCCAAGAATTCACAATACCCCATAGGATGCAGTTCCAGTGTATCCACCTTGCCCACTGGGAATGATATGCCCTGATGAATTGCCACACCAAGCAGCGAACCTGCTGCTATGATTGCATATTCTGATGCATTCTCACAAAAATATTTAAGTGACTCTAACGCACGGGGAGCCTCCTGAATTTCATCAAATATGATCAGCGTATCTCCGGGTGTAACCTCGGTACGTGTTTCAATATTAATATTCATAATCAAACGTTCAATATCGTAATCCTCGTCAAATACCCGCTTCATGCGCTGATTATTAAAAAAGGTCACATAGGCAACCTTTTTAAAATGCATACGTCCAAACTCCTTCATCAGCCATGTTTTACCAACCTGCCTGGCGCCCTTTAAAATCAACGGTTTTCTGTTGGGTCTGTCTCTCCATTCTATCAGCTTTTCCATTGCATATCGCTTCATTGCTCTCACCACCCGTATGAATTCTATTCTTCTCTAACGCTATTATACTCAGAAGAATCCAATTTATCAACATTTTTCAAGCGCAGTTTTATATATTTTTATACATTTTTTCTGACCACTTTCGCATATATAGTTACATTTTTTCTGACCATTTTTGCTTTTCTGATCACATTTTTTCTGACCACTTTTATCTATCTAAACACATTTTTTCAGATCACTTTTTAATATCTTTCAAAAGCTTTACACAAAAGAGGTGCTGCAAAACAACTCTCTTTCAGCTGTTTTGCAGCACCTCTCCACACTGTTATACCATTTTGCCCGGAAACAAATTCCTGATTGAATATTCCCTGTCTATCCAGACCTCCCTGCTTTCTGATGCCTTTACAGACAGGAATATCCCATCAAATACTCATCCACTGCTCTTGCAGCTTCTCTGCCCTCTCTGATGGCCCATACCACCAGTGACTGTCCTCTGTGCATATCTCCTGCAGTAAATACCTTTTCTACATTGGTCTGATAAGCACCAGTCTCTGTCTGGACATTGGTTCTGCCGTTGACTTCTACACCAAAGGCATCTGTCACATAGCTCTGGCTTCCAAGGAAACCTGCTGCAATCAGTACAATATCTGCATCCAGTTCAAATTCACTGCCTTCTACAGGCACCATCATCATTCTGCCGGTCTCTGCATCACGCTTGGATTCTAACTTTACACAGATCAGCTTGCACAGGTCACCATTTTCATTCTTTACAAACTCTTTCACAGTAGTCTGGTACATTCTTGGGTCTGCGCCAAAGACTGCAATGGCTTCTTCCTGGCCATAGTCTGTCTTTAATACCCTTGGCCACTCCGGCCAGGAATTGTTTGGCAGACGCTTTGCAGGAGGCTGGGGCATCATTTCTAACTGAATGACAGATTTACAGCCATGACGGATGGAAGTACCCACACAGTCATTACCGGTATCACCGCCACCGATGACTACTACATTCTTATCCTTGGCAGAAATATAATTGCCATCTGTCAAATCAGAATCCAGCAGACTCTTTGTCGTCGCTTTTAAGAAGTCTACTGCAAAATAGATCCCCTTTGCATCTCTGCCTGGTGCATTGATGTCTCTTGGATTGGAAGCACCGCATGCCAGGATCACACTGTCATAAGAATCCATTATGGTCTGTGCATCATACTCTGCACCTACATTGGCATTGGTGATAAATTCTACTCCCTCAGCCTTCATGATCTCTACGCGGCGCATAATGTACTGTTTTTCCAGCTTCATATTTGGAATACCATACATGAGCAGTCCACCTGGACGGTCACTGCGCTCATATACAGTCACCTGATGTCCTCTACGGTTTAACATCATGGCAGCTGCCAATCCGGAAGGACCGGAGCCAATAACTGCTACTTTTTTACCGGTACGCACTTCCGGAGGCTCCGGCTTGACCCAACCCTGGCTGTAGGCATTTTCAATAATAGACATCTCATTTGCCCGGCAGGTCACAGGGTCACCATTTAAGCCGCAGGTACAGGCTGCTTCACAGAGAGCCGGACATACACGGCCGGTAAATTCCGGGAAGCAGTTGGTTTTCTGCAGGCGTTCATAAGCCTGCTTCCAGTTGCCAGTAAAGAGCAGATCGTTCCATTCCGGCACCAGATTGTTCAGAGGACAGCCGGACACCATCCCCTTGATCATCTGTCCATTCTGGCAGAACGGCACGCCGCAGTCCATACAGCGGGCACCCTGCTGCTGTCTGTCCTTTTTGGACAGCATATCATGAAATTCATGAAAGTTCTGAATTCTGCTAAGCGGCGAAGAAGCCGGGCAGTTTACTCTGTCATAATCCATAAATCCAGTTGGTTTTCCCATTGTCTTCTCCTCCTATCTTTTTGTGCATACATAAAATGCTTCAATGGTAGCCTGTTCTCTGCTTAAGCCCTTTTCTTCCATCTGCACGATCATATTTTGAATCTTCTTATATTCATATGGAATGATCTTCTTGAACTTTGGCAGATATTCCTCAAAATGCTCCAGTACAGCCTTACCCTTTTCAGAATTGGTATTGGCTACGTGATCCTGGATCATAGACTTTAACTCGATGATATCATACTTATCGGTGACAGCCTCCATGGAAACCATTTCCCTGTTCAGCTTGGAATACAGGGTGCTGTTTTCATCTAATACATAAGCAACACCGCCGCTCATACCTGCAGCAAAGTTCTTACCGGTAGGTCCTAAGATTACCGCACGGCCTCCTGTCATGTACTCACAGCCATGGTCACCTACACCCTCAACTACAGCAGTCGCACCGGAGTTACGTACACAGAAACGTTCACCTGCCACACCGTTGATATAAGCCTTACCGCTGGTAGCACCATACAGAGCAACGTTACCAATGATGATGTTTTCCTCCGCCTTAAACTTCACACCCTTTGGAGGATATACGATCAGCTTTCCGCCGGAAAGGCCCTTGCCAAAGTAGTCATTGCTGTCACCGGTCAGTTCCAGCGTCAGTCCCTTAGGAATAAATGCACCAAAGCTCTGTCCGCCGCTGCCTTTACACTTAATGGTATACGTATCTTCCTCTAACGTATCATCATACAGTCTGGTGATTTCCGCACCAAAAATCGTACCCAAAGAACGGTTTACACTGTTTACATCAATTTCTATGCTGCGGCGCTTTTTGCTCTTTAATGCAGAACCCAGCTTGCTCATGAGCACGCTTTCATCAACAGACTGTTCTAACTTAAAGTCAAAAATGTTCTTATGATAATATCCTGCCAGTGGCTCATGGGCATAAGTGGTATCCAGTACTCTGCTTAGATCCACCTTATTCGCACGGTCAAAAGCAAAATCCTTACGCTGTTCCAGTAAATCGGTACGTCCGATCAGCTCATCTACTGTGCGGACACCTAATTTTGCCATGTACTCACGCATTTCCTGTGCCACAAAACGCATGAAGTTTACTACATATTCCGGCTTACCTGCAAAACGCTTTCTAAGCTCCGGATTCTGAGTGGCTACACCTACCGGACAGGTATCCAGGTTACATACACGCATCATGACACAACCCATGGTGACCAGTGGAGCGGTGGCAAAACCGTATTCCTCTGCACCAAGAAGGGCAGCGATGACCACATCACGGCCATTCATCAGCTTACCGTCTGTCTCCAGGATGACCTTGTCACGGAGGCCATTCATGATCAGGGTCTGATGTGTCTCTGCCACACCCAATTCCCATGGCAGACCTGCGTTGTGGATGGAGTTTCTTGGAGCCGCACCGGTACCGCCGTCATAGCCGGATACCAGAATTACCTGTGCCCCAGCCTTGGCTACACCTGCAGCAACTGTACCTACACCAGCCTCAGATACCAGCTTTACAGAAATTCTGGCTTTCTTATTGGCATTCTTTAAATCAAAAATCAGCTGCGCCAGATCCTCAATGGAATAAATATCGTGATGAGGTGGCGGGGAAATCAAGCCTACACCAGGTGTAGAATGTCTGGTTTTGGCAACCCATGGATATACCTTCTTACCAGGGAGATGACCGCCTTCACCAGGCTTTGCACCCTGAGCCATCTTGATCTGAATCTCCTGTGCGCTTACCAGATATCTGGAGGTAACACCAAAACGGCCGGAAGCGACCTGCTTGATGGCAGAGCAGCGGTTCTTGCCGTCAGGGCCAACTGTGAGACGCTCAATGCTTTCACCACCCTCACCAGAGTTTGACTTACCCTTGAGCATGTTCATGGCAATGGCCATGGTCTCATGGGCCTCCTGGGAAATAGAACCGTAAGACATGGCACCTGTCTTAAAACGCTTTACGATCTCATCTACACTTTCTACTTCCTCTAACGGTATCCCTCCATCCTCTGGGAACTTTAATTCTAACAGACCACGCAGATTTATGGCATCTTCCTGCTCTGTGATCAGCTTGGAATACTCCTTAAATTCTTCATAGTCACCATTTCTGGTAGACTCCTGCAGCAGATGGATGGTAGCTGGTGTATACAGATGCTTTTCTGCACCGGAACGTGCCTTGTGGCTGCCTGGGCTTGCAAGGGTATGCTCTACCTTTAATCCCAATGGGTCAAATGCTGCAGAATGCAGTGTCTCCACATCATTCTGGATATCCTCAATGCCAATACCTTCTACTCTGCTCACTGTATTGGTGAAGTATTTCTCTACAAAATCGCTGTTTAAACCAACTGCTTCAAAAATCTTGGAGCCCTGATAGGACTGGATAGTAGAAATACCCATCTTGGACGCGATCTTTACAATACCATGGACGATTGCATTGTTATAAGACTGTACAGCCTCATAATAATCCTTATCCAGCATGCCATTATCAATGAGGTACTGGATAGAATCCTGTGCCAGATATGGGTTAATGGCACTTGCACCATATCCTAACAGAGTGGCAAAATGATGTACCTCTCTTGGCTCACCGGTTTCCAGGATCAGAGACATGGACATTCTCTTCTTAGTCACAACCAGGTGATGCTGGAGAGCAGAAACTGCCAACAGGGATGGAATGGCTACATGGTTTTCATCAATTCCTCTATCAGAAAGGATGATGATATTGGCACCCTGGCGCAGGGCTCTGTCTACTTCTACAAACAGGTGCTCTACTGCTCTTGCCAGTGGTGTAGTCTTATAAAAGGTAATCGGTACAGTTTCTACCTTAAAACCTTCTACGTTCATATTTTTAATCCGCTGCAGCTCTGTGCTGGTTAAAATCGGATTGTCAATCCGCAGCATCTTACAGCATTCCGGACTTTCCTCTAATACATTACCGCCGGCACCCAGATAAACTGTAGTAGATGTTACAATTTCCTCACGGATGGCATCAATAGGCGGATTGGTAACCTGTGCAAAAAGCTGCTTAAAATAGTTAAATAACGGCTGATGCTGTCTGGATAATACTGCCAGTGGACTGTCAACACCCATAGCGGAAATCGGTTCCGCACCATTTTGTGCCATAGGCTGAATCATGGTACGCAGCTGTTCATAAGTATAGCCAAAGGTCTTCATGATCCGAAGCAGTTCCTCACCTTCATAACGTGGAGGACGCTTGTTTGGTGCCTTTAAATCTTCTAAATGGATCAGGTTGGAATCCAGCCACTCACCGTAAGGCTTACGGCTGGCATATTTATTTTTCAGATCTTCGTCGTTAATGATCTCACCCTTTACAGTATCTACCAAAAGCATACGGCCTGGACGAAGACGTTCTTTCTTTACAATAATGGACGGATCAATGTCGATCGCACCTACCTCAGAGGATAAGATAATATTGTCCTCAGACGTAATGTAATATCTGGTAGGACGCAGACCGTTTCTATCCAGAACCGCACCCATAATATCACCGTCAGTATACAGAATTGCTGCAGGACCATCCCATGGCTCCATCATGGAAGCATAGTACTGATAGAAATCCTTCTTCTTTTGGGACATAGCCTTATCGTTGATCCATGGTTCCGGAATGGTGATCATAACCGCCAAAGGCAGATCCATACCGCTCATATGCAGGAATTCCAATGTATTATCCAGCATAGCAGAGTCAGAACCGTCCGTATTGACAACCGGCAGCACCTTATGCAGTTCATCCTTTAACAGACCAGACTGCATTCTTTCTTCTCTGGCCAGCATTTTGTCTGCATTACCACGGATGGTATTGATTTCACCGTTATGTACGATAAAGCGGTTTGGATGAGCTCTCTTCCAGCTTGGATTGGTGTTGGTACTGAAACGGGAATGCACAATTGCAATCGCAGATACATAATCTTCATCCTGCAGATCATAATAGAACCGTCTCAGATCTCCTACCAGGAACATACCCTTATATACAATGGTACGGCTGGATAAAGACACCACATACGTATTATCATTAGATTGTTCAAATACACGTCTGGCTACATACAGCTTTCTGTCAAAATCAATGCCGCAGGCCACATCAGAAGGCTTCTTTACAAAACACTGCATAATACAAGGCATGCAGTCTACTGCCTTTTTGCCTAAAATGTCCGGCTGTGTCGGAACCTCTCTCCAGCCCAGGAACCCCAGTCCCTCTTTCTGGACAATGATCTCAAACATCTTCATGGCCTGGCGTCTGCTTAACTCATTCTGCGGAAAGAAAAACATACCGATTCCATATTCTCTCTCTTTACCGATTGCAATGCCCTCTCTGGCACAGACTTTAGAGAAAAACTTGTGAGAGATCTGTACCATAATACCTACACCATCACCAGTCTTGCCTTCTGCATCTTTACCGGCACGATGCTCCAGATTCTCAACAATATGCAGTGCATCTGCAACTGTTGCATGGCTCTTTACACCCTTAATATTCACAACAGCACCGATACCACAGTTGTCATGTTCAAATTGCGGCTCATATAAGCCAACTGAAGTTCTTTTTGCCTCTTCCATACTACCTCAATTCCTTCTGCCATAACGGCTGCTGCCAGATGCATTTGTTTCTGATGACGTTTTAACGAATGCTGATACTGTTCTCCTGCATCTTTCTGCCGTCGGTTTTTCTGTTCCTTCGTAGTCATATCAACGGGGCTGTAGGCTCCGCATCTTCTCCTGCGTGGCCATTTAAATGGCTGTTATGACTATACTACTTTTTTTCCTGTTTGTAAAGAGGAAATTTTATTAAATTGTCAGATATTATATCAATTCATTTATTTTTTATATAATTTTCTGATAATATATTTTACCATTCTTTTATGTCGTGCAATTAACCCCTTTTCATCCTGTATTTACTTGTTTCCCCATATTTTTTCTTTCCTCAACCTCCATCATTCATATTTTACAATTATCCTTATCATATGCAAAAAGCCGCTATGTCTTCGCTTTCTGCGAATTCATAGCGGCTTTGCTATCCCATTGCTAATCAAACATGCTTTCAATGATTTAATTAGATTTAATTAGATTTATTTCGATTTAATTAGATTTAATTAGATTTATTTCGATTTATTTAAAAAACATAAAATATGCCAGTACAATAATGCCTAATACGATCCGATACCATCCAAACACCTTGAAGCTGTGTTTCTTCACATAATCCATCAAAAATCGAATGGAGAGCAGGGAAACCACATAAGCGACAACCATTCCTACCAGAATAATTGCGACCTGGACACCACTAAGAGAAATCCCTTCCAACAGATACTTTACCACTTTTAAACCACTGGCACCAGCCATAATCGGAATGGCCAGAAAGAAAGTAAACTCAGAAGCCACTACTCTGGAACAGCCCAGTAAAATACCACCAATAATGGTTACACCAGAACGGGAAGTTCCCGGAACCAGAGACAATACCTGTACACAGCCAATTAAAAATGCAGTCTTGTAACTCAATCCCTCGATTCTCTCCAGGGTAAATACCTTGCCTCTGTACACTTCCTCAATCAGGATAAACACAATACCATACAATATCAACATCGCAGCTACGACATATTCATTATACAGATGTGCATCCATCCAGTCATCTAACAGCAGTCCCAGGACAGCCGCCGGCAGCGCACCGATAATTACTTTTTTCCAAAGTTCAATGGTCTGCACCTGCTCCTTTTTGGAACGCTTTCCAAATGGCCACAGCTTATTCCAGAAAATAGTGACTACTGCCAGAATCGCACCCAGCTGTATTACCACCTCAAACATTTCCCAAAATGCCTCTGTTACGATTCCCGGCTCAGAGGTTCCCCAAATGGCATCCAGCAAAATCATATGGCCTGTACTGCTCACAGGCAGCCACTCTGTAATTCCTTCTACAATTCCGATTACAACAATTCGAAACCATTCTAAAATATTCATATCTTCCTCCAGTTTTTCACCGTTCTTTATCTCTCACCTATATTTTCAATCTGCCAGTCAATGGGCGATTCTCCATGAGCCTCTAAAAATGAATTGGCCTGGCTAAAATGCCTGCATCCAAAAAAACCTCTGTACGCAGAAAGGGGACTTGGATGAGGTGCTTCCAAAATCAAATGCTTTGGATTGGTGAGCATGCTTTTTTTCATCTGGGCAGGCTTCCCCCATAACAAATACACAATAGGTCTGTCCTGTTCATTTAAAATGCGGATGGCTGCATCGGTAAACTCCTCCCAGCCAATTCCTCTGTGACTGAATGCCTGATGCGCCCGTACCGTCAGAACCGTATTCAGCATCAGAACACCCTGTTTTGCCCATTTTACCAGATATCCGTTATCCGGTATGTAGCAGCCCAGATCAGACTCTAACTCCTTATAAATATTCACCAAAGAAGGGGGCGCTTCTATTCCTGGTTTTACAGAAAAGCAAAGGCCATGTGCCTGTCCCTCTCCATGATAAGGGTCCTGCCCTAAAATCACCACCTTTACCTGAGAAAGGGGGGTCAGGTTAAAGGCTGTAAAAATATCTTCGGAATCCGGAAATACCCTGGTGGTCTGATATTCCTCCAGCACTTTTTTATACAAACTGGCATAATAAGGCTTTTTAAACTCTCCACTTAATGGAGTCAGCCAGTCATTGCTGATTGCCGCCATTGATTTACCTCCTTTACAGACGGACAGACACGCCCCGTCCGGCCAGGTAACGTTTTAAGTCCTTAATCTCCATTTCTTTATAATGGAACAGAGAAGCTGCCAAAGCAGCATCTGCCTTTCCCACTGTCAATGCATCATAAAAATGTTCCATGGTACCTGCACCACCAGATGCAATTACCGGTATCGATACATTTTCTGCAATAATAGATGTGATTTCATTGTCATATCCAGCCTTGGTACCATCACAGTCCATACTGGTCAGAAGAATCTCTCCAGCACCCAGGCGGCAGGCTTTCATTGCCCACTCTACCGCATCTAATCCGGTATCAATCCGGCCTCCGTTTTTAAATACATTCCAGCCACTGCCGTCAGCACGTCTTCTGCAGTCTATGGCAACTACTACACACTGGCTGCCAAACTTATCCGCTGCCTCGCTGATCAGATTTGGCGTATTAATAGCAGAAGAATTGATGGAAATTTTATCCGCACCCTCCCGCAGAATCATTTTAAAATCCTCTACTGTACGAATTCCTCCTCCTACTGTAAAAGGAATAAATACAGTCTCTGCTACTTTTCGAACCATATCGATCATAATATTTCTGGCATCTGACGATGCAGTAATATCCAGAAATACCAATTCATCTGCACCGGATTCATCATAAGCCGCTGCAATCTCCACCGGGTCACCTGCATCCCGCAGGTTGACAAAATTGACACCTTTTACCACCCGTCCCTGATTTACATCCAGACAGGGAATAATCCGTTTTGTAAACATGTCCATCCTCCAACTATCAGCACCTGTCTACAGACATTACAATGCTGCAAAATTCTTTAAGATCGCCAGTCCGGTACGTCCGCTCTTTTCCGGATGGAACTGACAGGCAAATACATTATCCTTTTCCACAGAAGCATGAATATGGGTACTGTATTCTGTGGTAGCTGCCACAACAGACTCCTCTGCTGCCTTCAGATAATAGGAATGTACGAAGTACACATATGGATGTGCCCCGATTCCCTGGAACAAAGTTGCCCCTGGCGTAATATCCAAAGAATTCCAACCCATATGAGGAATTTTTAATCCCTCACAGTCCGGAATTCTTAAGATCTCTCCTTTGAGGATTCCAAGCCCCTCTACCCCCTGGCTTTCATCACTGCGTTCAAAAAGCAGCTGCAGTCCCAGACAAATGCCTAAAAAAGGGGTTCCTTTAGCCACTACTTCTTTGATGACCTCTACCAGTCCAAAACGGCGAAGATTTGCCATAGCATCACCAAAGGCACCTACGCCCGGTAAGATTACCTTATCCGCATTTAATATTACATCACGGTCTCTTGTCACTACCGCTTTCTCTCCCAATGAGTGAAGGGCTTTTTCCACGCTGCGCAGATTTCCTGCATCATAATCTATAATTGCAATCATTTACTCTCCAATCTGCCACTTTCCTGTGTGCTTTCCCTGTTATTCTAGCATAATCCTCTGGTCAAGGCAACCAACAATTCTGCCATCAGGATATCCATCCAAATTTATTCTGAAATCTCCAGACAAACAATCTGGATTTTTTTCAGAAATGAACAGGAGTTTCGCTTTTATGTTTATTTCCGTTTGACAAAATCATGGAATCTGCTGGTACAAATTTACTTTTTTCATCAAAAGTACAAAATTTCTCTGGATTTTTTTCCAGCATGCCCAATTTGCAATCTTGGTTTTTCTATATTATACTAAAAGCAGTTATGCAGTTTGCATTTTACATATAGGTATTCCCTTTCAGCGGATGGAAGAAACTGTCAAATCATTGGGTTTCTTCCCAGCCTGCAGCAGGCGCTGTTGATACAGGCTGACCACAAAACTGACAGCGCAGAAATGAGGAGTATAATGAAAACCAGCTTTCAAATTCAGTTTTCCGGCAGGGAAGTTGCAGAAAAAGATATGATTGCAAAGGTAAAAGAGATTTGGGTTGCTTCCGGCAACAAAATCAAGGACATTCAGACATTAAATATTTACTGCAAGCCTGAAGAATTTACATACTATTATGTAATTAATGATTCTTTTTCTGGTTCTGTTTCCATGTAAAGTTCAATGTTTCTACACAACAAAACAGAGTATGCAGTTTGAAACGATCTGCGCCTGTGGCTCAGTTTCAAACTGCATACTCTGTTTTATTTATAGCCATCTATCCCATAGCAAAGCCATTCACTGATCAGCTTACTGCATTTTGCGGTTCACCCGCCAAAAACTTTTCCAGATTTTCTGCAGCTATCTGCATCAGCCTTTCTCTGGCTTCCTTTGATGCCCAGGCAATGTGCGGCGTAATGAGAATATTCTTTGCCTGCAGCAGAGGATTATCCTGATGCATAGGTTCTGTACTGACTACATCTACAGCTGCAGCTCCTACTTTACCGCTGCTTAAAGCCTCTGCCAGGTCTGCTTCTGCAATACAGCCGCCTCTTGCTGTATTAATGATCCAGACACCATCCTTCATTTTTTCAATATTTTCCTTACAGATGATCTCATGTGTCTCTGGAAACAGAGGACAATGGAGTGAGATCACATCTGATTCTGCAAGAAGTGTATCCAAATCGGTATAATGGCATCTGGCATTCTCTCTTTCCGGATGTATGGTTCTGCTAAATGCCAGCACATTCATACCCATAGCCTCTGCGATCCGGGCCACTGCCTGACCAATGCTTCCAAAACCAATAATCCCCAGGGTTTTTCCCTGCAGTTCTATCAGAGGATGGTTCCAGTAACAAAAATCCTTTGAGCGGCACCAGTCTCCCTGTGCTACCGAAGCACTGTGGACTCCGATATGGGAAGCCAGTTCCAGAATCAGACCTATGGTAAACTGGGCTACTGCAGGAGTACCATATTCTGGTACATTGCATACCACAATTCCTTTTTCCCTGGCTGCATTTACATCTACCACATTGTATCCTGTGGCCAGAACTCCAATAAAAGCAATCTCCGGACAGGCATCTAATATCTGTCTGTCAATGACCGTTTTATTGGTGAAAATTATGTTTGCATCTCCAATTCTGGCGATGGTATCCTCCGCAGGTGTCCTGTCATATACTATAAGTTTTCCAAAAGCTGCAATTCCCTCCCAGGATAAATCTCCCGGATTCAAAGCATATCCATCCAGCACCACGATTTTCATTGGTATCTTCTCTCCTACTCTCCGTAAACGATATTATACAGATTATTAATGGTAGCAGTCCAGTCCGGAACCAGCATGCCCTGTCCCTCTATGGTCATACTCTGATACATACCATCATATGGGATCCGGCTGGATACCATATCATAATTGAGATAGGTAACGGCATTCACCAGCAGTTTCAGAAGCTGACCCTGAGGCATATTATGACTGATATTTGGCAGAACTGTATTCGCGATATCATTGATTTCTGACAGACTGCTGTCCTTCATGCAATTTATCAGAGACAGGATGATCTTACGCTGTCTTTCTGTTCTTTCATAATCCCAACGTCCGATCCATCTGTTTCGTGCATAAGACAGAGCAAAAGAACTGTCAATATAATACACATTGCCTTCCCTCTGGAATTGATCCAACTGACTGCCAAACGCATCAATTTCTGCCTGAGTCATTTCAATGGGAATCGTACCAAATACATCAATTACGTTCTTGAATGCATTAAAATCTACACAGGCATAATAATCTACCTGTATCTTAAAATTCTGTCTTACTGTTTCCAGCAGAAGGTTAGCACCGCCTACCGCCATTGCATGATTGATTTTATAATTTTTTACACCTGGGATGGCCACATAGGTATCACGCATAATAGAAGTCAGTATTACCTTTTTGGTGTCCTTATTAATAGATACCAGGATCATACTGTCCGAATTACCGTTCCAGCTGCTGTCTCTTCTGTCTACGCCAATCAATAAAATATTGAATACATCATCGGAACCAAAGAGCTCTCCATCTGAAATGTGAGACTCCAGTTCTTTGTCGGCATTCTCAATATCCTCATCAGGAGAATTGGTCCCCTCGTAGCTTTCTTCCGTATATTCTGCACTTTGGATCACAATGGTATCATCTGGATCATACTGCATCATAGACAGGTAATAATTTAAAACCAAATATCCACCAATCAGCAGCAGCAGGATAATCGCCAGAATCACAAGCACGACTTTCAGCCATACTGGCTTACGTTTTTTATTCTGTTCATTTGCCATAAAATATCTCCTCTCTGCAGAGTATATCCTCTGCCTTTCACATCCTTTGTTTCACCTGCATACCTGTCCCTTCCAGAAAATCTTCAGGCCTGCATTTTCTGCTGTTTTGGGTTTATTCTGTATTCACAAGATAGATCCCCTGCTACAGTCAGTGTTTTTTATTTTATCACAATTATACACATTCCGCAAGTTTCCGTGTTTAATATGCTATTTTTTTCAGAAAGCGTTATATAAATGTATTTTTCCGCAATCACTTCCACTATATTCATTATAAAAATACATTTTTCACAACAGGAGGATTGCAAAAGGGCATTTCACTGTGCTATGCTTATTACAACTTTTACCGAAGCGCTAAAAAACATAATCTGACTGCATCACAATTCAGCTGTCAACCGCTCCGGAATGGAGGTCACTATGACATTAGATCAACTGGAATTAGGAAAAGAGGCAATCATCGCCTCCGTCAAAAGCAATGATAAAGCATTGCGAAAGCACATTCTGGATATGGGACTGACTCCCGGCACAGAGGTCACTCTGATGAAAATTGCTCCCATGGGCGACCCGCTGGAACTGCGGGTCAGAGGCTATGAACTGACTCTTCGAAAGGCAGATGCTGCCAATATTACATTAGAAGACGTACATACCGCTCACGAATATCAACGGAAACAGATCCACACCACACCAGTATCTCATCCTGGTGTAGGAGAAAAACAGATCTACCACACAAAGAAATCCGGCCATGAAATACCAGAAGGCACCCCTCTTACCTTTGCGCTGGCAGGCAACCAGAACTGTGGTAAAACCACCCTGTTTAACCAGCTTACCGGTGCCAACCAGCACGTAGGCAACTTCCCAGGGGTAACCGTAGACAGAAAAGACGGTGTCATCCGGAATCATCCGGAAGCCACTGTTACAGATTTACCAGGGATTTATTCCCTTTCCCCGTATACCAGTGAGGAAATCGTAACCAGAGATTTTCTTTTACATAACCGTCCAAATGGTATCATCAACATCCTGGATGCCACCAACATTGAGCGGAATCTGTATCTGACCATGCAGCTCATTGAGCTGAACATTCCCATGGTTCTGGCTCTGAATATGATGGATGAGGTGCATCTAAACGGCGGCACCATTGATATCAACGGTCTGGAAGCCGCTCTTGGCATTCCTGTAGTACCCATTTCTGCTGCGAAGGGTGAGGGAATTCATGAACTTATTGAACATGCCATCCATGTAGCCCGGTACAAAGAATGTCCCGGACGTATGGATTTCTGCAATGCAGAAGGAGAAGATGACGGCGCTGTACACCGCTGCATTCATGCTGCCATTCATCTGATTGAAGACCATGCAAAGCGCAGTAACACCCCCGTTCGTTTTGCCGCAACAAAACTGGTAGAAGGAGACCAGCTGATACAGCAGTCTCTCCAGCTGCAGGACAATGAATTAGAGGCTTTGGAACACATCATTACCCAGATGGAGGAAGAAGGAGGCTTAGACAGAGAGGCGGCACTGGCAGATATGCGCTTCCGTTTTATTGGAAACCTTTGTCAGGCAACCGTTGTAAAACCTTCTAAAAGCAGAGAATATCTGCGCAGCATGGCCATTGACCGGGTACTCACCGGCAAATACACTGCCCTGCCTGCTTTTGTAGGCATTATGGGACTGATTTTCTGGCTGACCTTTGGCTGCTTAGGCAGCTGGCTGTCCGGCCTGATGGAGTCTGGTATTGACTGGTTTACCGGGTTCTGCGATCAGGCACTGACTGCTTATGGCATTAATCCTGTGGTACATTCCCTGCTCATTGACGGTGTATTTGCAGGTGTGGGCAGTGTACTTAGCTTCCTGCCTACCATTGTCATCCTGTTTTTCTTCCTGTCTATTTTGGAGGACAGCGGATATATGGCAAGAGTTGCCTTTATTATGGATAAGCTGCTGCGAAAGATTGGTCTTTCCGGACGCAGCTTTGTGCCAATGCTCATTGGATTTGGCTGTTCTGTACCAGCCATTATGGCTACCCGTACCCTGCCCTCTGACAGAGACCGGAAGATGACCATCCTGCTGACGCCTTTTATGAGCTGTTCTGCAAAGCTGCCGATCTATGTACTGTTTACTGCAGCCTTTTTCCCAAAGCATGGTACCCTGGTTATGATCCTTCTATATTTTACAGGTATTCTGGTTGGTATTTTAGTAGCCCTGTGCCTGAAAAACACCCGTTTCAAGGGGGAACCGGTACCTTTTGTAATGGAGCTGCCCAATTACAGAATGCCTGGCCTGACCAATGTCCTTCGTCTCATTGGAGAAAAGGCAAAGGACTTTATCACCAAGGCTTTTACAGTGATTTTTGTAGCCTCCGTGATCATCTGGTTTTTACAGACCTTTGATACCAGACTCAATGTTGTGGACAATTCTGCTGACAGCCTGCTGGCTATTTTAGGCAGTTTGATCGCTCCTATCTTCCAGCCTCTGGGATTAAATGACTGGCGCATCTCTACTGCTTTGATCACCGGCTTTACTGCAAAGGAAAGTGTTGTCAGCACTCTGACTGTATTGTGCAGCGGCGCTCTGGATCACCTGTTTACACCATTCAGCGCAGTGGTCTTTCTGGTATTTTCTCTGCTGTATACGCCATGTGTAGCAGCTGTGGCAGCAGTCCGCAGAGAATTGGGCAGCAAATGGGCAGTGTTGGTTGTCTTTTTACAGTGCGCAGTGGCCTGGCTTGCTGCCTTTGTGGTAAATATGGTTGGAATGCTCCTTGGATTCTAAGGCTTGCAGATTTCTTTTTATTGCTGTTTTCAGGAGGTATTTTTATGGATTGGCCAAGTATGATCTTGCTGTTACTGATCGTGGTGTGGTTTGTTCTGGCCTGCAGATATATGTACCGCCACAGAGGGAGCTGCTCCTGTGGCTGTTCCGGTTCCGCAGGCAGCAGCAACTGCAGCGGGTGTGGCGATACAACACACAAATGCTCCGGCTGTGGGGGCGGTTCCTGCAGTGCCTGTGGTGGCTGTCATAGTCACTCCCAGCATACTGACAGCACTCCCAAGCATACTGATTCCTGTGAGAGCTGACAGATTCAACGTCTTGATCAGACATTGATGGAGCAACTGCAGGTATATCTTTCCTTCATGAGCTTGCCATGATCATAGAACATAAAAATATATGCTTCATGAACTTGCCATGATCATATAACATAGAAAATATACGTTTCATGCACTTGCCATGATCATGATCCATAGGAAATACATGCTTCAGCAGTTCTCCATTGACATGCACAATAGAAAGCCTGCTCTGAGAACTTCTCATTGTTACAAAAGCCGCCTAGAGACAGACACAACAGTCTGACTCTAAGCGGCTCTTTCTGATACATCATAAACCTCTGCTTTCGCATGATTCAACTCACCGAAAGGCAATCATTTCAGCCAAGATCTCTGAACGATATTTTTATACAAACTTATATAAACTATACGTTTATATACACTACACATTCACGTATTATTTTCCTGCATAAAAAAAGAATTGAGTAAGACGATAAGCCGGGTTATGTCGTGGATGATCATCTATCTAGATCAGATGTCGCCACCTGATTCAAGCGACCTACCCGAAAGCCAGCGGGCCACTGTATGCTTTCTGCTCGGTCTTGCTTCGGATGGGGTTTACATATGCCTTTCCTGTTACCAGCAAAGCGGTAGTCTCTTACACCACCATTCCACCCTTACCAGCCAAAGCTGGCGGTATATTTCTGTTGCACTTTCCCTAGAGTCGCCTCCGCCAGACGTTATCTGGCATCCTGCCCTATGAAGCCCGGACTTTCCTCACCTGCGGCCTTTCGGCACCTGCAGCCGCGATCATCTGTCTTACTCAAAACCACGCTTACTATACCATAAAAGCAAAAAAAAGTAAAGTTCAGCTTGCATTTCTCTCCCCACTATAGTAGATTATCTGTTAGCGCTGCTGTTGCACACTGGAACTATATAGGAATCGGGCGTTTGAAAAAAGGGCTGCGGATGGATTGTTTTACGCGGGACACGCTCTCGCTTCGGTGAAAACGCAGCGGTTCTAAGGCTGCGGATCAGCAAATACAGCAGCAAGCAGGCTTTCTGCTGCATTTACCGATCTGCAGCCTAAGTACCGGCGTTTTCAAGAGTCCCGCTTAAAAACAATCCATCCGCAGCCCTTTTTTCAAACGCCCGATTCCAGTGTAGGTTTTCTCAAGCCTCCACAAACAGTGTATGACAGCCTTTTTATACTGATTTCAGAAAACAAAGGAGGAACACAACACTATGGAACAAAGCAGGGAAAAGCAAAGATTTTTTCGACGATTTGTAGGAGACAGAAACTTTTATAAAATGGTACTGGCAATTGCAGTGCCTATTATGATCCAGAATGGTATCACCAATTTTGTAAGCTTATTGGATAACATTATGATCGGCCGCATCGGTACAGAGCAGATGTCGGGGGCTGCCATTGTCAATCAGCTGATTTTTGTGTACAATTTATGCATTTTTGGTGGTGTATCCGGTGCAGGTATTTTTACTGCACAGTATTTTGGGCAGAAGGATACAGAAGGCATCCGGCATACCTTCCGCTACAAGCTTTGGCTGGCTGTGATCCTCACTGCTGCCACCATCGTGCTGTTTCTCACTGCAGGAGATGCACTCATCCAGATGTATTTAAGCGGTGAGGGTACTCCGGAGGAGATCGCAGCTACCTTAATGTATGGCAAACAGTACCTTGTGATCATGCTCATTGGCCTGCCTGCTTTTATGGTCAGCCAGATTTATGCCAGCACCCTGAGAGAGTGCGGGGAGACTGTGCTGCCAATGAAAGCCGGTGTGGCTTCTGTCCTTGTCAATCTGTGCTTTAATTATATCCTGATTTATGGTAAGTTTGGTTTTCCTGCACTGGGCGTACAGGGTGCAGCCATTGCCACTGTACTTTCCAGATATGTGGAGGTACTGATCATTGTCTTCTGGACACACAAGCATACGGAGCAGATTCCATTTGCAAAGGGACTGTATCGTACCCTGAAGGTACCTGCCGGTCTTGCCAAGAAGATCCTGGTCAAAGGCACCCCTCTGCTGTTAAATGAAACACTGTGGGCTGCTGGTATGGCAGTACTGGCGCAGTGCTATTCTGTCAGAGGGCTCAATGTAGTTGCCGGTCTGAATATCTCCAATACCATTAATAATGTATTTAACATTGTATTTATTGCCCTTGGTGATTCTGTTGCCATTGTAGTGGGACAGCTGTTGGGCGCAGGAGACATGAAGAAGGCCAGAGACACAGACAATAAGATGATCGCCTTTTCTGTTGCCTGCTGTACCATGGTAGCCATTGTCATGTTCCTGATGGCGCCGCTGTTTCCAATGCTTTACAACACCAACAATGAGGCCAGGGAGCTGGCAAAGCAGTTTATTATGATCACTGCTATTTTTATGCCTCAGAATGCATTCCTGCATGCCTGCTACTTCACCCTGCGTTCCGGCGGCAAGACCATCATTACCTTCCTCTTTGACAGCGTATTTATCTGGGTGGTCAGCGTAACCATTGCATTTACGTTAAGCCGTTTTACCGGTCTGCCGGTCATTGTCATTTATACACTGGTACAGCTTGGGGATATGATCAAATGTGTGGTTGGATTTATCCTGGTGAAAAAGGGTGTGTGGCTGCAGAATATCGTATCGTAATACTTTCTGTCTGCAAAAAGGGGCTGTAAAAGAACTCCCCTATAGAAAAATCGCTGAGGCCGTGAGACTTCAGCGATTTTTTGGTATAACCAGGTTATGCCACTAACTCCAAATACCAATGGCAATCCCCATACCATTATACATTCAAACAGCTGCCGCCAATAAACTCCCGCACAATAGAATTCTGCGGAATGGCCTCACTGGTGATTCCCAGGAAATAATCCAGGAACTTTAATAACCTCTTGGCTTCCAGATATCCAGGTGCATCTGCCGGTATGCCAAACAGCAGCGGTTCTGCATAAGGCTTTAATACAGCCAGTTCATACAGCAAAGAAGAATTAAACACTGCATCTGCCTCTTCCTGGAATGGGAAGATATTTTTCTGTTCTCCCCGGCGCACGCTGTACCAGCTTTTAATGGTATCCCCAGCTGTAATGTTTCTGGTTCTGGCATCCCTTACCATACGGCGCAGCAGACGTCCGTCCGTAGTAGGGATCCGGTTATGTTCATCAATATTTAACTGATTTAAGGCACTGACATAAATTTTGAATTTGTCTTCCTGAAGAATATAAGGAGTCATCTGATTATTTAGGGCATGTATTCCCTCAAGCACCAGTATATCCTGCCTGCCGATCTGCAGTTCATCCCCTCTGTACTCTCGCCTGCCAGTTTTGAAATTGTAGGTAGGCAAAGCTACCTTTTCTCCTGCCAGCAGCTGCGCCAAATCTGCATTGAGCTGAGGTATATCAATACATTCCAGTTCTTCAAAATTGTAATTGCCAAGCTCATCTCTGGGACTTTTTTCTCTGTCCAGAAAATAATTGTCCACTGCAATGGGGTGAGGTTTTCTGCCATGAGCCCGCAGTTGTATGGAAAGCCGGTGGGAAAAGGTGGTCTTTCCTGAAGAGGATGGACCAGCAATCAATACCACCTGCTTATTCTGGCTGATAATCTGCTCTGCAATTTCTGCAATTTTTTTCTCCATCAGCGCTTCATGCACCTGAATCAGTTCATTGACGCCCCCTCTGGCAATACAGTCATTTAACGCTCCCACTGTATCCACACCCAGATTTTTCTGCAGTTGGGATGCGTCCTGCATCACAGCAAACATTTTATCACTGGGTGCAAATTCCGGTACCACTTCCGGAGCTGCCGTAGATGGACACAAAAGTACAATTCCATTGTGATACAAGCACAGATCAAAGTACTTTAAGTACGAGGTATCCGGCACCATATCACCATAATAGTAGTCCTCAAATTCATTGAATCGATACAGGTTTACCCTGGAAACCCGGCGGTAACGAAACAGCTTTTCCTTATCATACATCCCATGGTGATGAAAAACAGCAATGGCCTGTTCTGTATTGATATTGCGTTTTTCAATGGGAATACAGCTCTGACACAATTCCACCATACGGCTGCGAATCTGCTCTAACAGTTCTTCTGTCAGAGTAAAATCTCCTTCCGGCTCACAGAAAATACCATTGCCTATTGAAAAATCCACAACCACCCGTTTCAAAACATCCTTTTTCACCACATCATGAAATGCCTTTAAAAACAGAAAAATCACACCACGCTGATATGCACGCATGCCTTCTGTGTCTCCAGTGGTCAGAAAACACAAATGATGCATCTGATCCTCATCTGTCATACATTCCTCTACCTGGCGAAACAACTCAAACAGCCTGCCACCATCTGTTGCCAGTACAATATCATGAGGATACTCCGGCTGTACCTCCCTTGCAATATCAATGTAACGAATCCCTGCCGGATAATTGCGTACAGACTCCCCGATCTGAACTTTAACCATATCTATGCCCCCTTTTCTTTTAAATATATGCAGACAGCTATCTCTTATGGGTGACTTTTCCTGTATATCATATGGAAGCTTCCAAACCTTCACAAACCCTATTTTGAATTTCTAGGCATCTTTAGTTGCCTGCACCATCTGCCATTATTCATAAATAATATATGGTCTGCTCTCGGAAAACACACTGATTTTCACGTTTTCAGGCAGCTTTTCTCTGAGATACTCTGCCACATATTCTGAAAAAATATGCTCCAGATTATAATGACCTGCATCCACCAGAATCAGTCCCTGCTCCTTTGCATCCAGACCAATATGGTGAGAGATATCTCCTGTCAGCAATACTTCAGCCTGCGCATGCAAAGCTGCTTCTACCTGGTCTTTCCCAGAGCCAGGTGAAATGGCAACCCTGCTCACCTGCTTTTGCAGATCTGCTCCATACACCAGCAACGGTCCTGTCTGAAATACTTCTTTTACAGTATCCAACAATTCCTTTACAGTTACAGGGGCTGCCAGCTTTCCAATCCGTCCAATCCCCCCCCGGGCAGATATTCCTTCTGCATTTTCATAAGAAAATGCTTCATCTAATATCTGCTGATCCTGCAGCTGCAGCAGAGCGGCTGCGGCATATGCCATTCCTTTTTCTGCACAGTCAAAACTGGTATGCATGGCATAGCATGCCACATCTCCCTGTATCAGCTGCAGCAGCCTTCTGCCTGTCATAGATTCATTATTGATGCGTTTGCAAGGACGAAACAGCAGCGGATGATGACTTACAATCATATCTGCCCCTTCTGCCACTGCCTGCTCCACCACTGCATCGGTAACATCCAGACACAACAGTATTTTTTGAATCTCCTTATCATTCCGTCCTGCCAAAAGACCTACATTATCCCAAGAGCAGGCAATCTGCTCTGGTGCCAATTCATTTAATATTCTAATCACTTCTGCACACTTCATATAGTATATCAGGCTGCGGATGCAGCACTTCTCCTTATTTTACATTCAGCTTTCCATAAAGCTGTTTTACTTCATCCAATTCCTGAGCATTCTGCATAAATCGTGGACTTTCCTCTGTAAGACCTGCCTCTGTCAGTCTGTCCTGCAATGCTTCCAGCTTTCGAATACAGTCCTGCAGATAATCCAGGAATACCTTATCTCCTGCTTGGATTAAAAGCTTTCCAAAACGATACTCTGTCTCTGTATAAGCTTCCTCCTGCCCAGGCACTGCCTTTAAAACTGTATAAAATTTACCCTCATCATAGATCATGGCTTCCTGAATGATACAAAAACCTGCTTTATGAAGATATTTACGGACTCCGTCTACCTCTGAATGAGGGGACAAAATCAGTTCTGCCACCGAAGCCACCACATCACTGCTTTCCTCCAAAAGCCGCTGTATCAGAGGCCCTCCCATTCCCGCAATGACAACTGCCTCAGCCTCACCAGGCTTTAGCACGGACAGACCACTGCCAAGCCTGGTCTCGATCTGCCCGGTAAGTCCTGCCTCTGCAATGTGGGCGCTGGCACGTTCTAAAGGTCCCTTATTCACATCACAGGCATAAACATAAGGCACCGCCTGATTTCTTACCAGATAAATGGGCACATATCCATGATCTGTACCAATATCTGCTGTCATTTTTCCTTTGCTTACAAAAGATGCTACCAACTGTAATCGTTTTGACAACTGCATATATTCTTCCTGTGTATCTAAAAATAGATTCCTCTCATTTATAATCTGTGTAAGCATTTGTTTGTGAAACTGATTTTTCTGATTCACAAGCATCTGCAATATGTACCAGTTGACTGCTCCATATGCTGCAAAGCAGCAAAGGAGAGCAATCAACTTTCCAGATAATCCCGAAGCTTGCGGCTCCTTGCAGGATGCTTTAATTTCCGCAACGCCTTTGCCTCTATCTGGCGGATACGTTCTCTGGTGACATTAAACTCCCTGCCCACTTCTTCCAATGTCCTGGCCTTTCCATCATCTAACCCAAAACGCAGACGCAGCACTTTTTCCTCCCGTTCTGTAAGAGTTCCCAATGCTTCCTCGATCTGCTCACACAATACCTTGTGCGTCACTTCCTCTGCTGGCACAGGCATATTGCTGTCTGGAATAAAGTCTCCCAGATGTGAATCTTCTTCATCTCCTATGGGTGATTCCAGGGATACCGGATCCATGGCAATTTTCATCACTTCCATAACCTTTGCCGGGGAAATCCCCATTCTTTCTGCCAGTTCCTCTATACTGGGTTCTCTGCCAATCTCCTGCACCATCTGCCTGGATACTTTGGTAAGACGGTTGATGCTTTCCACCATATGCACTGGAATCCGTATGGTGCGGGCCTGGTCTGCAATGGCTCTGGTAATAGACTGTCTGATCCACCAGGTAGCATAGGTGCTGAACTTAAACCCTTTCCTGTAATCAAACTTATCTACAGCCTTGATCAGTCCCAGATTCCCCTCCTGAATCAAATCCAGCAGCAGCAGTCCCCTGCCTACATAACGTTTTGCTACACTGACCACCAGACGGAGGTTTGCTTCTGCCAGTCTTTGCTTGGCTTCTTCCTCACCCGCTTCAATCCGTTTGGCCAGCTCAAACTCCTCATCAGAAGACAGGAGGGGCACCTTTCCAATTTCCTTTAAATACAGTCTGACAGGGTCGTCCAACTGTAATCCTTCTATTCCACTCATATCAGATATATCCAGGTCATCCTCTCCAGGGTCAATATTCTCATCCTTCGTCTGAAGGACATCCACATGATTCCATTCTAAAAACTCCAGCACCTGGGAGCAGCTTTCTTCATCTAATGGTAACTCCTGAAAAAAATCCGTGATTTCCTCATATTCCAACACGTTCTTTTTCTTTCGTGCCCGTGCAAGAAGTTCCTGCATTCCCCGTTCTAACCGGTCCTGAGCTTCGTTCATTATGTCCTTCCTTCCAAAGAGCTGCTGATATACATATTTCTGATACTATTCTCTCCCTAATTCAGAGAAATATGCAGGTTTTTCAAAGAATCCTGCGCTTTTATAATCTCCTGGAGCTGTGCCACATCCTGCACCTTCCTGCTGGCTGCGTCCAGACTGCATTTTTTGACACGAACCACCGTTTCCTGGAAAGCCCTGCCTCTCTCTTCCTGCGTCATATCTTCAGCCAGGCCGGTATGGAATACTCTGGCAGCCTCCCGGTACTCATTTTCATCATTGATGAAATGATTCAGGATTTCTGCCGGGTTTACGCTTCCCTCTGCCAGCTGTACATACAAAAGCTCTGCAATTCTGTGATACAAAGGCTCTGTAAAATCCTCCGGCCGAATCAGATCCCTGATCTTATGATAAATGACGGGTTCCTCCGCCAGCCAAGTCAGCAAAAGCCTCTGGGCCTTTTTGTTGCCATCATCCTTTTCCTTCTGTCTGGACGTTCTCTGCTCTGTACGCAGCACCTGTTCACCTGATATATCTGCGTTTTCCCGGATACGTTCTGTATAACCTGCTGCACCATACCCATTGACTTTCCGTTTCAGGCTTTCAAACTCCAGAAGATAGGTTCTGGCCACAGCCTCTATGTAATTCACACGCTCCATCTCATCTGTAAAACCAGTGAGCTTTCTGGCACAAGCATTGATAAACTCTGTCTTCTGCTGGGGATCTGCAAAATCATAATTCTGCCGCAAAACAGAAATTTCAAACAGAAATCCATTCATCGCCCGGTCGATCCGCTCCTGATATGCCTCTGCACCCAGATGGGTAATGAATTCGTCCGGGTCCTTATAAGGCTTCATATCCAGTACTTTCACAGACAATCCGGCAGACTTTAAAATGGGCAGAGCGCGCAAGGCAGCCTGCTGTCCTGCACCATCACTGTCAAAAGTGAGAATGACTTCCTTGGTGTACCGCTTCATCAATATTCCATGCTGCAGGGTAAAGGCCGTCCCCAAAGCAGCCACCGCATTGGTAAACCCTGCCTGATGAAGTGCAATGACATCCATATATCCTTCACATACCAGAAAATAATTTTTTCTGGTTTTTCTTGCAGCATGCAGTCCGTACAGATTCCGGCTCTTATCAAAGATCATGGTTTCCGGAGAATTCAGGTACTTAGGCTTACCATCTCCCATAACTCGTCCTCCAAAACCAATGACCTTACTGTTCATGTCCATAATGGGAAACATTACCCTGTTCCAGAACTTATCATGAACCCCTCTTTCCTCATAGGTGATCAGTCCGGATTCTTTTAACACTGCATCAGAATAACCCTTTTTTTTCAAATACAAATACAAATCATTGGAGTAGGAAGTAGCATATCCCAGGCCAAACTGCTTTATGGTCTCGTCACTTAACCCTCTTTTACGAAAATACTCATAACCAATTTTACCGCTTTCCTGCCGCAGCTGGTAATAAAAATATCTGGCAGCATCCTTTTGAATTTCTAACAGCGTGTGCTTTAAGCTGCTCTGCCTTTTCTCTTCCTCTGATGCCTCTACCTGGGGCAGTGCCACACCGGCGCGCTCTGCCAGTGCCTGCAGCGCCTCCGGAAAGCTGTAATTTTCATACTCCATCAAAAAAGTGATGGCATTACCTCCTGCGCCACAGCCAAAGCAGTAATACATCTGCTTGCCTGGAGTCACGGAAAAAGAAGGAGACTTTTCATTATGGAATGGGCACAGACCAAAATAGTTGGCGCCCTTTTTTTGCAGCTTTACATACTGAGATACAACATCCACTATATCACTGCGCTGTCTGACTTCCTCTATCACTTCATCTGAATAAAACATATACTCCCTCCTTTCTCAACTTAGGCAATTTAGGCAATTACTTCTCAAAGCTGATACGAAGCATACTTTCGTAATTGCCTATGCAGGGGTTTCGGATATTTGCAAGTATCTATATCCATTATATTTTATCATATTGTCCACGCATGGGGCACGAACAATTCTTCAAACTTGGCCACTGCATAGGAGTCTGTCATGCCTGCAATATAATCACAGACTACTACTTCCTGTGGCTCTCCCTTTTCTATCATGGAAAAATACTCTGACGGCAGTAATTCCGTATGTAGCTGGTAATGCGCAAACAGCTGCAGCAGCAGTCTGCCTACCCTCTGTTCCTCTTTCTGGACCCTTGGGCTGCCGTATACTTCCTGAAACAGGAACGTTCGCAGGCCCGTCATCGCTTTGGCAGCATCTTCTGACTGACAGATATGGTCTTTTCCTGCACTGTTGGCTACCATATCATGGATCAGGAAATCGATTCTGTCATGTACGGTTCTTCCAAGAATGTCTGTGTATTCTGCAGGAATGTCTTTTTCCTGCAGCACTCTGGCTCTGATGGCATCATCTATGTCGTGATTGATATAAGCAACTTTATCGCAAAGGCGTACTACCTGTCCCTCTAAAGTTACTGGCATGCGGGCAGTACCGTGATTGCGGATGCCGTTACGCACTTCCCAAGTCAGATTCAGTCCCCGTCCATTCTTTTCCAGTCTCTCTACCACCCGGACACTCTGTTCATAATGGTGAAAGCTTCTTCCGTATGCTGCCATGGCATGATTGAGTACTGACTCTCCTGCATGTCCAAAAGGAGTATGTCCCAAATCGTGTCCCAGGGCAATGGCCTCTGTCAGTTCCTCATTCAGCCACAGTGCCTTGGCAATGGAACGGGCAATCTGTGCCACCTCTAAGGTATGGGTCAGACGAGTACGGTAATGGTCTCCTTCCGGAGATAAAAATACCTGCGTCTTATGCTTTAGCCTGCGAAAAGACTTACAGTGAATGATTCGGTCTCGATCTCTTTGATAACAGGTACGGATGCTGCACTCTGTCTCCGGGATATCCCTGCCTCTGCTTTTGACGCTGCAGCTGGCATAAGGACTTAACTGTTCTAACTCCTGCTGTTCAAACTGTTCTCTGATTTGCAAAACTGGCTCACTCCTGTCTGTACTGTGTTCATCTGATTCCAAAAACATATATCAAATATACTTTAATACTATCTAACGCTCTTAATCACTTGACTGCCATATCCGGCAATTCCTGTCATCTGCATTGCACAGCAGATCCTATGAATCTGCCAAAAGTATAGCACAATCTGAATTGATTTTCCAGTATTTTATCGAACATTCGTTCTTTTTTCTGTATTTTATTTTTATATTTCATTTATTTCTTTTTTTATGATCCTCTGTGATCCATTTTTTGACACAAGTGAAGTATATTTTAAGCAATCCATGTCCCATAATGATAGTTCAAATCTCTGGCAGCCTGTATGCTCCTTACAATATACGCAGATTTATTGGTTTTATGACAAAGTTTTGAAAAAAAATACAGGATCACTCTGCTTTCCAGCTGCGAAATTCTGCCAGCATCAGATCCACCATCCGGCCATAGCTTTTGGTACCGTCCGGCTGGGCATTGGCCTGGAGATAGGTGTGATTGACCTGGTCTGACACATCCCGCATAGGGGTATCATATTGTTTCCACCACTGGTTCATATACTCTCTGTCTTTCAGTGCCCGGTCACAAAGCTGGTTATAGATCCGGGAATACACCTCTCCCCCAGCATCACCATACAGGGCATTCATGCAGTATGTATAAGCAAACATTGCTCCGGAATACTGTAATTCCGGCACTCCGGAACGATGACAGGCCAGATACGCAATAAAATTAGCCTCGTCCTCCCGCATAAATCCTTTTAAATGAGACAATTCATGACACATCACTGCCGGCTGTTCCAAATCCGGCATATCCTGGTTATAATTGGCCTCTATGGTAAAAGGACTGTAGATTCCTGTAATATACTGATAAGAAAAAACACCTGAGATGGCAATTGGTTTTGGATTTGGATAAAAGCCGCTCAGACAATCATATTCCTCCCCAAGACCTTCCATCGCCTCCCGCACCAGTTCATAAACATTTTCCGGCATTTGATAATGTTCATCTTCCGGCCAGGGCAGCTGGGCTGCCGCTGTATTGATTTCCTCATTTAAATACAGGCATAATTCTTCTAACTCTGAATACTCCGAAGGACTCACATCATAACCTGCAATTTCTGAAAACGGTGTGTGAAAATAATTAATACCACACTGGAGGGTATAGATCAAAAATAATACCGCAGCAGTCATCAACCACACCCGGATACAGAAAAACAAACTCTTTTTCCTTTTTTCCCGGTTAACCAGTGCTTTTCCTACTGATTCGATAGTCACCACTATCAAGACAATTGCACCCAAATACAAAAGCACTTCCCCCACCGAAAAAGAAAACCAGCCTAAAAAACGCCCCACCGTCTCCACTAGTTCCGGATAAACCTGTTCTACATACCAGTCCGCAAATTCCTGGCTGGTTCTGGCTTTCACCTGCAGCCCCACTGATGCCAGCAAAAAGAGCAAGAATGCAATCCACCATATCAGGCTCTTGATTTTTATTCTTTTTTTCTTCATTCCCTCTCCAACCAGACCGCCGGTTTTTTCATAACCGATGCCTGTGAAATCTATTTTCAGATTTATTTTTCAATAATCTATTTCAGTATATCATAAAATCATAAGATAGGGGAATTTTCCTAAAAATTTTACAATTATTCAGATAATATCTTTCTGGTTTTTTCGACATGTTCTTTATTTGGAGCTGTTCTGAAACGGCTGTTCCACAAGTGCTTTGCATACAATGGAACGCAGGCTTTGAGATTTTTTGTTATAGTCTTTCCGTTGTCATAAACAAAAATCCCCTGATCTATCCACCTGTATTACATGGACAGACCCGGGGATCTCTTTTTCCTATATACTTTTTACTGACAACCTGTCTGACTCCAGGTAAATCAACACCCTCTGCAGTATCCCGATTCTATCTGCATGGTACCCGGATCATCTGGTTCAGCTTTTTCAATAAAGCCAGCAATGGATGATACAGCACAAGCATCAATACAAAATTTCCTGCGCAATGTATCAGATCGAAGGGAATACCTGACACCCATTTTGCAAAAACAGTGCCGATTCCTCCAAAAAACAGATACACAATGGAACAAAACGCGCCAAAAAACAATCCAAACATACCGGAAAAAATACTCCAGAACCACATGCCCTGCTGCTTTTTGCACAGACAGACAAGGATGACCAGTCCAGGCCAGATATAAAAATAAGATATTGTCCATAGGCCAAAGCCCCAGACAAAGCATTCCAATATAGTAAACACCACTGCCACATAAATCGTCTTCCATCCAAGGGTTATGGAATATAAAATCAGTAACAGCGTCACTACCTCTATATTTGGCAGATAATTCAGCGCCATTTTTCCTGCTTCCAATACAGCAGTCAGCATTCCAAGATACACCATCATTTCCAGAGACAGATGCATTTCCTGCCTGATCCGTGACAGCAAATCCCTGCATCCCGCTTTTATCTGCACCAAATTTATACTCCAATTATTCTGCTGCATAGATTTCATATACGATTTTAAATGCATCATTGTCTTCTACGGGCTGGGTATCCACACCATTGTTGCAGATTTCCCCATTTACATAGAAACTCCAGTAAGCACCATCCGCGTTATAATCTGCTGTGACACCATTCACAGTCTGTACATACAAACCATAATCACCCTCAGTGCCCTCCATCTGGAAGTCCTCTAATTCTTCCAGTGCCTGCCGCAAATATTCTGCATCTGTATGACCGGTATATGTAGTGGATTTCTGTTCATCATCCACCACCTCTACAGTAAACGTCTTTGTCCCTTGTGCCGGCTTTTCCCTCATACATGCATATACAGCTGCAAACACTGCAATCAATACCACCAGGGCTGCTGCACCCAAAATCACTTTTTTGTTGTTCTTTTTTACTTCCATAAGTTTTTCCTTTCTTCCCGCGCCAGTCCTGTGCCCTATATTTTTATTGCAATTAGAAAATCAGAGAAATTTCCTGATTATAATAAAAAAATCCCTTGGTATCAGGCTATCAGAACGACTGGCACGTCAATACAACAGAAAGCACACATCACTTTCCATTGTCATAAATAGCCTTTCAGCACAGACCCTTGCCTATGCCCAAAGGATTTACAGGTACCAGACCAATTCCTCGTGGTCTCGCTTTCGCGGTTACCATATAACAGGCAGGTCTTCTGGCTCTAAGATCCTCATTTTATTCCGCCTTCCCGGTTTCCCAGTGGCTACGCACAAAATGTGCTTTCCTTTGTCATGAATAAAACTCCCTTATTACAGCGACGGGCTCGCACAGGACTTTCACCTGTTTCCCTTTTCACCAAATCCAGCCTAAACTGATTTGGCACCTGTTATATTCTTATGAAATTGTCCGAAAAGCAGTGTAGCATACCATGCATAAAAATGCAAGTACTGAAAATACCCTGCAGGGTATAAAAACTGCAGGGTATATCTGGATGTACACGCTATTTGAATGCCTTTTGGATTAATACAAATCAGTAAGGATCTCTACACACTTGTCAATTCCCAAAGCACCGCTGTTTAAAGTAATATGATAATTCTGGGCCATGCCCCATTTCATATCAGTATAAAGGTGATAATAAGCTGCACGGCGTTTGTCTTTGTCTTTCAGACGTTTTTTAGGAGACTCACTTCGTTCTCCATACTGCTCAACAATACGCTTTGCACGGCTTTCTATATCTGCATGGATAAATACACGCAGACAGTCTGCATGATCTTTCAAAATATAATCCCCACAGCGGCCTACAATTACGCAAGACTCTTTTTCGGCCAGTTCCAGAATGATCTTCCGCTGGATCGTCCATAAGTCATCCTGAAAGGAATGACCGTTCAAATCTCTTGCAATCAAAGCCTGGGAAAGCCAGTTGGTACCCAGAGCATATTCACCGCTCTCTGCTATGTATTCTTTGGCGAAACCGCTTTCTCCCGCAATTTTGTCCAACAGTTCTGCATCATAACAGGGGATCCCTAATTTTTCTGCAACTTGTCTTCCGATGGTTCTGCCGCCGCTTCCAAATTCACGGCTGATTGTAATAATTCTGTTCATAGCAACCTCCATATTTTTCTATTGATTTTCGGCAATTGCGAAACACATTACCGTACGCTTTCAGAAGTATTTGCAAAGCGGATACCAAATACAGCTTCGCAACTGCTTATTTATAATGATTTGATTTTTCTCTGATGCGCTTTGTACATAAGGCCAACAGCAATGACTGCTGTTATGATTTCAGCAATTGGAAATGTAAGCCATACAATCCACCCGTTTGCAAGATCGGAAGCAATGAACCGGGTAAACATCCATGCCACAGGCAGTATCAGCAAAAGCTGTCTGCAAATAGAAATCATCAGGGATGAAAAACCACAGTTTAATGCCTGGAATACACCCTGAAGGGCAATGCTGATACCAGCAAAAACAAAACCTATGGAAATGATTCGTATTGCGCTGATACAAAGACTTTCTGTAGTACCGGACAGACCAAAAGCCGCGCAAAGAGGTCCTGCAAACAATTCCAGTGCAAGTGTACCAACTGCCATTATGATCAAGGTATATCCTACACCATATTTGATACCATCCTGGATCCGCTTTTTGCTTTGCATTCCGTAGCTGAAAGATACAATTGGCGTAATGGTATCCCGAAGGCCAAAGGCTGCAAACAAAATAAACTGTTGGATTTTATAATACAATCCATAAGCAGTAACCAGGTTTTCATGAACCCTGCCAAGTATAATGTTAATGCCATATGTCATAAAAGACATCAGTGCCTGGGCAATAATTGCCGGCAATCCAATTGCATAGATCTCCTTGATCAGCTTTGCCTGTGGCCGAATGTACTGTAATCCCTTATCAACACTTTTATTTACTGTAAAGTGGAATATGAGTGCGATCACAAAAGAAGCTATCTGACCGATCACCGTTGCATATGCTGCACCGGCAACTCCCATGGCAGGGCATCCAAAAAGTCCATAAATCATAATAGGGTCTAAAATAATATTAATAACAGCACCGGAAATCTGTGCAATGGTTGACTGAACAGTAAGTCCTGCTGCTTGAAGCAGTTTTTCAAAAATGCTGAAGAATATAATGCCCACAGAAATGACACAGCAAATCTGCAGATATTCCACTGCCATGTCAGATACGATTGGATTACTGGTTTGGGATGCGATATAAGGTTTCACACCAAAAAATCCAAAAAGCATAAAGAATAAAGTAATCATGATACCAAGAAAAATTGCATTTCCCGCAACCCCTGAAGCTTTTTCTTTGTCATTCTGCCCAAGGCTTCTGGCAAGCAAAACGTTGACACCTACACCGGTTCCGATACCAACTGCAACCATAAGCATCTGTACAGGGAACGCCAATGTAAGGGCGTTTAAGGCATCTTCACCGCCTTCCATATTAGATACAAATGCACTGTCTACGATATTGTACAGTGCCTGCAGCATCATGGAGATTACTACAGGCAATCCCATAGATATCATTAATTTCTTTATGGGTGCACTACCCATTTTTCCAACAGATTCTTGTTTCATTTTGAAATTACCTCCTGAAAAAACACAAAAAAATAATGCGCAAATCCTAACTGGACTTACGCATTGCTGCTACTCGCTTGCATCAGCATAACACAATTTTTAGCTTTTTTCAAGAAAAAATTTTGCATAAAATCAGATCATTTCATATCTCACCATCCCAATGCATACTTTACTATAGCATCTTTTTCGGTTCCGGAAAACATTCTATGTACATGTTTTTCGGGGATATATTGTTTATAAGGAGTATTCATGCCCAATCAGAAACTTGAAAATCTGCTGAATGTTTCCCTGAATGCAACCCCTGCCGAACTGGAACAATCCCCACTTTTAAGCAGCGGACTATCCACAGAAAATGAATTCCCCAATCCTGCAGCCAGTCTCTGGGACATCATTCTGCGCTATTCCGGCTCTCTGTCTGAAATTCTGTCCACACTTCCGGGACCTGTACGCGCAGTCCCCCTGTTAGGGGGATATGCCATCCTGATTCTGCCTAAAGCATATATTTCTCTTCTGTCCGTACACCCTCTGGTACAGTTTATTGAGCAGCCCAAACAAATTTACTACCAATTTACCCAGTCTCAATCCGTCTCCTGTATTCCTCCGGTTACCAGGCCCCCTTACTCCCTGTCCGGTGACCAGATACTGGTAGGCGTGGTAGACAGCGGAATTGATCTTTCCCACCCTGCCTTTCTTACTCCTGATGGACAGACCAGAGTCCTGCGATTGTGGGATCAGACAGGCAGCACTACACTGCCTCCCCCTGTGGGTTATCTGATGGGCAATGAATATACAAAAGAAGAGATTCAGCAGCGTCTGGATCATAAACTGCCCCTTCCCCAGGATATCAGCAGACATGGCACTGCTGTATGTGGTATTGCCGCAGGCAGCGCCCTGTCTGATGGCTCCGGTTTTGTTGGTGTGGCACCAAAGGCTTCTCTGGCAGTGGTAAAACTGGCACCCTCTGCCCCCAATTCTTTCCCCCGCACTTCAGAACTGATGCAGGGCATTAATTACCTGGCTGAAACTGCCATCGCCCTGCAGATGCCGATGGTCATTAATATCAGCATCGGTAATACCTACGGTTCCCATGACGGTACCTCCCTGCTGGAAAGCTTTCTGGATACCATCAGCAATCTGTGGAAAATCACCATTTGTATCGGTACCGGCAATGAAGGAAATGACAGCGGACATACTATGGCATCTCTATCCTCTTTTTCTGCTGCAGACATTGATTTTACTGTCAGTCCTTACGAAACCAGCCTTACCATCCAGATTTGGAAAAGCTATTACGATACCTTGACGCTCCGGCTCCAGTCTCCTGCTGGTACCAATATTTCCATTCCTGCTGCTCCCGGTCCTTACAGATTCCCCATGGAACAGACTTCTCTGCTGGTATACTACGGAGAGCCTGGTCCTTATGCCATTTCTCAGGAAATTTTTCTGCAGTTTTTGCCGGAAAACCGATATCTAAACAGCGGTGTGTGGAAGCTGATCCTGGAAGGCGGACAAATTATAGATGGTACCGTCAACCTGTGGATGAACGACGGCTCGCAACGCAATTTTAGTACCCGTTTTCTCAATCCCATCCCTGATACCACCCTGACCATCCCCTCTACTGCTGCCAAAATCATAGCCGTAGGTGCCTATGACGGCAGACAGAAAACCTATGCGGATTTTTCCGGAAGAGGGTATACCAGAAGGCCTGTGAGAATCAAACCGGATCTGGCAGCTCCCGGCGTGGAAATCCTGGCTCCCAGAGTGGGAGGAGGTGTTGAGAGATTTACCGGCACTTCATTTGCCTGCCCTCTGGTCACTGGCAGTGCTGCACTGCTTATGGAATGGGGCATCATCCGGGGCAATGATCCATTCCTTTTTGGGGAAAAAGTCCGGGCTTATCTGCAGAAAGGTGCCAGACCTCTTTCAGCAGAGCGGGAATATCCCAATCCACGTCTGGGGTACGGCACCTTATGCTTACTCAATTCTTTTCCTGATTCTTTATAACAACAGGGTATGTACTGGCTCAGCTGTAAAAACAGGAGCTCACTTTATCATATTTATGCAAAACATCTTCCAAACGAAAGGGAGATGGTATGGGTATTCAATCCATCCAAAGGATTGCCAGAAAAAAACGGCGGATATTGCAGGTTTACATACGGCGATCATGTATTTACTGCCAATGTGATGCTGCGAAAATAGTTTACATCTTTACAAAAAAAGACCCAGCACTTTTGCTGAGTCTGCAATGCAGTTGAGGGGACTTGAACCCCTACCCAAGTACATGGACATGAACCTGAATCATGCGCGTATGCCAATTCCGCCACAACTGCGTATTTTATTTTTCCCAAAAAGGAAAAGCTCCAAGGCCTCACTTGATCAAGGATTGGAGCCTTTGATGTGATGCGGAAGATGGGACTTGAACCCGCACGTCTATACAGACACAAGATCCTTAGTCTTGCCTGTCTGCCAATTCCAGCACTTCCGCTCAGCACTGTTTTATACTAACATATGGAAATTGTTTTGTCAAGCGTGAATTTTAAAAAAGTTGTTTGGAAATTGTTTTAATTTTTTTTAAATTTATTGTTGACAAATTCTTTTAGAAGTGATATCATATCTACTGTCAGCGGGAACGAATCAGATACCGTCTGATAAACAGGATATGCAGTTGTGGCGGAATTGGCATACGCGCATGATTCAGGTTCATGTCCATGTACTTGGGTAGGGGTTCAAGTCCCCTCAACTGCATTGCAGACTCAGCAAAAATGCTGGGTCTTTTTTTATTGTAATCCCCCCTCTGGGCAGAATCCCACTGCAGCAGAGGGGGTTGCTGTATCATCCTTTCCAGATTCAAAAACACCCGGCAGGACTTTATCCCACCGGGTGTCACGGCTTTTTCCAAAATACGCTTTCTTATGTAAATTTACTGAACAAAAATCGCTATAAACTATCACAGCACATTTCCCCTGTCAATTCACACTACGCCCATACTGTCTCTCTGCCTCGATCTGCGCCCTGGCACGTCTGCGTATCTTTTCCTCCTTGGTAGTCCTGTCCACGCTAAATACCAGTCCAAACTCCATTAACAGAAACATTACTGCAGAACCGCCGGAACTGATAAATGGTAAAGTAACACCCGTAGTGGGAATAAAGTTGCTTACCACCGCCACATTCAACACCACCTGAATGGCTATATGGAAAAACACCCCTGCTGCCAGCAATCTGCCAAACCGGTCTGTAGCACTGTTGGCAATGAGCAGCACCCGATACATAAGATACACAAACAAAAACAGCAGCACCAGCACACCAAACAAACCCAGTTCTTCACTGATAATGGCCAGAATAAAATCATTCTGAGGCTCCGGAATCCGGTACTTTTGCAGACTCTGTCCCAGGCCTCTGCCCCAAAACCCGCCCGAACCAATGGCATACAAGGAATTTAAGGGCTGCAGCGCCTGTGAATCTGCATAATTTTCAGGATACAGCCAGGCAAAGATACGAATCATTCGGAAATCATACTCTCCTGCCGGATCCAGGGTACTGATATATCCAAGCAGCACAACTACAATCACACAAAGAACACCTGCTGCCCCAATAAACAGTTTCCAGTTGGGATGTACCACAAAAATCATCAGGATGCCGATCCCCAGAATGATAATGGCAGTACTCATATTATCTGAGATCTTATAAATTGCCACAAAAAAGCCCATCAGCACCACCAACAAAGGAATCAGATTCCGCAGCTTATCCATCCGATACTTTGCTACAACGTGGGCCGTCCAGAAGATCATACCAAGCTTTACCGGCTCTGCTACCTGTATGGTACGTCCAAAAATCTGAATCCAGCGGACTGCACCATTCACCTCTTTTCCCAGAGGTGTCTTCAGCAATCCAATGCACAAACCACTGAGTATCAATGCCAGAGGCGCCAGCTTACGCAATGCCCGGTAATCCAGAAAAGAGAGAAACAGCATCGCTGCAAATCCCACAATAGCCAGCTGTAGCTGATTCACAAATAAATAAGAAGGGTCATTCCCATACGCAGGTGTCTTGGAACAATAATAGTAGCTGGCACTGTAAATCATAATAACGCCAAATATATTGATGACAATTAACGTCATCAGCAGACGATAATCCATGGGAGCAGTGTTAAACAAATGTCTGCCCTTCATCCAGCCATAGATACGGCGTTTTATTTTTTCAAACACAGTTTTTCTCCTCCCTACAGCATAAATGCCGGCCTGTTTCCGGCTGATTACGGTCTTCTGCCTTCATATTTCAGGTGGAGCATCAGACACTGGCGAATTTCCTCCATACATTCTTCAACTGTACTGCCCTTTAAGCCCATATCCAGAGACAACGCCATACTGTTTACAATATTTTCTGTACATTCATCTCCTATTCCTCTGAGAATATCCAGTTTTTCCCGGTAAGAATCTGTCTCCAGAAAAGCGATCAAAAACTCCTGGCCTGTCTGCAGCTTTTTTCTGCTGTTCTGTTCTCCGCTGCCGGATCGTGCATCTGTTGACTGCATGTATTCTGCCGATACAAGGACATCTTTTTCATCCAAAGCTTCTGTCATCTGTCCAGGCAGCACTCTCTCAAACCGATACTGTTGGGGATATTCCTCCACCGTATATTTTGTACGGTCTACTTCACTGACAAACATCTCATAGGGTCTTGCATATATGCCAAATGCCCCATACAATGCCTGATAAATGACCAGATCCTCTCTAGTTTCTGTATGCTCCGCCACTCCAATGATCTGATACAGCTTTCCTTTAAAATGTCTGTAAATCTGTCCCGGTACCAATTCCATTGTCTGTCTCATACTGTTGTCCACCTTTCTTGTCATAACAGGCACTGCCTGTTACCGGCATTTTCCCCTTTTTTTATAATACCGTTTTTATCCACAGTTCGCAAGTATTTCCGCACCAATAGAAATATTTTCTTGTGTTTACTATGATTTATTTCATATATTATAGTATCTATCATTCTGCAAACATATTGTCTGCAGTTTTGATGACTCTTTGTGCCTTTTTTGGAGGTATTTCATGGATCAGCATTTATGTATAAAAAATCTGAATTTTAATCTGCAGGGCAGCTTCGACTTCTGCCCCAGATTACAGCATATTTCTTTTTCCGTATACCCTGGAGAACATCTGGTGCTTTATCACCCTTGCGGTATGGGAAGTTCTCTGATTTTATATCTGATTACAGGCATAATCCAGCCTGACAGCGGACATATCTGTCTGGACAGCAGTGAGGAGTCGGACATTTTTGACCGGATCTCCCTGTTGACCATTCAGGGACTTTTGTTTTCCTGGAGAGCCATTTATCAGAAGTTCCCCTTATGCCGCCACATTCCGGAACAGACAGAAGACGGTCTTTTTCATTGTCCTTTTAAAGACGATCCCATCCCCCCACAGGAAGATGATCTGTATTTGATCAAAAAACTTCTGACCACCCCTGCCGGATATCCTTCACCGCCCCAGCAGCAGATGTGGCTGCAGCTGCTGCAAAAGGCTGCCTCCCGCAGCGTCTTTCTGCTCCTTGACCGCCCATTTCAGCACTATGAAATATCCTGTGCCAGACAGTGCTTTGACTACCTGCACACCTGCCGCTGCACCACCATCCTGACTGCTGCCAACCAGCTTTCTGATGCTCTGCTTTTGGGCAGCCGCATTCTGTTTTTGGGCGGCGACCCGGTCTCAATCCGGCATGAATACCAGCTGCCGTTTTCACCGGAGGACACCCCTGCCATGCGCATGAACCATTCTGAATACCACAAAATTTATAAAGAACTTGTGGAGATTTCCAAATCCATTTAAGCCTGTTCCAGTTGCAATGCAGGGCAGTCTGGTTTATACTGAAAGCAGATTTTACGCAAAAGAGGTACTCTATGATTGCTTTGAAAATTACCGATATCAAAGACTTTACCAGACAGCTGTTTCTCAAAGAAACCTTTGACGGATTTCTTTTGTCGGAAGCGGTGATCACCACTTTTAATACCTTTACCATTGAGGGATTTTTAAACCGTGACTATTATAATGATGTGGAGTTAGAGGACTTGGGGGAACGTGCCTACAGCACCTGGAAGGAGGTCCGTCCCTTCTGCCTGCAGCTGATCAAGGGCAACAAGCTCCCACTGACCTTTCGCATTACCCTGCGCATGAAGCAGGAAAATGTCAATGCCATCCTGGCCCGCAACGAGCTGACCGGTCAGTATGATGTAGACTGCCTGCAGTTAAATATCCTGTACAAAAACGGTATCATTACCTGTACCACCGGCATTGCCCTGCGCCAGTTTACTATGGATAAGTCCCTGGATCATGCCTGGGACACAATGGTACGCAAGTTTTTTACCAAAAGCCAGATCGCATTCAGCGAATCCTGACACTCTCTCCCTCCGGCACACGCTGGGGGGATTTTCTGATCAAAATCTAAAGGAATTATAAATTATTAGCACTCAGTCAATTTGAGTGCTAATTTTTATTGACATTTGGAAAAGACAGAGCTAAAATAGGTCTAGATTTGAGATTTATGAAAGCAAAGGAGTAGAATTGTTATGGCAAAGCAAGGAAATTTATCTATTAACAGTGAAAATATCTTCCCGATCATCAAAAAGTGGTTATATTCTGACCACGACATTTTCTTACGTGAGCTGGTTTCCAACGGGTGTGATGCAATTACCAAATTAAAGAAGTTAGACATCATGGGCGAATACAGCATGCCGGATGATTACGCCTGCAAGGTAGAGGTACATGTCAATGCAGAAGAAAAGACCTTGACCATCGTAGATACCGGTCTTGGTATGACAGAGGATGAGGTTTCCGAATACATCAACCAGATCGCCTTCTCCGGCGCCAAGGATTTCCTGGAGAAGTACAAGGACAAGACCAACGAGGATCAGATCATCGGCCATTTTGGTCTGGGCTTCTATTCTGCATTTATGGTTGCAGATAAGGTGACCATTGATACCCTCTCTTATAAGGACGGCGCTGCTGCTGTTCACTGGGAGTCTGAGGGCGGTACAGAGTTTATAATGGATGCAGGAGACAAAGACACCGTAGGTACTTCCATCACCCTGTATCTGAATGAGGATAGCTATGAGTTCTCCAACGCCTACCGCATCCGTGAAGTATTAGAAAAGTATTGCGCATTTATGCCTACTGAGATCTATTTGATCGATGACAATGCAGAGCCTGAGTATGAGGATGCTGAGGACGAGGCAGAAGACATTGTGGAAAATCAGGACGCAGCAGAAGATACTGCTGATACTGATGAAACAGCCGAAGCTGAAGTAATTGACGAAAATGGGGAGCCTGTCAAGGAGCGCAAATTAAAGCAGCCTGTACCGGTCAACGATACGACCCCACTGTGGACCAAGCATCCAAATGATTGTACCGAAGAAGAATACAAGGATTTCTACCGCAAAGTATTCCACGACTACAAGGAGCCTCTGTTCTGGATCCACCTGAACATGGACTACCCATTCAACTTAAAGGGTATCCTGTACTTCCCAAAGATCAATACAGAGTACGATTCCATCGAGGGTACCATCAAGCTGTACAACAACCAGGTATTTATTGCGGATAACATTAAGGAAGTCATTCCGGAATTCCTTATGCTGTTAAAGGGTGTCATTGACTGTCCTGACCTGCCATTAAATGTATCCCGTTCTGCACTGCAGAATGACGGCTTTGTAAAGAAGATCAGCGATTACATTTCCAAGAAGGTGGCAGACCGTCTCACCGGTATGTGCAAGACTGACAGAGAAAATTATGAAAAATACTGGGATGACATCAACCCATTTATCAAGTTTGGCTGCTTAAAGGATGAGAAGTTTGCCAAGAAGATGAACGACTATATCATCTTCAAGAACCTGGATATGAAGTATATTACTCTGCCGGAAGCATTAGAGGCCAACAAGGAACAGCATGAAAATACTATCTTCTATGTAACCGATGAAAAGGAACAAAGCCAGTATATCAAGATGTTTAAAACAGAAGGCATTGATGCCCTGATCCTGACTCACAACATTGACACACCATTCATCACACACTTAGAGCAGAAAAATGAGGGTGTAAAGTTTGTCCGCATCGACTCTGACATCACAGATACCTTTAAGGATACTGCAGAGACAGACGAAGAAACCATGAAAGCCAACACAGATACCTTAACTGATCTGTTTAGAAAGGCTCTGGACAATGACAAGTTAAGCGTAAAGGTTGAGAAGTTAAAGAATCCTTCTATTGCTTCTATGATGACGCTCTCTGAGGATGCCAGAAGAATGCAGGATATGATGAAGATGTACGGCATGATGGGCATGGCAGGTATGGATATGGGACAGAATGATGAAACGCTGGTTCTGAACCTGAACCATCCACTGGTACAGTATGTACTGGAGCATGGTGATGCTGACAACTGCAAGATCTTCTGTGAGCAGCTGTACGATCTGGCGCTGCTTGGTCATGGTACTTTGAATCCTGACAGAATGGAAGCATTCATTAAGAGAAGCAATGATGTGATGATGGAGCTGGCAAAATAAGATGACATCAAGTGTCTTGACACTTTTCCAGTGATACTGCTCACAAACAATTGCCATGCAGATCGTTATACTATATATCATTTTATAGATATTATAATGGGGTGCCGCATCATGCGGCACCCCTGGCTTTTTAACCCCGATTCCATTGGCTTTCTGCAATTTTAAAAGTATCTGCTAATCTTTCATGAATACGCTTATCCATACTCCTATTCTTTCGCCCAGCCAAAGGCACAAGCCACCGCCTTTTTCCATCCCTTCAGCAGCTGCTTACGTCTCTCATCCTCCATCTGTGCAGTAAACTTCCTCTGCACCGCCCAGTTCTCCCGAATCTCCTGTCTGTCCTTATAATATCCTACAGCCAGTCCTGCCAGATAAGCCGCACCCAGGGCAGTGGTCTCAATACACTGCGGCCGTAATACCTCTGCATCCAGAATATCCGCCTGAAACTGCATCAAAAAGTTGTTAGCCGCAGCCCCACCATCTACTTTTAACTGCTGCAGGTCTACTCCTGCATCAGCTTCCATCGCCTGCAGGATATCTGATACCTGATATGCAATAGATTCCAGCACCCCACGCACCAGATGCTCCCTGTTAAAGCCTCTTGTAATTCCTACAATAACTCCTCTTGCATACTGATCCCAATAAGGGGCACCAAGTCCTGTAAATGCAGGCACCACATAAGCTCCTTCCGTATCCGGCACACGCTCTGCAATCTGTTCTGTCTCAGAAGCTTTTCTCACAACCTGCAGCTCATCCCGCAGCCATTGTACTGCTGCACCAGCCACAAATACGCTGCCCTCTAAAGCATACTCCACCCCCTCTGCCGTACCAATTGCAATTGTAGTAATTAGACCGTTCTTAGACGTTACCGGTGTCTTACCTGTATTCATCAGCAGAAAACAGCCGGTACCATATGTATTCTTTACGTCCCCTGTCTCAAAACAGCATTGTCCAAAAAGCGCTGCCTGCTGATCCCCAGCCGCACCTGCAATAGGGATGGCACCATCCAGCCCCGGACAGTCTGTCACGCCATACATGCAGGAAGATGGTTTTACCTCCGGCAGCATGCATACAGGGATATCAAACAGCTTTAAGATCTCCTCATCCCACTCTAATGTATGGATATTAAACAGCATGGTACGGGAAGCATTGGTATAATCCGTTACAAATGCCTTTCCTCCAGTCAGATTCCAGATCAGCCAGGTATCTACTGTACCAAACAGCAGCTCACCCTTTTGGGCCCGCTCTCTGGCACCTTCCACATGATCCAGAATCCACTTAATTTTGCTGGCAGAAAAGTACGCATCCGGCACCAGTCCGGTCTTTTCCCGAATCATATCTCCATATCCGGCGGCATTTAAAGCATCAATGGTATCTGCAGTACGTCTGCACTGCCAGACAATGGCATTGTACACAGGCTTTCCGGTAGCCTTATCCCACACAATAGTAGTCTCTCTCTGGTTGGTAATTCCAATGGCCGCAATTTCTTCCTGGGAAGCCTGAATCTTGCTGACAGCTTCTACTGCCACGCTCACCTGAGAAGACCAGATTTCCATAGGGTCATGCTCTACATAACCAGGCTTTGGATAGATCTGGGAAAATTCTTTTTGTGCTAGACTGCAGACATTGCCCTGTCTGTCAAACAAAATACAGCGGGAACTGGTGGTTCCCTGATCCAGTGCCATTACATATTTTTTCATAGAACCTCGTTTCCGTCTCTGGTACCGCTCTCCCGCAATTACTGCTGCAGTTCATCTGTTGATGCACCAAAAGCGGTGCTTCCAAAGTACTTTTCATATATCTGAAAGAAACAGCTTTTCACTGCATCCTCCTCTGCCATCTGGATTTTGTTCCAATGGGAGTTATTCATGGTAAGGCTGACGGTGTCTCTTACCTCCTGCACCTTGGAAAACCAGGCATCGTAAATCCGCTGTCTGACAATGTTCTCACGGTTGCTCTCTGTCATATCTGTGAGATAATCATTGATACAGTAAATCACACAGTATCCGTTTTCTGTTTCCAGGACAGAACTGCACTCTCCCTGTACCAGGGAAAAAGCCACCTCTTCGATCTCTCCTACCAGTTCTCCCCGGACAACGTTATACTCTGTAGGCTCTTCTGCACCAAACCGTTCTGTAATGGTCTGGAAAGAGGTTCCCTCCGCCAGTGCCTCTGTCATTTTCTGTGCAGTCTCTGTACCTTCTAAAGTAAGTACCTGTATGCGTATGGCTCTGGCCTCATTTTCGCTGACCTCTAAATCAGTCTGCTCTGTATAATAAGCAATGACTTTTCCTGCAATCAGGTACTTCTCCATAAGAAGCTGTACCAGTTCCTGGCTGCTGCGGCAATAGGAAATGGTTTCCTTGCCTGCAGTTTCCATATACTCTGCTGCTGCCTGCTTCACTTCTGTCTGTTCTGTCTCTGTGAGAGTAAGATTCAATTCTTCCGCCACAATTTGCAGTGCTTCTAATGTCACCAGTTCATCCAGCACAATATTTTCTTTTACATACTGGGCAAAAGTGGTTCCATCTTCTGTCTCACGCTCCCAGATATTCTCTCCTAAAATCTCCTGATAATAGGCTTCATACTGTCTCTGGATTTCTAACAATACCAGGCTGTATTCGGTGGTTGTGACACTGTTGTCTCCCAGAGAAAACAGATATTTTTTATCAAAAGATGTTACATATACATTTTTATCTGCGCATCCGCTGCAAAGCACCATAACGGCGCAAAGCAGGCAAAGGCACAGTTGTTTTCCAAAGCCACTATATTTTTTCATATGCTCTCCCTGGATTTTTACAATTTTTTGCCAACCGGCACCTGCCTATCGGAATAAATGCCGATATAAGCTGCTGACCGGAAGACCTACCACATTGTAATAATCTCCTTCAATTCCGCTGATATAGGGTGCAAACAATCCCTGAATCCCGTAGCTGCCTGCTTTGTCAAGGGGATCTTTGGTGTCTACATAGGCTTGGATTTCTGCATCAGTCATAGAGATTACATGTACCTGGGTACATTCGTAAAAGCACTCCTGCTGTATTTCCTCTCCAGTACGGCGAATGAGGCATACTCCCGTGTATACCTGATGATTTCTGCCCTGGAGGGATCTGAGCATGGAAAAGGCTTCTGCTTCGTCTGCAGGTTTACCAAGGATGCAGCCGTCTAAGGCTACAATGGTATCTGCCCCTATGACCAGTGTGCCGTCCCTACGTCTGGCGGCTACTTCCTGCGCTTTCTGTTCTGCCAGTTCCATGACCACCTGTGAGGGTATGGTACTGTGAGGGACTTCTTCCTTCTGGCTTTTATCTACCACAAAGTTCAGCCCCATCTGCTGCAGCAGCTCCTGTCTCCTTGGGGAACCGGAACCTAAGATGATCTGTTCTTCTTTATTTTGTAACCACATATTTATCACCTTTCTGTATCACAAGCCCTTAGGCAATTGCGAAACATATTACCAGACGCTTTGGAAAGTATCTGTAAGAACATATTTTCACGTAGGACACGCTCTCGCTTCGGTGAAAACGCAGCGGTACTAATAAATTTTGTGCCTGTGGCACAAAATTTAAAGTGCCGGTGTTTTCAAGAGTCCTACTTAGAAAATATGTTCTTACAGATACTTTCCAAAGCTGATATTGAATACAGTTTCGCAATTACCTGTCACAAGCCCTGGTACCTTCTGGGATTTGGACCATACAGCTTTCACATGTCGTTTCAAATCTTCTGCCCATGAACTTGCCTCTATCTAATTGCATTGGTTTCTGTTGTCAGCTTTTTTATCCCTTGATTCCACACAAATCAGGATTCCCTGATCAAAGCACACCTGTGCCTCGTCCTCCCTGATTTCATTGCTGATCCCCAGTGAATTGCCCTGCTCCATTATAACATGCGACAGGGGATATTGAAAGCCAAAAAGGGACAGATTCTCTACCCTGCAGCTCCATGGAATCAGGGATACATAGGTTCCATACTGGGTTTCTTTCTTTAATGTAAAAGAGTGATCATGCAGCTGGATCCGGTTCCATCTGTCTGCCAGAGCACAGGAAATCCCGGCTTTCATAGGCTGTAACAGCACCTGCAGATTGCCCAGAAAATGATCCAGACGCCCCCCTGTGCCCCCTAACAGAATGATGGTTTTTGGTTCCCTGGCCATAGCGATGTGCATTGCCAGCTCTGTATCGGTCTCATCTTTTTGCGGCACATGCTGCTCTACATACAATTCCGGTCTGTCTATATACTGAGCCAGTGTTTCCTGATCGATGGTGTCAAAATCCCCTACCAGACACTGTATCCGGATGCCATGCTTATGGGTAAAAGCCAGTGCCCCATCCACTGCAATGATATAATCAAATGCTTCTTTTTCTATAAACGGAAGCAGGAAGCCTTCATCCAGCTCCCCGCCTGCAATAATTCCTATTTTTTCTTTCATTCTTTACCCGCTTTTATGCCAGAGCGCGCAACGCCTCTACATTCTTTGCAATATCACCACGCAGCACTGCCGTACCTGCTACGATCACATTGGCACCAGCTTCCAATACCAGAGGCAGTGTTTCCGGGTTGATTCCACCATCTACCTCGATGTCTACAGACAGATGCTGTTCTTCAATGGCAGTTCTTAAGGTCTGCACCTTGCCAATCATATCCGGCATAAACTTCTGTCCCCCAAATCCAGGCTCTACCGTCATAACCAGTACCATATCAATATCCTGTAAATAAGGCAGCACCTGCTCCACAGGTGTTCCTGGCTTGATGCTTAAACCGGCTTTTACACCGCAGTCATGAATTTTCTTTAAGGTACCAGCCACATCTGCACATGCTTCCAGATGCACGGTAATGAGATCTGCACCCGCCTTTACAAACTGCTCAATATAGCGGACTGGTTCCTGAATCATCAGATGCACATCAAATACCCGCTTTGTCAAAGGACGGATGCACTCCATAACCGGCATTCCAAAGGAAATGCTTGGTACGAACAGCCCATCCATTACATCAATGTGAATATACTCTGCACCTGCCTGATCCAACTGTTGGATCTGCTCTCCCAGTTTTGCAAAATCTGCTGCCAATATAGATGGTGATAAAATCATAGGTACTTCCTTTCTCCTGCATGGTATACAGGTTCCTGACAAAACCTGCTGCAGCACATCAGCAAACAGGTTTTGCACTTGTCTGGTATTTACCGTTTCAGTTAGTATTTTCTCTGCTCTTTCAGTTCCTGATAAAGGAGTTTATAATTATCGTATCGCACAGATGCGATCTTACCTGCCTCCAGCGCATCTTTCACACCACAGTCTCTTTCCCCTACATGTACACAGCCGATAAATCTGCAGTCCGGTTCATATGGGGTAAATTCTGCAAAATAATCCTTTAGTTCCAGCTCTGAAATATCACTGAGGTAAATAGAGCTGAATCCCGGCGTATCCAGTAAAAATGTATTCTGATCCACTGCAAAAAACTCAGAATGCCTGGTGGTATGTTTTCCCCTGCGGATCTTGACACTGATTTCTCCTGTCTCCATCCCTGCATCCGGTTTGATCTCATTGAGAAAAGAGGACTTTCCTACACCGGAAGGACCGGCCAGTACAGTGGTTTTTCCTGCAAGGGCTTCTTTTATCTGCGCAATGCCTGCTTTCTCATAAACACTGATAAAATACACCTCATACCCTGCTGCTTCATAAATGCCCTGCAGCTTTTCACAGGCATCTGCACAAGGCAGATCCGTTTTGGTAAAACAGATCTTCACACATACATCCTGCTTTGCCATCATAATCAGAAACCGGTCTAACAGGTTCAGATTGGGTTCTGGGTCTTTTATGGCAAAAAACACCATAACCTGATCAACATTGGCTACAGCAGGCCGTATGAGTGAATTCTGCCTGGGTAATATTGCTGTAATACTGCCGGTAAGGGCAGCCGCATCTAAAACCTCCATCTGCACAAAATCTCCTACCAAAGGCTTGATTTTCTGATTGCGGAAAATGCCCTTTGCTTTACACTCATACGTATTGCCATCTTCCCCATATACGTAATAAAATCCTGCAATTCCTTTGATGATTCTTCCCTGCATGGGTCGTTACCTGCCTTTGCCTCTGTGATTTCCGTCCATCAGACTCCTTCTCCTGAATCAGCAGCATTGCCGTCCTGTGCTGCTGATTCAGGGCCTGAGCTGATCGTAAGTTTGATTTTTGTTCCTTTATTTACAACAGTTCCTGAAGCCACGCTCTGAGAAATGACCGTACCTGCCGGACTGCTGTCTGATACATAGGTATGCCCTTCCTCTCCAAGGCCGGCAGCTGATAATTCTGCCCTTGCCGCATCATACGTTTTACCTGTAAGCGCTGGCACTGCTACCTGATTTCCCTTGCTGACAGAAATGGTAACTGTACTGCCTTTGTCCGCAGCTGTGCCGGAATTTGGACTCTGAGCCACAACGGTACCAGCAGCTTCTGTACCATTTACCTGGGTTACCACTACTACAAAATTTTGAGCCTCTAAAGCAGCTTTTGCTTCTTCCTGAGTTTTTCCTACCACATTTGGAATCTCTGCCTGTTCCACACCGCTGCTGACAACCAGTATAATGGAATCACCCTTGTAAATAGTACTGCTTCCATTTGCATTTTCTACACGGATGACACAGCCTGCTGCTACAGATGCACTGCTTTCCTTTACAGTACTGTCATATTTCAAGCCCAGAGAAGTAAGCTTCTTTTTGGCATCAGCTTCCTTCATTCCCAGAAGCACCTCTGTATCTCCTGCCTTTTCCGGTCCCTTACTGATCACCAGATTGATTTTGGTACCTTCCTCTACATTTTCTCCGGCATTTACACTCTGCTCCATCACCTGATTTTTCTCATATTGGCTGCTGTATTCCTTGGTCACCTTACCCAGTGTCAGACCTTTTTCCTCTAACAGTTCCTTTGCTTCCTCGTAATCCTTGCCAAGAAGATCCGGCATAGAAATTGCTTCCGGTCCCTTGCTGATTACGATATTCACAGTTGTTCCCTTGGCAACCTTATTGCCTGCTGCAGGAGACTGACTCATAACCAGACCTTCTGCAATATCACTGCTGTATGCTTCACTGACAGTACCAACTTTCATGCCTGCATCTTTAATGGCTGTTTTGGCCTGTGCCTCTGTCATCTTTTTCAAATCAGGAAGCTTAAAGGTAGTAGGACCTGTGCTGACATAAACAGTCAGAGTATCTCCATCATCTAAATAACCAGAAGACGGCTCCATACGTAAAATCTGACCAGCATCCGTAGACTCATCTGACTGTTCAATGTAATTCACATTGATATTCCGATTGGCCAGACGCTTCTCAAATACCTGCTTCTGCATTCCGATAAATTCTTCCTTTATCTCAAAACGCTCACTTCCTAAACTGATTCCAAGCTTTACCCTGGTACCTTCCGGAATCTTCTTTCCTTCCTTATATTCCTGCTGGCAGATATATCCTGCCTCATATTTTTCTGAATACTGGCTTAATTCACTGGATATTTCGTATTTTAAGCCCGCATCTTCCAACAGCTGGATTGCTTCTTCCAGTGTTTTTCCTATTACACCCGGCATTTTTACCTTTTCTGCACTGGTAGTATCCTCTGTCACGTCTATTGTACTGTCATTTCCTTCAGAATCCCATTCTTCCCAGGACTCAGAAAAACTGATGTCATCCGATTTGTCACTCTTAAACCGGTCAAACAATCCCATAGAACCAGCCAGATATACTCCACAGCCTAAAATCAGAAGCAGGATACCGATGCCTACTCCTAAAATCACTTTATCCAGTACTGTAGTCTCGATTTCTTCTGTCTCTTCTGCCTCGTTTTCCTCATCAGCAGGCGGCATCTCCTCTGTAATTTCTGCATCTGCTTCCTGGAACAATCCATCATAAGAATCAGCAGCTTCCTCTGGAGCTGCAGCGCCTATAGGTGCTGCAAACACAGCCAGCCCCTTCTTTAACTCTGCAATCAGATCATATACTGTCAGATATCTCTGCTCCGGCCTTTTCATGGTACAGTTTTTTACAATCTGTTTTGTATGCTCAGAAATACCAGAAACATACGCATCCATATCCGGCAATGGATCATTGATATGTGCCAGAGCCACAGCTACAGAAGTATCTCCTTCAAAAGGCAGTTTTCCTGTAAGCATTTCAAACAAAGAAATACCCAGGGAATAAATATCACTGCGCTCGTCACAAATACCGCCCCTAGCCTGCTCTGGTGAAAAATAATGTACAGAACCAATGGCAGTTGCATTGATGGTGGTACCGCTTACCGCTCTGGCAATTCCAAAATCTGCCACCTTAATTGCCCCATCTTTTCCAAGGAGGATATTCTGAGGCTTAATGTCTCTGTGTACAATGTGCTGATCATGTGCCGCGCTCAGTCCCTGGGCAATCTGCAGTGCAATGATCAGGGCTTCCTCTTCAGACAGATGCCCATGCTCTCCAATGTACTGCTTTAATGTAATACCGTCGATGTATTCCATGACAATATAATTTAAATCCTCATCCTCTACTACATCAAAGATTCCTACAATATTCTGGTGGGACAGACTTGCAGCAGACTGCGCCTCTACTTTAAATTTGTTCACAAATTCTTTATCATGAACATACTCTTCCTTTAAGACCTTAATCGCCACATAACGGTTCAGCTTATGACACTTTGCCTTATAAACATCTGCCATTCCTCCTGAACCTATTTTTTCCAGGATTTCATATCTTCCTTCACTTATAAATTGACCAATTGTCAGCATGAATATTTCCTCCCTTGCCTATCAATCAGCAATGCTGTAATATTATCGCTTCCGCCATTTTCCCTGGCCAGCTCAATTAAAGCTTTTACCTTATTTTCTACGGAGTCCCCATCCTTTACTATCTGCAGTATCACATCCTCCGGTACCATATTGGTCAAACCATCTGTACAAAGCAATATCTGACTGTTTTCCGTCAATGTAACTCGGAAATAGTCCGGCTGTACTGTAGAAAATGCGCCAATGGCCCGGGTAATCATATTTTTCTTTTCCATATATTCCGCAGAACCACGTTCCATTCTTCCTTTGCGAACCATTTCTTCCACATAAGAATGATCCTGGGTAATCTGCTGCATGTCCTCTTGGATGACGTACAGGCGGCTGTCTCCCACATTGGCAGCCACAAGCTCATCTCCCACAATGGCTGCTGCTACCAGGGTGGTACCCATCCCTTTTAAGGAACTGTCCTGGCCTGCTTTATCATAAATCAGCCGGTTTACCCTGCGGATCGCATTATGAAAAATTTGTTCTGGTGTTTTCAGCAAATCCATCTGAATCAGGGACACCATTGTCTCAATGGTACAGTGGGACGCAAAATCTCCTGCCTGATGCCCACCCATACCATCTGCCACCATAAATAAATTGGGCAGATTTCCTACCGGCTCTAAGCTATAATAAAAATCATCCTGATTTGTACTTCTGCATAAACCAATGTCAGTATCTGCAAATGCTTTCACAAAAGCTCCTTTCACCTGCTGTCATATTGATTCCTCAGATACCTGCTCTAAATAACTCTTTCTCAGCTGTCCACAGGCACCATTAATGTCTCTACCCATTTCCCTTCTAATAGTAACATTTATTTTTTTATTTTCAAGCAATTTTTTAAATGCCTGTATTCTTTTGCCCTCAGATTGGACATAATCCCGCTCTTTGATGGCATTGACAGGGATCAGATTGACGTGACAGTTCAGTCCCTGGATCAATTCTGCCAGCTCCTTTGCAGACTGCTTACTGTCATTTTCTCCCTGAATCAGACTGTATTCAAAGGTAATGCGCCTGCCTGTTTTTTCAAAATAGTAGGCACAGGCATCTATGACCTCTGCAAGGGTATACGTTCTTGCGATAGGCATCAGGGTCTTGCGCAGCTCGTCATTGGGTGCGTGCAGGGACAATGCCATGGTAATATGGAGCCCTTCCTCTGCCAGACGGCGCATCTGGGGTACCAGACCGCAGGTAGAGAGGGTCAGGTTGCGCTCACTGATATTCAGACCCTCCTCACTGGATATGAGGCGCAGGAAACGGACTACATGATCATAGTTGTCCAAAGGCTCTCCTGAGCCCATAATGACTACATTGGATACTCTGGCTCCCGTATCCTCCTGGATGCGGTAGATCTGCTCCAGCATCTCAGAGGCTCTTAAATTTCTTGCAAGTCCATCTAAGGTGGAGGCACAAAACCGGCAGCCCATACGGCAGCCTGCCTGTGAAGAAATGCAGACGGAATTGCCGTGCTGATACTGCATCCATACACTTTCAATGATGTTGCCGTCCGGCAGAGCAAACAGATATTTTCTGGTGCCGTCTATCTGGGAGATCCGCACATCTACTTTTTGCAGAACCACCAGCTCACACTGCTCTTCTAATTGCTGCTGCAGCTGCTTTGGCAGGTTGCTCATCTGGGAAAAATCCGTTGCCAGCTTCTGGTGCATCCACTGATACAGCTGCTTTGCACGAAAGGCCGGCTGTCCCATGGAGGCTGTCAGCTGCTCTAACTCCTGCCTGTTCAATGATTTAATATCAATTTTATCCATTTTGTTCCTTTCTTTTGAAAAAGGGGGTGGCAATTGCGAACTATATAATCGGACGCTTTGAGAAGTATCTGTAAGAAAATATTTTTACGCGACGTATCATTTATGATACGTCTGGCTCGCTCTCGCTTCGGTGAAAACGCAGCGGTACTAAGGTGTCTGACAGACAAATG
>JBGVQN010000044.1:0-30676 GCA_045127535.1 Lachnospiraceae bacterium | reverse complement strand
GGGAGGGTGTGGATTGAAATACATAAGACCATTTATACCCACCTGCTGTCACATTCACCCTCTTCGGGAGGGTGTGGATTGAAATGGATCCGTGTATGTGATCTTCGCTCCGGTGTAGGTCACCCTCTTCGGGAGGGTGTGGATTGAAATAGCTACGTGTATGTATTCACTCCCCGCGTAAGCCAGTCACCCTCTTCGGGAGGGTGTGGATTGAAATTCTCAGGTCATGCGCAAATAACTGTAATCTTAATCACCCTCTTCGGGAGGGTGTGGATTGAAATGGCTAATTTTGATAATGATGATCAGGAGATATGTACACCCTCTTCGGGAGGGTGTGGATTGAAATACGATTGAGAAAGCTGATGGCGCCAGTGTTCAGGTCACCCTCTTCGGGAGGGTGTGGATTGAAATATTAAATGTAAATCCCTTTGTAATACAAGCTAATTTCACCCTCTTCGGGAGGGTGTGGATTGAAATGGTTTACTGGTTAAACTGCATATAATTTTTATATTCACCCTCTTCGGGAGGGTGTGGATTGAAATCTGTATTGGTGTGGCCTGGTGCGGATATATGCGGATCACCCTCTTCGGGAGGGTGTGGATTGAAATCGTCCGGATATTCGCGGAAAACATGATTTTTATATCACCCTCTTCGGGAGGGTGTGGATTGAAATGCCTGTAACGCTCCGAGTGCTTATTCCCTACTTGTCACCCTCTTCGGGAGGGTGTGGATTGAAATTTTTTGTGTTAAACCCGAATCAATAACAACTTTCTCACCCTCTTCGGGAGGGTGTGGATTGAAATCTGTATTGGTGTGGTCTGGTACGGATATATGCGTCACCCTCTTCGGGAGGGTGTGGATTGAAATAACCGCATGATGCGGCAGTGGCAGAGGGACAATGTCACCCTCTTCGGGAGGGTGTGGATTGAAATAAGCAGCCAAGAGCTGCTTACCGTATAGGCAGCCATCACCCTCTTCGGGAGGGTGTGGATTGAAATTACCACATACATGAAAATCCTCATCAACAAGGACATCACCCTCTTCGGGAGGGTGTGGATTGAAATACCATATCAACCTCCCTCCTCTAAATCATATCACTCACCCTCTTCGGGAGGGTGTGGATTGAAATTCTTACGTGACCACCCGACTGATCCCAGCAGTGAATCACCCTCTTCGGGAGGGTGTGGATTGAAATAATAGCGATTATAAGCGCGTCACATCACAAAGTCTCACCCTCTTCGGGAGGGTGTGGATTGAAATTGGATACTGGCAAAGAGGTAGAGGCGACTGTAGATTCACCCTCTTCGGGAGGGTGTGGATTGAAATAACGCAACTACAGGACTATTAGAGATATCAACATTCACCCTCTTCGGGAGGGTGTGGATTGAAATTCTAGTGATACCTATATCTGTACCTGAAATAGAACTCACCCTCTTCGGGAGGGTGTGGATTGAAATCAGTTGAAAACAATTGTGTTGGTTTTGACTATGTTCACCCTCTTCGGGAGGGTGTGGATTGAAATAACAAAGGCATAATTTTTGCCCTCAAAGGTTACCTCACCCTCTTCGGGAGGGTGTGGATTGAAATTGCAATACCTTAACCGGTACGACTACGGTACCAGTCACCCTCTTCGGGAGGGTGTGGATTGAAATATTTCGATATACAAACCAAAATAGCCGCCCCGCGCGTCACCCTCTTCGGGAGGGTGTGGATTGAAATAATTACCAGTTGCCAGTATTCCAGATATAAAGCGTCACCCTCTTCGAGAGGGCAATGTCCGTTTCTTTTGTTGCTGATTTGTACATTTCCTTGTGAGTTTTTTCATGACCAAGGGTCGTGTCTATTTCTGATTCTATGAGTTTCTGGAGAATATCTCTGAAACTCATAGAGGCTCATACACATCAGAAACGCTGTTGATGCTGTTTGCTGCTATAATCTGTCTCATTTATCTCTTTGCTGCGGGCATAAAAAATACTCCTTTTCCATAAGAATTGTCATATTCCAATTCTTACTAAAAGGAGTATTTTTTACCAAAGACACAAACTATTTTACACTGATCTCATCTTTTGGATATTAATTTAAATCCAATAACTCGTTGATAATATCAATCTGCTCATCATATTCATTCAATATTTCTGCATTTCGTTCCATGATCTGTTTCTGTATAGCTGCAGAATCTGTATCGTTCACCGCCAAATAAGCCTTATACAAAGAAGCAGCTTTATAATAATCCCCAATAGCAGAAAACTCTTCATACTGATCAGTCATATCTTCTTCGGAGCGGTGGTCATGTTCCAGCAGGTTTATGAGGGAAACATAGTACCCTTCTTCTATTATATATTCATAATATGTATCATCATATGTAGTATCTGGAAATGCATACCAGTAAATATTCTGAAAAGCTACAGCTAGTGAAATTAAAAGAAAAACAGAGAGAGTTGCTGCTGCAACCCACAGGAGGATTTTCCCGGTTTGGATAGATTTCATAATCGGCCAAGCCCCCTTTCCAGGATTTCGTATTGCTTTTCATAAGAAAGATTCGGTATCTCGTTGGCTTCTTCAATAGTCAGACCGCAGTAGGCAACCAGAATGCCTTTCGCCTGATTCTGGATATCTGCGATGATAGCCAGCTTATCATCAGTCACATAATCTGGCTCATAATTACAGCGCCGCTCTATTGAAAAAAGGAAATTTACATAGTCGGTAAACTTCTCTGCGGTATCAGAAAGAGTTTCCTCTGAAAAGGAAAACTGTCTGTCATCGCTAAAGTCTACAGCAATTTCATAAAGATAATACAGGTTGCTGCTGGCAAGGGTGACTGCATGATAGCAATCAAAATCAGAGCTGGCATAGAGGTTATTGTCATAATAATATAGGTAGTAACCAATATAATCCTGGGATTCCAGACGTCTTTCTATTTCCTGCTGATGGCTTTCAGCATTTTTCTCCACCTGCCATACAGTGATCTCATCAGCAATATCCCATGATTTGATTACCAGAGTGCCTGCGCAGATATTTAGAATCAGCAGAATGAAAAATGCAATAAAAGGTGTTTTTAAACGGGAGCCAGTGCCGGATGCAGTTTTCGTGTCAGTAACCTGATGTATGCCAGGTTCTTTTTGAAATGTGGACTGGGTGGGATCGATATGATTGGCTGCCAGTCCGCAGAAAGGGCAGATATGACTGCCTGGCTGCATTTTAGAACCACAGTATTCGCATTTCATAGGAGGATTCCTTTCTGGATCAAAAACCCAATTTCTTTTGGTTTATTATAGCATACCAGTGGGGAAAAGACCAGAAAAGGGTAGGATTTTTCAGGCATCATACTATAATAAAAAATATGTGGGACAGAATGTGCATGAAGGCAGGTTTGCAGTCAGCAGTGATCCATTGGGGACAGGTACATGTTTTGAAAATCTAGAGAATGAGGATGGCAGCGCCGGATAAAATAAGCAAAAACAGCACATTATAGCAGGTGAATACCAGAAGGTACCGTCCTTTTTGTGCTTCTGCGGTACCTGCGTAAAAACGGTAGGAGATTACGCTGGCAAGAGAAGCAATTAATGTGCCAAGTCCTCCTATATTTACACCATACAAAAGGGGACGCACTTGGTCTGTAAAGCCGGAAAGAAGAATGGCAGCTGGTACATTACTGATGCACTGGCTGAAAAGGATGCCAAGCAGCAGTTCTCTGCCCTGGATAAAAGTATTTAATATAGAAGAAACAGCTGGAATCTGCTGCAGGTTTCCAATAAAGACAAAAAAGCATACAAAAGTCAGCAATAGTTTATAATCCACCTTTCCCAACAATGTTCGGTTTAATGCCAAAATAGAAAGGGTAATTACGCAAAGCATAACCGGCCAGGAAATCAGATGCAGCACGCAGCCAATACACACACCGAATAATGCGAGGTAAAAGAGCAGATGAGGCAGGTGCAGTCTGTCAGAAGGTGTCTGATCAGATGGCATATGGTTACGGTGCGTGAGGGGGTGATTGGGGAGTAAAAATACTGCACCCAAAAGCAAAATTCCAGACAAAAAGGTGAGAGGCAGCATAGTAATCAGAAAATCTCCTATGTCCAGAGAAAACCGGGAATACAGATACAGGTTCTGAGGATTGCCAATAGGGGTAAACATGCTGCCCAAATTGGCAGCTATGGTTTGCAGTACTACCACAGGGATCAACAGTTGAGTCTGGCTGGCCATGGTAAGCAGGAGAATGGCAAAGGGTACAAAAGTAATCAGAGACACGTCATTGGTAATGAACATGCTTGCAAAAAAACAGAGAAATGTTAACAACAAAGTCAGTTCCCGGGTGTTTTTTACACCAGATAACAGGGTATTGCCCAATATATGAAAAGTTCCCATATGCTGCAGGCCGGCTACTACCAACATCAGACAGAAAAGCAGTGCCAGCGTGCGCCAATCCAGATAACCTGCATATTCCAGAGCTGGAGGTACAGCAAAGGCAGACAAAACTGCCAGAAGAAAGGCGATACATAAGATGGTTTCTGCCTTAAAAAAAGAAACCAGAAAAGACAGAACGGATTTTTTCTTTGTGTTTTTATTCATGATGTACTCCATTTCAAAAATAATCTTAAAGTGTATTACCAAAATACTTGGAATATTTTAGAATACAGGTATATGTGTTTCGCAGTTACCCGCATTTTAGCATAAAAAGAAAGGGTTCACAATTGATTTTATAGGTAATTGGAAATACATTCCCGGGCGCTTTGGAAAGTATCTGTAAGAAAATATTTTCATCCCACGTATTATTTGTGATACGTTTGACATGCGCTCGCTTCGGTGAAAACGCAAGAATACTGCTTCCCGGTATCCCCCAATTTAAGAAATGCAGCATTGGCAGATGGTGATATAAGTGCAAAATGGTATCTGAATCTGCAGATGCTTAGGGAAATATGCCCCAGAAAATAGAGAAGAACTGGCATATAGAAGAATTTTATGGTAAAGTAAGTATCACAGAAGTATATGCTTGAGAAAGTGTCCATAAAAAGCAGAAAATAGATTTCCCTGTTTCAGGAAGGGGATAGCTGTTATGGGAGTTCTGGGGAAAGGATAACAATACATGGGATTTGAAAAAGAAAAAATAAAACAGATCAGAAATTTGCTGCTGTTAACAGGGGTACTGGTATTAATACTAATGTACAGTCAGAACATTGGAGAAATTTTAGTGTTTCTTTTCAGTATCATGAAACCATTTCTGTATGGCGGTGTGATTGCCTTTGTGCTGAATATTCCGCTGTGCGGCATAGAACGGTTGATAGATAAGTTATGCAGGGGAAAGCAGGTAAAGTGGAAGCGTCCAGTGGGTATTATTGGAAGTATTCTGGTCATTGTACTGGCTTTGGTACTGGCAGTTTCCATTATTATGCCCCAGTTAGGTAAGACTGTGGTAGAACTTGGCAATAAAATTCCCCGTTTCCTTGCCCAGGTGCATGAATCATTAGAGCGTATCAGCCGGGATTATCCACAGTTGCAGACTTACCTGGAACGGTTTGATTATACCTCTGTAGACTGGAAAACATTAGCTGCCAATCTGGCGGATTTTCTGAAAGATGGCATGACCAATATGCTTACTTCAACGTTTACCATTGCAGGCAGCATTATTGGCGGGGTAGTCAATGGCTTTGTGTCTTTTGTGTTTGCTCTTTATATCTTAAGTCAAAAGGAAAAACTTGCAAATCAGTGCTGCCGGATCTTATCTGCTTACTGTTCAGAGAAGGTAAACAACAAGGTTTTAAAAGTGTGCAGCCTGCTTTACCGCAATTTCAGCAACTTTATTACAGGACAGTGTAAAGAAGCTGTGATTCTGGGACTGATGTTTTTCATTGCCATGTCCCTGTTTCGGATGCCGTATGCTGTCATGGTGGGGGTACTCATATCTTTTACTGCGTTGATCCCTGTTGTAGGCGCATTCATTGGTTGTATTGTAGGTGCATTCCTGATACTGGTAGACAATCCTGTAATGGCGATGTGGTTTGTGGTTATGTTCCTGGTACTGCAGCAGATTGAAGGTAATCTGATTTATCCAAAGGTAGTAGGAAATTCTGTAGGCCTTCCTTCTATCTGGGTGCTGGCTGCAGTGAGCATTGGCGGAAGTCTGTTTGGCATAGCAGGCATGCTGGTGTTTATTCCGTTGTTGTCTACCGTGTATATGCTGCTTAGAGACAGTGTGAATGAAAGAAATGCAGTGAAAAATCTTCCGGTCCAGCCGGAGAAAGCAGAACCAGAGGAAACAGAAAATAGTTCAGAAGAAGCTGAAAAATAGAAATGAAAACAAAACTTTTCTTTGAATCAAGGAAGAAGTAGAATTGAGGAAAACATGATTTTAGAGGTACAGAATTTAACACATGGATTTGGAGACAGAGCCATTTTTCAAAATGTGTCCTTTCGACTGTTAAAGGGAGAGCATATTGGACTGATCGGCGCCAATGGTGAGGGAAAGTCCACTTTTATGAACATTGTCACCGGTAAGCTTATGCCGGATGAGGGCAATGTGATCTGGGCAAAAAATGTACGTGCAGGCTATCTGGATCAGCATACAGTGCTGGAAAAGGGTATGACCATTGCAGATGTGCTGCGCAGCGCCTTTTCCTATCTGTATGATATGGAAGCAGAAATGAACGATATGTTTGCCCGCATGGGAGAGGCAGATGAGGAAGAAATGAACCGTCTGCTGGAGGAGACCGGCACCTATCAGGAGCTGTTGGAGCAGCATGATTTTTATATCATTGATACCAAGGTAGAGGAAGTAGCCAGAGCCCTGGGTATTATGGATCTGGGACTGGATACAGATGTATCAGAGTTAAGCGGCGGTCAGCGTACCAAGGTGCTTTTGGCAAAGCTGTTGTTGGAAAAGCCGGACATCCTGTTGTTAGACGAGCCTACCAACTATCTGGATGCAGTGCATATTGAGTGGCTGAAGCGGTATCTGCAGGAGTATGAAAATGCATTTATCCTGATCTCTCATGACATTCCATTTTTAAACAGTGTGATCAACCTGATCTATCATGTGGAAAACCAGGAGCTGACCCGTTATGTGGGAGATTATGACAAGTTCCAGGAAGTGTATGAGATGAAAAAGGCTCAGTTAGAGGCAGCCTATAAGAGACAGCAGAAGGAGATCGAGGACTTAAAGGATTTTGTAGCCAGAAACAAGGCCAGAGTCTCTACCAGAAATATGGCAATGTCTAGACAGAAAAAGTTAGATAAGATGGATGTGATCGAGCTGGCAGCAGAAAAGCCAAAGCCGGAATTTAATTTCCGCAATGCAAGAAGCTCCGGCAAGGTGATCTTTGAGACAGATGATCTGGTGATCGGCTATGAGCAGGAGAATCCACTGTCCAAGCCAATGAATCTGCGTATGGAGCGGGGAGAAAAGATCGCCATTGTGGGAACCAATGGAATCGGTAAGTCCACCTTCTTAAAAAGTGTGCTGGGCTTGATCCCGCCTCTGTCCGGTAAGGCTACTTTGGGAGATTATCTCTACACCGGTTACTTTGAGCAGGAGATGGAGGCAGGAGACAACAGCTGTATCGAGGAGATCTGGCAGACCTTCCCCTCTTACACCCAGTATGAGGTGCGCTCTGCTCTGGCAAAGTGCGGTCTGACCACCAAGCATATCGAAAGCAAGGTAAAGGTATTAAGCGGTGGAGAGCAGGCAAAGGTACGTCTGTGTAAGCTCATTAATCAGGATACCAATGTATTGCTGTTGGACGAGCCTACCAACCATTTGGACGTAGATGCCAAGGAGGAATTAAAGCGTGCCCTGCAGGAATACAAGGGCGCCATCTTATTGGTTTGCCACGAGCCTGAATTTTATGACGGTCTTGTGACCAAAATATGGAATATGGAATCCTACTCCCTGAAAAAATAATCATAGGGTTGTTATCTTAGAACAGTTATTGTGCCTAAGCTGGTACAGTTAAGGCTGCGACACACTGAAAAAATAATAGTGAGATCGTTATCTTAGAGCAGAGCTGCGGCCTGCAGTCAGTAAATCAGGGGGGAGATGCCACCGGTGTGAAATACCTCTGAAAGACAGATTACAAAAGGAAAGGATGATGGGAATGAAGCGATACAAAGAGTTGGCCACCAGAAGGGTGATGATCACTGCCTTACTGATCTTATTACAGATCATATGGTGGCTGCTGGTGTTGGTGAAATTGGAGGAGCAGCATTCATACATTTCTCTGATCACCAATGCACTGAGCCTGGTGTTTGTGCTGTATCTGGTGAATACGGAGCATGAGCCCTCGGCGTACAAGATCGGATGGATCATGATCGTGATGATCTTTCCGTTGTTTGGTGTGCCTTTGTATCTGTTTTGCGGAGATAAAAGACCTGGAAAGAAGCTGCGCAGGAAGCTCCTTCGTTCTCAGGCAGAGATTCGAAATAAGGCAGTGCAGGATGAGGCGGTGCTGGAGGAGCTGCGGCAGACAGACAGCAGAGCCGGTGCAGGCAGCAGATTTATCTGGAGAGATGAGCATTTCCCGGTGCATAAAAATACCCAGGTGACCTATTATCCGGAAAGCCACCTGATCTATCAGGATATGCTGGCTGCCATGGAGCAGGCAGAGCATTTTATCTTTCTGGAGTTTTTTATCATTGAAGTGGGAGAAATGTGGAATCCCATTCTGGAGGTGATCACCAGAAAGGCAAAGGAGGGAGTAGAGGTTAAAATCCTGTATGATGATATGGGCTGTGCCACTTACCTGCCCCAAAATTACAGCAAAAAGGTAGAGGCCATAGACCCTCATATCCAGTGTGAGACCTTTAATCAGATCACGCCCATCTTTTCCATGGTGATGAATCACAGAGATCACAGAAAAATCCTGGTGATAGACGGACATACTGCTTTTTCCGGGGGCATCAATCTGTCTGACAGGTATATCAACATCAACAGCCCTTATGGCTATTGGAAGGATACCGGCATCCGTCTGGTAGGAGAGGCAGCCGGCAATTATACAGAAATGTTTCTGGAAATGTGGGCTTGTGTCCGCCCGGAAGAGATCAGGCTGGAGCAGTATATGCCCCATGTATATCACCCGGAACCATTTTCCGGACAGGGATTTGTACAGCCTTATGGAGACGACCCGTTAGATGACAATCCGCTGGCCCAGAACATTTATATCGATATGCTGGGACAGGCCCAGGATTATGTGTATATTTTTACACCGTACCTGATCCTCAGTGATGAGCTGCGCAACAGTCTGATCATGGCTGCCAAGAGAGGGGTAGATGTGCGCATTGTGACCCCTGGCATCCCGGATAAAAAGACTGTATTTAAGGTAACCAGGTCTAATTATGGGGCGCTGATGCGGGCAGGAGTGCAGATCTATGAGTTTACCCCTGGATTTATCCATGCCAAGAGCCTGGTGTGTGATGATAAAATGGCCATTGTGGGTACAGTCAACTGGGATTTCCGCAGCCTGTATCTGCATTTTGAGTGCGCCACCTGGTTTTACGGATGTGATGCAGTCCTGGATGTGAAGAAGGATGCCATTGAAACCATGGCAAAGAGCCGGAGGATAGAGCTTGGAGAGATCAAGACAGGCTTCTGGGGTGGCCTGGTCAATTCTGTAGTACGGGTATTTTCACCACTGCTGTAACGGGGTGGATATTTCGGCTTGGGGACAGGCTGCATGATGGTGTAGTGAAGATGGTGATGAAGGAAGGCGGATGGATCGGGTTTAGACAGGATGCGCTTTCGCTTCGGTGAAAAGGCAGCGGTGCTAAGGCACCAGATAAAGAAAAAGAGGTGCTACGCACCTGGAAACGAGCGTCCAGATGTATAGCACCTATTTGAATTTGTGTTATGTATCTGTATTATGGGTCTAAGAAATAATACCCAAATAAAAATATCTGCACCACGCTGTACAAAAACAGAGTGATCAGTCCGTATCCAAAAAGCAGCCCGGTAAGAAAACGCCTGCCATTGGTACTGGTATAGGAAGTCAGCGCCTGTATGAAACCGTCCACCATCAGTGGAATCAGCAACAGGGCAGCAGTGACTGGCTTTGGATGTGCCATGGCGTAGAAAAGACTGCCTATGACAATGCCTGCCAACTCTCCTGTACATCTGGCACAGATGGGAAACTGTCTGCCTTTGTAGAAAAAGGAACGTTCCGGTCTGTGATGGCATCCAAATACAATGGGCAGCCATTTATATATCCATGTACTCATTTTAATAAAGGTAGGATGCTGTGGATAAGCCTATGCCGATCAAGAAGATCAGGACATAGAACACAACGATACAGATGACACTGATCAATGCACCGATACCTGCTGCTTTGGCATTCTTAGGCTGGGTATCTTTCCATACCAGGAACAGGACCAGACCTACAATAGGAACACAGCAGCCTATAAAGCCGTAGAGGAGGCCGCCAGTATCATCATTCTTGGAATTGGAATCAGATGTATAGATCATGTTGTTTGGAGTGGGATTCTGGGGCAGACCACAGAATGGGCACTTGTGGGCACCGTTTTCCAGTTCTGTGCCGCAATTGGTACAATAAGCCATAGTATTTACCTCCTGAATAATGGGGGATGCTGTGCCTGTATATTTTATGAATTGGGTGACACAGATATCCTGAAAGCCTTTTGTTTTAATGAATTTATTATATCATGAAGCCTGCTGTATTTCAATTTTTTTCGACAAGGTTCAATAAAAGGCAGGGCATACCCAGTGTTTTTGCTGAGAATAAAACTCCGGTAGTATAACAGTTACCAGAGCAAATGTTTATATCTGTGCAAAAAATAAGTGATTGGGCTGCTTTTATAACATACAGTTATATCAAAAACAAACAAATCGATATGCCAAATTCATTGACAAACCTAGTGTTACTTTGTTATGATGGAATATATGCTATACGGGTATGCAACAAAAGCAAAATATCCTGTATTTAAGATTGGGGGTTACTATGAGTAAAAAGGTATTTTCCTTATTGGTAGATAATCAGGCGGGTGTGTTAAGCCGTGTGGCAGGTCTGTTCAGCCGCCGTGGATATAACATTGACAGTCTTACTGTAGGTGAGACAGAGGATCCTAAGCGTTCCCGTATGACAATTGTCACCAGCGGCGAACCAGAGATTCTGGAACAGATTGAAAAGCAGCTGTTGAAGCTGGTGGATGTAGTAGAGATCCGTGTACTTCCTGCAGATGCAGCTGTTTGCAGAGAACTGATCATTGTAAAGGTAGCCGCTACCGCTGAGACCAGAGAGCAGATTATGTCTATTGCTGAGATCTTCCGTGCAAAGATTGTAGATGTGGCACCGGAGTCTCTGATGTTAGAATTAACCGGTAATGAAAGAAAGTTACAGGCTTTTATTGACATGCTTACTACATATGGTATCTTAGAGCTGGCAAGAACAGGTATTACCGGACTTGCCCGTGGTGAAATGAAGTAATCGGTTTCCCATATCAGATATTTTTGGAAAGGCAGGAATTTTTCCTGTAAAGCATCTTGCGGCCTGTTGAAGGGCAGCAGATAGAAGAATTGTAGAATTGCTGAATTTCAGCTTTTCATAAATGTACATCGTCATAAAGACGATTTGCCCATAAGTGGCAGAATGGAGGATAAAATGGCAACCATTTATTATCAGAAGGATTGTAACCTTTCTTTATTAGAGGGAAAAACAATTGCAGTCATCGGCTACGGCAGCCAGGGTCACGCACATGCAAAGAATGCTAAGGATTCCGGATGCCACGTTATCATCGGTCTGTATGAGGGATCTAAGTCCTGGGCTAAGGCTGAGGCTGAAGGTTTTGAAGTATATACTGCAGCAGAGGCAGCTAAGAGAGCTGATATTATCATGATCTTAATCAATGATGAGAAGCAGGCTGCTATGTATCAGAAGGATATTGCTCCAAACTTAGAGGAAGGCAATATGCTGATGTTCGCACATGGTTTTGCAATTCACTTTGGCCAGATCGTACCACCACCATATGTGGATGTTACCATGATCGCACCAAAGGGACCTGGACATACTGTAAGAAGTACATATGAAGAGGGCAAGGGTGTTCCATGTCTGATCGCTGTACAGCAGGATTATACAGGCAAGGCACGCGACCTGGCTTTGGCTTACTCTTTGGCAATTGGCGGCGCAAGAGCTGGTGTTCTGGCTACTACTTTCCGTGAAGAGACAGAGACTGACCTGTTTGGTGAGCAGGCTGTACTTTGCGGTGGTGTAACTGCTCTGATGAAGTGCGGTTTCGAAGTATTAACAGAGGCTGGATATGAGCCAGAATCTGCTTACTTTGAGTGTATCCATGAAATGAAGCTGATCGTAGACCTGATCAACGAGTCTGGTTTTGCTGGTATGAGATACTCCATCTCCAACACAGCTGAGTACGGTGACTACATCACTGGACCAAAGATCATCACTGAGGATACCAAGAACGCAATGCGTCAGGTACTGAAGGATATCCAGGAAGGTACTTTCGCAAAGAACTGGTTATTAGAGAACCAGGTAGGCTGCACATACTTCAACGCACGCCGTCGTATGGAGGCTCAGCATCCATTAGAGAAGGTTGGCGCTGAATTAAGAAGCTTAATGAGCTGGAATGACAAGAAGAAGCTGATCGAGAACTAATTCCTCTTTCAGCTGGGGTGTGATGCAAAATGAACTGATTCACACATACAGGCATTTGGTCTTAGGGGCAAGCTCCTGGTCATATGTGCTGCCGGTGCATTGGTTTTAAGCAGGGCTCTTGAAAACGCCGGTTCTTAGGTGGCGTATAAAGATAAAAGGATACCCTCCTATGGAAGCTCATTCCATAGGAGGGTATCCTTTTATCTTTATACGGCGCCTTAGCACCGCTGCGTTTTCACCGAAGCGCAAGCGTGCCCTGCGTAAACCAATGCACCGGCAGCACATATGACCAGGAGCTTGCCTAAGACCAAATGCCTGTATGTGCGAATCAGCTCATTTTGCTTTTTGCCTCCGGGAGAAGGGGGTGATGATAGGGGCTGTTGTAGCGTTCAAAGCACCAATTGTTTTCTCACCATTCACCCCAGTTTGGGTGATCATGGTATTTCCTGCCGATCAACCGTGCTGCAGGAAGGCGTTCCTGCTTTACCTCTAAGATTTGTACTGCCATGTCCCTACCTCCATTCCTTTCAGATGTTGCGTTTACTCTTTGCATAAAGTATATCAGAAAAACAGAAGCAGTTCCACTGTCTCCATCAGATCTGTGCATGAAAAATGCGTAACAGACACAGAGATCTGTTACGCAATCAGGCCTCTGCTTGTTGATCGTACATCACAAGCAAAAGGGTTTGGCGTGTGGTCAGGAATTTGCTGTTTCATAAGGGCGTACACGCAGCTTTGCACCAATGGCATCACAGATCTGACGGCTGCGTGCCTGTTCCTCCGGAGAGGTCACTACGTCTACTACGGTCATCATAACATTTGGAACATAGTTTACACAGTCCTTGGTAAATTGAATCATGGCATCAAAGGATTCTAGGCCAAATTTAGGTCGAACTACCCGGAAATAGTCCTCTTGGTTGGTGGCATTCAGGCTGACAGAGACAGCATCAATCAGTCCTTTTAATTTTGGCGCTGTTTTTTCTTTCCAGATGAGATCTGCCAGACCATTTGTATTGATGCGAATTGGAATGCTGCTTTTGCTTTTGATATAAGCTGCGACCTGTAACAGATCCTCCAGCCGCTCTGTAGGTTCTCCATATCCACAGAATACCACTTCGCTGTACTGGGGCAGATCCCAGCCATCAATGCTTGCACACACCTCATCCACAGTAGGCTCATGCTCCAGCCAAAGGGGTTCAGAACCGTATACATGGTCGCTGTTTTGTCTGAGACAAAAGGTGCAGGCACATGGACAGCGGTTGGTCATATTTACATAAATACCATTTTTTACCTGATATGTAATGGTCATCATTTTGTGGCATGCCTCCTTTTTCATATGCAAACAGTATATAATGATACTGACCATACAAAAATAGTCAGAACAAAAGAAAAACATATAGCCAGAACAAGATACGCTGCAGAACGGTTTCCATACAGAAAAAACCTCCACACAGCGCATTCCGTACGTTTCAAATAATTTTGTATTTTTTCATAAAAAATTTCTTGTGCTATAGAAACAGACTTTATATAATAAGTATTGGAGAAACGGACTCCATCAATTTGTACAGCAATGTAATATGGAGAGGCATTGCATAAAGCACAGATTATGACAGACACCGTCCAATGGTAAAAAGAAAGAGGAAAATATGTCTGAAGATAGAAAAAACAATGAAGAACAGTATGAAGAAATTTGCTACGTCTGCCGCCGCCCGGAAAGCAAGGCCGGCAAGATGATCCACATGCCAGGAAATTTATGCATCTGCAACGATTGTATGCAGAAAGCCTTTGACCAGGTGAATCAGAACGGTTTCCCATATGGCAATATGAATCTTTTTGGTGGTTTTCCTGGAGGTTTTCCAGGTGGAGAAAACCTGCAGGAGGATACCGTCCCCAAAAAGCAGAAGATCAAAAAGTCTGAGCAGGCTCCGGTGATCGATATTAAGCAGATCCCTGCTCCCCACAAGATTTATGAAAAGCTCAACGAATATGTAGTGGGGCAGGAGCATGCCAAGAAGGTCATCAGTGTGGCAGTGTATAACCACTACAAACGTGTGGCTTCCAGAGGAGATGAAGAAGTTGAAATTGAAAAGTCCAATATGCTGATGATCGGACCCACCGGAAGCGGCAAGACCTATCTGGTGCGGATGTTAGCCAAGCTTTTGGATGTGCCTTTGGCCATTGCAGATGCCACTTCTCTGACAGAAGCCGGCTATATTGGAGATGACATTGAAAGCGTAGTATCCAAGCTCCTTGCCAATGCAGACAATGATGTGGCAAGAGCAGAGCAGGGTATCATTTATATTGATGAAATCGACAAGCTTGCCAAAAAGCGCAACACCAGCAACCGTGATGTCAGCGGAGAGTCTGTGCAGCAGGGCTTATTAAAGCTGTTGGAGGGGGCAGAGGTAGAAGTGCCTGTAGGAGCCACCAGCAAAAATGCCATGGTGCCTTTAAAGACTGTCAATACCAGAGACATCCTGTTTATCTGCGGCGGTGCATTCCCTGAGCTGGAAACGATCATCAGGGAGCGTCTGAAGAAAACCACTTCCATGGGCTTTGGCGCTGAGTTAAAGGATAAGTATGATGAGGAAAAGAACATTTTACAGAAGGTGCAGATAGAGGACCTGCGTGCCTTTGGCATGATCCCGGAATTCATCGGCCGTCTGCCCATCATTTATACATTAGAAGCCATGAGCAAGGAGATGCTGGTACGGGTGCTGCAGGAGCCCAAGAATGCCATCATCCGCCAGTACAAAAAGCTGCTGGCTTTAGATGAAGTAGAATTGGAGTTTGACCAGGATGCACTGGAAGCCATTGCAGAGCGTGCCCTGGATAAGGGTACGGGAGCAAGAGCTCTGCGTGCCATTATTGAAGAATTTATGCTGGATATTATGTATGAGATCCCCAAGGATGACAATATCGGCAGAGTGACCATCACCAAGGCCTATATTGAGGGCAATGGAGGCCCAAGGATCCAGATGCGTGGATATCTGGCGCTGGAGGGATAACAGTAAATTGATATGGTGTCACCTAGGCTTGTACCGGTTGATCTGACACGCAAGGGTGAACCACAAAACACATAGCAGCAGACAGGCATATGCTGGCTGTCTGCGCATATATTAAAAGAAAACAGGTGTCATTTGAACATGTCTTTATTACGGCAGAATGCAAAGGGCACCTGTTTGATTTCTGGCAAAACCTGCAAAGAGCGCATATTCTGCTGCATATGGTATCTGTTGCAGCAGGGTCTGCAGGAAAGGAGTTTTGCTGTGTGAAGAAAAAGGAGGACATGTGATGCCGGAGGTCTGGGACTGTATTACCATGTTGTTTGGAGTCATTGGAGGGTTGGCGTTTTTTGTATCAGCAGTGACAGAGGTGACGAAAAGCGTTGGATTTTTAAAGAGGATCCCTACAGACATACAGGTGATCCTGTTGTCTCTCATATCTGCAGTGGTTGCTGTATTGGGGTATGCATCTTATCTGCAGACTAAGGTGTACTGGTATTATATTGCAGGTGCCATTGCCCTGGGCTTTTTGGTGGCCTTTGTGGCAATGTACGGCTGGCAAAAATTTACAGATCTGACCAATCGGTTCCGGCAGACAAAATGAGGCGGTTGGCTCTGTATTTGAAAGCCCAATTGTGAAGCTGTATGCAATCGCAGCTTTGAGAAGTAACTGTTTTCAGAGATCAGGAGGAAAATGTGGCTTGTGAAGAAGTGATCTTATCGGAAGAATATGCAGATTTTATTTTTCAAAACAGCATCTCAGAGACCATCCCCTTTTTTCAGGAGGTAGCGTGCATCCAAAACCTGGATGAAGTGTACCGCACAGAATATGTGCCTTTAAAAGCGTTGTCTGGGGGCAGGGGAAGTCAGCCGGACAATGGATTTTATCTGCTGGCAGGTCTGCCTCTGCTGCAGGTACCTTATTACTCTGTACCAAAGCTGTATGGACTGATGGATCGCAGCAGTATGGAAGCCTCCAGGATCACAGATGTGCAAAACCAGCCTGCCCTGTCTCTGACCGGTGGAGGCGTACTGGTTGGGGTGATTGATACCGGAATCGACTGGAGCCTTTCTATTTTTCAGAAACCGTCGGGTAAGACCAGGATCGTAGCTTTGTGGGATCAGGCAGGGACGGAAGGCCCCCATCCTGCTAATTTTTCCTATGGCAGGGAATATACCCAGGGGGACATCAATCTGGCATTGACTGGTCAGGGAGAGATCCCAAAAGATCCTTTGGGGCATGGGACCTTTCTGGCAGGGATCATGGCAGGGAGTGAGGACATCGAGCAGGATTTTATAGGCGCTGCTCCCAATGCAGATATTGCAGTGGTAAAATTAAAAGAGGCAAAACGGTATCTGCGGGAGTATTTTCAGGTGCCCTTAGATGTGCCTGCATTTCAGGAAAATGATGTGATGGCAGGAGCAGTGTATCTGCACCAGCTTGCCACTGCCCGCAGGCAGCCCCTGGTGATCTGCATTGGCATAGGGAGCAATCAGGGCTCTCACAGCGGTGTAGGCCCCCTGCAGGAGGTGTTAAGCCGCATTGCCAAGCTGCCCCAGCATGTGGTCTGTGTAGCCGGGGGCAATGAATCCGGGCGCAGCAGTCACTACTTTGGCAGGATGGAGGGGCAGATGACAGAGCAGACAGTGGAGCTGCGGGTAGATGCCAGAGACAAAGGCTTTACCATGGAGTTTTGGGCCAGGTCTCCGGAGCTGTATACCATTTCCCTCCAGTCACCTACAGGGGAGACCATTTCCAATATTCCGGGCAGAGTGTCCCAAAGCCAGCTGTATGGCTTTGTATTTGAGGAAACCAAGGTCATTGTAGATTACGCTCTGGCAGAACCATTGTCCGGCAACTTTATGATCCAGCTGCGGTTTCAGAATCCCACTCCGGGGATCTGGAAGATCAGAGCCAGCAATTCCCTGTTTGTATATGGAGGATTTCATATATGGCTGCCCATTTATGCCTTTATGTCAGGGGAGACCATATTTTTGCGCCCTAATCCGGACACCACCTTGTCAGAGCCGGGCAATGCAGCCTGGGTCATGACAGTGGCAGGGTATCAGCACAGGGACGGCAGCCTGTATCTGCATTCAGGCAGAGGATATACCAGTACAGAGATCGTAAAGCCTTATATCACTGCCCCTGCAGTGGAGGTGTATGGGCCGGAGGGAAGCGGCGCCTATGGCTACCGTACCGGCACCAGCATTGCAGCAGCCCATGCAGCAGGCGCCAGCGCTCTGCTGTTGGAGTGGGCAGTGATCCGCCGCAATTCCGTCAATATGAATACCGGTGAGGCAGCTACGTATCTGATCAGAGGGGCAAAACGTGTGCCCGGCAGGGAATATCCCAACAGAGAGTGGGGGTTTGGTATCCTGGATTTGTACAGCACTTTTGAAGTGCTGGCAACTATATAGGAAAATTGTATGAATGCACAAATATTTTTGGATTTTCTTAAAAAATATAAGATAATTTGTAAAATTCATAAAATTTTAATTTTTTTTGTTGACAAAACAAAAAAACAGGAATAGAATAGGAGCATAGCAAAGGCGCTATAACAGACCATATGGGTGGTTTGTTATAGCGCCTTTTCTGATTTCTAGTTTAAGGAGGCATAAGTTATGGAAGTTGTTTTTGGTGTATGGTTTTTGATTGGTGCTGCATTGGTATTCTTTATGCAGTGTGGTTTTGCAATGGTTGAGGCTGGTTTTACCAGAGCAAAGAACACCGGTAACATCATTATGAAGAACCTGATGGACTTCTGTATTGGTACCGTAATGTTTATTGTGATTGGTTACAGTCTGTTGTTGGGAGAAGATGTAGGAGGCTTTTGCGGTAAGCCAAACTTCAATATTTTCTCAGATTATGCATCATTTGACTGGTCCGGTTTTGTATTTAACCTTGTGTTCTGTGCCACTGCAGCAACCATCGTTTCCGGTGCTATGGCAGAAAGAACCAAGTTCATCTCCTACTGTGTGTACTCCGGTATTATTTCTGCAGTGATCTACCCGGTAGAAGCCCATTGGATCTGGGGTGGCGGCTGGCTGTCACAGTTAGGCTTTCACGACTTTGCAGGTTCCTGTGCCATCCATATGGTTGGCGGTGTGTGTGCGTTGATTGGCGCTGCGATCTTAGGACCTCGTATTGGAAAGTTCTCTAAGGTAAATGGAAAGAAAGTAGCAAATGCAATTCCAGGACATTCCATCGCTCTTGGTTCTTTAGGTGTATTTATTCTCTGGTTTGGCTGGTACGGATTTAATGGTGCAGCAGCAACCAGCATTGGACAGCTGGCATCCATTTTTGTAACCACTACCATTGCTCCAGCTATTGCAACTGTTGTATGTATGATCTTTACATGGGTGAAGAACGGTAAGCCAGATGTATCTATGTGTCTGAATGCTTCTCTGGCAGGTCTGGTAGCAATTACAGCAGGCTGTGATGTAACAGATGTACTCGGTTCCCTGATTATTGGTGCAGTTGCAGGTGTACTGGTAATCTTCGGTGTATGGCTTCTGGATAACGTACTTCACGTTGATGACCCGGTTGGTGCTGTAGCAGTACATTTCTGCAACGGTATCTGGGGTACATTCGCAGTAGGTTTATTTGCAACCCCAACTGCACCAGACTGTACTTTGATGGGTCTGTTCTATGGCGGTGGTTTTGAACTTCTGGGTATCCAGGTATTGGGCATTATTACAGTACTTGCATGGACTGCAGTAACTATTACTATTACATTCCTTGTAATCAAGAAGACAATCGGTCTGCGTGTCAGCGAATTTGAGGAGATCGAAGGTCTGGATTCTACCGAGCATGGTCTGGAATCTGCATATGCAGGATTCTTAATGACAAAGTAAGGTGCATCCGGGAGAGTGATCTGATGTCTGAGGACATGAGTGTATCATACATAAAAAGTGCAGCACGAAAGGCATGGAGCAGTTCGTGTGGGAACTGATAAAGCCAAGAGTCGTGACCGAAAAGTGCAAAGCCCATATCCAATGGAGAGGTTGGCAGAGGAATACCTGCAAAGCACTGATCGGCAGCGATGGGCAACTGGAACTGATTGATGATCAATCACAAGAACGTCCGAACAAAATTTGATATGTACCTTCTGACTGGATGTCCAGTAAAGAGGGGCATATCAAAAAATGTTCGGGCGTTTTTTGCATATGGTAGCATGTCTTGGAGATTGGTGATATACTTTATGTGCAGAAAGCGTGATAAAAATTGGTATTTTGCCAATTGTGATCTGTAATGAAATAGTGTTTGAGAAAAGGAGAAAACAATCGAATGAAAAAAATTGGTTTGGTTGGTGGAACTGGTCCGGAATCTACTGTTATGTATTATAAAGAATTGAATTCTAAAATAGATGAGGCTACCGGTGGTAAAAATATGCCGGAATTATCCATAGAGAGCGTGAATTTTCGCAGGGCGTGGGGATTGGTCTCATCAGAGCAATATAGAGAATTGGCTGAGTATCTTTCTGAAAAGGTTCATAACCTGGTGAAAAATGGAGCTGAAATTATCGCATTGACTGCAGCTACCATGCATATCGTATTTGATGAAATAGAAGCCAATACAAAGGTTTCATTGGTCAGTATTCCAAAAACCATCTGCAATGAAGCAATTGAAAAGGGTTATAAAAAAGTTGGACTATTGGGCACTATTTTTACCATGGAGCAGGACTTTATGAAAAAAGATTTGCTGCAGGCAGGAATAGATGTGATCGTTCCGGAACAGGCTGACAGAGAGCTGATTGCAAAAAGAATATATGAAGAACTGGAATTAGGTATCGTAAAGGAATCAACCTTGCAGGAGTTCAATGAGATCATCAAAAAAATGCAGAGCATGCATGAGATAGAGGCCATTATTTTGGGCTGTACAGAATTGCCGTTGATATTAAATGATGAAAATTGTGTACTTCCGTGTTTGGATAGTGTGGCAATACATATCAGAAAGCTTGTAGAACTGGCACAGGAGTAATGTGATTCTCACCCAATGGTGCAATGGGTGCCATATGAAGTTGACTGTCAGCAAGGGTAAAAATATATAAACTCTCTTTTTAAAATTGTGCTCTGGAGGAAAAAATACAATGGATAAACAGCCGAAGAACAAAAAGAAAATCATACTCATTTCGATTGTTGGTTTCTTACTATCAATTCCTTTCATCATTCTCCCGATTGTTTCAGTTGTTGCCTATGAGTCGATTTTCGGGACACGATATGAAACAGCATCTTGGATGCAGTTCTCGGTTGAAGATTACGAGGAATTGCAAATGGAGCGCAGCGATTTTCAATCCGAAGATGTTACACTTGCAGGCTATAAGTATTCCAAAGACAGTCAAGAGGTGAAAGGCGTTGTTGTCATTGCGCATGGTCTTGGTGGTGGCGGACACAACACTTATATGCCGTTCATTGATTACTTTACCTCTAATGGCTACTATGTATTTGCCTATGATGCAAGAGGAAACGATAATAGTGGGGGCGATGCTGTGGAGGGATTGCCGCAAGGCATTATTTCTTTACATGATGCGCTTCGTCACGCAGCAGCAATCGAAGAATATCAAAACCTGCCGTTTACTCTGTTCGGACACAGTTGGGGCGGTTATTCGGTTGGCAACGTGCTGAAGATGCATCCCGGCATCAAAGCAGCAGTAATGATTGCAGGCTTTAATGAGAGTGAAGATCTGCTCGAATACCAAGGCGAACAGATGGCTGGTGAGTGGGCAAAAATTCTCACACCTTATATGGCACTCTATGAACGCATTAAGTTTGGCAAGGAATATACGGCTATATCTGCAATCGAAGGTTTCACCGCGACCGATGCCGGTATTATGATTGTACATAGCAAGGACGATACTACTGTTCCAACAAAGTATGGCTATGATAAGTTTTACGAAGCATTTGGAAACTCTGACAGATTTGAGTTTGTACTGTACGAGGATAAGGGACACGATTATCTGTTTTATTCCGAAGCAGCTTGGGCATATCGTGAGCAGTTGAACAAGGATTTTAAATCCTACGTTGAGGACAACGGCAGAGAGTATTGTGCTGAGGTGAAAGAAGAATTTATGAATGAGTATCTCGATAAAAAGCAATGCTTTGAACCCGATCCAATTCTTATGGAACAGATTTTGAACATGTTTGATACGTACTGTGAAAAATAGTTTTTTTTACAATGGAGATGATAGAGTGGCTTGGCAGGTGGAGTATGCTTGTTTCCAGGATTCTTAATTTGACGGAGGTGTAATATGAACATTGAATACAAAGATATTCATCAATTTGATAGTAAGGATTTAGAAAGACTATTTCTTTCGGTTGAGTGGTCATCAGGTCACTTTCCCGACAAACTTGTGGTTGCGATGAGAAATTTTAGTACAGTATATTCTGCATGGGATGGAACAAAGCTTATCGGAATGATATGTGTTATGGATGATGGAGTTATACAATTATGATTTTTCAGAGTTTTCCGATGATGATATAAATGAATATGGATACTTTGGTTATTAACGAATATACTAATGGAAAATATGATACATTTACCGCAATAGAGAAAGGTGAGGTTGGATTTACATTTTACAACTCACTTTGATGGCTTTAGAAATGTATATGTGCTTTGTGGGTCAACTTCCAATTTATCTAAATGATATATTTCGGGAACACTTTTCCGAAAAGAATATATATTAAAACAGTCCTCCCTGTGATCATCATAATCATAAGGAGGACTTATTGTTTGGCTCAATATTTGCTATTTTTTCCGGCAAAGCAGGCTGCCAAGGAGCAGGCAGAGAAAGCCTGCCAAAAGGCTGATGTCTCCCAGGTTGATATACAGCTTTTTGATGGGCTTTGTCTGTATATTGAGATAGTCCACCACATATCCTTTCCCCAGCCGGTCAGCAACGTTGCTGGCACCTCCCCCAAGCATCAAGGTCAGTCCCAGCTTGGTGAGACTGCAGATGCCGTGGGCAAACAGCAGAGGGATGCCCAGAATGGCAATGGCAGCGAAGATGGATGCGGAAAGTATTTTCGACAGTACGGGATATTTGTCCAGAGCATTGAATGCCAGTCCATGGTTGTGGACACAATCAATCTGGAACCGCCCTCCTGCATATTTGCGGGGAAGTCGGTGAAGCATTCTGGCTATTTTGGGGTTAGTATGGTCGATTTTTCCTTTGCACCACAGATCTGCGGCACAGACAAAAGCACCGATTAATAAATAAATCATCACATTTCTCCTTTTGGTTTGGCGAATTTTTAGGCATTTGGGAAACACATATGCATGTCCCATTACCTGGGGCAAATTCTGATTCATGACAACGGATATATTAAGATTTGTTCTTTAACAGATCCAGATCTTCTTTTGTACAGCCGTTTCTGCTGTAACGTGCTTTCTCATAGATATTATGAAGCATGGTATCTGCAACGTTGCTGTCGGCTTCTATCTGGGCAGGGGTGTCAGATGGGTCTGGCAGCTCTGCTTTTCCAGGGTGCAGCCGGTGCTGCAGTTTTTGCAGGAGTGTAGGGGAGGCCTGTTCCATTTCCAATTCCTGCAATAGTGGGTGACTGTTCTGGACGGAATGAGAAGAAGCAGGGACTGCAGGACGTCTCTGATGCAGGATGCGCTTTTTGTAAAGCTTTCGTATCTGTACATTGGGGTCGTTGCTTCTGGGAGGGAGACGGCTTACAGAGCTTTCTTTTTGTACAGCAGCAGTTTTGGCAGGCTGATCGATAAACTCTACTTCATCACCATCCTTGCTGATGCGTTTATGATAGTGTTTTACAAAGTAAATCAACAGCTTTATAGAGACAGCTATCAAAACGATAAAACATATCCCCATAAGTATCAGACTTAGGATCACCCAAATAGGACTGGTCTTTTCTTCCAGCTGCGGCGGGCCGCTGACAGGCATATAGAAGGTTTCCGGCAGCAGCGCCTCTTCTTCCGGAAGGGGAGTACCACCCTCCAACAAGGCAAGAAGAGACCGGAGAATAGAAAACAGCAGCTTTTTGATCAGTGCAAACAATCCATCCATGCCGGAAACTGGCAGAGCAAACAAAATCAAAGCAGAAATCGCTGTCACCACAGCAATGAGCAGACGGTTAATGCTGCGGATTCTGGTGTAAGGCAGATTTGCAGATTGGAAATTTTTCTGTATAAAATCCAGAAAACGGTACTGATTGGTGTACAAAAGCATTCCCAGCAGATAAAAACAGGTAAAGTAATGGGCCACATAACACAGATAGGGAAAGTTCTGGATACTGCCAAAGGCATACATCCCCAGAAATGCTGCTACTGCTCCAAAGTGAGGCTGCATGATCCAGCAGTTTTTGTGTTTGTATCTGGCAACCAGAAAGGAGATCCAGATCATAACGGTGATCAGGGTAAACATATACTGCTCTGAATCATCAGCAGACAACAGAAATGTACCTGCAGTCATAGTACAGCCGGACAATACAAACAGCAGAATACTGTCAGATTTTTGGGTGACCCACCAGCACAGGGTGATGGGCAGTGCTACATACAGGCATCTTAGATTGGAAATCATATCCAAATGCATCCAGCAGGTAGCCAGAGCGGCAATGCCTCCTGTAATCAGTGTGCCGCAGAACAACTGCAGCAATACAAGAAATCTTTTTTCCATGGAAACCTCGGTTCTTTCTTATATACGCCTATATAACAACTACATAACAAAAAGTCCTCCGGGCCAGATCCCACTGGGACCAAGAAGAATTATGCCGCTGAAAGGGCTCGCATGCTTTTGTACCGTTAAACTGTTGTGATCCAGGGAAGTACAGTAAGCTTTTGGTCAGAAAGGATCACAGGCTCTGTGTCCTGATGCAGAGGTAAGATCCAGTAAAGTCCGTTTTGTGCCTCTGACAGTCTGCGGGCAGCATGCAAAAGCTTGTTCTGGCAGGTACTGATCAGTATGTACAGAGGAATGCTCATACTATTTCTGCCGGTTTCCTGTTCCAGACAGGCAGTCAATGCCTCACTGTCTTGTGTCAAATCAATACGGGCCAGACTCTGGTTGATCTCTGTCAGCTGCTGATTGCCGGTACCTGCCGGAATTTGTATCATTTCTTTTGTTACAATATCCCTGCCATTGCATACGATACGTACAGGGATTCCTGCATTTAAGAACCGTGCAGCCAGGGTAGAGGCCAGCCGGATGCTTTCTTCATGCAGATCTTCCTCCCGCCAGATGGTTTCATCTGCCAGGTCAAGGAGCAGCACAACTTCCTGGGAAGAAGTAGAGTCATAGGTATTCACCATCAGACTGCCGGTGCGGGCAGAGGCTTTCCAGTTGACTGCATTTAACGGGTCTGTAGGCACATAGCTGCGGATGCCCTTGAATTCAAATGGGTCCGGATAAATAAACTGCCTGCTGGTGATTACCCCCATGATTTTTTGAAATGGCACCTCTAAGCGTCTTTCATCGATCTGTGCCGGATAAACATACAGCTGGGTATACTGCTGTGTATGCATCAGCAGATGAGAGACCATAAGCAGGTCCGTGGCCACCAGATCCATTTGGGTAATGGTATAAAACCCTCTTTTCCCACACTGAAGCGTCAGGGTACGGGTGATTTTCTGATTGGACAGCAGGGAAAAAATGTCGTTTCGGTAGCAGTTGTCAGACACGCTGGTGTTTTCCATCAGGGAAAAAGACAGATTTCTGTGAAACTGAAACTTCACATGCAAAATGGGCAGAGGCAGGAGTTTCTGATTGATCACTACCTCATACAGCTCTGCAGTATTTCCTTCTGTCACAGCCTCCTTTTGAAACATAATGGAGGCAGAAAGCCCCTTGTCCCACAAATGTCTGTAAAGGGTCTGTTCTGCACCATACAGCAGGGCTGCAGCCAGTAAAACAACGATCAGTGTCATGGGCGGCTCCATTCCTCAGTAGGTACTGCGATGGTGCCTAACAGCTCCTCAATGATCTGTCTGCCGTTGGAAAGGCTGCCAAAGCCACGGCTGATCACCAGGCGATGTGCCATAACTGGTACGGCAACCATCTTTACATCCTCAGGCACTACATAGTCTCTGCCCTGAATCATAGCATAAGCCTGGGCTGCCTTTAACAGTGCCAGAGTACCTCTGGGACTGACACCGGTAATGACCTGGGCATGGCTGCGGGTAGCCTGTACCAGATCTACTATATAAGTCATCATAGCAGGATGTACATAAACAGAAGTGCAGGCATCCTGCAGTGCCAGAATATCTTCTTTGGTAGACACTGCTTTTAACTGCTCTAATGGCTGGTTGGCAATGAAGCGTTCCATAATGGCAAGCTCCTCTTCTTTGGTGGGAGTTCCCATGGAAAGCTGCATGAGAAAACGGTCTAACTGTGCCTCAGGCAGTGGAAAGGTACCAGCGGTTTCGATTGGGTTCTGGGTGGCAATGACAAAAAACGGACGATCCAATTTTCTGGTAGTACCGTCTACGGTTACCTGCCGTTCTTCCATACACTCCAAAAGTGCAGACTGGGTACGGGGAGTAGCGCGGTTGATCTCGTCGGCCAGCAGAATATTACAGAACACAGGCCCTTGACGGAAGACAAACGCTCCTTCCTTTTGGTTAAAATAATTCAGACCCGTTACATCAGAAGGAAGTAAATCTGGTGTAAACTGGATCCGGTTAAAGTCTCCTGCAATAGACTTGGAAAGGGATTTTGCCATAACGGTCTTACCAGTGCCTGGTACATCTTCTAACAATACATGTCCTCCTGCGGCAAAAGCAGTGAGGATCAGATCAATGACGGTATCTGTTCCGATCATTACTTTTTTGATATTGCTGCGAATGGCCTGGATGGCTGTCATATTCATAGGGAATCCTCCTGAAACCGATTGTATTGTAATTATTGTAGTCTTTTGAGGCGTAATAGTCAATTGTGAACAGCAGTTTTCACAGGAAATACAAAGTTTTGGGAAGTGGAGTTCAGGTACAAAGTGATTCTGCTTCACATATTATAAGAATAGAAAAAGGGTTGAGGTGTTGCACCAAAGGAGGGAGTTATGTGAATGGTTTGATAGGTGTGATAGGTGGTGATTTGCGTCAGAGATATCTGGCGCAGTTTTTGATAGAAGCAGGATTTGGGCCTGTATATGGGGCAGCACTTTGCCCAGCAGGAGAGAGCAATCAGTGGCAAATCCCTGAAACAGAGCCTGAGAAGCTGTTAGAGCAGGCCAGTATTATTGCAGCACCGATACCAATGGTACGGGGGCAGGAATGCATCACTGGAACGACACTGCACTGGGCAGAAGTTGCAGGCGCATTGAACACAGACCAACAGATATTTGGAGGTGTCTTTCCGGAAGAAATGGCCAGATACCTGCGGCGAAAAGGCATACGGTACTGGGACTATATGTTATCAGAGGAAGTCGCTCTGAAAAATGCAGTGGCAACAGCAGAAGGCGCCATTGGAGAGGCTCTGCGCCTGTGGCCGGAAAATTTACAAAACTGTAACTGTCTGGTACTGGGCTATGGAAAATGCGGAAGATTGCTGGCCCTGCGTCTGAAACAGTTTGGTGCGCAGGTAACGGTATATGCCCGGAGAAAGGAAATAAGGGTATTGGCACAAACCGAAGGAATGGCCACAGTAGATGACAAAACCCTGGCATCAGGGCTGTCCTGCTGCCCGGTGATCTTCAATACCATCCCTGCTCCTGTGCTGCTGCAGGAACACTTGGCAGCCTTGCCAAAAGAGCATCTGCTTATAGAACTGGCAGGAGGTCAGGGCTGTGTACCAGGAAATCTGGCAGAAGCATCAGATATCCATTCTGTCAAATGTCCTGGATTACCAGGGAAATATGCACCCAAAGAATCAGCCAGGATTTTGGCAGAGTATATAATAGATATGGCGGGAAATCTGGAACAGCATGCATGAAAGGGAGCATATGAATTTTGCAATTACCTGGAATCTTATATAGAAAGGAAGGAGGACTATGTCCCTGAAATATAGAAGGATCGGAATGGCAATGACCGGTTCTTACTGCACATTTGCCAATGCTTTTGTACAAATGGAAAAGCTGGTAAAGGAAGGTGCTTCCGTACAGGTGATTTTATCGGAGCATGTACAGGAGACAGACAGCAGGTTTGGCGAGGCTGCAGAGTTTTATAAAAGGGCGGAGGCCCTTACAGGTATAAAACCTATGACCACTATTGTAGAGGCAGAGACGATTGGACCAAAAGCTTTGTTTGATATACTGGTCATTTTACCCTGTACAGGCAATACCATGGCAAAGCTGGCAGCAGGCATTACAGATGGTCCGGTAACCATGGCAGCCAAAGCCCACTTGCGTAACGAGCGTCCATTGGTCATTTCACTGGCCACCAACGATGCACTGGGAATGAACCTGAAAAATATTGGTACCCTGTTAAATACAAAGCATATATACCTGGTGCCTTTTGGACAGGACAGTCCGGTGAAAAAACCAAACTCCATGATTGCCCATACAGAGCTGCTTACAGATACGTTAGAGCAGGCATTGGAAGGCAGGCAGATACAGCCTGTGGTAATTAGTCCATTTTCCTGAATGGAACAGACAATGGGGCACACTGTTTTGCAGTAGAAGGCATATACTGTTTTATAAAAGCAAAATGGATGGTCTTTGACCTTGCAGTTGCCTGAGGAAAAGGAGCATATATGGGTGGTCTGGCAGGATTTGCAGAGCTGAAACCGGAAAAGGCATACCAGCTGCAGGAAGCAGAGGCACTGGCAGAAAAAAGGGAAGAACGGAGAGAGCTGACCCGTCTGCGGAAAAAAATTTTACAGCAGATGGGCAGGCAGCTGATTCACCGGGGAAGGGCAGAACAGGGGATTTACCAATCCGCTGGCTGTGGTCTGGTACAGGTCAGTGAAGCAGTACGGGAAGAAGAAGCCAGACAGCCTATGGTGCGGATCAGTCATGGAGAAGAGGATGCTCTGGCATTGGACGGTGTGCTGTTTAATGCCAGAGAGCTAAGGCTGGAGCTGGAATGCAGAGGATGCCATCTGGTAGGAGACAGTGATGCAGAACTTCTGTTAGCCGGTTTGATGGAGTTTGGATCAGCATATATCAAAAAAGTAAATGGAGTGTTTGCTTTTGCATGGTGGCAAAGACGCACTGGAAGATTGTGGCTGTGCAGAGACAGACTGGGAGTAAAGCCTTTGTTTTATATGGAGGCAGGAGGCAGATTGATTTTTGCTTCGGAGCTAAAAGGACTGGCAGGGCATCCAGAAGGAATACTGAAAATAAATCACCATTCATTACAGCAGGTTTTGGGAATTGGTCCTGCCAGAATGCCGGAAAGCGGTGTATATGAAGGTGTAAAAGCAGTGCTTCCTGGAAGCTGGCTGATCATAGAAGAGGGAAACATCCGGAAGGAATCTTACTGGCAGTTAGAAAGCAAAAACCACACAGACAACTATGCTCAGACGGTTCTGCGGGTGAGAGATCTGCTGGAAGATGCCGTTTTACGGCAGGTGCGCAGGACAGATACCGGAGGGAGGGCAACAGCGGCTTTTCTTTCTGGCGGTCTGGACAGCAGTATCGTAACTGCTGTAGCTGCAGAGGATTTGAGAAAAAAGGGAGCGCCATTGGATACCTATGCCTTTGAGTTCGAAGGCAGCAGACAATATTTCCGCTCCAATGCATTTCAACCCTCGTTAGACAGTCCCTTTGCAGATCTGGTGGTAAGAGAGTCTGGCACCAGACATCAGATACTCACATGTATGAATGAAGATCTGATTGAAAATCTCTATAAAGCTATGGAAGCCAGGGATTTACCGGGGATGGCAGATGTTGATGCATCATTGCTGTATTTTTGCAAAAAAGCAGGAGAGAATACTGCACTGGTACTGACAGGGGAAGGAGCTGATGAGATCTTTGGAGGATATCCATGGTTTCGGCGTCCGGAAGCATTTTCTTACGATTTGTTTCCCTGGTCCGGGAATCCGGAAATCCGCAGGCTGCTTTTGCGGGATGAGGCTGTTAAAAAATTGGAACTGGAAGATGTGGCAAGGCAGGCATGCCGGGACAGTCTGATGGAGATGCCTGTACTGGAAGGAGAATCCAGGGAACAAAAGCTGCACAGGCAGATGACCTGGCTTACTCTGAAATGGTTTGGTGCAGCTTTAATTGACCGAATGGATCGGATGTCTATGGCATGGGGACTGGATGCCAGAATGCCTTTTCTGGATTATCGTCTGGTGGAATATCTGTGGAATGTACCCTGGGAGCTGAAAGCATATGGAGGGGAACCCAAGCAGCTTTTGCGGGATGCAGCCAAAGGATGGATACCAGAGGCTGTGCGTATCAGAAAAAAAAGTCCTTACCCGAAAACCTATCATCCGGAGTATCAGCAGAAATTAGGAGTTATGCTGTGCAGACGTCTGGAAGATAAAAATGCAAAAATCAGTGGGCTTGTAGACAGAGAAAAAGTGATTCGTTTTTTGAAATCTCCTGTAAATGTGAGCCATCCATGGTATGGACAGCTGATGGCGGGGCCGCAGCTTTTGGCTTATCTGTTACAGGTGGATTTTTGGATGGAAAGAAATGCAGATGCATAAGCAAACCCTCAACAGTATGTTTGTTACGGCTCTCTGGTGAGAGTGGCAGCAAACGTATTGTTGAGGGTGAAAAACAAACCATCAGTTCAATTGGTAATGATTAACTTCGACCGCCAGTTGCAACATGATAAACTTTTGGAAATACCTTTTTTAAAATAATACTAACTACGATACAAACTGCAATTACTGCAGTGGGAATCAGAAAATATTGGCATAACTGAGAGATCGATGAAACAGGAAAAATCTTACTGCACACCTTTATAGAGAACGATGTAAGAAATTCATGGAAAATATAAATTTCAAAATTGAAAGTTGATAAATACAGCAAGATGGTTCTCACCTTCTCCTTTTTAATAGAGCGTGCTGCTGCTAGAATATAATTAGTGCAAATTAAAATGAGGTTTCTCCAAAACTATGCTATACTTACTACCAAGGAGGAATTTCATCATGGCAAGACGCACCAAACATCACGACAACCAATTCAAACTGGATGCCATCCACT
>JBGVQN010000043.1:0-39751 GCA_045127535.1 Lachnospiraceae bacterium | reverse complement strand
GGAGACAAGGACTGTGCCGCTATGGCACGTTACAGAGGGGAGGATATCCATGAGTAATCTACAGAAAGCATTTGCAAAAGGCAAAGCATTTATTCCTTTTATCACCTGCGGCGACCCTTCTTTGGATATTACAGAACAGCTGGTGTATGCCATGGAACAGGCCGGAGCTGATCTCATTGAGCTTGGCATTCCCTTTTCAGACCCCACCGCAGAAGGGACTGTGATCCAGGCAGCCAACCTGCGGGCGCTGACAGGAGGAGTCACCACTGACAAAATCTTTGATATGGTTCGCCGCATCCGAAAAAACACAGACATTCCCCTGGTCTTTATGACCTATGCCAATGTGGTATTCTCCTACGGAATCCAGAAGTTTGTGCAGACTGCTGCCCAAATCGGTATGGACGGTCTGATCCTGCCGGACGTTCCTTTTGAAGAAAAAGAGGAATTTGACAGTGTCTGCAGAGCTTACGGCCTGGACTTTATTTCCCTCATTGCTCCAACCTCCAAAAACCGCATTTCCATGATCGCAGGTCAGGCAAATGGATTTGTATACTGCGTATCCTCCTTAGGTGTCACAGGAATACGCAGCCAGATCACAACTGATATCGGCAGCATGGTACAGCTTGTAAAGGCTGCAACACAAATTCCATGTGCAGTTGGATTTGGCATCTCCACACCAGAGCAGGCCAGAAGCATGGGGGCTTATGCAGACGGCGTAATCGTAGGCAGCGCCATCGTAAAGCTTTGCGGTACTTACGGCACCGAATGTGTGCAGCCTGTTGCAGAATATGTCCGCAGCATGAAGGATGCAATCCGGGACTTATAGCAGAAGCAACTATATTTCTCCACCATTCCCTTTATCTGCCCCCTTCCTGCTCCTGTCAACCTCACTCCAACACCGCTGCCTCATGGTCATACCGATTCCACCACTCCCTGCTGTCTTCAAACAAACAGCAGCAAAATCCCCGGCAGGTATTTACAGACAGGCGGCATGGACGCTGACCGGTTGGTATGGCAGGCTGGAGATAGATGGTTTTTAAGCAGGATTCTTGAAAACGCCGGTCCTTAGGCTTTGTATATATAAATAGGAGTCAGAAAGCAGACACAAGTTTGCTTTCTGACTCCTATTTATATACAAAGTCTTAGTACCGCTGCGTTTTCACCGAAGCGCCAGCGTGCCCTGCGTAAAAACCATCTATCTCCAGCCTGCCATACCAACCGGTCAGCGTCCATGCCGCCTGCCTGTAAATACCTGCCGGGGATTTTTCTGCAAGCTTTCATTGAAAGCTGCAATCGGTTCTTAATCCAGATACTTGAGACCTTCAATTCCCTTGATCCCAAGTCCCGGTTCATCAGATACTGTAATATTCTTTTCATCAAATACACAGCCGCCTAAGATCGGGTCTTCGCTGCACAGCACTGGCCCGTCCAGATCTACTTTGGTAATGATATTTTTTGCGCAGGCAAGATGCACTGCTGCATTTACACTGATCTTTGCTTCCAGCATACATCCGATCATGCATTCTACTCCATAAAGCTCTGCTGCAGAAGCGATCTTTAAGGCATTGTACAGACCGCCGCATTTCATCAGCTTAATATTGATCAGGTCAGCAGCACCCATCTGCATGATCTTTAAGGCATCTGCCGGAGAAAAGACGCTTTCATCTGCCATGACCGGCACATAGGAGCGCTCTGTTACAAATTTCAGTCCCTCAAAATCATGGGCAGGTACCGGCTGCTCTACCAGCTCGATATCCAGTCCCTTTTCCTGCATCTGATTTAACAGACGGACTGCCTGCTTGGGAGTCCATGCCTGGTTTGCATCGATGCGAAGCTTTCTGTCCGGCCCGGCAGCCTGGCGGACTGCCAGCAGACGCGCCAGATCTAACTCAGGATTGATGCCTACCTTTACTTTGATGGTATCATACCCTCTGGCCACTGCATTCAAAGTATCCTTTGCCATCTCCTCCGGATCATTTACGCTGATGGTAATATCCGTAGTGATCCCCTTACGTCCACCGCCAAGCAGCTTATAGACAGGGATCTTATATAACTGTCCGTACAGATCATAAAGCGCCATATCCACAGCTGCCTTTGCACTGGTATTTTTCACAATGCATTTGTTGACTGCCTGGAGCAGGTTCTCAAAATCATCCACATCTCGCCCAACAATGGTCTTTATGATGTGATCTCTCAACGCCCCCACTATGGCACCTGTGGTATCTCCTGTAATGGCACCGGTTGGCGGTGCTTCACCATAGCCTACATGGCCTGTATCTGTATGAATTTCCACAATGATATCCTCTACGCTGGATACCGAACGCAGAGCTGTTTTAAAGGGAACTCTCAAAGGAACCGAAATGGTTCCCAGTCTTACTTCTGTAATTTTCATGATCTTCCTCGTTTCTGCACCCTGTGCGCTTTATCAACCCACTATATCATAAGCTGCATAATATAACCGCAAATCAGACCACAGAAATTGCCCACTGCAGCGCCTAACACACCCATCAAAACACCAATACCTGCATAGGAAGGATTGTATGCAGACGCTACGATAGGTGCAGACGCACTGCCGCCGATATTGGCCAAAGATGCTGTAGATACCATACAGCAATCCCAATGGAACACCTTGGACAGCAGGAACATGACAACAAAGTGAATGATCAATACCACCAGACCTGCAACGATCCAAAGAGGGGCGCTTACCAGATCTACCAGGGTTGCTGTAGAAGCAAGCAGAGAAACAACTGCATACAGATATACATTGGAAAGCTCCTCCACTGCAGGCAGTTTTCCAAGTGGTGTCAGGGCACAGATCAATCCAAGCACTGTTACAAATACAGTGGTCAACGTACCTTTATCAAACATGCTCAGACCAACAGAAGCAAGACCGCTGTTGAACGCCACACCAACCTTCTGGGATAATACAGAAACCATCAAAGATAAGCCGATCAGGAAGATCCAGTCACCTGCTGTTGCACGCTTCTTCTCTTTTGCCACCTCATTGTTTGCCGCATCTGCAACCTGCTGCAACTTGGATGTATCAGCCTTCATAGTCTTATTCCACTTGTCTGCATAACGCACACCGATCAGCAGCAATGCGATCCATACAGAATAGTATACCGTATCTACTGCCAGTGCACAGCCATATGCGCCAGGATCAATTTCAAATGCAGCTTCCATCGCAGCCATGTTTGCAGAACCGCCGATCCAGGATGCACACAGTGCAGCCATGGCACCCCATACGGTCTCACCGCCTCCAAGAGGATTCTTAAAGATGGCAAAGGCGATAATAAAACCAATGAGGATGGACAATGCACCACCCATGAAAATTGCTACCATGCGTCCACCAAGCTTTGCCAGCTTGCGGATATCACACCGAAGCAGCATGACAAAAATCATGGCATACAGCAGGTTATTCTTTAATGCAGAATAGGCTGCAGAACATCCTTCAGAATCATACAATCCTACCGTACAAAATACCATATTCAATACATAGATCCACACCAACGGCGGTACTACGTGAAATACTTTCCACTTTGTGTACTTCTCTGCTGCCAACAAAACGCCTGCCAAAAACATCAAAAACGCTATGTAGGTAAATCCATTTGTTATCATTTTTGTTTCTCCTGTCTCGAACTTTTCTAAACGTTGTCAGAAAATATAACACATATTTCCAGCTCATTCCATGAAAATTATACAATTCCACCAACAGGATGTCAAGAATATCTATCTCACAGTTACTTTTTCACTACATAGCCTACTAATCTCAAGCAAAGTCTGTCGTCTCAATCCATAATCTGTTGCTCTCGGCACATAGCTGTCCTTCTCAGCACATTCTCTGGATCAAATCACCAATGCAAACTTTCTGCTGCATCCTGCATTACCGCTGCTGTACCTTTTTCTCCATCAAATGGTGCTTCACTGAACACACAGGATTTCTTTACGTTTCCTGCTCACCTCTGCTTCCTGCTCCGCCTATATATGCCGCCTTTTCCCTTTCCATACGCTTCATCAAAATAAAATACAATATCACAAAAAACGCTGCTGCTGTTACCCATGCAGCCACATTTCCCATACAAACACCGATATAGCTCTCCATTCTTGCTGCGACAAATGCTACGCTACCTCGGCTTACCAATTCCACAATACCGCCACACATAGGCAGGATTCCAAATCCACAGCCCTGTAACAAGTTACGGTATATAAAAATCAATCCCAGAGGTACAAAAAACGCACCACACAGTACTGCATAAATCTTCACATATTCATATACCGCTGCCACTTCTCTTTCCGAAACAAACAGCCTTACCATATATGGCAAAATAAACAGCAATACACCATAAATCAAAACAGAATATACTGTAGACATGATAACAGCAGACTTGGCACCCTTTCTGATCCGCTCCAGGTCATTGACCCCACGATTCTGAGCGCCATAGGTGGCCATAGTAACACCCATTGCACCATATGGCTGTGTCACCAGCTGTTCTACCTTACAGGCTACAGCATAAGCCGCTACCACAGTAGAGCCAAGAAGATTCAATGCAGACTGTACTATAATGGTGCCAATTGCAGTAATGGAATACTGCAGTGCCATAGGCACGCCTACAGTCAATTGCTTTTTTACACAGTTTAGATCCATCTTCCAGTGATGCTTTTTCACCCGCAGAGTTGGTACACAGGCAATCATATAAATCAGACACAGCACCCCTGACACACCCTGGGAAATAATGGTTGCATAAGCCGCACCATCTACCCCCATGCCAAAAGATACAATAAACACAATATCCAATATCACATTTAAAACAGCTGCAACCACCAAAAACACCAGTGGCACCACACTGTTCCCAACTGCACGCATCACGCTGGCAAGGAGATTATACAGCACATTGCAAACAATCCCCCAACAGATGATCACAACATAAGACTTTGTCATATCATAAATATCTTCCGGCGTATTCATCAGATGCAGCAGGTTATCCATCTGGGTCACACTGACAAAGGTCAGAACAATGGTCAGAATCACTGACAGTACATACGCACTGCAGATGCTGTTCTTCATGCCCTCTCTGTCACCTTCTCCAAACCGCTGGGCAGTCAGCACTGTAAACCCCGTGGTCAGTCCCTGTGTAAATCCCAGAATCAGGAATGTAATAGAACCTGTAGCACCTACCGCTCCAAGAGCCTTGACTCCTACAAAATGCCCTACAATCACAGTATCTGCCATACTATATAACTGTTGAAAAATATTTCCAATAATAATCGGAATGATAAAGCGGATAATCAGTTTTGTAGGACTTCCTTTGGTCATATCCAGTTCCATATTTTTCCTCAACTCCGTTACTGTTCAATATTTTTGCAAAAGCAAATAATACGGTTGGCTTCTGTAAAACCTACATTTAAATGAAAGGCCAGACTGGCATCGTTGCCCAGCTCACAATCACTGGCAAACTCCTTACAGCCCTTTTCCCTTGCCCAGCCCTCACATGCCTGCAGCAGACGGGCTGCATATCCCTGCTTACGGTATGCCTGCCGCACAAAGATCCCTTCCAGATAACCTACCGGGGAGCTTTCTGTCCCTTCTACATAGTCATGCCGCAGCTGACACTGGGCAAACCCGACAGCCTGTCCCTCTGCTTCTGCAAGAAAGATCACACCCTCTTTTCCATCTGCGATCCGGGCAAGATCTCCTGCCAGCTCTGACGGGCTGTGACTGTTCCACAACATTGCTGCCAGTTCTGCTGCTTTACGGATGTCTTTTTTCTCTGCTTGATAGATCATATCCTTTTCTCCTCTCCCTGCTTTCCAGTTTTACAAAGTCTCTGTACGTTTGCTGCCTGCTGCCTTTGCAGCTCCATGCAACAACTCATGTATTTTATGAGGCCTCTGTAGCAGCACCAATTTTCCCTCAAAATATCCCGGGAAACAATGGACAAATTATGCCTTTGGATGTATCATCTAGTGAAATGATCTCCTTATTTTCCTTCCTGCAGCAATTGTTTGATCTTAATGTCTGATAAAATCATATATATTTTCTCCTGTCTTATCCTTTTATCCCACCTTGCAATATCGCTTAATGGTCTCATCACTCCAAACATGAACCTCCACATATCGTTCCGGCCCAAACCTGCCGTCATCATTCCAATCCTGAGGCAATCCATATTTTTCGATCACTTTCAAAATCTCCTCATATGTATAGAGCTTTTTGCGATACTCTTTTCCATCATTGACTCTGGGACTGAATGTAGGATGTGAATCTCCATAAGTAAATGACAAGGTTGAAAGATCAAACTCCTCAATGGGGATTTTAATGTATCCGCAGTTTTCGAACCATGTGCTTAGCCAGGGACTATGCTCAACGGTCATATAATGAGGCACTTTGCGCTCTATTTTTCCGCCTTTCTTGAGAAACTCCGTCCGCAGTATTTCCTCATAATGTAATCTTGCATCCATATAGTCTGGCTGGCGGCTGGCACATTGCACATGCGGCTTTGTTTGCCTGATGGTATGCAACACCTCCACAGCCTCCCCATATGGCAGATCAGACAGATTTAAAAAAGGCCCTCTGCTCTTTTCATAGTAATGATATAAATACATTTAGATATCCTTTCTTACGTGCTGATACTTAGGCAATTGCGAAACTGACTGCTTTGTGTTTTGACCTGCCATCAGCCAATCTGATATTTCCAGTCTTCCCTGTTCTCCAAAATCAGGTTCGGTGTTTTCAAAATCATATACAAGCAAGCTTTCTTCATTTCTTTTAAGTTCCATTAACGTACAGCCTGATTGATCATACAGGGCAGTTGGTGCAGTCTGATATGGACGAATGGTATCTACAGACAATGTGCATGTTACATTTTCCACTGCTCTGGTTCTGATGTGGGATTTAATCAATTCATATCTTTCTGTATCATCATAATCAGACACATCATAAAACAGGATCAGGTTTAAATCCGTACGTTCCTTATATAATTCTCTGAAAAACTCAGGAAATCTGACTTCAAAACATATTCTGACTCCAACTTTTAGTCCTGCTATTTTATATATTCCAATCTGATTTCCTGTGCTGAAATTATCCTGATCCCACCCCCACAAGGCTCTTTTGTGATAAAAGGATGCTTCACCATAAGGAGCAAGCACCATAGCGCTATTATAATAATGATCTCCCTGTTTGGTAATTGTCCCAAGAATCACATATATCTCGTTCTCATCTACCATGCTCTGGATTTGCTGGTATGCAAGCTCCAGTTCATCCAATTGCACAGCAGATGCCTGTTCCAGATCTCGGGGAGGGTATCCTGTTAATGCACATTCTGGAAATACCAGCAGTTTCACATCTTTCTCAACTGCCTGCAGAATGGCTTTTTTTATAATGTCCAGGTTCTGTTTTATATTCTTTGTGACACCAAACTGGTATGCACCTATTCTCATCTCTTTTCCTCTCCTAGACAGCTAATGCCTTCACAATATTTGATATTGCTTTGGAAATTTCACTGCCAGCCCAGCCAAGATTCCAGCCATCCTCTGTTATCACATCCGTAATAATATAAATTGCTGCAGCTGAACATTCCCTATAACGGGCAATGGTAAACAGTCCTACACCTTCCATTTCCACACACAATGCACCTTTTTCGCGGTAATCCAGCACCTGTCCCCATGTTTCATGGTATCCTGCATCTGTCGTCCAGTGCTTTCCTCTTTTTATCTCTATCTGATTTTCCTTTAACAAACACGCCATCTCATTGGTCAGAGAACCAGTAGTCTCAAGAAAATCATAACCAAAACCATAAAGCCTTGCTACTGCAGTATCATTAAATGCACCATTGATCTTTTGTTTCATTTATATTGTTAGTTCAATTTGATTTCCTTCTATTCCAATTATGCAGCTCTCATAATACCCATCTCCTGTTGTTCTGGGACCACTCACAATATGATATCCATCTGCTTTCATTTCAGCAGTCAGTTGATCAACCGCTTCTTTACTTCCTACATGAAATGCAATATGAACATAACCAGTTCTTGCTAAATTTTTCTCAGCATCCACCATTCCTGGTTTATTCATGATTTCTAATCTTGCTCCATCATCAAAAGCCAGAAAGTAAGACCGAAAATTTGTAGTTTTATTATGATACCCTTCATTTGGAACTGCATTGAAATATTTTACAAAGAAATCTTTTGTTCGCTCCAGATCATTCACATACATTGCAATGTGTTCTATACGCATATTCCCTCCCTATATAGTCAAGTGTTTTTTCCTTATTTTTCAAGGAATTTTGGGTTACATATCTCAGATGAATGAGCCAAAGTAATGGACATTTCTCCTTCTATAAACAACGGAAAGATTTCACAACCCCTCGCGGAATACTGGCTTTTAAACAGCTACAATCATTCCGCTTTTTCATCAATGACCATACTTGTCAATACAGCATAAAACTCCGGGTACTGCCGCTTCATGCTCACGATCTTTCCCTCCTGATTTAAGAAGCAATGCTCTGAGTGTCCCTCACAGGCCACCTGTCCGTCTTCTTTTGTCATGGTATATCTGAGTTTGAGCTTTACTCCTTTAAACTCCTCTACCTGTACATCAATTGCGATCACCTCTGGAAACATGGTGCTGCGCAAATACTTACACTCTATGGCAGTGACAGGAGAAATGACTCCGCTTTCTTCAAGCTTGGCATAATCCCAGCCAAGCTGACCCAAAAAGTCAATTCTGGCTTCCTCCATCCATCTGACATAATTTGAGTGATGTACGATGCCCATTTTGTCGGTTTCATAGTATTGTACTTTGTGCTGATATGTAGTCATGATTCTGTCCTCTCTTTCTGACTGTCTAATCCGGCAATTCCCTCTTACCATTGCCCTTGCGTCCTCTACTTGCATACAGTATCTATGATCTTGCTGCAAAACTCCTGGATCTCTGTTCTTCTGCCAGCCACATCCTCTTTGCATTCCACAGAACACAAGCCCAGTCTGCCCAAGGCCTCTATCTCCATATGTCCGTAAAAATGTTCGATGCTTTCCATGATCCGCTCACACTCTCTCATACCAGGGCCTGTACGCAGTGCAATGGTGTAGCCCTTTTTACCGGAGCCGATCACTGCATGGGGTTCGTGGGTGTTGCACCAGGGTGTGCATCTGTCTATAAATGCTTTAAACTGTCCCGGAATATCCGCCCAGTAAGATGGGGATACAGAAATGATGATGTCTGCCCAGATATATTCCTCTATCACCTTTAATACATCATCCTTTTGTACGCAGGCAGCTGTTTTATGGCAGGCTCTGCATCCTTTGCAGAAATTGATCTCATAATCATCTATGCAAATCTTTTTTGTATGGCCGGCATCTGCAAGACATGCCTCTGCAATATTGATGATTTCTGCCGTAGCACCATTTTTTACAGGACTGCAATTGATCAATAAAATATTCATTTGAATTCCTCCATGCATTTACTGTATTCCAAGTGTTTGTAAAGTCTCAGCATCCAGATCCGGAAACCAGATTACAGGAGCCGGGGTGGCATCATGTGTCCCAATCATTTTCTCCATCCAGACCATATTGTACCATGTTCCAAATTTGTATCCGCACTGGTGAAACTCTCCAACCAACTGATACCACAAATGTCCATGGAACTGTACGCTGTTTTTGGTCAAATGGGTATCTTCTGTTTCCGGATAACCAATACAGGCATTCAGGTTCAGGATATTCTGTGCTTTGGAAATGTTTTCCAGAGACTCATACAGCTTCCTGCCGATCCCCATTTTTCGCCTGTTTTCCTTTACATAAATCGACACTTCTGCTGACCAGTCATAAGCTGCTCTCCCTACAAAAGCACCGGTATAGGCATATCCAAGAATTTCCCCATCTTTTTCTGCAACAATATAAGGATATTTCTGCAAAGTTTTCTGCATTCTTCCCTGGAATTCCTCCAGTGTTGGTACTTCATACTCAAATGTAATTGCAGTTTTCTCTACATAAGGCGCATAGATCGCTAAAATTTCACTGGCATCCTCAATTGCTGCAACTCTGATTACTACTTCTCCATTTGTCATTGCTTTGTCTCTCCTTTGCTGTCAAATCTAAATGGCCCAAATATTCCAGGCCTGAAAAATGCTTTGATTCTCCAAAAACAGCTTTCCATTTTTGGGAAATCGCGCATTTATCATCACATATCCAATATTATTTTTCTTGCCACATCTTCTGCAATGGGTGTGGCAAACACACCTGAAGCAAATTCTACAACATTGCCAATGCCCTTTTGGATCACAAACCTCAGCTGACCGTTTTTCACCTTTTTATCGGTATACAGTTTCTTTACCAAAGCCTCTCTGTCAATGTAATCCGGAATGGCAGTGGGCAGGTTGGCTTTTGCAAGCAGGGCGATCACTGCATCTCTTTGCTCTGCTGTCATATAGCCAAGCTGATATGCCAGCTTTACCTCTGCCACCAGACCAATTGACAGCGCCTCTCCATGCAGCAGCTGATAGTCGCTGACAGTCTCAATTGCCCTGCCTACCGTATGTCCAAGATTGAGGACCTCCCGAAGCCCGCTTTCCCGTTCATCTTTCATGACCACCTCGTATTTGATCCGGCAGTTTTCATTGGCGATATGCTCACAGGCAGTGGGGTCGATCTTTAATATCTCATCCATATGTACGTCCAGATATTGGAAAAGGTCTTTACTGGCAATACATGCATGCTTGATGGTTTCTGCCAGTCCGCTGGAGATCTGTCTTGCAGGCAGGGTCTTCCATGCAGCAATGTCCAGATAGACTTTCTCCGGCTGGTTAAACAAACCGATCAGGTTGGTGGCCAAAGGCGTATCCACGGCAGTTTTGCCACCTACTGATGCATCTGCTGCTGCCAGAAGGGTGGTCGCATAGTTGATAAATGGCACCCCTCTGCCATAGGTACCTGCCACAAACCCAGCCAGATCAGTCACCACACCGCCGCCAACTGCAATGATGCAGCAGTCTCTGCGGTATCCTTTTTCCAGCATGGCATCCTCTATCAGCTCCTTTGTCTTTCTGGTCTTGTGCTTTTCTCCTGCTTCAAAGACAAATAAGTCTGCGTGATAACCTGCACCCTGCAGCTTTGCCAGAAGCTTGTCTGCATATAAATCTTTTACCACGCTGTCTGTAATGACTGCAAATTTGGTAATGCTGCCAACCAGTCCGTTTTGGATATCTGCGATCAGCTGATCCACTAAGTTAAAGCCAATTGCTATCTCATAACTATCGTCTACTATCTTTTTGAGTTCCACATGAAAAACTGCCATTTCTATCTTCCTCTGTTTTAATTTATTTTGGACATTCAACTGTTAAATATTTTTCCATTAAGAAAAATCTTCCTGTTCTCCAATCAACAGCACCAACTGTATTGTAGTGCAGCTTACGATAAAGCTTCAACGCATATGGATTTTCAGCAAACGCATCCAGTCGGATAGATCGGATACCCATTGCAGCAACTTCCTGTTCAATATGCTCCATTGTCAGCTTCCCAATGCCTTGATTCTGGAACTCCGGATTCACACACAACCTATGTATCACATAATAAGACGCAGCTTGATCTTTCCACTTACCATTTTGATATTCCTCATCACATTCCTGATTCAGCACATAAAATACTGCAATCTGATCATCTGCAATTCCAACAAATAACTGTTGCCTTTCAATGTCCTGTTGTAAAATTTCCTCGTCTGGATAAATATCATCCCACTGGAAAATATTTTGCTGATTCATATGTTCTATGGCAGACTTCACTATGAAGCAAATTTTCTGTAGATCTGCCATTGTTCCTGATCTGTATTCTATTTTCATAACAGATACCTCCTTTGAAAATGCATGGTTACCCAAGCATTTTCAAGTATAAACGCTCAATTTATCTCAGATTTCCTGCCAGTCCCAAAAACATTTTTCCAAGCTGGTCATTTTCATAACTTGAGATTTATCGCTTTATTACATATTTTTGTATAATTTCTTTAAAAAATTCACTATAAAATTCTGATTCAAGTTCTCCCTTGCAATTTTTTATAACACTGGCAGAAGCAATATTAGACTTATCGCAGGATAAAATCACCTCATGAATCCCAAGTGTATCACATACTTTTAAGGCATCATTCAGCATATTTGTTGCATAATGTTTTCCACGTTCAGTGGGTCTGATACAGTATCCTATATGCCCACCTTCTTTTTTCAAAAAATCATTTAATGCCAATCGTATGTTAATCATTCCTACAATTTTATTATCATCCTCACGAACATAAAAGTATGTTAACGCAGGAACCTTTGGCTGTGGAATATTTGCAATATCGATATCAGCTAAAACTTTTTTGATCCACTCTTCGTAAGTTGATTTTTCCAAATATCCATCTAATCCACCGCTTCCATTAATATCCGAATTATATTCATAAAATTCATTTATAAACTGTATCGCCTTTTCTTTATAAGTCATATTGGGAAATACCAATTTCATAATAAACACCCCTCAAATCCTGATTACAAATTCTTTACCAATTAGTTATACTTCAATTTCTCTAACGTCCTGCGCTCTGTATCCTTGCAGTAGGCCTTGATCTCTATACTGTTCATATAGTTATCAAACATACGCTCCCCATGCTCCTGAAACAGCTGCTTCACCGGGCAAAACAGACGCACTACATTTGTTTGATTAAAAAATGCAAACTGCACCGGACATTCCATAATACGGCTGATGCCTGATATGACCAGTATGCTGCACTCCTTTTTCACATTGCTGCAGTCACGGAGGATATTGTGATGTGCCGTTACTTCTTCAAGTCTTTCTACATTTTGGTCATTTGCAAGTTCTGATGTGGCCACCCGCTTGAGATTATCCTGAAAATCTGTATCGATGACCACTTGCGCTGCATCCAGCATAAAATCATATCCATAACGCCATGTTGCAGAATAATCAATCACGATCCATCCATTGTCTTCTTTTAAGCCTCTAAATATCATACGATTGTTCCTCCTTGCATACAGTTCTCCGAAACTCATCCATATTCTTTCTGCAGGTATATGCCTCCATCAATGCTTCTTCTTCCCATGTCCACTGCTTTTCTACATCTATTTTTTGTATCAATTCTTCTTTAGAAGGTTCTGCTGGAAAAATATCACATGGATACCGGTCACAGTATCCGCAATGTATAAATCCTTTCTCTATTACACATTTTCTTGTCTTGCATACCGGATCAAATAAAACAGGATTTTCCTTTTCACAGGAACAGCCATCACAAATGATCGTATTGGGATCAGGGTCAAATCCTGGAAACATTTTTTTATACACATTACAGATTTCCTGACGCCTATCATTTTTCTCCACATTTGGGCGATAAATCAGACATAAATCACATCTCATACCACATTTTGAAAATATCTTTTTGTCCATTATCAGTCCTCCATTTTTCTTTCCATCGCATAATTGCTGCAGCACCTGATGTAATACATCACAAACATATATGAAATAATGGTTATCCATCCAATCACCAGAAATACACTATTTTCTTACTTTTAGTTCAGCCATGGCCGCATAATGCAAAATTTCAAAACTATCCGGAGCAATTTTGTCCAAAAGTGCCATATGCTCTTTCTCCCAGTCTGCCAGTTCCTCTGGATGCAAAGATGCCCCCACACCTCTGCATGCTTTCATCCGTCCATGCCATGTTTTCTTTGTAAACGGTACCATTACATCATATTCTTCATGCTCAACCATCTCAAAGTAATCATATACTATATCCGGAATTTCAATTGGCTTTCTAATTTCTCTTGCCCCTGACCAGTCAGGACTGTATTTTAGGACTAAATTTTCACTGGCACCGGCAATTTTATCATCAAAAGGCAGCCATGCCATATACAAAATAAGCAGCTTACCATCTTTTTTCAGGATGCGGGAAAGAACCGGCATTACCTTAGCATGGTCAAAATACCAGAAGCATTGGCAGGCTGTAATGACATCAAATGTTTCTTTTGGAAAATCAATTTTTTCTGCAGCTGCAACATAGTATGTAATGTCCATACTGCTTTGTTTCGTAAGCTTTTGCGCCTGTGCGATCTGTTCCTTAGAAATGTCTGTACCTGTTCATCTGGCTCCATACTGATACATGTTTCGGGGGAGTACACCTGTACCCGTACCCAAATCCAGAACATTTTGTCCTGCTGTACACAATCCCCGGTCTGCTATCTTTTTATAGAAAATTTCCGGGTAAATTTCTCTGAATTTGGCATATTCTTCTGAAGTCCGTCCCCAGTCAAAGGCCTTGCCTGCATCTATCCTGTGATCTCTAATCTCCATTTCACCCTCCTATAAATTGAATTCAGCTGCTTTATCACCTATTTTTTCAAACTGCTGACAAAAAACAGGTCTTCTCCTTTTTCTTTTTCACTATACTATCACAGTTCTGCTGAATTTTCTATCAAATTATTGATATCCCAGCATTTTGTCACTGCTATACATCTCATAGCTAATCCAATCCAGACAGCTTATTCATAAAGCCTTTTCTGCCTATCCCTTTTCAGATTATCATTAAGAGTAATGCGAAAATAAATTATTGTATTAAGGCAAAAGCCGTCTTATATATCTGACCTGATCTCAACTACGATACGATGGGGCAGGCAGACAATGGTTTCATGCTCCATCTGTATCTCACCTTTGTGTACACAAATCTGATCCGGACAGTCTGCTTCCTGCATATAAATTCCTTCTCCGCTTACCACCAGCACATTGTGTCCCCAGTCCGTATCTATGACGATCTGTTCCTTCTGACTCAGTGCATATCTTCCATATTCCTCTCCATCTACAGTTACAATGGCTGCACTTCCCGTCTCCTTCTGCAGCAGACTGATGACCAGAAAGCCGATCAATGCCAGTGATAACACCACTCCTATTAAAATCACTTCTCTTTTTTTCAATTCCCGCTCCTTTTCCAAGCAAAGCATACAGATACTTCCCAAAGCATTCGGTAAAATATTCCTCAATTACCTAATACAAAGGATATTGGAAAACTCACCTTCCGCTGTCCGTCAGGACCTGCAGAACGTGAGTTTTCAATCATTCATCACAGCAATCGAAAGCACACTCCTGGGACTTTCCATTGCTCTATATTATTGTTCATGACAATAGAAAGTTGGCAAGGGCTGCTTTCTATTATTTAATAATTTTTACCGGACACTTGGCCTGACAGGTTCCGCAGCCGGTACACTTTTCATAATCAATACTTGCCAGAGCATCCGTTACCGTAATTGCTTTCTCCGGACAAAGCTTCTGACAGATGCCGCAGCCAATACAGCCGGTCTGGCATACATTCTTGACATCCTTGCCCTTATCATGAGAGTTACACTGTACACGCACTGTTGATGATGCAGGCACCATATCAATCACATGCTTTGGACAGATCTTGGCACAGGCGCCGCAGCCTACACAGCGGGATTCATCTACCACTGCAATACCATCTACAATGCGGATGGCATTCTCTGTACAGACCTCTGCACAGCTGCCAAGTCCCAGGCATCCATATGTACATGCCTTGGAGCCACCTCCTGGTATTACAGCTGCACTGATACAGTCTGTGATCCCATCGTATACATATTTTTCTCCTGCTTTTTCACAAGTGCCGGCACATCTGATAAAAGCTACCTTACGTTCAGCAATTTCAGCCTCCACACCCATGATTTCACTGATGCCAATGATGCTTTCTGCGCTGCACACAGGACAGGCATTGGCTGGTGCTTCTCCCGCTGCAATGGCAGCAGCCAGACCATCACAGCCAGGATAACCGCAGGCACCACAGTTATTGCCTGGAAGCAGTTCACGTACTTTTGCTTCCCGCTCATCTACTTCTACATGAAATTTATCAGAGGCAGTTAACAGCATAATGCCAATGACAATGCCAATGATGCCAATTACCACTGCTGCAACTGCAATTGAAATACCGCTCATTTTTCCTCCATTTCCAAGCGTGATACGCTTTTTGTATACCCATTATAAGCTGCCAAATCCATAGAAAGCAATTGCCATCAATGCTGCAGACAGCAGCACAATGGGTGCTCCCTGGAATGGTTTTGGTATATCATTGCCCTCGATCCGTTCACGGATGCTTGCCAGTATGACAATGGCAATGGTAAAGCCAAGAGCGGTTCCAAAACCGTAGCATACACTTGTAATAAAGTTATATTCATACTGTACACTGTTTAAAGCTGCACCTAATACGGCACAGTTGGTGGTGATCAGGGGCAGGTATACACCCAGGGCATTGTATAAAGCCGGACTGGATTTCTTTAAAAACATTTCTACAAACTGTACCAGTGCTGCAATGACCAGAATAAACGCAATGGTCTGCAGATATTCCAGATGCAACGGTACCAATACCAGAGTATAGATCAGGTTGCTGGCTGCAGATGCAATGACTATAACGAACATAACGGCCAGACCCATACTTGCAGCTGTTTTGACCTGCTTGGATACCCCCAGGAACGGACATAGACCCAGAAACTGGCTCAGTACCACATTATTAATGAGCGCGGAGCTGACAATTACCAGAATTAATTCTTTCATACATTACCTCATTTCTGCGCTATTTTGCGCATCTCAAGTTTGTATCTGCAACCCAGATGCAAACTTACTGAGTAAAGCTATCTTCACTTGAGTAAATATATTCACTTGAGTGAAGTTGTCTTCACTTTACATCCTCTGCTTTTCGGGAAGCACAGTGGCCAATCTGACAGGAACCACAGGCACCATCACAGCCATGCTCCACTTTATCATTGGCAGCATTTTTAATATTCAATGCATTTAATGCTGCAATCAGAAGACTCATAACCAGGAATGCACCTGGAGCCAGTACGAAAATAGAAACAGGCTCATAGCTTTCCGGCATGATCTGCATGCCAAAAATGCTTCCTGCACCAATGAGTTCTCTGCAAATACCAATGATGGTCAATGCCAGTGTAAAACCAAGTCCCATACCCAGTCCGTCACAAGCTGCTGCCAGAGGGGTATTCTTAGAAGCATAGGATTCTGCACGCCCAAGAATGATACAGTTTACTACGATCAGAGGTATGTAAATGCCAAGAGCATCATACAGAAATGGAATGTATGCCTGTAACAGCAGCTGTACCACAGTAACCAAAGAAGCTACAATGACAATGTAAGCCGGGATACGCACCTTATCTGGAATGATGTTACGCATCAAGGAAATCATAAAGTTGGATAAAATCAATACTGCCATGGTAGTAGCACCCATGCCAAAACCATTGGTAGCAGATGTGGTAACTGCCAGTGTAGGACACATACCCAGCATCAGGATAAAAGTAGGATTTTCCTTTACCACACCGTTGTAAATTCTTTCTGCATATTTATTCATAAGCCTGCCTCCTATTCTGCCATGTACTGCTGGTAGAAGTACAGCGCTGCATTGACCGCATTGGTAACAGCTTTGGAAGAAATGGTCGCACCACTTAACGCATCGATTTCATAATCCTCCACTGCACCGGTTTTGGTGACTTCAAATTTGTCCGTTGTGACTCCTATATACTGGTTCTTAAACTCCGGTGTATCTGCATTCATACCAAAGCCGGCTGTCTCCTCTAATGTCAGGAAAGAAATACCTGTTATACACCCTTCCCTATCCAGGCCCAGGGCAATACTGATGTCACCGCCGTAACCCTCTCCGGAAGTAGCACAGACCACATAACCAGACACATTGCCGGAAGCATCATAACCTACTGCTGCTTTATCTACAGATACCTTGCCGTATGCGCCTTCTGCCAATGTGGCATCAGAAATTTCCTCTATGGTGTCTGCATAGATTTCTGAATCAAACGTAACAGAAGATGAACATACTTCAGCAAATGCCGCTGCCTCTGCCTGTGCATTCTGTTCTGCAATTGGCCCTTTGGTCAATTCATAAATACATCCCAGTGTCAATCCTGCAACCAGAGTAATTGCACAAAGTACAAATGCATCCTTTTTCTTTGACAGCAGTCCTTTTTGATTCTTCTTTGGTTTTTCCCAGCCAAATGCCCTGGGCATGGTAGCCTGTTCCATTAATGGCACTAACAGGTTGCCAAGAATAATGGCGTAAGATACACCCTCGGAGGAACCTCCCATAAAACGGAACACACCTGTAAGAATACCAAGAACGATACCATATACCACCTTACCATTCTTTGTAATTGGACTGGTGACATAATCTGTTGCCATAAAGAATGCACCAAGAAGCAGGCCGCCGCCGCAAAGCTGTGCAGCCAGATTATATAAATCAAAACCATGCCCTCCAAAAAGCAGGGTAAATACTGCAAAGGAAGCCAGGTAAGCCACCGGAATCCGCCAGCTGATGACCTTTCTTGCAATCAGGTAAATGCCTCCTGCCAGAAGCGCCAGAGCAGAGGTCTCACCGATCACACCACCCGTAAGACCCAAGAACATATCCAGCAGATTTACAGACTCACCAGCCTTTAACATAGCCAGTGGTGTTGCACCTGTGACACCATCTACTGTAAACGTGCTCATTGCAGAAGTAAATGAAATCAGCAAAAAGCAGCGGGCTGCCAATGCAGGGTTCATAAAGTTCTGTCCCAGACCGCCAAAAAGCTGCTTTACAATTAAAATTGCAAATACACTGCCAAGGACACCCATCCAGATGGGAAGTGTAGGCGGCAGGTTCAGTGCCAACAGCAGACCTGTGACTGCAGCACTTAAATCAGAAATGGTAACCTTTCTGCCGGTCAGCTTCTGATAGGCAAACTCTGTGAGTACTGCAGTTCCCACAGTAGCCAGTACCAGTATCAGAGGATATACCCCCAGATCCTTACCAAAATAAATCAATCCGAAAACCGTTGCAGGCATCAGGGCAATCAGCACATCCAGCATAATGTTGCTGGTTGCGGTCTTGCTTCTCACATGAGGAGAAGATGATACATGTAACAATCCTTCCATTTGCTATGTCCTCCTTACTTTTGTCCTTTGCGGCGGTTTTCTGCAACCATCCGGCGCATTACCTTAAAACTTTGTGTCAGCTGTCTCTTGGCTGGACATATATAGGTACAGCTGCCGCATTCACAGCACTCCATACCATAAGCCTTTTCAAAGCCCTGTACATCCATCTTTTCCGCATGCTTTTTCAGCAGGGTTGGAATCAGCTTTTCCGGACAGACATCTACACATCTGCCGCAGTGAATGCAGGCAGTTTCTTCACTGGCAGCTACCATATCTTTCTGTACGCACAGCAGTGCGGAAGAAGTCTTGACTACAGGTACCTGCAGACTGCTGATGGCCATACCCATCATAGGGCCGCCGGAAATCACCTTTTCAGGCTCTGTTACAAATCCCCCTGCTGCCTCTATCAGCTCAGAGAATTCTGTACCCAGAAGTACGTCGAAATTACAGGGATCTGCAATGGCATCTCCCGTAATGGTAACGATACGGCTCATAAGAGGGGTACTTTCACACACTGCCTCGTAAATAGCATGGTAAGTATCTACGTTGTCTACGATACAGCCTACAGCTGCAGGCAGCATGGTGGAATTTAGTGTTTTACCGGTGACGGCATAAATCAGGTTGCGCTCTGCACCCTGTGGATATTTGGTTTTCAGTGGACAGACTGTAATGTTGGCTTCAGAAGCAGTCAGTTCTGTCAGCTTGGCAATGGCATCCGGTTTGTTATCCTCAATGCCAATGACACCAACTGCACCTGGGAACAGCTGTAATACAATTTTTAAACCGCCAATGATCTTCTCCGGCTCCTCTAACATTCTTCTATAATCGCTGGTCAGATACGGTTCACACTCTGCCCCATTGACAATGACATGGGTGATTTCCTCCGGATTCTTAGGAGAAAGCTTTACATGGTTTGGGAAACCTGCGCCGCCCATTCCCACTATGCCGGCTTTCTGTACTGCCTCAATAATCTCCTGATTGGACATCTTTGTGTAATCTCTTTTTACACCAATGCCTTCTGCCTGGGTATAGAGACCATCATTTTCAATGACAATGGAATTGACCTTTACACCAGAAACAGTCATCCTGGGTTCTACTGCCTTAACGGTACCGGAAACGGTACTATAGACATGAGCAGATACAAAACCACCTGCTTCCCCGATCATCTGTCCTGCAAGCACGGCATCCCCTTTTTTGACCAGGGGTTTTGCCGGTGCACCAATGTGCTGGGAAAGCGGATATACCATATCTCCTTTCGGAAGATATTTTTTTATTGGCTTGTCTTTTGACAGGAGTTTCCCGTCAAATGGATGGGTTCCTCCCTGAAACGTTGCTTTTTTCAAAATATGTACTCCTTTCCAAATATTATCTCTTTATCATCTCAATTGCCTCTGTAAAACCTGCTGAATCATGCAGTTCTCCATCCTCTGTAATGAACAGACCATATACCTGAGGCAGAGAATCCAGCAGCTCCATTCCTTCTTCCAGTCCCATACAAAAACAGGCTGTACTTAATGCATCTGCCTGGGCAGAACTTTCTGCCACTATGGTAACAGACACTAACTCATTCTCACAGGGATACCCTGTGTCCGGATTTAAAATATGATGATAAAATGTACCATCCTCAGCGGTAAAACAGCGTTCATAGATACCAGAAGTGACTACAGAAGCATCTGAAAGCTTTAAAACTGCCACTGTCTCATTCTGGTCCTGAAAGGGCTTCTGTACACCTATCTGAAACGGTTCTGATTCAGATTTACTGCCAATGCAAAGCACATTGCCTCCCAGATTGATCACTGCAGAACCTACTCCCTGTTCTAACAGATATTCCTTTATCCGGTCTGCAATATATCCTTTGGCTACAGCACCCAGATCCAGTGCCATACCTTCCGGCAGATACACTCTGTTGCCTGTAAGCAGCTCCACTTTCCGGTAATCTACCAGCGCCAGACTCAGTTCTATGGCTTCTTTGGAGGGCACACTTGCTTCCCCCTCTGCAGAAGAAAAATCCCATAGAGAAGAAACCGGAGCAATTGTAATATCCAAAGCACCCTGAGACAATGCTCCATATTCGATTCCAAGAGAAATCAATTCATACAGTTCATCTGATACCTGGGCATACCCATTTTCATCATTCAGGCTGCCACTGTTTAATAAATACAATTCACTGTCCTCTCGGGTTCTGCTGAATATTTGTTCATACTTTTCACAAATCTCCATGCACCCATCCAGCAAAGCTTCCTCAGAGCTGTCATACAGTGTAATAGTGATAAAAGTATTCAGATAAAAGCCGCTTTTGGAAACAGGCTCTTTCGACATACAGCTGCTAAATAAAAGCAGACATAAGATACTGCAGCAAAAACAGCAGCTTCTGATTGGATTTTTCAAACAAACTCCTTTCTTAAAAGATTGGCCGGTATCCGTTGGAAAACAGCCATTCCATGTATTCTGCCTACTGGTAATTTCCCTGTAACGCAAAAAAAAGATAATGTTTCTGCACGCCCTTGTACAGTTCATCTATCTTTCTGTTATATTATAAGTACAGAATCCTAACCCGTCAATCTTTTTTTCCCGATTTCCCCGGTGTTTCCCATACAATACAATATATAATACCTTGCACCTTTCTTTTTCATATGCTATTATAGTTTATCATTTGCAAATGCTGCTGTAAAGCAGACAAATTTCCCACTTTTCTGAAAATTTTATAAAACAGGTAATTTCAAAGCTGTATTCCATATCAGCATTGGGAAGTAAAGTGCTTGGCAATTACCTGAAATTTTACAAAAATGCAACAGGAGCGTTCCCTTATGATAAAAAAAACAGCCCTTTTGGGCATGCTGACTTCACTGGCACTGATTGCCAGCTATATTGAAACACTCATTCCCATCCCCATTCCCATTCCCGGTATCAAACTGGGACTGCCCAATCTGATCATACTCCTTACACTGAAATTGTATGGGGCAAAAGAAGGATTTCTGGTCAATATCCTGCGTATTCTTCTGTCTGGATTTCTTTTTGGAAGCTTTTCTACTATATTATATAGTCTGGCAGGGGGACTTCTCAGTTATGCAGTAATGGCTGTACTATTGAAGCTGAACTTTTTTTCCCTTACAGGAGTAAGCATTGCCGGGGGGATCTGCCATAACTTAGGACAGCTGGCTCTGGCCATTCTGGTGCTCAATTCTGTATCACTGCTATCCTATATGCCTGTATTGCTAATCTCTGGACTGATTACGGGACTGCTGATCGGCATTGGAGCAGAGCAGGTGTTAAACCACATTCCAAAACAATTTTCATTCTGACATCCTCCATAAATACTGTCTGCGCTCATATGCGTTTTACAATTACCTAACCGTTCCTGTATACAAAAGAAACCGTCTACAGAATTCCTCCTTCCGCAGATAATCTGCAGATTCAGATGCATGTCTGTAAACGGTTTTTTTATGATCTTTTTTACCTCTTTGAATTCCGGAAATATGTTTCCTTCTTTTCAGGCTGCGTTTTTTGCTGCCTCTGGGAATTTCGTATATAATACTTTTAACAACAGCGGCGTAGCAATAGAGGATACAATAATCAACAGAATAACTGCTGCAAAATATTCCTCTGTCATCAATCCTGCCTGCAGACCCTTGCTGCAGACAATCAGTGCAACCTCTCCTCTTGTCATCATACCTACACCAATTTTCAGTGACTCTGTCCATTTAAAGCCGCTGATTTTGGCAATAGAACCACATCCAATAATTTTGGTAACCAGAGCAACCAGTACAAATGCCAATGAAAACAGCAGAAGCTCCATATCCATGCCGCTGATATTGGTCTTAATACCAATGCTTGCAAAGAAGATCGGGCCAAAGAACATATAGGAGCTGACATTGGTCTTTCTTGCCACATAATCTGCATCAGAAATATTGCACAAAATAATACCCGCAATATAAGCACCTGTAATATCTGCAATACCAAAATACTTTTCTGCAATGTAGGAAAGCAGGAAGCAGAATCCTACGCTGGCAATTGGAATTCGTCTGGTATGTGGATAGCGCTTGTCCAGCTTGTCAAATAATTTATAGAAGATAGCGCCTACAATCAATGCCAGAATGAAGAACACAACAGTCTTTAAAATAACACTGCCTGGATTTACAGAAGGGTCTTTGCAGCCAATGACAAAAGTCAGCACTACAATACCAATTACATCATCAATGATTGCTGCACTCAAAATAGTCTGACCTACACGGCCTTTTAAGTATCCCAGTTCACGCAGCGCCTCTACTGTAATACCAACAGAAGTAGCTGTCATGATACAGCCAATGAACAGAGCCTTATAAAAGCCTTCTGTACCTACTGGCTGACCTCCAAAAAATGCCATATATAACAAAGTACCGCCAACCAAAGGTACCGCCACACCCATGCAGGCAATCAGTGTTGCCTTAGGACCAGTTTTAATCAGTTCCTTCATGTTGGTACCCAGACCAGTTTCAAACATCAGCAAAATCACGCCGATTTCTGCCATTTGTGTCATAAACTCTGTCTGCCCTACCAGTCCCAACATACAGGGACCAATCAGTAAGCCTGCCAGAATCTGCCCTACTACCTGGGGAATCCTAAAATGCTTTGCCACTACTGCAAATACCTTAGCGGAAAGCAGGATAATTGCCAGGTCTCTCAAAACCTCGTAAGTTTCCATAATTCTACTGCCTCTTTTCTTCTCTTTTCTCACATAATCTGCATCTTTTCCAAAGATATGATACCAATTCTGCGAGCCTTATCTACCGGATATTATTATATAGATTTCTGAAAATAAGGCAATACAATTAATCTCCAAAATCAAAAATAATTTTTAAAATATTTTATGGATTTTTAATCAATCTATTATTTTTTCAATATAAATCAAATCAGCGGCTGCCGGATTCTCCCGGATAACGCATGGATGTTACAAAATACATATGTAGTACCAGCACCAATACCAGAATTGCCTGGTTTACCTGAAACAGAATGGCCAGCAGGAAAATCCAGAAAGCAAGGCCGATCATCAAAAACAGTAAAAACTTTGCCTGACCAAAGGCCTTTTCTGTTTTAAATACTTTTGCTACCTGCTTTGAAAACATATCCATTACTTTTACCTTGTTAATTAACAGTGCCGCGATAAAAATTACGATTACATAAAGTGCAATATACATTCCAGTCTGCATAAGCTGTCCTCCATTACTGTCAGATATTTTTTGTTTCACATTATAGCACTCAGTTTATGTAAAGTAAAGCAGGAGATATGAGATTCCTTGCCAAATAACTATATATATTTTTTGATTTCTTACGATTTTCTTACACATTTAGACAAATATTCCGGAAAAATTCTTGATTTTTTATAGGAAAAATGTTAAAATTTTATAAACAGCATAACATTGTGCAGATGTCATCTGTTTATTTCTACTTAATCTTAAGGAGGTTCATATGAACAAAAAAGCAACAGCAATTGTAGCCTATGTATTTGGTGTGATCGGTGTTTTAATCGGTTATTTAGCAGGTGATAAAGAGGGGGCAAAGTTTGACTTAAATCAGGCTCTGGTTATCGGAATTTTATCTATCATTTGCAACATCATCTCACGTATTTCTATCATCAGTATCGTAGGTGCTATTGGCAGTGTTATTGTTCTCATTCTTGCAATTATGGGTATTATCAATGCAGCTAAGGGTGAGGAAAAGCCACTTCCACTGATCGGTGGTATTCATATTTTACAGTAATTGCATCATTTTGGATAACATACAATTGTTTTTCCATATACAAACTGTATAAGAAAGGGTGCTGAGAGGGCAGTTTCCATCACAGCACCCTTTTTCATATGATCATTTTCACCTATTCAATTTATCTTTATAAACCCGAAAAGCACTGGGCAGGGAATATTGGTTTTCTAATTCTTCTGCTGTTACCCAGATTCCTTCTGCTGTCTCCGGTTTACCATTCAGGATCATTTCATATCCCTCCATTTCCCACTGGATATGGGTAAAAATATGTCTGGCATGTCCTAACTTCTTTACTGCCGTAATTTCCACTTTTCCAGGCTCTGTCCCCATCTTTTTCAGCCATTCTGCTGCTTCTTTCATAGATAGATACCCATCTGCTGCCGGAAATTCATACATACCAGCCAGCAATCCCTTTGCAGGACGCTTCCGGATCAGATACTGATTTCCTGCCTTTACAAGAAATACTGTCTTCTCTTCTATCCGTCTGGGTTTTTTGGGAGATTTATAAGGGATCACATCTGTACACTGGCGCATTCTGGAAAGACACAGACTGTAAAGTGGACAGCTGTCACATTTGGGGGTGCCATTTGGAAGGCAGACCATAGCACCCAATTCCATCAAAGCCTGATTGAATACCCCTGGTGCAACCTGCTTTGCATCCATAACCGCCTTCATTTCTGCCTCTATCTGCTTCTTTTTTTGGGGCAGACCGATATCTTCCCCATCTGCAGTCACTCTGGCAGCTACCCGAAGTACATTGCCATCTACCGCCGGTACAGGTTTTCCATATGCAATAGAGGCAATGGCACCTGCCGTATAAGTGCCAATTCCTTTTAATTTCAACAATTCTTCATACTCCTGGGGCATCCTTCCTCCATACTGCTCCATACACTGTTTTGCAGCTGCCTGTATATTCCGGACTCTGGAATAATATCCCAATCCTTCCCACAGCTTTAACAGCTGTTCCTCCGGTGCACAAGCCAGTGCCTCCATATCCGGCAGTGCCTCTAAAAATCTGGCAAAATAGGGTTTTACCGCTTCTACTCTGGTCTGCTGCAGCATAATTTCAGACACCCATACCTTATAAGGAGATACATCCTGTCTCCACGGCAGATCTCTGTGTGATTTCAGATACCACTGACACAAAGGCACTGCAATGCGTTCCAGACGCTCCATTCTGTCAAGGTGTATCCCCGCTTCTTCTATAGGTAATTCATTGTAAATAGATTTCATGTATTCCTTCTCCTTTATCTTTGCGAAAGAATTATAACACAAGAGCTTACTTTGTGTACCGATTTCTTTCAGCTTACACGGCCCATTCTCATAACTTCTGAAAACGTCCTTTCCACCAATCACATATCCTAATATCAGAATCCCTTTCAAAGGAGTGACTGTATGAAAGCCGCTCTTTACTGTTGTTTTCCCTGTGAGGAATTTGACTGTCCGGACATTTTAGAGCAGGAGCTGATTCTGGTAAATCTAATGCAGCATGTAGACGGAGAATTGTATGCCATCTATGTAGATAAAGGGCTGGAGACTGCCCTCACACCCAGGGCCTCCTTCCTGCAGATGGTCCAGGATGGCAAAACCCATCTATTTGATGTGCTTCTCTGCATTCACCCCCGTATGCTGGAAGCCTATTCAGATTTAGAGCTTACAAGCCTGATTACAATTTTTCCTTCCGAAACTGGCACACATTCACGCTAGCCACATACTATAAAACTGTAAAGACACCCTTGGAGGTTATTTATGAGCGATTTAGCTGCAACAAACTGTGGATGTGGATGCGGATGTGAAAACTCCGTAGGTCTTGGCAATGGTAATTCCTGCTGTTGGATTATTATCTTATTACTGTTCTTCTGCAACGGTAATGGAATGGGCTGTGGAAGCGGATGCGGTAATGGTATCTTAGGCGGCAGCAATAACGGCTGCTGCGATATTCTGATCATCATCATCCTTCTGTCCTGCTTCTGCAACAATAACAACAATGGCTGCTGCTAATTCTTTTTGATTTACAAAAGAGGAACTGCCGCACCTGCGGCAGTTCCCGTACATATCAATTCTTTGGGTATTTTCATTCTCCGTATCATTTTCCATTGTTTTTCGAATTCATGCTTCCGGTTCCTGTTTTTTTTCTGCATTCTGTTTCTTTTTTCTCCCAGTCATAATTCCGCCAATACGTCCGGATTCCTGGGCAGAAAGACTGCGCCAACCCTGCTCTATGACCTTATCATATACACCGATCTCTGCTGCGATTTCCAGCTTTAATGCTTCTTCTGAAGTCAGGTTGTTCAAATCTATTTTCTTATTCTTTTTTGCCATAATGCCCTCACTTCTCCCGACAATTCATCCAATTGTCCGAGTATGTTATAGGTGCTTCCTGTACCAGAAAGCACCACAGCATCAGTATGTGCAGAAAAAAACGCTTTATACAGCAATTCTTTATCCTTTCCAAAGAACCGTAGATTTTTCGGAAAGAGAAGCCTGTACATCTATCATTCTCTGGTTTTCAGATCCCCGAAACTGCAGGCTGATATTTTTCAGTTCTTCTATAAATTCACCATCCACCAACACATCAATATAAGAAAGCAATTCTCCAGTCACTGGCTGCTGCACACACATTCTCTGCAACACATCTGTTTCAAAGGTATATCCAGTATAACACCAGATTGTCTTTTGGGGATAAACTTCCTTTACCCGCTTTACCAGGCCAAGCAGTTCCTTTTGATTGCGTTCCTCCAATGGTTCTCCTCCAAGAAGGGTAAGGCCGCTGATATAGACAGGCTGCATTGCCTGCAAAATTTCTTCTGCCGTCTCCTGGGTAAATGGTTTTCCATAAGAAAAATTCCAGGTTTCCGGATTAAAGCAGCCCTTACAGTGATGGGTACAGCCGCTGACAAACAGACTGACCCGGACACCAGGGCCATTGGCAATATCTGTCTTTTTTATTTCTCCATAGTTCATCTCTGCATGTCTCCGTTTCTTATAAGCAGATTTCTCAAGAATGTCTTCCCACAACTTCTTTCAATCAACCGTATTACAGATGCAGCACTCTATCTTTAATTTCCTGGGTACGTCCCTGGTTCCAGAACTGGGTTCCAATATAACCACAGGTACGTCTGGCTACATTCATTTTATCCTGATCTAAATTTCCGCAGTTAGGACATTTCCAAATCAGCTTTCCTGCATCATCTGCAACGATCTGGATCTCTCCATCATAACCACACACCTGACAGTAATCACTCTTGGTATTCAGCTCTGCATACATAATATTGTCATAAATATGGTGCATGATAGCCAGCACTGCATCAATATTGTTCTGCATGTTGGGAACTTCAACGTAACTAATGGCGCCTCCTGGTGAAAGCTTCTGGAACTGCGCTTCAAAGGACAGCTTCTGAAATGCATCAATAGGTTCTGTTACATGCACATGATAACTGTTGGTAATATAATTCTTATCTGTTACACCTTCAATGATGCCAAAACGTTTCTGAAGCTTCTTAGCAAACTTGTACGTAGTGGATTCCAGAGGCGTGCCATATACACTGAAATCAATGTTATATTCTTCTTTCCATTGCTGGCATGCATCATTGAGCCGCTGCATCACTGCCAGGGCAAACTCTGTACCACCCTCTTCTGTATGGGACAGACCTGTCATGTACTTGGTACATTCACACAATCCGGCATATCCCAGCGAAATGGTAGAATATCCACCATAAAGCAGCTTATCTATCGTCTCACCCTTTTTCAGACGTGCCAGGGCACCATTCTGCCACAAAATAGGCGCTACATCAGAAGGCGTTCCCTTTAAACGGTTGTGTCTGCACAGCAAAGCACGTTTACAAAGCTCCAGGCGTTCTTCCATCAACTGCCAGAACTTATCCATATCTCCGCCTGATGAGCAGGCTGCATCTACCAGATTAATGGTTACGACTCCCTGATTAAACCGTCCATAGAACTTTGGCTTCTCATTTTCATCCTTGTATACAGTCAGGAAGGAACGGCAGCCCATACATGGATAGCAGTTGTCCTGCTTTAACTGCTTCATAATCTTCTCAGAAATATAGTCGGGCACCATGCGCTTTGCAGTACACTGTGCAGCCAGTTTTGTCAGCTCGTAATACTTGCTGCCTGGCTCAATGTTGTCTTCCTCTAATACATAAATCAGTTTGGGGAAAGCAGGTGTAATATAAACACCTTTTTCATTTTTCACACCCTGGATCCGCTGACGCAGCATTTCTTCAATCACCATAACCAGGTCATCACGCAGCTGGCCTTCCGGAACTTCATCGATATACATAAAAACGGTAACAAAAGGTGCCTGACCATTGGTGGTCATCAGGGTAATGACCTGATACTGGATCATCTGTACGCCCCGTTTGATTTCTTCTTTTACTCTCTGTTCTGCAATATCAAAAATCTGTTCATCTGTAGCAGATACTCCTGCTTTTTCAAACTCTTCTCTGACAATTCTGCGGAATTTGTTACGGCTTACCTGTACAAAAGGAGCCAGATGAGACAGGGTAATACTCTGACCGCCATACTGAGAGCTGGCAATCTGGGCAATACTCTGGGTGGCAATGTTACAGGCAGTAGAAAAGCTCTTTGGTGTCTCGATCATGGTCTCGCTGATCACAGTACCATTCTGAAGCATATCCTCTAAATTGACCAGACAGCAGTTATGCATATGCTGGGCAAAATAATCTGCATCATGGAAGTGAATGATTCCCTGCTCATGTGCCTCCACAATATCCTCCGGCAGCAGAAAACGTCTGGTAATGTCCTTACTTACCTCTCCTGCCATATAGTCACGCTGCACACTGTTGACTGTAGGGTTTTTGTTGGAGTTTTCCTGCTTTACTTCCTCGTTGTTGCACTCAAGAAGGCTTAAGATCTGCTGGTCTGTGGAATTGGACTTGCGCACCAGGGCGCGCTTATAACGGTAAGTAATATAGTGCTTGGCAACAGCATAGGCCTGACAAGCCATGATCTGCTGCTCTACCATATCCTGTATTTCCTCTACATTAGGAGAATGGCTCATATTTACACAAAATCCCTGCACCTTACTGCAGATCTCCTGAATCTGCGCATCGGTCAGCCGGTCTTTTTCATCCACACTGATATTTGCCCTCATAACAGCGGCTTCGATTTTTCCTAAGTCAAAATCCATTTCTATGCCGCTTCGCTTAATGATCTTCATTGTCGTCATCCCCCGTAAATTCAATCTGATACTTGTTCTGTCAGAGAATCAGCCCGCTCCTGCCAGGGCGGACTGTTCTCTTTTCTGTATGTCTTGTTCTCACGTATCTGTAAAATATGTTACTATATCTAGTATTTTGTGTCAATATCGAATACTAGATATGGTCTGTATTTATTTTGTACAATCGACAAGATGTATCACTATCATGCTAACGAAATCTTGCCTACGTTTTTACATGATATGATATTTTAATTCCCCTGAAGATACTCAATTACGTGAAATCCATCTTCCAGGATCCCGGCTGCCAGCTTTGCTGCCTCTTTTTCCGGATACTTCATGTCTGGAATACACAGCACCGGAATATTGCCTGCTGCTGCAGCTTTGATACCATTTTCAGAGTCTTCCAGCACCAGGGCATGCTCCGGCATGGTGCCGGTAATGCTGCAGGCTTTTAAGAAAATTTCGGGATTTGGTTTTGACTCCTTTACCATATCTCCACCAACGATACCTCTAAAATACCAGTCGATGCCTGCTTCTTCTAAATACTTTTTTACAAAAACGCTCCTTGTAGAAGATGCTACTACACAGGGAATATCCTGTTCTACCAGATATACCAACAGCTCTAAAATACCTTTTTTCAGCGGCAGACCTGTTCCATTTTTGGCAGTTTCTGCCTCCATCCGTTCTCTGGCAGCCTGCCCGATGCCAATATCATCATAATCATCTCCATAATAACGGTGCATGATTTCAGAAACTCTGCTTCCTGCTGCTCCTAAAGTCTGCAGATAAACCTCCTCTGTCAGGTTATATCCCTTTTCTGCCATAACCTGGGAAAGTGCTTTCATAAACAGACGTTCTGTATCAAAAATCAGTCCGTCCATATCAAAGATGATCAATTCTGGTCTCATAGTTGTCTCCTTTTCCTTTAAACCTTCTGTTTTTTATGACAGCACATAAAACACTGCCACTCCTATGACGATCAACATCATAATTACAATGCTGATCTGCATACCTTTTATAATTTTTTTCGCTTTTTCAAATTCCATACACTTAAGCCTAATCCAGCTGCCAGCGGCTGCTGCTTCCTCTCTCCGTTTTCTGTACGATCAGCTGTCTGTCTATCTGCTCTTTCAGTTCCCTTACATGGGAAATGATCCCGATTAACCGGCTGTCACCTGCCAGCTGATTCAAAATGCCAATGGCCTGTCCCCTTGCTTCATCATCTAAGGAGCCAAAACCCTCATCAATAAACATGGTATCCAGGCTTACTGCACCTGCTCTGCTGCGGATGACATCTGCCATACCAAGCGCCATAGACAAGGCAGCCATAAAGGATTCTCCGCCTGAAAGTGTTTTTACATCTCTGACAGAATCCGTAATGAGGCTGTACACATCCAGACTCAGCCCCTCATTGGCCTGATTGCCTTGATTCTGCAGATCCCTGCACCGGAGCATGAACTGATTCCCATTCATCTGCATCAGACGTTTGTTGGCTGCCTGAAGGATCTCACTGAAATAATACCGCTGTACATAGGTTTCCAGGTCGATTTTCTTACCACTGCGCAGCTTGCCATTGGCCGTATCACTTAGATTAGATACCAGCTCATATTGTTTTTGCAGGATCTGGTATTCCTCATACTTCTTTTTCAGATTTCCCATACAGCCGGTATTTTTTCTAAGATTGGCATTCCTGTCCGTCATCAGGCGATTTAAAGCTTCGATCTGAGACTTAAAACTTCTGGATGCTTCTTCAAGCGCTAAAAGATCCACCGGCTGCTTTCCTTTCGTCTCTCTGTCCCAGGTTTTCACATCCTGTTCGGCTCTGGCAGCTTCCTGCTCATACTGCTTCTGCTGCTGCTCCAGCAGTACCAGTTCCGTACGGCTTCGCTTACCCGACTGGTACTGTGCTTCCTCTGTAAAACCGTTTTGGATCAACTGATCGCAATAGGCCGTATGAACGCTTTCCATGGTTGCTTTCTGCTGCAGAGACTGCTCTGTCAACTGACCGATGACTGCCCCAATACGGTTTTTCCGGGTGAGCAAGTGGTTATAGCAGCTTTCAGCCTGCTCTCTGGCAGTTTTTAATTTCTGGCTTTCATTTTCCAGAAGAGAAAGCTGATCTGCAGCCTCTGCCTCTGTGGGGAAAAACAGGCCGGCTTTTAATTCTTCCAACCGGGTACTGATTTTTCCATATTCTGTGGCAAGCTGCTGCTGCTTAGCTGTCAGCTGCTCCTGCTTTACACCTGCTTCCTCTATTTTCGTTTCATATGTCTTTAACTGGGTTTCCCCCTCTGCAAAGGCCTGGGCCTGGGCAGCTGTTTCCTCTAACAATGCTTTTTTTGCCTTGTATGTATCTCCAAGCTGTCTGGCTTCCTGATACACCAGATTTGCATCTCCTGCTTTTGGCTCATAGCCTTCTCCATAAATGGCACTGCCGTCTGCCCTGGCCCTGCCTAAAATTTCACTAAAGCCTGTATTTTCCCTGCGCAGAAGTTCCTCTGCCTGATTTCTTTCTTCAAATGCAGCTTCCTTTTCTGCCAAAGCCTGATCCAACTGATTTTGTGTTACTTTTTCTCCGGACCAGTGGGTTTTTTGTGGGTGACTCAGAGAGCCGCATACCGGGCAGGGGATCCCCTCTTCTAACTTTTCTGCCAGAAAACCGGCCTGCTCCCGAATCCAGATATCAGAAAGCCGGTTGTAGCTGCGGCTTTTTTCCTGCTCTTTTTTCACTGCCCCATTTCTGTTTTCCAAAGCGCTCTGGAAAGCATTCTGCGCCTTTTCCCACTGTTTCAGTATTTCCATCAGTGATTTCAATGCACTGCCTTTTTTACCAATCTCTTCACACTCTATTTCCAGTCTGATCTTGGCCTCACCTGCATACCTGCGGCTCTCCTGGAGAGCCTGAAGCTTCTTCTGCTTTTCCTTAATTTGCTGGATGGCAGTCTGATTTTCTGATACCCGCTTCTGCACACTGGCCTGCTCCTGCTTCATCTGGGCAAATCTCCTGCTTTCATCAGCAAGCAGCTGATACCGGGGCATCATTTCTTTTAATTTGGCAATTTCTGTCTGAAGAGGCTGATACTGTTCCTCATATTGTCTGTTTGCACAGGCAAATGCCTCCCATGCCTGTGCCAGGACTGGCTCTAATTCCTGCTGTTTCTTCTCATTGTCCTCCAGACTGCGGGTGGTTTCCCTGGCAGCCTTTGCAGCACTTTCCAAGGCAGTCTCAAATGGAGCCACTGCACTGCAGCGTCCGGCAACAGCGATTTCCTCTGCCCGCTGCTCATATGCCTGCTTTTCCTCTGCCAGATGCGCCAGTCTGGTTCTGGCTTCCTCTAACCGACCAAACGCTTCATTGTTCTGCCGGCCCCGCTCCAATGCCTGCAGAGCCTCATCAGACTGCTGCTGCAATCTTTTCTTCTGTGCTGCCCCCTGTTCCAGTTCATGAGCAGCCTCCTGATTGATTTGTCCCAGCAATTCTAAAAGCTGCGGCATGCCCGTTTTCAATCTGGCAGACAGTTCCTGCCACTGCACAAAACAAGGATGCTCCGGGGAAATCACTACCTGGGCGACCTCATGGGCACAGAGCTTTTCATTGTCCATCAGGCTTCCTTTCAGTTTTTTCTCCCGGTCAGACAGTTTTTTCTGTAAATTATCATATAACCTGGTATCAAAAATTTTTGCAAAGATTTTCTTCCGCTCCTGGGAATCTGCCAGCAGCAGATGAATGAAATCTCCCTGTGCCAGCATGGCAGTCTTGGTAAACTGTTCCTTGTCCAGACCAATGATCTCACTGATTTTCCGGTTTACAGCAGTACGATTTCCAAAGAAAGCTCTGCCATCCGGCATGATCAGTTCCACTGCCGCACTCTGCTCTGTCATTTTTATATTTCCCTGACTGTCCCTGCGCTTGCTCTGACGCTTATAAGAAGGATTTCTGGTTATGGTATATGTCTTTTCCCTGCAGATAAATTTCAGCTGTACAAAGGTCAGCACATCATCTGCCGCATACTGGCTGCGCATCATATCTCCTTCCCGGTATCCTCCGCTGCAGCAGTCATACAATGCATAAGTAATGGCATCAAATAAAGTGGTCTTTCCCGCACCGGTATCTCCGGTAATCAGAAAAATACCTTGATTTACCTGCGCAAAGGAAATCGTTTCCACTCCAGCATAGGAACCAAAAGCAGACATGGTTAATTCAAGTGGTTTCATCTTACCGCTCCTCCATTCCGGCTTCCGCAAACAGCTCTGCCATCAGTTTCTCCTGTTCTTCATTCATATCTTGTCCCTGTATTTCTTTATAAAAAAGTGCAAACAGCTTCATAGGATCCTGAAGAGACTCTGACTGGTCAAAAGACTGGAGCCGGTTCCGGGTCCTGGTATTGTCACGCTGCAATTCCAGAAGATGGGGAAAATGCTCTTTCAGCCTTTCCAGTGGCTTGTATGGCTCCGTTTCATCCGTTAATGTAACACTTATATAATCCTGAGACGGTTCTTTGGCTATTATGTCCTCTAACAGCCCTTTTTCCCTGCGCACTTCCCGCAAAGGGATCAAAGGCACTTCCTCGATTCGGGGAGCTGTTCCTTTTTCTTCCAATGTGACCACTGTCATGGATTTTTTGTGATGTTCCTCGCTGACAGAATATTTTAACGGAGTACCGCAGTAACGGATATGCTCTGCCCCTATTTTCTGTCTGCCATGGATATGTCCCAGTGCTACATAATCAAACTGCTTTACAGCAGAAATGTCAACATTGTCAAGACCTCCTATATTCAAAGATGGACTTTCAGAATCACAAGTCTCAGGCTTTTCTCCTTCATTGGTATAAAACTGGTGGGATACCAGTACATTTCTTCCTGTAAAATCAATTTCCTCTCTGGCAAGCACTGCTTCTATGGCAGACTGATACCCGGTAATGGTTCCTTCCGGAAACAAGTGTCTTACATAACCGGGTTTTAAAAATGGCAGCAGATAAAAGGCAGCTTCCCCCCATTCATCTGTAAAAGTGATCTTTTCTAAATGATCCTCCTCTTTTCCCGGTGGATAACAGGCAAAATGCAGGTGCAGTTTTTTTAACAGACTGCTGGCATAGTCTAACCGGTCCATGGAATCATGGTTACCAGCCACCAGAAGTACCTCTACCGCCGGCATGATCTCTGCCAGTTCTGTGAGAAATCCGCTGAATATCGTTACTGCTTCTCCAGAGGGAGCAGATTTATCATAAATATCCCCTGCAATGACCACTGCATCAGGCTGAATCTGTCTGATGTGTTCTACGATCTGGTGCAGGATATATTCCTGGTCCTCTTTCAGGCTGTAGCCATGGAGTACCTTTCCAATGTGCAAGTCTGACAAATGTACAAATTTCATTTTCAATCTCACTTCCCTGTTTTTGCTGTAAAACAGAATCTCCCTTTGTAAGATTCTCTGTCCTTCCTCTGCCTCTATCTCTTTTACCTGCCGGTTATACCTGCAATTTTTTCACCATAGAAAACCGTTTCTCTGCTTCTTTCATTTTTTTCCGGCTTCCTAATACGCAGCAGTACCCCTGTCCAGCAACAGCCCGCACAAGAGCACCTGTTTCCCGAATCTGCTCCAAAGTCACAGAAAATATTTCCTCCCGCTCCTTCTGGATCTTATCTTCCCCAAAACCATTCATATATGCATGAAAGGATTCTTCTCCCCACTGACGTGCACCAAGAGGAAAATCTTCCTGTCCAATGGTACCAATTATGTATTTTTCCAGCTCTTCTCTTGAAAGGGACAAATGTTCCAGATAATCTGCTGCTCTTTCATATGCCTGATAGGTTTCCTCTAAATTAGGGTCGTCATCGGAATAAAACATCATATGCCCGCTGACCGTATATAGCCTGCAGCCATATCCATATGCGCCCCCTTTCATACGAATCTCCTGATACAGATAATCCGTATTCAACAGGTTCTTTACCACATCCAGGACACCGGTAAATGGGTATCCTGCAGTGAGGAAACTGCCACACATAGCAGTATACTGCAGATTTCCCGGAAAAGCAAAAGCTTCATTGCACAAAGGCTCTTTATGCACATCTGCTTTCTGTTCTATGATACCCTCTTCTGTCTGCATTTGATTCATGGCAGTTGAGAATGCTTTGTCATCCTTTTGATTGTTTTCTCTATCCAATAAGCCGCTCTTTTTTAACTCCATGGAAAATACAGGAACCTGTATCAATGCTTCTTCCAGTCCTCTCTGCTGGGAGGTCAGATCGTAAATCCGGGTCGACCGGGTTAATATCCCCAAAAGCACTGCCTGCAGCTGCACAGCCAATTCCTCCCACTGATCCTCTTCCACAGCAGAAAAGCCCCGAATAAACTCATAAAAGGACAATCCGTTTACCTGCTCCATGAACTGTTCCTGCACTGCGTAATAGGACATGGCCCGCTTCCTGGCATAATAGCCGCTGTCACATAGGATATCATTTTTCATCTGGGAAAGTGTCTGCAGCACCAGTTCCTTCAGCCTTTTTTGGTCTCCAAAATCAGTATGCAGGAGAATTTCCTGCACCAGTTCCATTGCCTTTGCCAGATTTCCTTCCAATACCCTTACCTCCGCTGCAAGAACGGGAGTATATACATCAGGCCCTTTTTCAGAAGCAAATGTCTCCACATAAAAACTGATGCCTCCTGTGTACATCCGGGCTAACACAGACAACTCTCTATAGGAATAGCTCTGGGTATCCATTCCCCCTAAAACCGCCAGCAGCAGTCCCAGCAGGTGCAGTTCTTCCCTGGATAGTTCAGGAAGAAGGAAATGACACTTAAAATACAAAACTCCGTTGGACGGAATGTTATGCCAGATCAAACGCTCCCCTGCAGCTGAAAATTCCTGATTATACAGTTTTTTCCCTTGTCTGCTGATATCTTCCAGCGTAAGACTGGGCATTTTTGCCAGATGCTCCGGGCGATCTGGTTCTTCCTGATAAACCAGGAGTCTGTGATTTTTTTCTGCCAATGCTGCCAGTTTCCTTTGTGAAAGGGAATTATAATACTTTTTTAAATTCTGTTCCAGTGCCTTTTGCTTCTGTTCCAAAAGGCCAGCTGCCGGTACCAGCTCTGCCAGCACCCCTCTGTCTATATTCAGAAGTTTCTGCAGTATTAGCTGCTCAAAATAATCGGTTTTTACAAGGGCTCTCAGTTCCTGGTATATGTGCAGCCGGTTCAGCCATAAAAAGGCTGCATTGTCATCATAAAGCCAGCTGTTTAACAGCAGCATACCATATTCTACTCCCTTGGGATGCTCATATTCCCCTTCTCTCAGGGCAAATTCCTGGCTGTTAATGGCAGCCAACAGGCTTGTCTTATCCAGTCCACCCTTTGCAAGACGGATCAGAGTTTCTCTCACGATCTGATAAAATGCCTCTCTCTTTCCAGGAAGACAGTCCTGCACTTCTATGGAAAAAGATGGCTGCAGTGTCTCACAGTGGAACTCACCACTGACTGACAAACCCACTTTGCCATCTAACAATGCCTGCTTTACCGGAGCACCGGAAGATTCTACCAGTACCTCTGCTAATACTTCCAGAGCCATACAGGTTTTGACATCCAAAGGAGAACCTGTGAGTATCTGTAACAAACAGGCATTTTGTGCTTCTTCTCCCTCTTCTGCTGGAAAAGGAATTTCTGTTCTTATCAGTCCACCCTCTGCTGGAACAGTGTACAGCTGCCCTGTTATCTTCTGGCTGCTGTAATGAGAAAGACAGACCTGGTCTAACCATTCCAGTATGCTCCTGTAATCCATATTGCCATATAAAAATATATAACTGTTGGAGGGGTGATAATGCTTTTTATAAAATTCCAGGCATGCTTCATATGTCAGACTAGGTATTTCTTCACAGCTGCCCCCTGAATCAAACCCATAGGAACTTCCTTCATAAAGAATTTTTTCTGCCTCTCTGTACAATACTGCTTCCGGAGACGCATATGCCCCCTGCATTTCATTGTAAACAATTCCGTTTAATTCCAGAGAGTTTTCCTCTGCTGACAGTTCATACCGCCAGCCCTCCTGCCTGAAAATCTCTTCCTTTTGCAGCAGCAGGGGATGAAATACACTGTCCAGATACAGTTCCATCAGATTTCGAAAATCCTTGTCATTGCAGCTTGCCACCGGATATACCGTTTTGTCCGGGTAGGTCATGGCATTTAAGAATGTTTTCAACGATCCTTTTTCACACTCTGCAAAGACATCCTTTACAGGAAACTGCTGCGAACCGCAAAACACACCATGTTCCACAATATGTGCAGCTCCGGTATTGTCCTCAGGAATGGTACGAAAGGCAATCTGAAATACCTTCTGAGGATCTTCATTGCTGATTACGCAGATCCTGGCTCCGGACTGCTTATGAATCAATACCATACCCTGGCCTGCCGCATCAGAAAGCCATTCCTCATATAACATCTGATAACCTGCTATTTCTCTGTCCATGCTGCCTCCCTGACTTTTCCTAAATGTTGATGATTCACCTGCATATGGATCTTTACAAGCTTTTCTTTCTATACAGAACTTGTGAACCACACCGGTTATTGTCCTGCGTGGTTCACAAAATAAATGGAATCTTGGGTATAGTCTGATATGCAAAAGCAAACTTCTCCCACAAACCCCCTATTCCTTGACAGTCTTATCTGGATCGGTTCAAAATAGAAGGATCCTTCAAAATAGCCTCATAATCTGCCAGGTTCTTTTGCAACAATGCCGGTGTGTTCAGACCATACGGACAATGCTGCATACATTGATTACAGTGAATACAGTCTTTGATCTTCATCATTTTGGCCTGGGTCTCAGCAGTCAACTGTGCTGCTATAGGTGCCCGGCGAATGAGCAGGGACATCCGGGCCATATTGTTGATCTCAATCCCTGCAGGACATGGCATACAATAACCGCAGCCTCTGCAGAAATCTCCAAGCAGCTCCTGTCTGTCCTTATTTATGATCCCCTGTAATTCTTCTGTCATAACAGGCGGATTCTCTATGTAGCACAAAAATTCATCCAGTTCAGACTCTCTTTGGATTCCCCAGATAGGCACTACATTGTCATACTGCTCCATGAAAGCCGCCGCTGCTGCAGAATTGGTAATCAGGCCTCCTGACAATGCTTTCATAGCAATAAATCCTACATTTTTTTCTTTACAAAGCTTCACCAGCTGGATTTCCTTCTCTGTAGCCAGATAGCTGAAAGGAAACTGCACGGTTTCATATAATCCGGACTGGGCAGCCTCCATGGCAACATTCAGACGATGGTTGGTAATTCCAATATGACGGATCATCCCTTTCTCCTTCGCCTCCAGCATAGCTTCATACAAACCGCTGCCATCTCCCGGCTTGGGACAGAACGAAGGATTATGGAACTGGTAAATATCAATATAATCTGTCTGCAGATTGGTCAAAGAAGTATGCAGCTGCTCCCAGAATTCTTCTGATGTGGCACAACCTGTTTTGCTAGCAATATATACCTTATCCCGCATTCCCGCAAAAGCCTTCCCAACCCGTTCTTCACTGTTGGTATAAAATCTGGCTGTATCAAAAAAGTTCATGCCGTGAGCATATGCCTTACGCAGCAGATATACTGCCTCTTCCTCACTGACTCTCTGTATAGGCAAAGCACCAAAAGACTGCTTTTCCACCTCAATCCCTGTACTTCCCAAAGTTACCATAACGTTTCTCCTTTCCCTGTCATCTATTTTAGGTAATTGCAAAACACATTACCGGACGCTTTGGGAAGTATCTGCAAGAAAATATTTTCTAAGCAGGACTCTTGAAAACGCCGGCACTTTAAATTTTGTGCCGCAGGCGCAAAATTTATTAGTACCGCTGCGTTTTCACCGAAG
>JBGVQN010000042.1:0-29191 GCA_045127535.1 Lachnospiraceae bacterium | reverse complement strand
CCTTTATTATAGTATTCATCATACAGACTCCTTACGTTTTTTTCTTGTCAACCTAATCATAAGGCATTTCTGTATGATTGGGAAGAGGTTTCGGCTTCTTCCCTTTTTTGTTTGCCAACGATAATTATACTATGAGTTCCTTTCCGGCAAAGAGACTCTGTATAATATTTCTCATTACCGCCCTTGCCTTGCCTGTCCGTACTATGCTATAATCTTAACAGCAACACACAGGCGTTTGAGAAGCGTATATGAGTTTCTCAATTCCCTGACAGCAACACAGACAATAAGGAGATTGCAATGAGAGGTATTTATTCAAACAAAACAGAAATCCGACATAAGGTATTTACCGAAATTGCCCGCATGGCCTTTGAGGGAGGAGATTTTAACCGCATCGAAGACCTGCCTTATAAAATCGTCCCTGGTGAAATCGGTCAATATTATGACAATATATTTTTAGAGCGTGCCATTGTTGGAGAGCGTTTAAGGGCTACCATAGGTCTTCCCATCCGGAAGGTTTCCGAACATGCTCCTCTTTCCGATGGTATTGATGCCAGTGCCATTGATGAAAAATATTATGACCCGCCGCTGATCAATATTATTAAATTTGCCTGTCATGCCTGCCCGGAAAAGCGGGTTTTGATTACCAACGGATGCCAGGGCTGTCTGGAGCATCCCTGTATAGAAGTATGTCCTAAGGATGCCATACATATGGAGCGTGGACACTCCGTAATTGATGAAGAAAAATGCATCAAGTGCGGTAAGTGTATCAGTGCCTGCCCTTACAATGCCATCATTAAGCAGGAGCGTCCCTGCGCTGCTGCCTGCGGCATGAATGCCATTAAGTCTGATGAATACGGCAGAGCAGATATTGATTACAACACCTGTGTCTCCTGTGGTATGTGTCTGGTCAGCTGCCCATTCAGTGCCATTGTAGACAAAAGTCAGATTTTCCAGACTGTTCTGGCACTGAAAAGTTCCACTCCTATTTATGCTGCCATTGCCCCTTCCTTTGTCAGCCAGTTTGGACAGAAAGTTTCCTCGGAAATGGTACGGGCTGCCCTAAAGGAAATCGGTTTTGAAGACATGATCGAAGTAGCTATTGGTGCAGATCTTTGCGCCATTCAGGAAGCAGAAGACTTTATGAAAGAAGTACCGGAACATCAGCCATGGATGGGAACTTCCTGCTGTCCTGCATGGTCCGTGATGGCCAAAAAGACTTTTCCGGAATATGCCCACTGCATTTCCATGTCCCTGACACCCATGGTACTGACTGCCCGCATGATCAAACGGCAGCATCCTGACTGTAAAGTAGTTTTCATTGGTCCCTGCGCAGCAAAAAAGCTGGAGGCCAGCAGACGTTCTGTGCGAAGCGATGTAGATTTTGTACTGACCTTTGAGGAAGTTATGGGCATTTTTGATGCCAAGGAGATCGACTTTAAATCTTTGGAAACAGAAGAACCCCTCCAAACCTCCAGTGCCCTGGGCAAAGGCTTTGCTGCCAGCGGTGGTGTCGCCAATGCTGTGGTGAATGTCATCAAGCAGCGGTATCCAGATAAAGAGGTAAAGACCGTAAAAGCCGAAGGTCTTGCAGAATGTAAAAAGATGCTGATGCTGGCAAAAGCGGGAAAATATAACGGTTATCTGTTAGAAGGTATGGCATGCCCCGGAGGCTGCGTAGGAGGCGCCGGTGTTCTGTCTGATGTGCGCAAATCTCTGACTCATCTGGAGTTAGACAAGAATCGTTCCAATCTGAAAGAGCCTACAGAGACTGAATATCTGGGTTACCTGGATCTGATCACGGAAGAGGATGGCTGATCACTGATCGTTTTCCCTTACCGCTGAATAGTATATCCACCTAAAATATCACATAGAAAAGAGGAGCTTATGAAAGTCAATACAAAACACCTTACTGTCACTGCTATGATGCTGGCACTGTGCATTCTTGTGCAGTTTTTCAAAAGTCCGTCCCTGACGCTTTTTACCGGTTCCATAGTAAACCTGGCTATTATCATCAATACCCTGTACTGTGGATTTGCCTGCGGTACCATCCTGGCAGTCATTGCACCTATCACTGCATTTCTGATCACCGGTGCTCCTTTGATCGCAGCCTGCCCTCTCATTCTTCCCTGTATTATGATTGGAAATGAGGTTATGGTTATAGCAGCCTGGATCGCCAGAGGCAAAAAGCGTGAGGATTTCCGCCTGGCTTTGAGTCTCACTGTAGGTTCTTTTCTGAAAGCGGCTGTTATGGCAGGATTAATTATTGGTATTGTCATTCCTGTCTTTGGTACTGCCTTAAAAGAGCCCCAGAAGCTTGCTGCCAAAACTGCCTATTCTACCACTCAGCTGATTGCTGCCCTCATTGGCACAGTACTGGCATGTATCCTGTGGCGTATTTTAAAGGTTGCCGTAAAGCACCAGCATTCATAAAAAGCAAGGAGCTATTCTTAGGGTTTTTCTGCAGTCAAAGATTTTTATGCTCCATACAAGCCAATACAATATAAAAATACACCGGCAAAAAGATACTTCTTTCTGCCGGTGTATTTTTATACTGTATTGAATTGGTTTGTCATCTGCCAGGCACAAATTTTGATCTGACCCATCATACCTGACTTCTCATAATATCTGAGTGTTTTATTTTCTCTGTGTCAATGCTTATACATGAATTTCTGCAGTCATTCCCAGAAGTTCCTGATTCTCCTCCAGGATCGGAGCAATCACATCACGAACAAACTCTTCTGTCTGCTCTGGTGCACGTCCCACATATTTAGCTGGATTCATGCATGCCTGCAATTCTTCTAAAGTCAGATTAAAGGACTCATCTTCTGCAATCAGCTCTAACAGATTGTTATCCTTTCCTTCTACCTTAACGGTTTTGCCAGCTTCCATGGACAGAGTACGAATCTTCTCATGAAGCTCCTGTCTGTCTCCTCCTGCCTTTACAGCATCCATCATGATATTTTCAGTAGCCATAAATGGAAGCTCTGCCATAAGATGCTTGTAAATCACCTTATCATATACAACCAGGCCGTCCACTACATTCAGATACAGATCCAAAATACCGTCAATCGCCAGGAAGCCTTCCGGAATGGAAAGACGCTTGTTGGCAGAGTCATCCAGCGTACGTTCAAACCACTGGGTCGCACTGACTAACATTGGGTTGATCACATCTGCAATCACATAATTGGACAGAGAAGCAATACGCTCGCTGCGCATTGGATTTCTCTTATAAGCCATAGCAGAAGAACCGATCTGATTCTTTTCGAACGGCTCTTCTACCTCCTTTAAGTGCTGCAGCAGACGGATGTCGTTAGAGAACTTATGGGCGCTTAACGCAATACCAGACAGTACATTTAATACACGGCTGTCGATTTTTCTGGAATAAGTCTGTCCGGATACCGGATAGACACCGGAAAAGCCCATTTTCTCTGCGATCATCTGATCTAATTTCTTGATCTTCTCATGGTTTCCATCAAAAAGCTCCAGGAAAGAAGCCTGGGTACCGGTAGTACCCTTGGAACCTAACAGGCGCATACTGTCAATGAGATAATCCAGATCCTCTAAGTCTAACTTCAGCTCCATGAGCCATAAAGAAGCACGCTTTCCTACTGTGGTAGGCTGTGCAGGCTGGAAGTGGGTAAATGCCAGTGTTGGCAGATCCTTGTATTTTAACGCAAACTTGCTCAGTTCATTGATTACATTTACCAGCTTTTTCTTTACCAGCTTCAAAGCTTCTGTCATAATAATCAGGTCCGTGTTGTCTCCTACATAGCAGGAGGTTGCGCCTAAGTGGATAATACCCTTGGCACTTGGACACTGTACACCATATGCATATACATGGGACATGACATCATGACGCACCAGAGCCTCACGCTCCTTTGCTACATCATAGTTGATATCCTCTGCATGTGCCTTTAACTCATCGATCTGCTCCTGTGTAATGGGCAGACCCAGTTCCATTTCGCTTTCAGCCAAAGCGATCCACAGCTTTCTCCATGTACGGAACTTCTTATCCTGTGAAAAGATGTATTGCATTTCACGGCTTGCATAACGCTCGGAAAGAGGACTTGTATATCTGTCTGTTGGCATTTTTGTTCTCCTTTTATCTATTCACTATCTTAGGTAATTGCGAAACACATTACCGGACGCTTTGAGAAGTATCTGTAAGAAAATATTTTCACGCAGGACTCGCTCTCGCTTCGGTGAAAACGCAGCGGTACTAATAAATTTTGCGCCTGTGGCACAAAATTTAAAGTGCCAGCGTTTTCAAGAGTCCTGCTTAGAAAATATTTTCTTACAGATACTTCTCAAAGCTGATGTTGAATACAGTTTCGCAATTGCCTAATTCACTATCTGACAGGCATAGGAAAATGGACATATACACAATGCACCTTCCCTATGCCTGTATCCACTGTTACATGTTACCGTCTGAATCCCGGTTTTATTCAGCCTTATTGCTGATACTCTCCTCTGATATCTTCCGTGGGAGGTGCAATGGGATAGCTGCCTGTAAAGCATCCCTTACAGATAGGCAGTCCCTCGGACATCTCAATCAGCCGGCTTACTTCCAGATATCCCAGAGAATCGGCTCCAATGATCTGACGGATCTCCTCTATGCTGCGATTATGAGCAATCAGCTGGTCTTCTGAAGGAATATCTGTTCCAAAATAACACGGATGTAAAAACGGAGGTGCTGAAATCCTTACATGTACTTCAGTAGCACCTGCTTCCTTTAACATACTTACAATACGGTCACTGGTGGTACCACGTACAATGGAATCATCGATCATTACCACACGCTTACCTGCAACTGCTTCCCGCAGTACATTCAGTTTTACCCGTACGCTGGATTCTCTGCTGCTCTGTTTTGGCTTAATAAAGGTTCTTCCCACATAGCTGTTTTTTACAAAAGCCATGCCATAAGGGATTCCTGACTCCATGGCATAACCCATGGCAGCCACATTACCAGATTCCGGCACACCTACTACCAGATCCGCTTCCACCGGATGATCCTTTGCCAGAAAACGTCCTGCCATAATACGGGATTTATATACACTGATTCCATCAATATAAGAATCTGGTCTTGCAAAATAAATATATTCAAAAATACATCTTGCAGTGGATTCCTTAGGCAGGCACATGGATTTGTCTGAAATAATCTCTCCATTTTTGTTGATGGTGACAATTTCTCCTGGCTCTACATCTCTGATAAAAGTAGCACCAATGGTATCCAGTGCACAGGTTTCGGAAGACAATATGTAAGCATTGTCACGCTTTCCAATGCACAGAGGCTTAAATCCATATGGATCTCTGGCTCCAATGAGTTTTCTTGGAGAAGCAATGATCAGAGAATAAGCTCCCTTGATCTTCTTCATTGCTTCTGCCACAGCCTTTTCTGCAGTACCGGAATTCACTCTGGCTCTGGCGATCATATATGCCATAACCTCTGTATCAATGGTAGTCTGGAAAATGGCACCTGTCTGAGCCAGTTCTCTGCGCAGTTCTGGTGTATTAATCAGATTTCCGTTGTGCGCCAAAGCCAGTGTACCCTTAATATAATTCAGTACCAGCGGCTGTGCATTTTCTCTCACACTGCCTCCTGCTGTAGAGTAACGGACATGTCCCACACCGATATTTCCCTGCATATTGCTTAAGGATTCTTCTGTAAACACCTCATTGCACAGTCCCATGTCCTTGTGCACCTTAATGTCACCTTTTGGTCCATTGGTATCACTGACTGCAATACCGCAGCTTTCCTGTCCACGATGCTGCAGGGCAAACAGTCCATAATAAATAGAACTTGCTACATTACCCCCATCAAGATCGTACATGCCAAATACGCCACATTCCTCGTGAAGCTTATCTTCCTTCCAGGTCAGATGGTCTATCTGTTGTTGGTTATTCATTCTAAACCTCTCTATATGTTTATTTTCAGTCATCAGACTTATTCCAGGCCAAGACGCTTGCTTACTTCTTCATAAGCATCCTCTACATTACCTAAATCTCTGCGGAAACGGTCCTTATCTAACTTTGTATGAGTGGTGCTGTCCCACAGACGGCAGGTGTCTGGTGAAATCTCATCAGCCAGGATGATTTCTCCATGATAGCGGCCAAACTCTACCTTAAAGTCAATGAGTTCAATGCCTCTCTCCAGGAAATATGCCTTTAATACCTCATTTACCTTAAATACCAGCTCTGTAATCCTGTCGATTTCCTCTCTGGTAGCAGCACCAATGGCAATGGCATAATAATCATTGATCATTGGATCGCCCAGATCATCATTCTTATAGCTGAACTCTAAAGTAGGTGCCAGTAACTTGGTTCCTTCCTCGATGCCAAGCTTCTTGGAAAAGCTGCCAGCAGCTACGTTACGGACAATTACCTCTAATGGAACAATTTCTACCTTCTTTACTGCAGTCTCTCTGTCACTTAACTCCTCAACGAAGTGGGTTGGAACTCCCTCTGCCTCCAGAATTTTCATCAAATGGTTTGACATCTTGTTGTTGATCACACCTTTGCCACTGATGGTTCCCTTTTTCAGACCGTTAAATGCAGTGGCATCATCCTTGTAGTCTACAATATACACATCTTCCACATCAGTGGTATATACTCTTTTCGCTTTGCCTTCGTATAACTGTTCCTTCTTTTCCATGACTGTTATCCACCTTATCTTTCTTTTTCGTGTCCGTCTTTTGTATTAAAGACATTTAGCATTATACAATGTCCCTTTTCACTTTTCAATACCGCAATCTGCATGATATCAGAGATTTTTTAAAAAATATCCCAATCATGCCGTTCTTTTAAATGGGGATCAGCCGGTTTAAGGCAAACCCATACAAATACCGTTCTTTTACCGGTTTCCCTGTGAGCTTCTCTAATGCCTTCTGGTAATAATCCAATTGTACCCGGTATCGGTTTTTCAGTGTTTCTTCCTCTTTTATCTGATCGGTTTTGTAATCTAACAGTATCAAACCATCTTCCTCTTCAAAATATAGGTCAATGATCCCCTGTACCATTACAAAGTCGCCTCCGCTTCTGGAAGCATCTGTAAGTGGAAGATTTGCGGAATATCCCTTTCCTTCCCCTTCTGTGAGCTCCTGATGCGCTGTCAGTTCTTCTATGGGAATTCCAATAAGGAACCTCCGTTCTCTGTACAGGTTTCCTTTTTCTTTCGCAGCATACATCCGCCCATAAAGAGATGTACGGAAAAACGGCAGGATTTTTTCGGGAAAAATCAGTTTTCTTTCTTCCGGAGTCAGAATTCCTTTTTCTACCATGTTTTCCAATGTGTTCTGAATGATTTGTATGGTCATCTGCTGGGCATAGGGCAGATGTTCCATAACCAGATGATACAATGTTCCCCGTCTGGCCGGGTCCACTGTGATCTCCTGCCCACTGCACAGAAAAGCAGGCAGCTCCTTCTGTTCATGCCAGGAACCTTCCTCTCCCGCTACAGCTGTCTGCTCCCACTGCAAAAACTTTGGTTCAGATACTGTCCCACGATCAGGATACAGCTGTGCAGACGGAGGCACATCCTCCTGCAGCTGGGAAAGCCGTTTCAGTTCAGAAACAGACATGGTGGTGTGGATCTGGTACAACCTGTCGTAGTGATAGGAGTATGCAAAACGCTCTGCCAGTTCCTCTGCCCACTGGGGATCCCATATCTGTCCATTGTCCCATTGTGTAAATTCCTGCATCTGCAGCACTTCCTCTGCAGCGGTTTTCTGCCGCTTTCCTGCCAGTTCATTACAATCTGTACAAGCTATGGTAAAAAGTACCTCTCCCTGCTCATCTGCCACCCATGTCCGGGCAACAGCTGCACCACAGTCTCTATCATACAGTCTGGTTTCCTGTGCCAGTGCAGGCAGCATAAAATCCAAATAGGAAGCAGCCTTACTCAATATACCATAACGCATCACACCGGAAGACCCTTCTGCCAAAAGAGTCATCTTTTCCAGATATTTTCCCAAATCCCTGCAGACACCGGTAAGGATCAGCTTTTCTTTGGCTCTGGTCAGCGCTACATAAAGGACACGGAGTTCTTCTCCCAGATTTTCCAACTGCAGTTTTCCTGCAAAAGCACGTTTTAACAAGGTTACCTCTCTGGTACGCAGAGTGGGATTTACTGCATCTACTCCTATACCGTAATCTGGATGGAAAACCACTCTGGCTCTGGTATCCTGCACATTGAACTTCTTGGCACAGCCTGCCAGTATGACAATGGGAAATTCCAGTCCCTTGCTTTTGTGGATACTCATGATCCGCACCGTATCCTCATGCTCTCCTATGACACTGGCCTCTCCAAAGTCCACTGCATATTTCTGCAGCAGTTCAATATAGCGAATGAAATGGAACACCCCTTTGTAACTGGTAGACTCATAGGCCAATGCCTTTTGCAGCAGCATGTCAATATTTGCCCTGCGCCGCTCTCCGCCAGGCATCAGGCTCACATAATCATAATATCCGGTCTGCTCTAATATCTGCTCCAGCAGACTGTGGAGGGGCAGGTATTCTGCCATATCCCGGTACCGGTTCAAATCTTCCAGGAATGTCTGCACTTTTGCAAACAGCTCCCCACCATCTCCCCCATGCTCCTTATAAAAAAGAAGCGCTCCAAAGAATCCATTGCCCAGATCTCCCGGGGCAAATTGCCTGATACAGGAAAGCTCCTGACTGCTCAGTCCCACCAACGGAGAGTGCAGCACAGCCACCAGGGGAATGTCCTGTATCGGGTTATCAATTATATGCAGCAGATTCAGTACCGTCTGTACCTCCACAGTGGTAAAATAACCGCTTCTGGATTCTGCATAAGCAGGAATCCCCATATCCATAAGGGTATTGACAAATTCTTCTGACCAGCCGCTTAAAGAGCGCAGGAGAATTACAATATCCCTGTAGGAAGCCGGTCTGTAGCACTGCTGCTCCTTATCCCATACCATCTGGGGATTTTTTTTGTCTACCAGCTGTAAGATCCGCTCTCCTACCAGTCTGGCTTCCCAGGCCCGGCTGCTTTGCTCTTCATCCTGCAGCTCTTCTCCCTGCCCGGCTGTAGAGGTTTCGATTCCTGCAGCAGCGGCTGCATCTGAGAAAGCAGCTTTCTCTGACTGACTGATTGTTGGAACGCTTCCTGCCTCTGCATTTTCTGTATGGGAATCCATATCTTCCTCTGCAGACTCCTGGGATAGATCAAGCAGCAGCAGTTCCGTACTGCCTCCAATGCATCCTTCTCCCTCTGCAAATTCCAATCCCGGATGCAGTGCTGCATCCTCTGTATAATCAATCCCTCCCAGGGATGCCTGCATCATCCGGTAAAACAGATAGTTTACACTGCAGAGCACAGATGCCCGGCTTCGGAAATTCTGATGCAGCTCAATTTTCTGATACAGGCTGTCCTCCATAGTGTAGGTATGGTACTTTTCCATAAACAGCTCCGGCCTTGCAAGACGGAATTTGTAAATGCTCTGCTTTACATCTCCCACCATAAACAGATTGGGGCTGCCAAGGGGTTCTTTGGAAATTGCATTTAACACCACCTCCTGTACCAGATTGCTGTCCTGATACTCGTCGATCATAATTTCTACAAAAGCATCCCGGTACTGAGCTGCCACATCACTTGGTTTCCACTGGCCATCTTCCCGTACAGTGAGTATTTGCAGGGCAAAATGCTCCAGGTCATTAAAGTCCACCAGGTTTCTGGTTTTCTTGGCCGCAGCATAGGCAGCAGCAAATTCCTCTGCCAGTCCCGTGAGAAGATGGACTGCCGGGGCAGCCTCCTGCAACTGGGCAAGCACCTGTTCTGTGCTGGTTCCATAAGTTTTCTGCAGTCTGGCAGCTCCCTTTTTCACACTGTCACGAAGGGTTTTTACCACCTGTAACTTGCCCTCATCAAATACATCTGTCTTTTTCTTTCTGGGCAGACGTTCAAAGGCAATGCTTTGCAGGGCCTCCTGCCCTTCTGCAAAGGTGGAAAACGGAAGTGTTCCTTCCAGCATTTCCGCCTCCCGGGCAATCACAGGAAGCAGATAAGCGGGACCGTCTTCTTCTTCACAGATCTGTATCATCTGCTGATACTCATACTGCAGTTCTTCTAATTCCAGCTCTAACTGCTCTCTCAAAAAGCCCATCCACCCTGTCTGCTCAAGCTCCTGCAGGGTTTCCACTGCATAAGCCTTTCTGCAGCCTGCCAGCCATTCATCGGGCCACGGATAACTGCAGGAAAATTCGTAGCATTTTAAAATCAGTTGCCCTATTCCTGCATCATCCTTGCCCTGAGCAAAGGTATCTACAAAGGAAAGGAACTCCGGCTGTGCTTCTTCATAACGCTGTTCTAAAAGGGTGTCTAACACTTCTTCTTTCAACAGCTTTAATTCTCCCTCGTCTCCAATGCGGAAAGATGGGTCTAGATCAATCCGGTGGAAATAATTGCGGATCACATTGAGACAGAAGCTGTGAATGGTGGTGATCTGGGCATGATGCACCAATGTCAGCTGCCGCTGCAGATGGACGTTGTCAGGCTGTTCCTCTACTTTTTTTTCAATGGCACTGCCAATGCGCTCCCGCATTTCCGCTGCTGCCGCATTGGTAAAGGTTACGATCAGCAGCTGGTCGATGTCCACTGGGGCAGCCTGGTCGGTAATCATTCCAATGATCCGCTCTACCAGCACAGCAGTTTTTCCGCTGCCTGCTGCTGCCGACACCAGAATGTTTCTGCCACGCAGGGAAATGACCTGCTGTTGCTCCTTTGTCCATGAAAATGCCATGTTTTGCCTCCTGTTGTGGGCTGTGGAACTGGCTTTCCGGGTGGCGGTGTGCTGCATATGGCATGAAAAACCCGCTCTCGCTTCGAGTCAAACGCAGCGGATACTAAGGTTTCTGACAAGCAAAATTCCTGTCATCAGAACGCACACTGACGTCTGCTTTCTGATGACTGAAATTTCACTTGCCAGAAACCTAAGTACCGGCGTTTTCCTAAAGTTTTTCATACCATATGCAGCACACCGCCACCCGAAAAGCCAGTTCCACAGCAATCTACGTTGTTGCCAAAACCAGATCCATCAAGTCTGTTTCTGGTGCTTGTTTGGATCTTATACTGTTTGGATCTGATTCTTCTTGTGTTTATGTGTCAGATGGTGTTTTCCTCCCGTTGTACAGTCAGGAGGTATCTATGTCAGTTGTCCTCCTGCTCCTGGATCAGTGTCAGGACTTCTTCTGAGGACAGGGGTTGGAGTCGTCTGTAGCGGTAGCCGGGGATGCCGGTGTCGAAGCCGCAGATTCCTTTGTAGGAGCAGTAGTCGCAGCCGGTCTGGTCTTTGTAGACGTAGGGGTTTACCGGGATCTGGCCGGAGAGCATGTCACGGCAGAGATCAGCTGCTTTTTTCTTGCTGTAGCGGCAAAGCTGCTCCATCTCCGGGCCTGTGGCTGTGAGAGAGGTGCCTGCCGGGGCACCTGAGGCATCTCTGGTGAGATTTTTGATGACTGCAGACTTTTTGCCTTCTGTATGGTCTAAGAGCTGCAGGATGTCCGGGGAAGCGTTGCTTAGGCCGTTCATGCGCAGTTCTTCCAGGACAGAAGTTTCTACAGCCTCAAGAAGTTCTTCTGCAGACTGGCCTGCCTGGGGTTTCTCTACCACTGGATCTTTGATGTTATAGTAGTATACTCCGGCAGGGACTGCCTTTTTATCCGGGTTGGCTTTCTGTGCCAGCTCTAAAGCGGCGGATAAGTACAGGATCAGCTGCAGCTGCAGGCCGTAATAGAGTTTTGTCAGATCAAATACTGTGGAGCCTGACTTATAATCTATGATCTTTACATAGACGGTATCTTCTGTCTGGGCCAGGTCCATACGGTCAATTCTGCCGTGAAGCTTCATGGTAATACCGGGACTTACGGCCAAAGCCATACCCGGGGTATTGGTTTCTGCAGAGAAATTCACCTCGCTGCCTTTTGGTACAAAGCTTCCTGCCTGCAGCTGTCTGGTCAGGGCCCAGATGGTTTTGTCTGTCATCCGCTCTAAGCGCCCTACCAGATAGCGGTATCTGGCTGAGCTTTTTAAAATGGTATTGCCGTAATCTTCTGTGACTTTCTGCACGCTTTCCTGTACAAAGCGCAGCCGTTCTGCATCAGAAATACTTTCCCAGTTTGTCTCATGCTCCCGTAACAGCTGGAAAAATGTTTCAATGGATTCGTGAAAAATATTTCCGTAATCCATGGCATCCAGTTCATACTCCTGCCGCTCTGACAGCCCCAGCCCATAGGTCAGAAAATGGGCATAAGCGCAGGCGGAAAAGGCTTCCAGCCTGGTCACACTGTTTAAAGGTCTTGCACCAAAAATCCGGGCGGATACTGCAGGAGACAGATGCTCCTGCCGATATGCTGCAAACATGCCTGCCAGTGCATGTTCCAGTCTGATCTCATAGCCTTCGTGGGTGCGGTACCAGTTGTATAAATCTCTCCACCAGTTTTCCTGGCTGCCCTTTTGGTAGTTACGCATTCCCTCTATCAGTACTTCCAGACTTTCATCCGGCTGCCAGATGCGCTCTGTAGGGGATAAACTGTCCTGACCGGTCTTTTGCGCCTTTGGAAAAAGTTTTTGCAGCTGTCCCACCAGATAGCAGGGGCGCATGGCTGTTCCCTCCCCGCTGACACTAGACCACAACAGATACAGATGGTCTGATGGCTTGGTCATGGTCAGGTACAGATAATACTTTTCGCTAAAACCATCCTCCCTGCCTGTAGGAGCCAGCTCCATATCCACCTTCTTTAACAGTTCTCTATCCAAATCAGACAGCAGTCCATGCTTTTCTCCTGCTGCAGGAATCAGGCTGTCGTTGCACCCTAACATAAACAGCACTTTTACACCATCTAATCTGGTACGCATCAGGTCGCCTACCACCAGACGGTCAATGGCCGGAGGAATGAGACCTACCTGGAGATTTTCAAAGCCCGCCTCCAGCACCTCCTGATAAGCAGTCAGAGACAGGATTTCCTCCCCCATAAGCAATGTAAACTGCTCCAATAATCCCAGCACTTTTTCAAAGCACTGGCGGTATTCATTGGCAAGAAGCAGCTCTCCCTGCTGTTCAAACCAGTCAGCTTTGTCTGCAAGCTGCTCCTGTACTGTAAGGGCAGTTAAAAACTGATATAATACCCGGGTTACTTCTTTTACATTGTTCTTTTCCCTAAAGACCTGTGCCAATGGCTCTAACCAGTCTAACACCTGCTGACGCAGTACATTTAACGCTGCCAGTTCCTCTGTACTGTCCTTTGGCATTCCTCTGTAAGTCCGCTCCCAGGGCTGCTGCCATTTTCTCCCATAAATGCCCAGCGCCTTGACATAATTTTCCAGACAGTCCACCTCATAGCGTTGGAAAGGAATCAGGCTATTTCGCAGCAGGGCAAATACAGGCTCATACGCATAATTCTTTTCTACCACTTCCAGGGCACTGCGGATCAATTCTACCAAAGGATTATCCATCAGTGTCTTTTTCCGGTCCAGAAACATGGGCAGCTCCGCCCTGCCAAACCATTTTTCAATAACCGGCGTATATACATTCATATCGCTGCAGATCACTGCCAGCTCTCTGTAACGGTATCCCTGCCGGATACAGGAAAGCACCTGCAGCAGTACATACCGTACCTCCTCCTCCGGGTTCTTGGCCTGATGGAGGTGAATGGCATCTGCCTTTTCATCATAAGGCTTTAGAGGATACCGAAACAGTCTGCGTTCCAATTCTGCCAGGGGTGCTGCTGCCGGTCTGCATTCCTCTATCATCACAGCAGGCTTGATCTCTGCCTGCAGTTGATCTGCCATGGCTGACAGTCTGGACACCACCTGCTTACTCATATAAAACAGCTCCTGCATGCCGGTCACTTTGTAAGGATTTTCTCTGGTATCCATATTTAAAATGACCTTTACCTCCTGACCATAGACCAGCAGCAGCTTCAGCAGCTGATACTGCACCGGTGTAAAGCCTGTAAATCCATCCAGTATAAACACAGAATACTTCACATACTCAGAATCCGGCACCCACTCACACAGCTGGGGCAGCAGCTCCTCTGCTGTGATCACATCTCCCTGCATACGGTTTTTAAATGCCTGATAGATCTTTCCAAGGTCACGTATTTTATGCTGCAGCAGGGGCTGGTGATCCAACTGCCCTATGACCCCCTCCAACTGCTCTGACCGGATCCCATACTGCAAAAACTCAGACAGCATGGACTTTAACTGCTCAATAAATCCCCTTCTGGATAAATTGCCTCCAAACAGCTCCAGGCTGTCTGCTATCTCCCCTGCGATCTTACGCAGAAGCATGGACTTGCCTGTATCATCCAGGATCCCCTTTTCCTGCTGCTTCACATCCTCCATCACACGATAAGCCAGACGGTTAAAGCTCACCACATCCACCTGCATCAGTCCCAGGTTTTGGGTCAGCTCCAGCACCTGCTTCTGCACCACAAGGGTAGACTGCTCCGGCACCACGATCTGCCAGAGCCGCCCCGGATCCTTCTCTGCATCCTGCAAAGCCTCTCTGAATATTACCTCCGACTTTCTGGAAATCGAAGACCCAAAAATAAACTGTAATGCCATTGTGTGATTCTCCTTTATGTTGGATTCCCGGACGGGATCTCCCAGATGGGTTTGATTGGTACGCAAAACACGCTCTCCCTTCGGGAAGGATGCAGCGGGTTGGCTCTCTTGCGCTCATTATATCATACCTTGCAACCCCTCTGTAGCCCTATTATCAAAAAAGTCACCAGCAAGGAATGGGATCACTGAGATCCTGCACGATCAGCTCTGTCCCTTGCTGCTGACTCTTTGCCCATGCGCATATTCAGTTGCTGCACACGGATTCAAGTTTATGCCTTTGCACAATAGACCTGGATCGCCTGCTTCACAAACTCAGCGGTTCCCTGACCTCCTGCCTGGTCAATGTTGTTTCTAAAACGCTCATCAGCCACATACATTTGCCCCAGTCCCTTTAAGATTTCGGTGCTGCAGGTATAATAATTTTTTGTGATCAATTCCTGCAGCGCACTGATTTTATCCTGCACCTCCTGATCAGCAGGGGATAATTGCCGAAGTGTTCCGATTTTAGCAAACAGACCCATCATCTGTGATGCAGCTTCACCAAAATCATGTCCTTTCGCCTGTTTTTGCTCGTATTCACCATACGCCCGGGTATCGCCCCACTTTGCTTTTGCTTCTGCCTTATACTGCTCTATCTCCCTTTTGTTAAAAACCTGAAATTCCATCGTTTTCACTCCATTCTTTTGAATTTCACGGGCAAAAGAGATCAGTTCCCCTATATGCCTGTACTGCAGCTCCAACAGTTCAATTTGCTGCGTCAATGCTTCTGTCGGGTCAAAACCTGGACTGTCCAGAATGACTTTGATCTCTTTTAAAGGAAACTGCAACTCACGAAACAGCAAAATACTTTGTAAACGGCTAAGGGCTGTATCGTCATACAGCCGATAACCTGCTTTGGTTACTTCTGTTGGCTTTAAAAGACCAATTGCGTCATAGTGATGCAGTGTGCGCACACTGACTCCTGTGAGTTTACTGACTTCATTTACTGTTCTCATAACGATCCCTCCCGTGTAATATGATTGTAAACTATGACGCAATGTGAGAGTCAAGCTGTTTCCAAAACTTTTTTGCAAAACATGTTAACGGACGCTTTGTGAAGTGTCTGTCAGAAAGCTGATGTTGAATACAGTTTCGCAATTGCCTAATGGTGGTGGAAAATGAAAGGAATCAGGACTATCTGAACAAAGAAAACGCCAGTTTTTTTACAGAAATTCATCCGCACCCCCCAAGTATGCGTTTTCCCTCATGCCTCACGCAGACAGCTGGCAGGGGGATCCAGGTGTACCAAATGCACCTGTGCCTGGAGTGGGGCTGCCGCACGAAGGGAGGCAGAGGAGTGAGCGGCTCAGGTGATGAAGGGCATGGGGCTGGCAGCAGATGAATCGTTTTTAAGCAGAACTCTTGAAAACGCCGGTACTTAGGTGGCAGATACAGGGACTTCCGTACAGGCATCTGGAAGCTTGCTTACGGATGCCTGTACGGAAGTCACTGTATCTGGCGCCTTAGCACCGCTGCGTTTTCACCGAAGCGAGAGCGTGTTCTGCGTAAAACAATTCATCTGCTGTCAGTCCCCTGCCCTTCATCGCCCAAGCCTCACACGCCTCTGTCTCCCTTCGTGCGGCAGTCCCACTCCAGGCACTACACACACCCGATACACCTGGATCCCCCTGCCAACCCGGTGTCTGATTGATTTCAAACGCATACTCCCTCACTCCCCTGCATATTTTGTAGGGAATATGGTTGCTGTGAGGATTTCATGAGTTCTAAAACCAGGATTCTTGTTTTGAAGAAGAAAGAGATACTGTATACAGTGGTATTCCTGCTGTTGGCAGTGCTGCTCATTGTGCTGCTCTATTTTATGTTTTTTCAGCCGGAACCGGCTGCCTCCGGGAATGAGTCTGCAGAGACAGCTGCCGGCTACACCCCCGGCGTCTACACCACCTCCATTACGCTTGGCAGCCAGTCACTGGATGTGGAGGTCACTGTAGATGCTGACCACATCAACTCTGTCCGTCTGGTAGACCTGACAGAAGCAGCCACCACCATGTATCCGCTGGTAGAGCCTGCCATTGACAACTTAGCGCTGCAGATCGTACAGACCCAGTCTGTGGACAGCGTCACCTACAGCGAAGACACCCGATATACCTCCAGTCTGCTGCTGGGCGCCATCCAGACTGCCCTTGACAAAGCCAAGGCAGACTAAGGGTTACAGTGCATTCACCTGGTCCATCCACAGGCGGCTGCTGGCGTCACTTGGCATACGCAGGTCGCCTCTTGGGGACACAGCTACAGAACCTACCTTTGGGCCGTCCGGCAGGCAGGAGCGCTTAAACTGCTGGGAGAAGAATCTCCAATAGAAGGTTTTCATCCACTTTTTGATGGTTTCTTTGTCATATTTATCCACAAAAGCAATCTGTGCCATGCGGAAAATCTTCTTTGGCGGATAGCCAAAGCGGAGTACATAATACAGGAAGAAATCGTGCAGCTCATAAGGGCCTACCAGATCCTCTGTCTTCTGGGCGATCTCTCCATCCTTTGGGGGCAGCAGCTCTGGACTGACCGGAGTATCCAGTACGTCATACAATACTGCAGACAGCTTTTCGTCCGGCGTGGTATCTGCATAATACTGTACCAGATGGCGCACCAGAGTCTTTGGTACGGAAGCATTGACCCCGTACATAGACATATGGTCACCGTTGTAGGTAGCCCAGCCAAGAGCCAGCTCAGACATATCCCCGGTACCAATGACCATGCCCCCTGTCTGGTTGGCCACATCCATCAGGATCTGGGTACGCTCTCTTGCCTGTCCATTTTCATACGTAATATTTTTGACTGCAGGATCATGTCCGATATCTGCAAAATGCTGATTGACTGCCGCTTTGATATTGATCTCCCGTAAGGTTGCCCCCACCTGTCTGGTCATCAGGCAGGCATTCTGATAGGTTCGGTCTGTGGTACCAAAGCATGGCATGGTCACAGCGGTGATCTTGCTTCTGTCGATGCCCAATGCATCAAAGGCACGCACGATCACAAGCAGCGCCAGCGTGGAATCCAGTCCGCCGGAAATACCAAGGACTGCAGACTGGCATCCAGTATGCTCTAAACGCTTTTTCAGACCCATGGTCTGAATGGAAAGGATCTCCTCGCACCGCTTGTCTCTGTTGTGCTTATCTCCCGGTACGAAAGGCGCCGGATCGATCCATCTGTGCAGCTCCAGCTCCTGAGGCTCCAATTCAAACGGTACCACAGTGTACCCTGCTTTTTCTGTCAGATCAAAGGTTCCCATTTTTCTGCGCTCACTGCGCAGTCTGTCTAAATCCATGTCTCCATAGATCAGCTCATGTCCCAGGGTAGCAGACTCTGCCAGCATGGTACCATTTTCTGCAATGATGTTGTGACCTGAAAATACCAGATCCTGGGTAGATTCTCCCTCACCTGCATTGGCATAAATATAACCGCAGATCAATCTTGCAGACTGTCCCCCGATCAGCTCTCTGCGATAAGCTGCCTTGCCTGTGGTCTCATCACTGGCAGATGCATTGGCGATCACAGTAGCCCCAGCCAGGGCATGTCGGATGCTTGGTGGATTGGGCAGCCACACATCCTCACAGATCTCACAGGCAAGCACCAGCTCCGGGATCTGCCTGCAGGCAAACAAAATATCACTGCCCATAGGCACCTGATACTCTGTTCCATCAGTACCCTGCAGTGTTACATACACAGCCTCTGCATTGCCTTCCGCAAAATATCTCCGCTCATAAAACTCCCCATAATTGGGCACAAAGGTCTTGGTCACAAGCCCCAGCACCCGTCCCTGTGCCAGCACTGCTGCCACATTATACAGACGGTTCTTCCGTTCAAAAGGCAGTCCAATGACCACAATGGCATTGAGCCCCCTGGTATCCTCTGCGATCTCCATCATCACCTGCTTTGCCATATCCAGCATAGGCGTCTGCAAAAACAGATCATTACAGGTATATCCAGTCACACAAAGCTCCGGACACACGATCACACCTGCCCCCTTGGCTGCTGCCTCATGCACCACCGCCTTGATCTGCTCCCCGTTATACACCGGGTCAGCCACCTTAATTTTCGGTGTCACAGCTGCTGTTCTTAAAAACTTATCCTTCATTGTCATCCATCCTTTCTATCCCTGCAAAATCCTTTCGTCTCAGTTCCAGTCATCCTGCCGGAATCCTGCATACTCCTGACTTATTTCTTCACATCAATCAACACCGGTCTCATATCCATCCAACCTTTCACTACACCTGTTCTGACTATAATGTACCCATACCAGTGGACACCCGAATTCGTGTAGTACCCGATTTCCAGACACTCCCACATTTCACACGCTGGCACACTCACTGCCAGAGTTTCGGCATACCCCCATACAAATGATTTTTTGGAGGGAACTGCGGATGAATGAGGCTGGAAGCCCATTGCGCTGCAGGATATGGTTTTTAAGCAGGACTCTTGAAAACGCCGGTACTTAGGTGGCAGATACAGCAAACTCAGTATAGACATCTGGAAGCTTGCTTACGGATGCCTATACTGAGTTTGCTGTATCTGCCACCTTAGCACCGCTGCGTTTTCACCGAAGCGCCAGCGTGTCCTGCGTAAAACCATATCCTGCAGCACAATGGGCTTCCAGCCTCATTCGCCCACGATGTCTCCAGAAAATCATTTGTATGGGCATGCCGAAACGTCTCTGCTTCTAATTTAGTTCCAGTAATTCTATTTCCTGTGTCCAGGAGTAGAATCCCGTAAGATCCTCTGCTATGGTATCTGTATTCACTGTGTGTCCTGAAAACAAGATGCAGCTTCTGCACTGGTAAACCGGGATTTCCACTGCCTGCTCTAAAATCAGTTCCAAACACTCCTGGTACATTTTTTTTGAAAGTTCCGGGTCTGACTCTGTATTCAGAGCAGACAGCTTCTGGTCTAAAGTCCTGTCTCCTATATGGTACAGATTGTCTTTCCCATTTTCCCCCAGATTCCCTCCACTGCCATATGCAGCGTATAAATCAGGATACATTCCTTCTTCTTTCACACTGCACCACAACTGGTAGTCTCCTGATTCCAGAGCCTCTGTCAGGGCATGTTCCGTCTTTACATCACAGATATTTAAAGTAATGCCAAGTTCCTTTAAATTCTCACGGGCCAGAACCAGCAGGGTATAAAATGGTGCTCCTGCTTCCTCTTCTGCAGCAATCAGTACATCAAATGCATTTGTACCTCCTTGAGGCGCCTTTACAACTTTGCCTCCTTTCACACTGTAACCGGCTTCTTTCAAATATTCCAATACAGCCTTTTCCATGGCTTCCTTACAGGCTTCCTCGTCCATATCCTCTGTATACAATTCCGTGCCATATATATCCTTGGAATATGCCCTCTGGTATTCCTTGTCAGAAGTCTTTGGTGCTGCCAGGAACGCTTCCGAAATCGGATAGTCCAGCACACTGCCAGTTCCTCCAAAGTAATCATTCACTGCCACTTCTCTGTAATATGCCAGCATCACTGCCAATGCCGTACGCAGTGCCTTAGAAGCTTTGGAATCTCCTTTCTGGCCTATATTGACAGTTTCACTGTTTATACCAATATATCCATATCCCAAAGTATCTGACAAACTGGTATAAATCACATCTCCTGTGATGGCATCATTGCTGTTTTTTTTCTGTATTTTATTTAAGTTGGCCTGACTATCCTGCATCTGAACCACATCAATTTCTCCATTTGACAAAAGGGGAATTTTTTCATCTTCCTTCACCGGCAGGTATTGAATACTGCTGATATGAGGAACCCCTTTATAGTACACCTCATTGGCAGTCAGATACAGACTGCCTTCCCGTTCTGACAGCATCCGATAGGCACCCGCTCCCATAGGCAGCTTGTTCTGAGATACGATCCCGGACAGATCCCCTTTGGTAAAACCAAACTGATTTTCACTGTAATTATATAAATTCACATCTCCATAATAATGCAGAGGCAGTACCGGAACATTCAGCTGATAAATGCATGTTTCATCATAACCATTTGTATAAATATCTACCTGGTAATCACTGACTCTGTGAATGCCCGAAATATTAGGGGCTTTTCCGCTTTGCCCGGAAGCAATTTTTTCTGCAATCAAATATTCTGCTGCAATCCTTCTGGCAGATTCTTCGTACAATTCTGCATCATCTCCATATATCTGACCCAGCTTCCGGTAATCTCCTCCATACTCTTCTGCAACCAGCTCCGGCACATTTTCCAAAGCTTCCTGGATATTTTCCGATGAAGCTATCTTCTCATAGGACTCTAATCCATAAAAATGATAAAACAACTCTGCTGGTGTATCATACTGCTTTGTGAGCATATCATAATCAGAAGCTTCATACAGTGACTGGCACCAGGCAAATTCTTCCTTCAATACCGGCAAAATAATCTCCCGGGTAATCATGGTTTCCAGTTCCTCATTCTTCTCCTCCAGCGCCTGGGTAATTTCCACCTCTTCCACCGTCACATCTGCCGGTGCATCCAGCCGATAATTGGTCATGCCTACAATGGGAGTCTGATATAACATATAAGGCCCATCATAGGAAGTATCCGACAACAGATACAATGTAAAAATCAAATCGTCTGCATCTACCTGCTCTCCATCTGCAAACTTTGCATCCTTACGCAGGGTAATATGATAAACAGTCATGTCATTTTCCACATCCTGCTCAATTTCCACATCTGCAAGCCCCTCATACGTATAATCTACTCCGTTGTATGCAACAGTTTCTCCTGCAATCCCCTCCTGCACCACATTCCCACTTCTGTCCACTGCAAATAAGTTCTCCTGGGTCAGAGATACGATCTCCTGCTCTACTGCTGTTTCTGCATAAAGGGGCTGCATACTTGCCAGTTGTGTATCATATCCAATCCGCAGTGCAGCTGGATCTGGGGTATAGTCCTGTTCCTCTACTGCCCCATACTGTACTGCGCCACCGCCGGTCTGCTCACTATCCGGTGAAGATGCGCAGCCAGATAAGCTCATGGCAGCAAGCACCCCGGCTAAACATCCGGCCATCCACTTTTTCCTCATATGCCGCCTCCCTTCCATAACAGACCCATTGTCAATCACTGCAAAACTGCCTTTTTTACTTTCTATAGTATAATCTATTTGAAACAAAAGTACAACTGTAACTCCCCTGATGCAAAGATCCTGTATAAAAAAACGGTTTCGCTTCAATCATATATGTGCCTGAATTTTGTGCAGATATGAATTTCTTTGTTTTCAAAATCTAATGTTTGATATAAAATTGGTTTACAAATTCTTTTATATAAGCTTTTGCGAAACTGTATTCAACATCAGCTTTGGGAAGTATCTGTAAGAAAATATTTTCTTACAGATACTTCTCAAAGCGTCCATTAAGATGTTTCGCAATTGCCTGCTTATTTTATAGGAAGAAGGAGAGGTACTCCATGCAATATAAAAAAACAGTAACTGGTATTTTTCATTCCCGCCCCAACCGTTTCGTAGCCATTGTAGAGGTTGCAGGCAGGGAAGAGATCTGTCATGTAAAAAATACGGGACGGTGCAGGGAACTGCTGATTCCCGGATGCAGGGTGATATTGTCTGACAGCCAGTGGAGCCTGCACGGTGATACAGATACCGATTTTCCTCTTATCTCTGAAAAAAAGCGCCCATTTGCCAGAAAGACACGTTACGACCTGATCGCAGTATACAAAGGGAACCTGCTGATCAACATGGATTCCCAGGCCCCTAATGCTGCTGCAAAGGAATGGCTGGAGGCAGGAGGGCTCTTTCCCCTGCCCCAGGCACAGGAAGCAGGGCTGGGCAGCCATCTGTTGTCCCTGCGTCCGGAAACGGTTTTTGGCAGCTCCCGCTTTGATTTTTTTCTGGAAACGGATACCTGCCAGATGTTTCTGGAGGTAAAAGGTGTGACATTAGAAGAACAGGGGATACTGAAATTTCCAGATGCGCCTACTGCCCGGGGGGTAAAGCATTTAACGGAACTTTCTGCTTGTATCAGGCAGGGATACCAGGCAGGCGTTCTATTTGTAATTCAAATGGAGAAAGCCCTTTATTTTACTCCCAATGAACAAACCCATCCGGCATTTGCCCAGACTCTGAGACAGGTCAGTAAAGAAGGGGTACTGCTGTTTGCCATGGCCTGTCAGGTAACCCCTGATGGAATGGAGATCTCCACCCCAGTCCCCATACATCTATAAAAAGAGAATGGACAAATTTCCTGTTTTGTGAGATGATGGTTGATGCATAAATCTATTACACGGCTGTTTGTGGAGAAGCGTCGCAAGCACCATGATTTCAGATGGAAATCAGATGGAAATTTCAAATTTCCATAACAGTCCCTGCGGGACAAACCGCTTCGGAATGGAGGATTATAATGTTTGAAAATAAAACAGAAGCCCAGGCCAAAGAGCAGATTTTTGACATGGTAAGAGAATACTGGCAGAAATACCACAAAGACAGTAAGCCGGCTTACACCAGAGGACAGCGGATCCCTTATGCATCCAGAGTATATGATGATCAGGAAATGGTACAGCTGGTAGACAGTGCACTGGAATTCTGGCTTACCTCCGGACGGTTTACCGACCAGTTCGAAACACAGTTTGCCCAGTATCTGGGGGTACGTTACTGTTCTCTTGTAAACTCCGGCTCCTCTGCCAACCTGTTAGCCTTTATGGCACTGACTGTTCCCCAGTTAGGTGACAGACAAATCTGCCGGGGGGATGAAGTCATTACCGTAGCAGCAGGCTTTCCTACCACTGTAGCACCTATGATACAGTACGGGGCAGTACCGGTTTTCGTAGATATGGCCATCCCACAGTACAACATTGATACCACTCAGTTAGAGGAAGCCCTCTCTCCTAAGACAAAAGCGGTTATGCTGGCACACACTCTGGGCAACCCATTTGACCTGCAGCAGGTAAAGGATTTCTGTGATGCACATGGCCTCTGGCTCATTGAGGATAACTGCGATGCTTTGGGGTCTGTGTATACTTATCAGGGAGAAGAGCGTCTTACCGGTACCATTGGAGACATTGGTACTTCCAGCTTCTATCCTCCCCATCATATGACCATGGGCGAAGGGGGAGCCGTTTATACCAACAATCCCGTCCTTCACCGTATCGTACGTTCCTTACGGGACTGGGGACGTGACTGTATCTGTCCATCGGGACGGGACAACTACTGTGGCCATCGGTTTGACAAACAATATGGCGAACTGCCTCTTGGCTATGACCATAAATACGTGTACTCTAACTTTGGTTACAACCTGAAAGCCACCGACATGCAGGCTGCTGTAGGCTGTGCCCAGTTAGAAAAGTTCCCAGGCTTTGTAGAAAAACGCCGCCGCAACTTTGCCCGGTTAAAAGAAGCACTGCTGCCTCTGCAGGATCAGCTGATTTTGCCGGAAGCATGTCCGGGTTCCAACCCAAGCTGGTTTGGTTTCCTCATTACCTGTAAGGAAGGTGTGAGCCGCAATGCAATGGTACAGTACTTAGAAGATCATGGTGTACAGACCCGTATGCTCTTTGCAGGAAATCTGTTGAAGCATCCTTGTTTTGACCACATGCGTGCCACCGGGGAAGGGTATCGGGTCATTGGCAATCTGGAAAACACTGACCGGATCATGTCTGATTCCTTCTGGGTAGGCGTATATCCGGGCATGACGGATGAAATGATCGACTACATGGCAGATATGATTCATGAGGCATTGAAGCAGTGAAGCTTCTGTATTGCTTTTTACAAGTAACCCATTCTGACCATCCTATGTCATAGTGATAAAACCCACTTTCTTTCATCTGAAAACAGACCTGCAAAAAGGGACTGGTACAAAAGCAGCTTATCTGCAGCGTACCAGTCCCTGATGATTTTATTCTGTTTTTATTACTCTACTACACTGTTATTGTAGGTAAACTCAGATGTTTTCTGCATCAGCAATACCTGATTTACATAGCCCTTGCCATAATAATCATAGAGCTCTGTCATCTCATCTTCCGTGTATCCAAAATACTTTTCAGCATCTCCATCTTCAATGCCGATATTTTCCTTTTCACTGATTGCCTGGGAGATCAGCATGGTACTCAGGTCTGAGTTTGCATACTCACGCTCAGTAGCTTCAAATTCCTCTGGTGTAGTATCATAGTAAGCCAGCAGTTCCTCATAACTCATACCATAGGAATATGCCATATACTTGTACAGCTGAGCCTGCTGCTCTACATAATTTTCAATCAGCTGCTCTGGAACTTCCTTGACAGTACTGTTTTCCAGCACATAGTTCCATACATAACTGGTTTGCTTGTTCTTTGTATATTCAGCACGGGTTTCTGTTAAAAATGCTTCTGCTGAAGCGTAACCAGGGAAGTTTTCTGCTACAAATTCATCATTCAGTTCAGGATTCACTGTAGCACTGATGCTGTTTAATGTAATCTTAAAAACGGCCTCCTTGCCTGCCATATCAGGATTGTTCTGATATGGGTCTGGGAAAGTTACCTCTATGTCAAACTCTTCACCGATTTCATGACCGATGATCTGGTCTTCAAATCCATCAATAAAAGCACCAGAACCGATGGTCAGGTTATAACCCTCTGCACTGCCTCCTGTAAATTCTTCTCCATCAACACTTCCCACATAATCAATGTTGACTGTATCTCCATCCTCTACTGCACGGTCTGTTACCTCTACAGTCTCCGCATAGCTTGCCAGAATGTTGTCTGATACATACGCGTCAAATTCCTCGTCGGTTACTTCTGCTTCTTCTGCTGGTACCTTTACGCTGTTATAGTCGTCACATAAAGTTACATAATCAGTTGCAGTAACACCATCAAATAATCCGTTCTCTGTAAGACCGCTGCTGAAATTCGGTTCTTCGACTTCTTCAGCCGCACTGCTCTCTTCTGCACCTGTAGATGCTTCACCTGTAGATGCTTCATCTGTAGATACCTCATCAGATACTGCCGCAGTAGAAGTAGACTCTTCTGTATCTTCTCCTCCCTTTCCAAAGGCAAGTACTATGCCGATCACTACCGCCAATACTGCTACCAGGGCAACACAACCCCATACCACATTTTTCTTTTTCATTGTTCAGTTCCTTTCCAAAGCAGGAATTTTCCCCTGCTTTCCCTTCTATAAAATAATCATCCCTGCAGATGTTATTTTCTTTTATCAATACCCTCAGCTCTGCCAGTCACTGCTATCCCACACCAGAGTAAATGGCCCATCATTCTCCAGACTCACCTTCATGTCAGCACCAAAGCTGCCATGCTCTGCATGCCCAAAAACCTGTCTGCACCGCTCTACAAAATACGCATACAGCATCTCAGCCAGTTCAGGGTCCGCTGCTTTCGTAAAGCTTGGCCGATTGCCCTTCCGGCAGTCTGCATATAACGTAAACTGGGATACCACCAGTACCTGCCCATTTGCATCCTGTATGGAGCAGTTGGTTTTCCCTGCTGCATCTGGAAATATCCGTAGACGGTAAAGCTTGTCCACAAACCGGTCTGCCATTTCCTTTGTATCCCCATGGCCAATACCAAGCAGCAGCAGGTAGCCCTTCCCAATGGATCCTACAACCTGTCCTTCTACTGCCACGCTGGCATGATTCACCCGCTGAATCACCAGTCTCATGTACCACCTCCCTCTGCCTTACAGATTCATTTCCTCCATACGGCTCTGATATTCCTTTTCTGCCTGAGCACCCAATTCAGAATTGGTGTCCATATAAATAATGAAAATTTCTTCTATACTTTTATTGGTCTCTGCTGCGATCTCCTGCATAACAGGTTTCAGGCGCTCTAACTGCACTCCTATAGGAGTATGGTCTGTATCTATGTCCTGCAATGCCTTTTCCGCATATGCATTGATGCGGTCTGTCAGTTCTATCTTTTGATTTCTGGTCATGAAATGCCTCCGTTACTGATGTATCTGTTTGGTCAGCCTTTTGTTTTCAGCAGACAAGCCAATTTTACATTGTTTTCCTTTAAAAAACAAACGCCCTAATCAGTATACCACACTTCTCATTTTTTGCACTAGATTTCACAAAAAGTTTAAAATTCGAATTTTTCTGGTACGCAATTTACGGATATGCCCTGCTGTCATAAAATCCCAAAACAAAACATAAAATGCATTTGCAAACAATTCTTAGCACACCATTTATGGCAGGTTTCTGCAACTATGCGCATCACCTTCTTCAGTATATCATACTCTCTGGTTTTCTGCCAGATTTCACAGATCATTGGATAAAATTTCAAAAGAATGCTTGACAGACCGCATTTTCTTATGTATACTAAAATCAAATTAAGAATAATTCCTGTTTTAAGGAGGTGATGTATTGAAACGGAGCAGACAACGGGAAGCCATTTTAACATTCCTAAAGGGGCGTACCGATCATCCTACAGCAGATGTGATTTATCAGCATCTAAAGGAGGAAATACCAGGTTTAAGTCCCGGAACTGTATACCGAAATCTGGCACTGCTCTCTGCCACTGGAGAGATTTCCAGACTCTCTGTAGGAGATGCTGCAGAGCATTATGATGGAAATTCAGCGCCCCATTATCACTTTTTCTGTAAGCACTGCGGCGCTTTGGAAGACATTCCCATGCCTGTGCTGACGGATTTAACCACTCTGGCAGACCAGTTTTTTCCTGGCAATATAGAAGGACACACGGTATATTTTCACGGAACCTGTCAACACTGTAAAGAAGTAAATGAAAATAATTTTCAAAAACACAAAATAACTACTTGACAGAAAGCAAATCATAAGCTATTATAAAAACAGGAATCACTACTGATTCTGATTAAGTAAATGCAGGGTTTTATCCCACTTGCAAATATAATTTTATTTTAAAGGAGATTTCAATATGAAGAAGTTTGTATGTAATGTATGTGGTTATGTTCATGAAGGCGAAGCAGCTCCGGAGTTCTGTCCAGTCTGTAAGGCACCAGCATCCAAGTTCACAGAGCAGAGCGCTGAGATGACCTGGGCAGCTGAGCATGTAGTAGGCGTTGCACAGGGTGCAAGCGAGGATATTATGGAGGATTTAAGAGCCAACTTCGCAGGCGAGTGTTCTGAGGTAGGTATGTACCTGGCTATGGCAAGAGTTGCACATCGTGAGGGTTATCCTGAGATCGGTCTGTACTGGGAAAAGGCTGCTTACGAAGAAGCTGAGCATGCTGCAAAGTTCGCTGAGTTATTAGGTGAAGTGGTAACCAACAGCACCAAGAAGAATCTGGAGATGAGAGTTGAGGCTGAGAACGGCGCAACTGCTGGTAAGTTTGACCTGGCTAAGAGAGCAAAGGAAGCAAATCTGGATGCAATTCACGATACTGTACATGAAATGGCTCGTGATGAGGCAAGACACGGCAAGGCATTCCAGGGTCTGTTAGAGAGATACTTCGGCAAGTAATCCATCAGTTTCCTATATGGGGAGTGGACGAAAATCGTCCACTCCCCTCTTTTTGCGGCTCAACAGCTGCTGTACAATATCCAATGGAATGACTTTGAGGGTATGATAACCGAAAATGCGCACTGGATTTGGATATGGACAGAAGCATTGTTTTTAAGCGAGACTCTTGAAAACGCCGGTACTTAGATGGCGGATTGTGACGTGTCACAATCTGGCATCTTAGCACCGCTGCGTTTTCACCGAAGCGGGAGCGGGTCTCGTGTAAAACAATGCTTCTGTCCATATCCAAATTCAGTGCGCATTTTCATCGTTTTATATGGTTATGCTTCCTTTGTACACTCTCCATTCTCTTTTTTCTGGATCCACGCTGCATACCCTAACGGTACCACTGTTAACACCACCAGAGTCAGGACCTTTGAAAATGTATCCTCTCTTTCTACTGCAAAGGCGCTCAGAGAATTGATCACGCTATGGGTCACGATACAGGGCAGCAGGCTCTTGCCTTTATAAAAAATAATGGTAAACAGATACCCGATTGCAATGGCATAACAGATCTGCATCAAAGTAGACACCAGCTCTGCCCCATTTAACAGATTTACAATATGCCCTATCCCAAACATAATACTGGAAACCGCAATGGCCTGCTTGATATTATCCTTACTCATGGCTTTGAATAAAAAGCCTCTGAATATCACTTCTTCCAGAAAACCTACCCCGATCATGCTGATGACATACAGTATGGTTTCCAATGGAGACAGTCTCATGGTCACTCCAAACCACACATTGCTGGTAGCGATCAGGACAAGGGGCAGAAAGTATAAATAATGCTTTACATCTCCCTGGAACCTGCAAAGACCATACTTTTCTTTCAGGTGATTTTTGGCGATCCAATACCAGAGAAATCCTGCCATCACCACACATAAGGGGGCTGTAACTGCCTTTGCAGTGCCCAAAGATACTGAAATGCTGTCAGCCATACTAAACAGCACCACAAAAAGTACGATCCACATGATCGAAAACATCATTTCATTTTTTTCATATAATTTTTTGTAAGTGGTAAACTATATTCCATAGAAAGTGGCAATTAATTTTCCATAGTTTTCTATCAAATATTATTCCGTGATATACTTTGTCACGGAGGTGAAGAAAGGATGATTAATTGGATGGATTATGGAAAAATCCAGGAAT
>JBGVQN010000041.1:0-3204 GCA_045127535.1 Lachnospiraceae bacterium | reverse complement strand
ATGCAAAAATCTAGGCTCAACTAACGAAAAACCGGGCCTTTTGAGTCATTAACCTATGCTCTGACGGCCCTGAAGTGGCTATGAGGCGTTGAAAAATTGGTGGAGGGTAATTTGCATTACTTTCACTTTTTCATTCAACGTGTATAAGTGAAGCTATACAAAATAAGCTTCCTGGGTAGGAGCGCAATATGAGAATTGCAGAAAGAGAATTTAGAATTTATGCTGGCGAGCGGCCAAAAGTGCTATTGTTAGGTAATGGGTTGTGCCGTGCACATGACGGGATGTCTTGGGATGGCTTATTGGATGAAATTAAGGATCAAGGCGCTTTTCCTTATCCTGCCCACAAATATGTAATGCCGATGCCTTTGAAGGCAGCAATGCTTACAAATAATACCATTTCTGATAAATTACGCAGGATTGTCGCAGAAGGCAATGCAGACAAATTACAACAAACAAAAACAAATTGGGGCAGTTTCATAAAAACTACAGCCCCGATGCGTGATCAAATCAGAAAACTTGTAAACTGCAATTTTGATTATGTACTAACGACCAATTACAGTTATGAAATTGAGGCGGCACTACTAAGTGAAGAAAAACTAAGTCCACAAAAAATTTTAAAGTTAATGAACTTTTGCGAGGTTGAAAATGCGCAGACACAGTTTTTGATCAACACATTTAATATGGTTGGGGATACTCCCATTTGGCACATTCACGGTGAAGCAAGAAAACCGGACAGTATGGTATTGGGGCATTACTACTATGGAAAACTGCTCCGCAGATGTGTTGCTCGATTGGACGGTACAAATGAACGACTCGAAGACAAGAAGTCAGTCTACGACGGAAAAGAGAAAGAATTTACAAGGAATCTAAGACTGAAACGCCCGCAAAAAATCGGCAGCTGGATTGATGCTTTTGTGTTAGGCGATGTACATATTCTTGGTTTTGGAATGGACTTTTCAGAAGCGGATTTGTGGTGGTTGATCGAATACAAACGGAATCATCCAGAGTTTTGCGGAAAGACCACTTTTTATGAGCCGGAAAAAAGTAACTCTTTTATGTGCATGCTTGATAGTAATTTTGTTTGCAATCAAGCCAAAGACTATACATCTTCCGAGCAATGTAAGCACCTTCTGCTGAAGAAAACCTACGATGTAGAAATAAAAACATTGGGCATTACGGTTCGGAATGCTGATGACTATAAATTGTTTTATACAAGGGCGATAGAAACAATGGGAGGATAATATGAGCCAAGGTTGGAGCAATATTTCAATTTCCATCAAAAGCGATATGCTTGCGAAATTGTTGCGGGATCACGGAATCACGCCGAAAGGTGCCGGAAATGTAAAAGATGGTATTACATACGATGTGGATTTCGAATGGGAGTATACCAGCCGGTACGAATACATGGCACATGATATCTCCTCGGTAGGCGGGTTGATCTACTATTACATTTCCTGCGTGCTAGGCGTGGAAAACGGAAAGAAGTTAGAAAAACTGGAAAAAGCTTATATCCAAAATGCAGATGAAATTGATAATAGCGTTGAATGCGCGTACTATAGAGCATCCGTCCATTGGGATATTGTTGCATACGGTGAGGAAACTTTTGAATTCAAATTAGAGCCGACCGTGAAGAAAGTGCGAAAAGGCATAGCTGTGTTCGAGGATCCCAAAACTGTAGTACCATCCTATGACAATTCTTATTCTTTGCTTGGTGAATTTGATGATCATGATGGATTTATGCAATTGTTGGAAACCTGCGGTTGGAAGCATGAAACAGATATGAATGCCGATTGGGTGAAGTTTGAGATTCAGCAACACCAAGAGTATGGCTCCATCAAATGTAAGCGCTTAACAACCACCCGGGGATAAAAAGTGGCAGGCCCCATGATTGGGGTCTGCCGGTTAATTGAGATAACGGTTTGTGTTGGCATCGGTATTCCTCAGCTTGAAATTCTGCTGGATATAGGGGGTCCAGGGCATGAGCGATTCCAGTTCTTCGTGAGAATGGGACTTTCCAAAGTACGGCAGTTGTACCAGCACATGCTGGAGGTACGCAAAAGGTTCTATTCCATTTGCCTTGGCACTCTCTACCAAAGAATAGACAATAGCACTTGCCTCAGCACCTTTGACCGCATCGCAGAAAAGCCAGTTCTTTCGGCCTACTGCAAACGGGCGGATCGCATTCTCTGCCAGATTGTTGGAAATAGGCACATTCCCATGCTGAACAAAGGCACACAATGCTGTCTTCTGGTTTCTGGCATAGGTCGCTGCTTCTGCCAACTTGCCGCCCTTTTCCGGGTCCAGCGTATTTACCCAGCAAAAATACTCCTCCAGAACCGGTAAAATGAAGTTCTGGCGGTATTCTTTCCGTAGTTTATCGTTCAGATCCGCGCACTTTTTCTCCAGCGCGAACAGTTTATTGCAGTACTGGAATCCAACGGCAGCCTTGCTGGTTTTCACCGTTGCACCGTCCGGCATGGCTTCCCGCCATTTGCGCTTCATATGCGCCCAGCATCCGCAGTGGGTCACTTTTTGTACCTGGTTGTATCCGGAATAGCCATCCGTTACCAAGCAACCCGTAAAGCCCCGCAGAAAACTCTCCGGCCGCTTGCCGCTCCGGTCCGGTTGGTACTCAAAGATCCGAACAGGGGTTTTGCTGCGTTCTCCGCTGGCATACAGCCACATGCGAGATTCCGAGGTGGCAGGCTTATTATCCTCTTTCAGCACCTGTACCACTGTTTCGTCGGCATGGATCACGGAATGGGTCAAAAGCTCCTGCTTCATATGTTTGTACAACGGCTTCAGCCAGGTCTGGCTGCACTGGATGACCCAGTTTGCCATCGTTGCGCGACTAAGCCAGATCCCGTCTCTGGCCCAGATCTTTTCCTGCCTTGCTAAAGGTAGTCCGTCTACATATTTCTGTGTCATGATGTATGCCACAGTAGAAGGAGATGCCAGAGAGTGCTTCATAAGAGGTACCGGGGGCTTTACAGAAGCAATGTGGGCATAGCCAGTGTCCTTTTCACAGTTGTCGCAGGCATAAGTAACCGCATAGTAGGCCAGCAGCTTTACCTGCTTGGGAATGATCTGCATCTCATGGCGAAGGAACTTCTTGCCAATGGGTTTCATCTTCCCGCCGCATTTCCCGCAGACCAACTGTTCGTCCGGAATTTCCAGAAGCACTTCCTCTTCAGGAAGATGATT
>JBGVQN010000040.1:0-16497 GCA_045127535.1 Lachnospiraceae bacterium | reverse complement strand
CGGGATACTGTTAAATTCGAACGGGATATTACAGAGAAGCTGGATGCGCCTCTGTTTGCAACGATATACAGAGAGCATGCCAAAAAGAAAAAAGAGAAAAAAAGTATTCTGATTACGGGTATGAATGTTAGTTTTTCTTTTGTAGAAACATTTAAAAAAATACGTACCCGAATTGAATATGAAGCCCATAAAAACCAGTGCCGTGTGATTATGGTTACCAGTGTAATGGAAAATGAGGGCAAGTCTACAGTAGCTGCAAACATTGCGCTGGCGCTGGCACAAAAATCTAATAAGGTAGTGTTGGTGGATGCAGACTTCAGAAAACCTGCACAGTATAAGGTGTTGGATGCAGGTACCCGGGATAGCGGATTGGGGGATGTGCTGCAGGGCAAGTGCAGCCTGGAAGATGTAATGAGCCTGTATGAGCCGGGAGGCTTGTATTGCCTGTATAACTATAAGGCATATGGGGATTCTTCTGAAATGCTGTTGTCTTTGGAAATGAAGCATCTGATTCATCAGTTACGTGAGAAAATGGATTATGTGATTATTGATACACCGCCTACCTCTATGGTAGCAGATGCGGAAATTATATCTGGATATACAGATGGCTCCTTATTGGTCGTAAGAGAGGATCGGGCACTTTGTGCAGAAATCAATGACACCATTGATATGCTTACCACCAGTAAGAGTAAACTGCTGGGCTGCATTTATAATTTTGCAGAACGGGGCTTTGGATGGAGCGTTTCCGGCAATACCGGTTATGGATATGGTAATTATGGAAAATATGGAAAGTACGGCAGTTATGGATACGGAGGCTATGACAGTAAATCAGTTTCATCACGGTCTGACTTAGGTACAGCCATAGCAAAAACTGCAAAAAAGGATAAGGCATAAGAGGGAGGAACAGGCATGGGGCATTATGAAACAACGGCCTACCAGAAGGATCAACCGGTTGCAGACGTCAATTTAAAGAATATTATTAAGTTTCTCTGGGGAGGTCTTGCAAAGTTCTGGTGGCTGCCCATTGAACTGGCACTGATACTAGGTGCAGTTTTCTGGTACAGAGGATATAAAAGTTATACTCCTGAGTATGAGAGTTCTGCAATTTACATGGTAGAATCTGGTACAGCTGCGTATTCCAGTGAATATCGCAATGCAACCACTACAACGCAGGTTGTCAGTACATTTTCCTATATATTAAACAGTACTTCATTAAAAGAAATGGTACTGGAAGAATTGGATATGAGCAATATGCCAGCGACTATTTCTGCAAGTGTTATGACTGGTACCAATATGATGACGCTGACTGCTGCAGGAAGCAATCCGGCACTTACTTACCAGACCTTAAATGCAGTAGTAGAGTTATTCCCTGAGGCTGCAAAAGAGCTGCTTGGAGCAGTAAAGTTTAAGATTGTGGATGTACCGGTGATCCCCACAGCACCTGCCAATCAGTCCCAGGCCGGATCTCAGGCTCAAAAAGGCGCTTTGCTGGGAGGACTTTTAGGATTCATCTTTATAGTAGTTTATGCATGCACCAGAAGTACTATTCTCAGTACAGAAGCTGTGGCAAAGCGTATTAGTTTGACTTGTTTGGGGCAGGTAGAGGCGATTACGTTCAAAAAGAGAAAAAAATCCGAGAATCCCCAGATTACAGTCAACGGAAGCCGGATTCCATACAGCTTTCGGGAAACCTACCGTTCCATTCGTACAAAAATTATTGGACAGTGTGAGCAGCAGAATGTCAAAACATTACTGGTTACCAGTACCTATCCAGGAGAAGGTAAAACTACCACTGCTTTTAATATAGCCTTGTCCCTTGCTAATGCAGGTAATTCTGTAGTGCTGGTGGATTGCGATTTGAGAAAGCCTTCCGTATATGACCGCTTTGGGATTGAACCGGGACGATATGATATTCTGGATGTATTTCACAAGAAATGCAATGCAAAAGAGGTTTTAAAGCGTTACCAGGATACTCATCTGAAGGTAATTGGCGCTAAGTACAGAATAGAAAATGCAGCAGAGTTAGTTGATTCAACAGAAATGGCAGAACTGATTCAGGAGCTGCGTTCCATGGCTGATTATGTAGTATTGGATTCTCCTCCGGTAGATATGATGTCTGATGCATCTGCTCTGGTGAACCATGTAGATGGTGTGGTATTTGTCATTCGTTACAATTATGGACGGATATCTTCTGTGGTGCAGGCCATTGAAACTATGGCTGCATGCAGAAAGGCAATGCTGGGATACATTTTCAATGGTGTGGAGCAATCCTTTATAGACTCTGTATCTCGTTATAAGAACTCCAGTTATGGCAGATATGGTTATGGAAAATACGGAAAATATGGAAATTATGGCAACGGTTATGGAGAATTTGACAAAAATTCCGATACAGCCGGTAAATAATAAAATGGGGGAGGGGTCTCATATGAAAATAAAAAAAGATTTTGTAATGCGTGAAATTGATGGAGAGTATTTGTTGATTCCAGCCAATGCCACAGCTCTGGAGTTCAATGGAATCATTACCGTAAATGAGGTAGGAGCTTTTATATGGAAGCAGCTGTCCTCCTGTGAAACAAAAGAAGATATTGTAAAAGCCATTTTGCAGGAGTATGATGTAGATGAGGAGACCGCCAGAACAGACCTGGAGGAGTTTCTGGATGTATTTCAAAAGGCAAATTTAATTGCGTAAGAGGGTTGGGAGAAAATGACCAGGGCGCACGAAGAGTTTTTGAAAATGATGAAAGCATATTTGCAGGAGACTGTATATGAACCGGCCCAGGATACAGACTGGAACCAGATGGTTTATTATGCCGGAATACATTACTGCAGTGGCGTGCTGTATTATATGCTGAAAAAGCTTCCTCCTGAAAAACAGCCTGATGTTGTCATCATGAAACAGCTGAAGAAAAGATACATGAGTAATCTGGTCATGAGTCAGATAAGAGATGCTGGAATCGGCAGAATCTTTCAGGAGCTGGATGCAGCAGACATACCTGTATGTGTAGTAAAGGGGTTTGTGACCAGAGACTATTATCCTGTACGTGAAATGCGTGAAATGAGCGATGTAGATACTATGGTAGCGGCATCTGATTTGAAAAAGGCCCATCAGGTAATGATGCATCTGGGAAGCACTGCAGGTGAGGAAAAAGGATATGAGTGGACTTATTTTTACATGGGTATCCGGGTAGAGATACACTCGAATCTGTTTCCGGAAACCTCATGGAATGATATAGATTACGGTGCTTATTTTGAAGATGCTATGCTTCATACCAGAAAGCGGGATCAGGTGAGCCTGGAATTGACACCAGAGTATCATTTTATTTTTATGCTGGTGCATATGGCCAAGCATTTTAATGCAGGTGGTACAGGCATCCATATGATGACAGATATTGGTGTGTTTTTAAAGCGGTTTGACCGGGAACTGGACTGGAACTGGCTGTGGAAAGAATTGGAAAAATTAAAACTGAAAACCATGGCAAAAAGCATAATTCAGTTGAGCCAGAAATGGTTTGGAATAGGTTCTTATACCGTTACAACTGAAATCAGCCAGGATTTTTATGAAGAACTGACAGAGGCTATTTTGGATGGTGGAACCTTTGGTTATGCTGATACAGACAGGGAGGCAAGGCGTCTGCGCCGTGGATTTAGCGGGGATGGTGTGCAGACAGGCCTGTGGGTTAGTATGAAAGCACTGTTTCGCAACTTGTTTCCAGATAAGCGGTTTATGTGTCGATATCTTGAGGCCCTGAAAACCAGGCCATATTTATTGCCTATTGCCTGGATAAAGCGATGGAAGGTAGTGCTTTGCACCAGACGTTCTGAAATCGGAGGGGCATTGCGCATGCTTTTTAAAGGTGGAAAGGAAGCTTCTAAGCAGCATAGTCTTTTAAGCAAACTGGGCATGTTTTAAAGAAAGTATATTTGGGACAGTAAAAGAAAATGCAGACAGATAAGATCTGCAATATCTGAATCCGGGTATTTTTCATAAGATTGAGATACTGATATGTGCAAGCAACAGCGTAGAAGTGAGGTAATATATGGAAAACAGACAAAGCGGTCGGTCCAATATACGTAAGCTGTTATATGATAAGGCATTTGCAAAAAAGATACCTTTAAACGGTGCCTTTGAACTGACTCCCCGTTGTAACATGGACTGTCGCATGTGTTATATCAGAATGAGCCAGGAAGAGTTAGAAAAGAAGGGAACACTGAAAACTGCAGAAGAGTGGATCGCTTTGGCAAAGACCTGTACAGAAAATGGAACCTTATTTTTACTGTTGACTGGTGGAGAGCCTTTTATGCGCAGGGATTTTAAGGAAATTTATATTGCTCTTCATAAAATGGGTCTGATATTAAGTATAAATACCAATGGTACCCTGATTACAAAGGACGTGGTTGCCTGGCTGAAAGCGTATCCTCCGTCCAAAATCAATGTAACCTTATATGGCAGCAGCAATGAAACCTATGAGCGTCTATGCAGATTGCCAGGAGGCTATGATGCAGCCTGCAGAGGAATCCGTCTGCTGCAGGAAGCGGGGATTTGTGTAAATATCAACTCCAGCTTTACACCTGAAAATATGGAGGATATGGAAGGAATTTTTGCTTTTACAAAAGCTCACAAGCTGCCGGTAAGCAGTGCCTGCTATATGTTTCCTCCCATCCGTAATGCCAAAGAAGGGGTATTGGAAGAAAATGTACGCTTTACAGCAAGAGAAGCAGGGATTGCCAGAGCATATGCAGAGCGGTTCAGGTTGTCAGATAAAGAATTGAACTTTCTGCTGCAGCGTATGCAAAAAGGAATTTTTGATAATATGGATGATACAGAAGATTGTGTCCGCACCGGAGATGAGCATCTTAGCTGCGTTGCAGGCAGCTGCTCTTTCTGGATCACCTGGGATGGCCGTATGACGCCCTGTGGAATGATGAACATGCCTGTAGCAAATCCCTTTGGAGATGGATTTCAAGAAGCCTGGAAGCAGATTGTAACACAAACTCAGGCGATTTGTCTCCCAGGGGAATGTTCCAGCTGTAAAATTAGAGGCGCCTGTATGATATGCGGAGCTTTAAGTATGGCAGAGGGGGAAGGGGATGCCTCCAAAAAGCCAGAATATCTCTGTCAAATGACCAAAGCATATTTAGAGCAAATGAAAGCCTTTATAAAAGATGGAAAATCAGAAAATAGATGATGTCTGTAATGAAAAACGGCAGGGCGCATTTTATGGCACCCTGCCGTTTCCTGCTAATAATAATGGAAATTCAGAAATTCTGCTCTAAAAGTCCAACCTGCAGCAGGCCTTGCAATGAATAATCCATAGTATAATTATTGTTTGGATTTGCATTCATTTATCTCAGCTTGTGCAATTCGTGCTGCTTCTACGCAGTTGTTCATCAGCATTGCAATGGTCATAGGTCCAACGCCTCCTGGAACAGGTGTAATTGCCTGGCAGTGAGGTGCTACACTGTCAAAATCCACGTCACCGCAAAGCTTTGCCTTGCCGCCCTCTGTTTCAGGAGGCAGACGATGGATCCCTACGTCAATTACTACAGCCCCATCCTTTACGTAAGAAGCATCAAAGAACTTTGGCTTGCCGATGGCAGCCACCAGAATATCTGCCCGCTTGCAAACCTCTTTTAAATTGGCTGTTCTGGAATGGCAGATGGTAACCGTGCCATTTTCCTTTAAAAGCAGTGCAGCCATAGGCTTGCCTACAATATTGCTTCTGCCCACGACTACACATTCCTTGCCGCAGATCTCAATGTTGCTGCGCTTTAACAGCTCAATGACACCAGCAGGAGTACAGGATACAAAGCCTCTGCTGCCTACCTGCAATGCACCAACATTCTGCTCATGGAAGCCGTCTACGTCCTTCTTAGGAGAAATGGCCTGAATGATCTTGTAATCATTGATGTGCTTTGGTACTGGTAGCTGTACCAGGATACCGTTGACAGAATCGTCATTGTTCAGGGTATCAATGAGCTGCAGCAGTTCTTCCTCAGTGGTTTCCTCTGGCAGCTCATAGGCTCTGGATTCAATACCGATGTAAGCACATGCTTTTTTCTTGTTGCCTACATATACAGAGGATGCAGGGTCATTGCCTACCTGAATGACAGCCAGGCAGATAGAGATCCCCTGTTCCTGATATGCAGCCACTTCTGCTTTTAATTCTTCTTTAATGGCAGCAGAAATCTGCTTGCCGTCGATCAACTGTGTCATAATTTCCTCCATGGTATATAAAGAAATGCAAAAGCAGCTTTGCAAAAGAATGCGCAGACTGTTTCTGCATTTGGGAAGTTCAGGGGCAGGCTGGAGGGAGGCATCCGTATAGGAAAATCCAGCCTGCAAAACAGGTATATGTGTCATATGCCGTTACCTGAACCATAGTATCATATAAATGTTACATTTTATAAATAAAACTGATTAAGCCTCATAAATTGGGAACTGGCTGCACAGCTCTACAACGCTGCTGCGGATGTAATCAGCCTTTTCTTCGTACTCAAATGCAGCCATGTAGATCAGTTCTGCGATCTTTTCCATCTCAGGCTCCTTCATGCCGCGGGTGGTAACAGCAGGAGTACCGATACGTACACCAGAGGTGACAAATGGACTTCTTGGGTCGTTTGGCACACCGTTCTTGTTTAAGGTAATGTATACAGAATCGCAGCGGTTCTGCAGCTCCTTACCGGTGATCTCAGTGCCGCGCAGGTCTAACAGCATCAGATGGTTGTCAGTACCGCCTGTTAAGATATTGAAACCCTTTGCAATGAGAGCCTTAGCCAAAGCAGCAGCATTCTTTGCAACCTGCTCCTGATATGCCTTGTATTCCGGCTTTAATGCCTCGCCAAAGCAGATGGCCTTAGCAGCGATCACATGCTCTAAAGGACCGCCCTGGATACCTGGGAATACTGCCTTGTTAAAGTTAAACTTATCTGCTGCAGCCTGATTTGCAAGGATCAGACCGCCTCTTGGTCCACGTAAGGTCTTGTGGGTAGTGGTGGTTACCACGTCAGCATATGGAATTGGGCTTGGGTGTACACCTGCAGCAACCAGACCTGCAATGTGTGCCATATCTACCATTAATACTGCACCAACCTCGTCAGCAACCTCACGGAACTTCTTAAAGTCGATGGTTCTTGCGTATGCGCTGGCGCCGGCTACGATCATCTTTGGCTTGCACTCCAAAGCAATGCGGCGCATTTCTTCATAATCAATAAAGCCCTCGTCATTGACACCGTAAGGTACGATGTTAAAATACTTACCGGAAATGTTCACTGGACTTCCGTGTGATAAGTGACCGCCATGGTTTAAGTTCATACCCATAATGGTATCCCCTGGCTCACATACTGCAAAGAATACAGCCAGGTTTGCCTGTGCGCCGGAATGAGGCTGTACATTGGCATAATCACAGCCAAACAGCTCCTTGGCACGGTCAATGGCAAGCTGCTCTAATACGTCAACATGCTCACATCCGCCATAATAACGCTTTCCTGGATAGCCCTCCGCATACTTGTTGGTCAGTACGGAACCCATAGCCAGCATTACCGGCTCGGAAACAATATTCTCAGAGGCAATCAGCTCTAAGTTTCTTTTCTGTCTGTTACATTCAGTCTGCATAATGGCGCCTACTTCAGGATCATACTCCTGAATCAGCTGCATAATTTCATCAACCATGGTAATCCTCCATCTCGTAAAATCCGCAGAAACGATACCTGCTGGCACTTTCTGCGTTTTCGGCAGTGAACCTTAAAAAGGTACAGCGGGCCGTCAACACTAATCACAATTCAAAAACCCTGTAAAATCAGTCTTTTTGATTATAAATAGATATGTTTCATTATAGGTTTTGAGGAAATATGTGTCAAGTAGAATCCTTGAAAATGCCGGAGGGGAGATCAGACATTCTCTTGGGGAGGATGTCTGGAGATACGTCTCCTTCAGCTACAAAGAGAGCGGGCCCGGTAAGAAAAATATCATGGGCTATTTCAATCCCGGAGCAGGGCACACCTGACAATAATTCGGCTGTAGGGCAGAAAGTATCAGAGGAATGTGGATTCATACTGCAGGACAGTGTAAGGGAAACTTTCAGGGTTCCTCCAGGTGCATGAATGAAAATTTCTTCCGGTTTTACAAGCCCTGCTGCTGCCAGATGGGCTGCGCTGCATCCTGCTCCAGTACCGCAGGCCAGGGTAAAGTTCTCTACACCCCTTTCAAAAGTATATAGAGATACTGCATTTTCTCCCAAAAGCCTGTAAAAATTCACATTGGCACCTTTTGGAAGTGCCCTGTGAGAGCGCAATTCTTTGGCAAGAGAAAAAAGCATCTGCTGTTTTGATGCCATGGAAGGCGGCAGAGGTAGTATGAGATGGGGCAGACCGGGATGTCCAAGCTCTATATAGGCACATTCCCAGTCAGTATCCATTGCGTTTAAAATCAGATTGGGTACGTAAACTGCCGGGTCATTCAGCCTTATGGTATATTCCTTGTTGCCGGCAGCATATCCGGTTACAGTTCCTGCACAAGTATGGATGCATACCCTGTCTGGTTCTCTGCACAGGCCATGGGCAAGTGCATACCGGGTGAGACACCTGGCACCGTTTCCGCACATTTCTCCCAGGCTGCCGTCTGCGTTATAAAACTCCATGGAAATATCCCATTCCTCCCTGGCTGGCTGCAATACCATAAGTCCATCTGCGCCGATAGACAATTTTCTGGGACACAGTACAGCCGCCAGTTGGGGAAAAGAAAAGGCAGACAGACAGCCATCTCTGTTGTCCAGAATGATGAAGTCATTCCCTGCTCCCTGCATTTTTGTAAAATGCATTACCATACAGCTCCTTTCAAAAAATAAAAACAGTACAAAGGTTGTCTTTATCCATCGTCTGTATAATATATGCAAAAGGGGAGAGAAAAATCTTTTTGCTATGAAAAAACAGGCGGGAAGCAGGAAAAAATCTGGAAATCTACAGTATGCTGTGGTAAAATATCGTGGAGAAAAACAGACAGTAAAAGGATAGAAAGAGGAACTCTATGAATCAGAATATAGAAGAAAAGTGGGTTGCCGTATGGGGCAACGCAGTATCCATTGCAGATCGAAAACCAGCGTATTATGCCAAGGATGTGACATTGCGTTACCCTATTATGCCACTGGTTGGAGGAAAAGGTCTGCGGATTACCCTGGATAATTTTACCGGCACAGAGGATGTGACCATTTCAAAGGTATTTGTGGCAGTCACAGCCCAGGATTTAGAGCAGACTGTGGAGGAGACAACAGTGCCCATTACATTTCAGGGAAAAGCATCTGTGGTTGTCCCTGCAGGAGGTACTGTGACCAGTGATGAAGTCTCTTTTTTTGTAACCAGAGGACAGCGATTTACGGTTTCTCTGTATCTTGCTGAGTTTACCCTCATGCGTGCAGGGGTATTTACCAGCGGGCCTCTTTCCAAAGGTTTTTTCAGCGTAGGAGATTATGCAGGAGCGTCACAGCTGCCTTGGGATGTGACCAAGACCACCCAGTGGTTTTATTTCCTCAGTGAAGTGAATGTGCTGGCATGTGCAGACTGCCGCAGCATCATCTGCTACGGTGATTCCATTACAGCACAGTCCTGGCCGGATTATTTGGTAAAGAGGTTGTTAGAGAGTGGGATAGAGAACACCGCAGTGATCCGCAGGGCAGCCAGTGGGACTAGAATCCTGCGTCAGTATGACAATATTACATATGATTCTTACGGACTCCAGGGCAGTATCCGATTCCCAAGAGAAGCAAAGGCAGCAGGTGCAGATACGATTCTGATTCAGCAGGGCATTAATGATATCATCCACCCAGTAGGTACAGAAGTAAACAGATTCCGCCCATGGTCTGATCTGCCTACAGCAGAAGAGATGATAGAGGGCTTACGTGGATACATAGTCCAGGCAAAGGAGTATGGATTAAAGGTTTATTTAGGTACATTACTGCCCATTGAGGGCTGGCGTACTTATGCAGATTTCAGAGAAGAACTGCGCTGCCAGGTGAATGAGTGGATGCGTACCACTACAGAGGCAGACGGTTGTGTGGATTTTGACAGGGCAGTCTGTGATCCGGCTCATCCGGCAGCATTTAACGCTGGTTTTGACAGCGGTGACCATCTCCATCCAAGTGAAGCGGCTTACAGACAGATGGCAGAGTGTGTGCCTATAGAAATTTTGAAAAAATAAATCTGCTGGAACTGTTCAGAAGCCGCTATTTGGCGAGGGTTTTGTGGAACAAAATCCTGGGTTTTGTAAGGAAGCCTCACCACCGAAGGTGATTCTCATGGATTTTTGCTCGTATTTGTGAAGGTATATTGGGCAGATACGATTATATTTTATAAAAGCTTGCGGAGAAAGGATAGATGGTGGAAAATATTTTAAAATAGTTGCATCCCGTTCCGGTTGGCGATACAATAAAGTCAATCCATTGCCTGAAAGAGACTGCAATGAGGACAGGAGGATACATACATGGAATTACAGACCGTATTAGAAAGCAGAAGAAGCATCCGCGCCTATGACCCGGACAAAACAGTAGAGAAATCTCAGATTGAAGAAATGATTCAGGCAGCAATTTATGCCCCATCCTGGAAAAACAGCCAGACTGCCCGGTACTATGTGGCTATGTCACAGGACATAAAGGAGAAAATCAGAACAGAGTGCCTGCCGGAGATGAATGCCACCAAGGTAGAGCATGCACCAGTACTGATTGTGACCACATTTGTGAGTCATCGTGCAGGCTTTGAGCGGGATGGCCAGCCTACCAACGAGGTAGGAGAGGGCTGGGGTTTTTATGACCTGGGTCTCCACAATGAAAACCTGCTGTTAAAGGCAACTGAGCTTGGCTTGGATACATTGGTAATGGGCATCCGGGATGCAGATAAGCTGCGCAGTCTGCTGGCAATACCGGAGCAGGAAATTGTGGTAGCTGTGATTGCAGTAGGTTACCGGGCTGTGGACCCGCAGATGCCGCCGCGGAAACGTGTGGAGGATATTGCGAAGTTTTATTGATGAGAGTTGTAAAGCTCAGGCGTAGTGTGATACAAAGAGAATAAGTGATTGGAGTGCGGTGTTTCGGCAGATTGACTTTGCCGGGACACCGTTTTTTTTGTAGAGAGGAATAAAAATGTATTACGTGGTTTCTAATATGCGGGCATTCTTTGTCTGTAACATAAGTATCCACTCAGGAATGTGATACATGTGTAGAATAATGTTAAAAAATGAAAAATATTCATGTATTTTAATGTAAAAAATAAGAAAAAATACATCGATTTTTACACGAATACATGCTATACTGAAATTACACCTTTTGGGGGAGGAATACTATGTATAGAAAGATTACGCGCTTTTTGGAAGCATGGAAAAAAAGTGAACACCGCAAACCTCTGATTTTGCAGGGCGCAAGACAGGTTGGGAAGACTTACTCTATTCTGGAATTCGGGCGCACCCATTATGAGAATGTTGCCTATTTCAATTTTGAAACCAATCCGAAACTGAATGAAACCTTTGCGGAAAATATCAGTCCCGACTACTTGGTACCCATTCTGTCCCATATTGCAAGGCAGACGATAGTCAGGGAAAAAACGCTGATTGTATTTGATGAGGTACAGCTCTGCGAGAGAGCATTGACTTCCCTGAAATATTTCTGCGAGGATGCTCCTGATTATCATATCATCGTGGCAGGCAGCCTGCTTGGAGTGGCAGTCAATAGAGCAAAGTTTTCTTTTCCTGTGGGCAAGGTAGATATCAAAACATTGTATCCTATGGATATGGAAGAATTTATGCTGGCTCTTGGGGAGCAGACATTGGTAGAAAAAATACGGGAATGCTTTCAGAATGATACACCTATGCCTGCTGCTTTACACGATGGAGCTATGCAGCTTTACCGCCAGTATCTTGTAGTGGGCGGTATGCCGGAGTGTGTCATGCAGTTTGCCCAGACAAAGGATTATATCCTTGTCCGCCATACACAGGATACCATTCTTGCAAGCTATCTGAATGATATGAGCAAGTATAATAATTTAAATGAAATCAAGAAAACCAGACTTGCCTATGACAATATTACGGTTCAGTTGTCAAAGAAGAATACTCGTTTTCAATATAAGCTGATTAAGAAAGGCGGACGGGCTTCTGAATTTGAGAATGCCATTGAATGGCTCTGTCTGTCCGGTATTGTATCTCAGGTCTATAAGGTGGAGCAGGTAAAAAAGCCTTTGGAAAACTACCGAGACATAGATGCGTTTAAAATTTATGTTTCTGATTTGGGGCTGCTTTGTGCAAAGAAAGACCTGGGAGCGAATGATGTTCTGTATATGGTGGAAGAGTTGAATGATTTTAAGGGCGGCATGGCGGAAAACTATGTGCATGTGCAGCTTGCCATAAACGGCTACAAGACCTACTATTGGGAGTCTGAGCGTGGAGCCGAGATTGATTTTGTGATTCAGCGTGATGGACAGCTGATTCCCATTGAAGTGAAGTCTGCAGATAACACCAGAGCGAAGAGTTTAAAGGTCTACATGGAAACCTTTAAGCCTGCTTATGCAATCAAGCTTTCTGCAAAGAACTTTGCATTTGAGGATAATAAAAAGATTGTGCCTCTTTATGCAGCATTTTGTATCTGATAGTTCTCTAAAATAACCATTCAATAAGTATGGAACCATTGAACCGGGGGAACCTATTTATGGCAATCTATTTGAAAGCATTGTACTGTCAATTCATGCCTGAATAAAGAATCATGGAGGAATCTGATGAACCCGGAAAATATACCTGACATCCAAAACCTTGCAGAAACAATCCTGACCGAGGCCGGTCAATACAAGTCACAAATCCAGTCTGCCCGCAGACACATCCACGCCAACCCGGGCACCGGTTTTGACATCCCAGACACCCTCTCCTACGTAAAGCAGGAGTTAGAATCCATGGGCTATACCCCACAGCCCTGCGGAAAAGCCGGACTGACTGCCCTTGCAGGAGGCAGCACCCACGGTAAAGTATTTCTGCTGCGTGCAGACATGGACGGACTGCCTATCCAAGAAGAAGCAGAGGTAGCCTTTGCGTCCCAAAACGGCAGCATGCATGCCTGTGGTCACGACATGCACACAGCCATGCTGTTAGGCGCAGCCAGATTGTTAAAGCAGCATGAGGACCAAATCAAGGGAACCGTAAAACTCATGTTCCAGCCGGCAGAAGAAATCCTGGAAGGCTCCAAAGACATGATAGAAGCAGGTGTGCTGGACAATCCAAAGGTAGATGCTGCCATGATGTTTCACGTGATGGTAGGGGTTCCATTTGAAACCGGCACAGCCATTGTATCAGCTCCCGGGGTTAGTGCTCCGGCTGCAGACTATTTTGAAATCTGTATTCAGGGCAAAGGCTGTCATGGTGCCATGCCAAATACCGGCATTGACCCGGTGCCTGTGGCAGCACAGATCATTTTAGGACTGCAGTCCATTCAAACAAGAGAGCTGCCTATGGGGGAGCGGGCTGTATTAACCATAGGCACCATTCATGGAGGAACTGCCCCAAATGTCATACCGGATACGGTAACCCTGGCAGGCAGTATGCGTGCATTTGATGAAGATACACGTGCCTTTATCAAAAAAAGAATGACAGAGATTGCAGAAGGAATGGCCGCCATGTATGGGGCACAGGCGGTTGTAACCTTTGGCAGCGGTTGTCCTACACTGCTCAATGACAAAGCATTGGCAGAGTGTACCGGGCAGTATGCCAAAGAACTGTTAGGAGATGACAAAGCCTTATCAGCAGCGCAGTTGACTGCGCAGACAGGAAAAGAAGCAAAGGCAGGTGCGCATTCTGATGCCATCGGCAGTCCATCGGTCAATTCAGGTAAAAAATCCGTTTCAGAGGATGACAAGTCTGGTCAGGGTCGCAGAAAAACCACTGCTTCTGGTGGTTCTGAGGATTTTGCTTATGTAAGCCATCAGGTACCGTCCATTATGGTAGCACTGGCAGCAGGACAGCCGCAGACAGGCTGCAGCTATCCACTTCACCATCCAAAAGCAGTTTTTGATGAAGATGCCCTTTGTACAGGCAGTGCATTATATGCCTATACAGCCATCCGCTGGCTGTCAGACCAGAGTGTATAATAGGAGCTTGCAAAATACCGTACCGGACACTTTAGGAGGCAGATGCTCAATATTGTTTTCCAATTGTCTAAGTGTGTATAAAGCAGTGAGGGGGCAAATTACTTAGGAGGAAAAAATCCGAACCGTGCCTTGGCTGGGTGCTGGGTATTGTTGTACAGGACTCTTGAAAACGCCGGTTCTTAGGTTTCAAATTACAATATAACAGGCACGACTGTAAGCTTGATTACAGTCGTGCCTGTTATGTTGTGATTTGAAATCTTAGAATCCGCTGCGTTTTCGCTGAAGCGAGAGCGGGTCCTGTACGACAATACCCAGTGCCCAGCCAAGGCACGGTTCGGATTTTCTTCCTCCGTACCATTGCGGCATACTATTTCAGTGCATTTGCACGTTCCAGTGCCTCATCAATATGCTTACAGAAATTCTCTTCCCCTACCATATCTACAAAACCTGCTTTACGCATGGTTTTCATAGGCTGCTCATTGACATGAGAGAAGATAATGGTAGTACCTCTGCTCTTGCAGCGCTCATACAGCTGCTCTAAAGAACGCATGGCAGTGACATCTAATGCCGGTACGCTGCGCATACGCAGAATCAGGCATTTGGTGAAATCCTTTACTGTAATATCTGCAATACGGGAAGCAGCACCAAAGAACAGTGGTCCGTTGATTTCATACACACGTACGTGAAGAGGAATCTTACGCAGGGAAATGCTTTCCGGGTCTGCGGATTCATCTTCTTCATCCACATACTTCCAGCTCTGCACCTCGGTTTCCTCACTCATACGCTTTAAGAACAGCACGCAGGCCAGAAGCATACCTACTTCAATGGCAACCACCAGGTCAAAGACAACCGTCAGTACAAAGGTCAGTACCAGTACAATAATATCGCTCTTAGGTGCAGTCTTAACCAGCTGTACGAAAGGTCTCCACTGGCACATGTTATAAGCAACCATAAAGAGGATAGCTGCAATGGTAGGCATCGGAATTAGTGCCGCATAAGGCATTAACACCAGAAGTACCAGTAACAGTACCACTGCATGAATCATACCTGCCACAGGAGTACGTCCGCCATTCTTTACATTGGCAGCGGTACGGGCGATGGCACCGGTAGCTGGGATACCTCCAAAGAGGGCAGAACCAATATTGCCAATACCCTGTGCAATGAGCTCCATGTTAGAACGATGGTGAGAGTTTACCATTGTATCTGCAACCACGCAGGATAACAGAGATTCAATAGAAGCCAGAATGGCAATGACAAAGGCATCGGAAAATACATTCTGCAGTGTTTCCAAGCTGAATGCCGGAATGTGCAGCTTTGGCAGAGAACTGCTGATGGTATATAAATCACCAATGGTATTGACTTCCATATGTAATCCGCTGACCATAAAAATACCTGCAAATACTGCCAGCAGGGACGGTGGTACCATGCCAAGGAATTTGGCAACCTTAGGCTGTGGAATCAGTCGGCACAGATAAGGCCACAGTGCAATGATCAGGAAGCACACCACACCCACTGCAAATGCCTGCCAGTTCACAGTAGAAAAAGAAGTGACAAATGCATGGATTTTCTCAGTGGTTTCAATGGGAGCAACTCCCGGTGCATAGGTCAGTCCGAAGAAATCCTTTAACTGCCCAATCAGAATGGTCACTGCAATACCGGCAGTAAAACCGGTGGTAATGGTATAAGGAATAATCCGTACCAGCTTACCCAGGCGGCAAAAGCCCAGAATGATCATAATCATACCTGCCAGAATGGTAGCCCAGATCAGGCCGTCCATACCATTTCTGGCAACAATGCCTGCTACGATGGTAGCAAATGCAGCAGTAGGACCGGCAATCTGTACCCGGCTGCCTCCAAAGAAGGAAATCAGAAAGCCGGCTACAATGGCAGTATAAATACCCTGCTGTGGTTCTACACCGGAAGCCAGTGCCAGGGCAATAGACAGAGGCAGTGCAATAATGGCTACAATAATACCTGCAATCATATCATGCAGGAACTGAGATTTGGTGTAATGCTTCATGTTGGAAAAAAGCATTGGTTTTAGCTTATCAGTACTCACGGTTTTCTTCTCCTAACGATAATCTTTGGTGCTTTGATAAAAGGGCACAACAACTCTATCTTAATACCAATTTGCAGCCTTGGCAATGTGAGAAATTTATCAAATATTTAGAAAAAATTCATATTTTTTCGGTACCTATTTCTGCCCAGAAAGAAGAAATGCTCTGCTGCACCGGTTTGCCTGAAAAAACAGGCTAGCGTAAAATTTTATTCGGATAATAAATGAAAAGAGGACATTACTTTGTGATAAAGTATTAAGTACGACCAAAATACACACAAAGGAAGGTGTCCTCTATGATTAACAGTATAAGATATTTTGAAGAAGAATGCATT
>JBGVQN010000039.1:0-53288 GCA_045127535.1 Lachnospiraceae bacterium | reverse complement strand
TGTCAGTAAATGTTTTCTAAGCAGGCTCTTAAAAACGCCGGTACTTTAAATTTTGTGCCTTAGGCGCAAAATTTATTAGTACCGCTGCGTTTTTACCGAAGCGAGAGCGTGCCTGCGTGAAAATATTTTCTGACAGGCACTTCACAAAGCGTCCCTTAAGATGTTTCACAATTACCTACAGTGTGTTTGCGTGTGAGGAGGAAGCGTATGAAGATAATTGATGGTGGTGTAACTGCACCGGCTGGGTTTTCTGCAGCTGGTGTGTGTGCAGGTATTAAAAAGGGTGATAAAAAGGATATGGCCATGGTATACAGCAGTGTGCCATGTACTGCAGCAGGTGTATTTACCACAAATATGGTAAAGGCTGCGCCGGTGCAGTGGGACAAGCTGGTGGTGGATACTTCTGCATTTGTGCAGGCTGTGGTGGTCAACAGTGGTGTGGCCAATGCCTGTACAGGTACAGAGGGGTATGGGTATTGTGAGCAGATGGCTGCCTGTACCGGAGAAAAGTTAGGGATTCCAAAGGAAGCTGTATTGGTAGCATCTACAGGTGTCATCGGCAGACAGCTGCCTATCGATACCATTTGTTCCGGTATTGGGATGCTGTCCGGTCAGTTACAGGATACCAGAGAGGCTGGCAAGCTGGCAGCTGAGGCCATTATGACTACAGATACCCGCAGCAAGGAGGTTGCAGTAGAGACCCAGATCGGCGGCAAGACTGTAACAGTAGCAGGTATGTGTAAGGGCGCAGGTATGATCCATCCAAATATGGCAACCATGCTGTGCTTTATCGTAACCGATGCAGCCATTTCCCATGACATGCTCCAGAAGGCATTGAGCCAGGATGTGCAGGATACCTTCAATATGATTTCTGTAGACGGTGATACCTCTACCAACGATACTGTACTGGTCATGGCAAATGGCATGGCAGGCAATGAGACCATTACAGCAGAGGGTGCAGATTATGAGGCATTCTATGAGGCACTGCACTACATCATGGAAGAACTGTCCAAGAAGATCGCCGGAGACGGTGAGGGCTGTACCTGCCTCTTTGAAGTACAGGTCAAGGGCGCTGCCACCAAGGAAGATGCCCGCATTTTAAGCAAATCCGTGGTATGCTCCAGCCTGACCAAGGCAGCTGTATTTGGTCATGATGCCAACTGGGGCAGGATCCTCTGTGCATTGGGCTACAGCGGCGTCACCTTTGACCCGGAACAGGTAGACATCTGGCTGGAAAGCAGTGCCGGAACCTTAAAGATCGTAGAAAACGGTGTAGATACCGGCTACAGCGAAGACTTTGCCACAGAGATCTTATCCAAAGACCATGTGATCGCCATCGCCGACATGAAAATGGGCGAAGCAGAAGCAACCGCCTGGGGCTGTGACCTGACCTACGAGTACGTCAGAATCAACGGCGACTACCGCAGCTGACCCGGAAGGGATGCAGCGGAAAGTATACACAGAAGCAGGTAGCTCCTACAGGGCCAGAAATTCCCTTTTGCTGTAAAATTTACACAGATTAAGTGTTGCTTGTCCAGCTGTATCTGTTACAAAATATGATAAAGACATCATTGATAAATAAAAATATAAACTGCATTATCTCATAAAATCTCCAATACCAGCTTTCAAGGGTGCCTGTTTTTGAGGGTACTGTCTGCCTGATTGTTTTTAAGCAGGGCTCTTGAAAACGCCGGTTCTTAGGTGACAGATATGAACAGACGGCAGAAAGCAGACGCAAGTATGGTTTCTGCTGGCTGTTCATATCTGGCACCTTAGAATCCGCTGCGTTTTCACCGAAGCGAGAGCGTGCCAAACGTATCACAAGTGAAACGTCGCGCAAAACAATGCAGCCATTGTGCCCACTGTCCCACAGACACTCCTGAATGCGTCCGTATATGATGCACCCCATGAAAGAGAGGTTTCAAATGGAATTAGATCATCAGATTTTAGATAAGGCATCCGTGCTGATCGAGGCATTGCCTTATATTCAGAAGTTTAACCGTAAGATCATTGTTGTAAAGTACGGCGGCAGCGCCATGACTGACGAGAGCATCCAGAAAAAGGTCATTCAGGACGTAGTTCTGTTAAAGCTGGTAGGCTTTAAGCCCATCATCGTCCATGGAGGCGGCAAGGAAATCAGCCGTTGGGTATCCAAGGTAGGCATGGAGCCACGTTTTGTCAACGGACTGCGTGTAACTGACGAAGAAACCATGGAAATTGCAGAAATGGTACTGAATAAGGTCAACAAAAAGCTGGTATCCCTGGTACATTCCCTGGGAGTAAAGGCAGTTGGTATTTCCGGCAAGGACGGCATGCTCTTAAATGTAGAAAAGAAATATTCCAATGGAGAAGACATTGGATACGTAGGAGAGATCAAGGAAGTCAATCCAAAGATCCTCTATGACCTGTTAGAGAAGGATTTCCTGCCTATCATCTGCCCCATCGGTTATGATGATGAATTCCACAGCTACAACATCAATGCAGATGATGCAGCCTGTGCCATTGCTTCCGCTGTAGATGCAGAAAAGCTGGCATTCCTGACAGATGTGGAAGGTATTTACAGAGACTTTTCAGATAAGAGCAGCCTGATCAGTGAGCTGACCACAGATGAGGTAGAGGAACTGCTGCAGGGAGAAGGCATCGGAGGCGGTATGCTGCCAAAGATCCAGAACTGTGTAGCTGCCATCAAAAACGGTGTATCCAGAGTACACATTATGGACGGACGGATCCCACACTGCCTGTTGTTAGAGATCTTTACCAACAAAGGCATTGGGACAGCCATTATTGATAAGAAAGGAGAGCGTTTTTATCATGAATAAGCAGGAATATATGCAGACAGCAGAACAGGCCATTCTGCACACCTACAACCGGTTCCCGGTGGTCATGGACAGGGGCGAAGGGGTCTATCTGTACGATACAGACGGAAAGAAATATCTGGATTTTGCAGCAGGCATTGCTGTGTGTGGACTGGGATACGGACATCCGGAGTACACACAGGCAATCCATCACCAGGTGGATCAGCTGATGCACACCTCCAACCTGTTTTACAATACAGCAGCAGGAAGTGCAGCAGAAAAGTTAAAGAAGGTCAGCGGCATGGATCGTGTATTCTTTACCAACAGCGGTACAGAGGCCATTGAAGGTGCATTAAAGATCGCCAAGAAGTATGCCTTTGAAAAGGACGGCACCCATGACCATGAGATCATTGCCATGAACCATTCCTTCCACGGCAGAACCTTAGGCGCACTGTCTGTAACAGGCAATCCACACTACCAGGAGGCATTTTTACCGCTGATAGATGGTGTGCGGTTTGCAGATTACAATGATTTGGAGAGCGTAAAGGCGCAGATCACCTCTAAGACCTGTGCCATCATTTTAGAGGGTGTACAGGGCGAGGGAGGCATTTATCCTCCTACAGAAGCATTTATGAAAGGGATCCGGGAGCTTTGTGATGCACACGGCATGCTGATGATCGTGGATGAGATCCAGTCCGGCATGGGACGTACCGGTGCCATGTTCAGCTACCAGCAGTTTGGCATTGAGCCGGATGTGATTACCGTTGCCAAGGCTCTTGGAGGCGGTGTGCCTGTAGGTGCATTCCTGTGTAAGGAAAAGGCTGCAGCTCTGGTACCGGGAGATCATGGCACCACCTATGGAGGCAATCCTCTGGTATGTGCAGCAGCAGAGGCAGTGCTGGATATTTTTGAAAAAGAAAATATTGTGGCACATGTAAAGCAGGTAGGCGCATATCTGTATGAGAAGTTAGAGGAAGTGGCAGCAGAGTTTGACATTGTAACTGCACACAGAGGTGTGGGACTGATGCAGGGACTGGAAGTATCTGTAGCGCCTTCTGTTGTGATCAACAAGGCATTGGAGGCTGGTCTGGTGATCATTTCTGCAGGCAGCAATGTGCTGCGGTTTGTACCTCCGTTGGTGATCACAGAGGCACATGTAGATGAGATGATCACAATTTTAAAGAATTGTCTGGCACAGGTATAAATAGGGACAGGATGCTGTACAGCAGCATCCTGTTTTTGATATATAAGAAATTTTTTGCAAACAAAAAGACTTTCGGGCAAGATTCCACTGGAAGGGGGCAGAATTTGCTGCGGGCAGAGAATCTCCATTGTGGGACTGCCTTTTCTTATGATTTCCGCTGCTGATGATGGAAAAAAAGATAAGAGTATGGTATGATAATACCATCATAGAAGTGCCATGCAGCAGGAAAATGAATGGAGGATGGTCAGGGGGAAATATACCATACTAGGCAATTGCGAAACATCTTACAGATACTTCCCAAAGCTGATAGTGAATACCGTTTCGCAATTACCTAAATACACCATACAGATGAGAGGTGACAATGAAAAAAAACTGGAACAAGTGGGTGAAAAGAATGGTACTGATTTTGTTTGCAGCAGGTATCCTGGGGTGTCTGCTGCTGCTGACTTTAAACCAGTATGTGAAGCACACTGGCGGCAGCAGAATACTGACACAGGAGCAGATCAGCCAGCTGGGCACAGAAAATGGTCAGGCCTCTTTGTGGACAAAAAGCGATACTGGCAAGGCAGATTGTATCCTGATCTTAGGTGCCGGTGTATGGGATGGTTCTCCCAGTCCTATGCTGCAGGACCGGTTGGATACAGGGCTGGAGCTGTATCAGGCAGGGGCAGCAGATAAAATACTGGTGAGTGGAGACCATGGACGGGAAGCTTATGATGAAGTAAATGTAATGAAGGAGTATCTAATCCAGGCTGGTGTTCCTGCAGAAGATATTTTTATGGATCATGCAGGGTTTTCTACTTATGAAAGTATGTATCGTGCAAAGGAAGTATTCCAGGTACAGTCTGCATTGATCGTAACGCAGAAGTATCATTTGTATCGTTCCCTGTATGTGGCAGAAAAGCTTGGAATAGAAGCTTACGGTGTAGGGGCAGATCCAAGGCAGTATGGGGGACAGATCATGCGGGAGTGCAGAGAAATACTGGCCAGAACCAAAGATGTATTTTATGTGATCAGCGATAAGCAGCCTGCTTATTTGGGAGAACAGATCAATATTCACGGCAACGGAAACGTAACCAATGACTGACAGAAGATGGATTGTAAGAAACATGATCAAATAACAGAAAAATGACAAAATACAGACAGAATTTTTAAGACAGAATAAGCCGTAAACACTTGAAATGATATTCCTGGGACGGTCAGCCGTTTATGGAGTGGATATGAACAGTGCATACGGCATGGAGGAATTGTATGGAAAAGCAATGGAAGCGGTCAGAGGCTCCTGTTATGGGAACCAAGGCAGAAACATTACAGTATCTGAAAGAAAAAGTCACCTATTCTTTTATTGAGGATATTGCAGTGGTAACATTAGGGCAGCTTCAGGCTGACAAGGGGGGGATATGTGCAGAAATAGAAGACCTGTTTGGGGGAGATCTGATCGTAGTCCGGTCTTCCTGTAAGGGAGAAGATGGATATCATTCTTCTAATGCAGGGCATTTTGAAAGCATTCTGCATGTAGACAGTGGGAATGAAGTTCAGGTGGCGGAAGCCATAGAGCAGGTAGCGCTTTCTTATGCGGCAGATATCCCGGAATATGCTGGTGAACAGGTGCTGATACAGCGCCAGACCAAAGATGTGGCAGTGAGCGGGGTGCTTTTTACAAGAGATGTAAAAGAAGACCGGCCTTATTATATGATTACCTATGACCGCTCTGGTTCTACAGACTCTGTTACCAGCGGCACTTCCGGACAGCAGCTGTGGATCGCCAGAGATGCAGCTGCAGAGGGATTGCCGGAGGAATGGCACCGGCTCATTGAGGCAGTGCGGGAAATCCAGCATATCTATGCGGATGACCGGTTAGATATTGAGTTTGCAGTCTGCCAAAGCGGCCAGGTGGTGATTTTTCAGGTGCGTCCATTGGCAGCCAGCTACCGCCTTCAAAACAGGAATAGAGGGTTAAACAGTTATTGTAACTGGTCAGATGAAGCCTTTTTTCAGAGAAAGGAGCTGGCCAAGGCCCGTTATGGTCTGATGCTTCATATAAAAGATCATAAGCCGATGATGCTGTCGGATATGGCATTCTGGAATCCGGTAGAGATGATAGGAGATAACCCACATCCTCTGGATTATTCCCTGTACAGGGAGATTATTACAAGCTCCGCCTGGAATAAGGGACTGCGTCCATTGGGATACCGTAAAGTACATGCAGATCTGATGTATGCAGTAGGCAACAAACCCTATATTTCTGTGGATTATGCCTTTGAAGCGTTGATTCCAAATACAGTGGAAGAAAAACTTGCCAGGAAATTGGCAGCTTATTACCGCAGACGGCTGCAGGAGGATCTGACAGCTCATGATAAAATTGAGTTTGAAATCGTATTCAGCTGCTTTGATTTTACCTTAGACCAGCGGTTGGGCAGTCTTACAGAGCATGGGTTTACTGCAGAAGAAAAGGCCCGGGTACGCAAGGCTCTGTATGACCAGACGGTGCAAATGATCCAGCAGTATCCGGAAATTTTGCAGGCAGATCTGCAGGATGCTGCCAAAATGCATGAAAACTGCTGTGAACAGGAGGCTGAACGCAGAATATTGGCAGAAGAACCCGTCTCTATGGAAAAGCTTATTCGTATTTCTGAAAGTATTGCAGGACTTCTCAACGATATCTGTCATCTGGGCACCAGACAGTTTTCCAGACAGGCCAGACTGGCATTTGTGGCCCGGTCTTTGTGCAATACTATGGTAGAAAGAGGTTTTGTCACAGAGCAGGAGATGGAAGCCTTTATGAGTTCTATTCATACAGTGGCATCAGATTATCATGCAGATTATAAGGCATGCCGTTTAGGAATGATGGAAAAAGAAATATTTTTCGAAAAGTATGGACATCTCCGTTCCGGCACATATGATATTAATACCAGCAGGTATGACCAGTTGGATCTATTTGGACAAGAATTGGCAGAGAACAATCCTGTTGCAGACCAGCGGAAATTGAATGAAGAAGATTTTACTGCAAAAGTGGGGGCAGCAGTAGCGGATGCAGGTTTTCCATTTTCGGCAGAGGAACTTCTGCAGTTTTGCCGGATGGCTATGGAGCAGAGGGAATATTTCAAGTTTGAATTTACCCGCTCTTTAAGTCTGTGTCTGGAGTTGATTGCAGATATGGGGGCAGGACTTGGCATTGACCGGTCAGATATGGCCTATCTGGAGGTGGCAGATGTTATGGCAGGAGGCTATTATGCAGATATGGATACCTGGGGGAAAAACTGGGAAAGCATGATTGCCAGACGCAAGGAATATTATAATCTCCAAAGACAGCTGATCCTGCCGGAAGTGATACAGCGTATGAGCGATCTGGACTGTATTCCTTTGCTGGCAGCCAGACCTAATTTTATTACCACCCGCAAAGCAACAGGGCAGGTGGTAAATCCGGAGAAAGAACCGGGAGCAGATTTAACCGGGAAGATTGTCATTCTGCAGAAAGCAGACCCGGGATATGACTGGATTTTTACAAGACACATTGGAGGACTGGTTACCCAGTATGGAGGAGCAGCATCACATATGGCCATCCGTTGTGCAGAATTTGGTATTCCCGCCGCCATTGGCTGCGGCAGCAAGTGGTATGAGACCATCAGCAAGGCAGAATATCTGACAATGGATTGTATGAACGGATTATTACAGGTGAGGTAGAAATAATAATTATGAGGGCATTAATTACACAGAGAGAAGACAGAAATCGTTATGGAAACCCTACGGATGTGTTAGAAATTGATTATATTCGCTTTTATGAAAAGCTGGGGCTGCAGCTGCAGCCGGTCTCCAATTTTACCTGCAGTCTCAGAACTATTTTTAAGGAACACTGGGATCTGTTGGTAGTGGTAGGCGGGGGCGCACTGAATCCAGAGTATTACGACAGACCTCACCATGAGGAGCGCCAGTATAACCGGGATGCGATTGAGGAGTTTTTAATTCGTTATTGTATTGATAACCAGGTTCCCATTGTGGGTACCTGCAGAGGGATGCAGCACATAAATGCCCTTTTGGGAGGCAGTATTACTTATCATCCGGATTATCCTGTAAACCGCCCCATGGGAAAAGACCACATGGTGCATTTTCTTCATGAGGACAAATGGATCCAGGTAAACAATTATCACAATGACTGTATTTATGAGGAACAGCTGGCCAGTGGTCTGGTTCCTCTGGCTATGGATGTGGAAAACAATGTGGTAGAGGCGTTTACCAGTGAGTCAGGTCTGATTTTAGGTGTTCAGTGGCATCCAGAGCGTTATGTGGATTCGGAAGAAGACTGGATTTATGTGCGGGAAATGATACGTAACTTTGTACATAATGGACATATAGGATGAAAAAATATAAAATATATATAAAATTTACATGAAAATCATTGAAATTTTGTGTATAAAAATAGATATCCTAAAAGAATGCAAATTGGCTATTGTGAAAACTGATAAAACTGTCTATGGAGCAGACTGTTGAGAGAATCAAAAAACAGACAGTGATGTATGCGCGGAATACACTGGCTGGTGGTTTCTATCAGATAGATGCAGAAGATTTCCAGGAAGATATTTACCAGAATATCCTTCTTTATATGAAAGACAGGGGTCTGGAGGAAAGTGAATCTAACCTAAAGAGTGCTGACCAGTTGGCGGAAACTGTTGCAGGTTACTATAAAAGTAGTATAGAATTCCCCTATTTATCAATTTTTGCATCTTTATGTAATACCATTTCCAACTATACAAAATATGCCTTGGTAGGTGGCAGTGTGCTGGCAGTGATATTGGTCATACTGCTGTTTATGCTTTGTAGAAGAAAATATCATGGAGCAAAATTTATTGTTTATGCAATACTCTCTGCAATGTTGAATGTACTGGTACCGGTAGGTTATCTGTATTTTTCCAGAGTATATACCAGAATTACCATTGATACTGGTTTTATTAAGTATTTTATCACGAAATTCTGTGATACCTGTATTCACCGTCTGGCATTTGTGTGTCTGTTTTTTATACCGGTTATCATTGGATTGATCATTTGGGATGCCATTGCACACAAACGGGCGGTAAAGAAGGATATGAGGCACAGCAGCCACAGAAGAAGAAAAACAGAAGCATAAGAGTTGATCTAAAATCAGTCCATTTTATTGTGTTCAATGATGAAATGGGGTGGAACAGACTAGATGTAAGGAAATGTCGGCAAATTTGCCGGCATTTTTTTTGGCTACATATTTTTTACGTGGAATGTCCATACTGATTGTAAATACATTGGTAAAGCAGCTCTGCACTGCAATCTCTGTAGTATGAGATATAAAACACATCTACAGAAAATCAGTTCCAAAATATGCAAAGGCTGCTGTGGTCAATTATGGAGGTATTGCATATGTGGGGCATACTATTGGCACTGATTTCCGGTATCTTAATGAGCGTACAGGGGGTATTTAACACAGAAGCAGCCAGACAAACCAGCTTGTGGCTGGTATCTGCCTTTGTCCATCTGACTGCTTTTCTTGTATGTGCAGCAGCCTGGATTACGATGGAGCGCACCCCGGTAGGAAATTTGTGGCATATCCGCCCCTGGTATCTGCTTCTAGGCGGTGTCATCGGCGCATTTATCACCATCACCGTAGTCAAAGCCATGTCTGGCCTGGGTCCTGCCAAAGCCGCCATGCTCATCGTAACCGCCCAGGTGATCGCAGCATATCTGATAGAGCTTTTCGGCCTATTTGGTGTCACCAAAGCCGACTTCTCCTGGCGCAAACTCTTAGGCGCCGCAATTGCAATTGGAGGAATTATCCTGTTTAAATGGGAAAAATAACTCCCCGGCCTGGTACCGTCTGGATTACAAAAAATACAGCATTTCCGCAGAAGAACTCTTGTCAGATTGGAGAAGATTGGTTAGAATAGTAGGGTAGGTATTTGTTGCTGCAGCCGGGAAGTGGGGACTTGCCGGTGAGGGAAAAAATACAGAAAAAATGGCTTCAATATGGTATAGCTGTAATGCTTATGGTACTGGCTGGTGCAGTATATTTGGGCAGTCAGATGGAGAAACCTGTCATGGAATGGCAGACCACAGAGGAAGCCGCTTCAGGCAGTCAGGGGTCCGTAACTTCTGATGCAGGTCTGAGGGGGCAGCAGACACAAGAAACAACAGTTTCTGATGGAACGGCAGGCCTTTTGTCTGGGACAGAGACCAACAGTATTGCAGCTGTATGGGTGTATGTATGCGGCGCAGTGCAGTGTCCAGGTGTATATGAGCTGCCGGGAGATGGCAGAATATATGATGCAGTAGAGGCTGCCGGAGGTTTTGCAGAGGGTGCAGATGAATGTGCTGTAAATCTGGCGGAAGTTCTGACAGATGGCAGTCAGATCTATATTCCTACGGTAGAGGAATCTGCAGGTCTGCCCCAGAGTGCGGCTTTGGACAGTGGGGAATCTGCTCTGGTGAATCTGAATACTGCCACCAAGGCCCAGCTGATGGAACTGCCTGGAATCGGCGAAGCCAAAGCAGAGGCTATTTTAGGGTACAGGGAGTCTGTGGGGAAGTTTTCCTGTATAGAGGACATTATGAATGTGTCTGGTATTAAGGAGACATTATTCTCAAAGATCAAAATGTTGATTACAGTGTAAGTTCACAAGCGTATCAGACTGTCTCTGAGGCGCAGAAAATGAGGGTTGCATGGCAAAAATTTTAATAGTAGATGACGAAAAAATGATTGTAAAGGGACTGCGGTTTGCACTGATGCAGGAGCAGTATGAAATAGATTGTGCTTACGATGGAGAAGAAGCAGTGGAGTATGCCAAAAAGACAGAATATGATGCCGTACTCCTGGATCTGATGCTCCCCAAGCTGGATGGAATACAGGTGTGCCAGCAGATCCGTGAGTTTTCCAATATGCCCATTCTGATGCTTACAGCAAAGGGGGAGGACATGGACAAGATCTTGGGATTTGAATATGGTGCAGATGATTATATTACCAAGCCGTTTAATATTCTGGAAGTAAAAGCCAGGATCAAGGCCATTATCCGCCGGAACAATCAGGTAAAGCAGTCTGTCAAAGAGCCGGAGCCTGATAAGAGCAAGGTGGTAATGGGCAGTCTGTCTCTGGACTGTGAGGGACGCCGGGTATTTATTGAGGGCAAAGAGGTGAATGTAACTGCCAAAGAGTTTGACTTGTTAGAGCTTCTGGCCACCAATCCCAATAAAGTATACAGTCGTGAAAATCTGTTGAACATTGTATGGGGATATGAATATCCTGGTGACGTCCGCACCGTAGATGTACATATCAGACGTTTACGCGAAAAAATCGAAAAGAATCCAAGCGATCCGAAATATGTATATACGAAATGGGGTGTAGGCTATTATTTCAAGGGTTAAAGCATGGATCCTGGAAATAGTGCGGAATTTCAGGATCAATTTGTTTGTTTTCATTTTGGTGATTGGCTTTATTCCCTGTGTACTGGTAAAGCTGTTTATGCTGGACATTTATGAAACCCAGTTGATCAGCGACCAGAAAGAGAAAATGAAGTATACGGCACAGAATCTGTCCAGTCAGATGGGAAGCAATGAGTTTCTGGAGGGGAATATTGATGAAACCATGCTTACAGAAGTGAATCAGCTGGCAGACATTTACACCGGCCGTGTGTTTGTAGTAGATGAGAATTATCAGGTAATTCTGGATACAGCTTCTTTATACGAAGGCAGAACTTGTATATCAGATGAAGTTTTCCGGTGCATGACTGGCAATAGCAGCCTGATTGAAGAGGCCACCAGTGACTATATGAGTTTTACCATGCCCATTACCTTGACAGAGGGAGGCGGCAGTGTACAGACTGTGGGCGTGCTGGTATTCAGTGCTTCTACCCAGTCTTTGCTGGATCTGGTAAATGTGATGAATGAAAAGGCCAATGTAGTACTGCTGTTGGTGTTTGTATTGTTAGATGCAGGAGCATATGTGCTGTCCGGTTATTTTGCGAACCCATATAAACGGCTGATTCACCAGATGGATGATCTGGAAATCGGCGACCTGAACATGGTATTGGACTATCAGGGATTTGATATTACCAGAAAGATCGCGGATACAGTCAATTCTATTGTGCGCAGGCTCCGGGCACAGGATGAATCCAGACAGCAGTTTGTTTCTAATGTGTCTCATGAGTTAAAGACACCTATTACCTCTTGTAAGGTTATGGCAGAATCTTTGGTTGGTCAGGAAAATGTACCGGTGGAGATTTACCAGGACTTCTTTGAAAGTATTTTAGAAGAAGTAGACAGAGAACAGCAGATCGTAACAGACCTGCTGGAACTGGTGCGTATGGATGATAAGCAGGCAGCTTTAAATGTCAGTCAGGTAAATGTCAATACCATGCTGGAGGTCATTTTACGCCGGATGAAGCCTATTGCCCAGAAGAGGGGCATTGCTCTTGTGTTAGAGATGATGCGTCCCGTTACCGCTTTGGTGGATGAAACCAAGCTTACCCTGGCGGTGAATAACCTGGTGGACAATGCTGTGAAGTATAACAAGGATAATGGTAAGGTAGTGGTGCATCTGGATGCAGACCATAAGTATTTTTATCTTACAGTAGAGGATACAGGGGTAGGCATCCCGGAAGATGCCAGAGAACATATTTTTGAGCGTTTTTATCGTGTGGATAAGGCTCGTTCCAGAGATACAGGAGGTACCGGCCTGGGACTGGCCATTGCAAAATCTATTATTACAATGCATCATGGAATTATCAGATTAGAATCTGTATTGGGAGAAGGTACCAAATTTATGATACGTATCCCCATCAGATATACCACATAGGAGGCGGCAATGAGAAGAAAAAGGATGTTTGGCTTGTTCCTGATTCTGATATGTACCCTCCTGCCGGCAGGCTGTTTCCGGCAAGGCAGCCTGGGAAATGGAGAGTATGAATACCAGATTCTGTTTATGCAGAAATCCAAAATGGAGCTGACCCAGGTGGCATACTATACCAATGAAACAGACCCGGACAAGTTGGTAGAAGAACTTTGGGAGCAGTTTACCACCACCCCTGAGGATGGGGCAGTGGTGACCATTTCCAATGAAGCGATCAGTCTGTTAGATTGGCAGATAGAAGATGCAGTATTGTCTTTGTATTTTTCTGCAGGTTACAAGCAGATGGATAAAGCCACAGAGCTTTTGTTCCGTGCAGGAGTTGTCAGGACGTTTGGGCAGATTCCAGGAGTGGAAGGTGTTTTATTTTATGCAGATGGACAGAGACTGACCGACAGCAGCACAAACCCGCTTCCGGCCATGACACCGGAAGATTTTGTGGATATTACAGGGGAAGAAGTGAATTCTGTCCAGATCAGCAATATTGATCTGTATTATGCCAATGAAACAGGGGATGCACTCCTGCCTTATACCATAAAAATCGCATACAACAGCAATACGTCCATTGAGGAGTTTATTTTAGAACAGCTGATCGAAGGTCCAAGTGAGGAAGGCTTCTATCCTGTTTTAGATTCTGATGTGCAGGTGAACTCTGTGGAGGTAAAGGACAATATCTGTTATGTGGATTTTAACCAGGAATTTCTGGTCAATACCCAGCCGGTGGAAAGCAATATTGTGATTTACGCTATTGTAAATTCCCTTTGCCAGCTGTTGGATATTTATCAGGTAAAGTTTTCTGTAGACGGAGTATCCAATCTGAAGTTTAAGAATGCCATTCAGTTGAATGAAACCTTTGAACGGAATCTGGACTATGTGGATTCTGGAGATAAATTAAAAATTGTAGAAGAAGGGATTGGTGTTTTCTATTAAAAGACCCCTTGTTTGGATGGCTGCAGCACTTGTACTTGGAGAGTGGATCGGGCAGTATGGCATGCAGACAGGTATGCTGGTAAGCATTTTGATGGGGCTTACAGGGATACTGTTAGGGGATGGTATAGAAAAGGCAGCTGGTAAGCTGTCAAAGAAAACAGGAACTGGAATATGGGGAAGGGAGCGGTATTTCCTTCCCTTTTTCTGCTGCCTTGGGGTGATGCTGGCAGCAGGTGCTTCTGCACCTACGGAGTTTTCCCAGTCTCTGGAAGGGTATCAGCAGGATACTTTGAAAGAGGAAAGCAGCCAGGGGATTACGGGGATCCTTACCGGCATTATAGAAGATGTAGAGCCGGATGATGAGGGAATACGGCTGTATGTCAGGGAGTGCTTTTTGTATGGAGAAGAACTGCAGGCATTTGCATCAGAACAGGAAGCTGTCTGGAAGGGGGCAGAGCCTGTGCAAGGAACAGGTGTGTCTGCGGGAAGGGTCATGATCACCTGGTCAGGTGCAGATTTTGGAACAGAAGCATTGAATTATATCCCAGGAAGCAGAATACAGGCAGAAGGATGGATCTATCTGTTTCCAAAGGCCTCCAATCCCGGGCAGTTCGATACCAGAAAATATTATCTGGGAAATAATATTCAGGCAGGCATGAAGGCAGAGAATGTCAGTGTAACAGAGGAAGCCAATACCATTTTGCGGGAAAAACTTCTCTGGCTGGAAATGAAACTTTTTGCCTCTCTGGAACAGGTGTGTGAAAGCAGAGATGCAGGTGTGTTTCAGGCTCTTTTGCTGGGAGAGTCCAGACAAGTAGAGGAAGAGACGAAACAGCTGTATCAGGCAGGAGGGATTGCCCATCTGTTGTCCATTTCGGGACTGCACATTTCCTGTATTGCCATGGTGATCTATCAGATGCTCCGCAGAGGTACAGGGAGCTTTCCCTGGGGAATGGCAGGAGGCATGTGCTTCCTCTTTTGCTACGGAGCCATAGTGGGAAATAAAATGTCCGCATTCAGGGCCATGATCATGTTTTCCTGTATGATGGGTGCCAATGTGGCAGGCAGAAAATACGATCTGCTTTCTGCAGCGGGACTGGCAGCCATATTGATCCTGCTGCAATATCCTATGCAGATTTATCAGACAGGCTTCTGGATGACTTTTCTGGCAGTGGTGGGAATTGGTGTGGTGTATCCTGCAGTATCCACTTTTATAGGTAAAAGCAGCAGATGGTTACAGAGTCTGCTGTTCTCTGCTTCGGTACAGATGATGGTGCTGCCGGTGATTTTATACAGCGGCTATGTATGTTCGGTGTATACAGTACTTTTAAATCTGTTGGTAATTCCCCTGGCGGCTTATTTGCTGTTTTCAGCGGCAGGAGGTGCTGTGGGAGGGCTTTTTTCCAGCAGTATAGGGATGTTTTTGGCAGGGGCAGGACATTATATTTTAAACTGGTATGACTGGCTGTGCACTAGAATACTGACACTGCCTGGTGCCCGTATGGTAACAGGACAGCCAAAGCTTCGGCAGATTTTTCTTTATTATAGTGTACTGCTTATGGCAGTCTGGCTTATGGGGATTTTGAGCAGGCAGAAGAAAAAGGTGGAAAAGAGGAACAGATTCAGGGAATATTTGTTCCGGGAGAAGCAGTTATGTTCTATGGAGCAGGGCCAGTCACCAGGATCCCTTCTTTCAGCAGAAGAAGTACGCTGTCTGTACAAAAAAAAGTGTCTCCGTCTGCTGTTGCTGGCAGTGGGAAGCCTTTTGCTGTATGGGATGTTACAGAAACAGCCGGATGGTATGCTGCATATTACCATGCTGGATGTGGGACAGGGAGAGTGCATTCATCTGCAGCTGCCCAATGGAGGGCAGATCTTGATCGATGGAGGAAGTACGGATGTCAGCAGTTCAGGAACCTACCGCATAGAACCGTATCTGCTGTCCCAGGGTGTGGGGCAGATCCATCTGCTGGTAGTGACCCATCCAGATGCAGATCATTGTAATGGGATACTGGAATTATTGGAAAGAGGACAGGTTTCAGTGAAAGAATTGTATCTGGCCAGTATGTGGGAAAAGGATGCATGGGGAGAACTTCTCACATATGCCGCTGAGAGGAACATACCTGTTCGCTATGCCAATGCAGGTGACCGGTTGGTATTTGCAGATGTGGAGATCTCCTGCCTCCACCCTGTGGAGCCTGTAGAAGCGGAAAATGACAATTCCATTGTACTGCAGCTGAAATATGGAGACTTCTCGGCCTTGTTTACAGGGGATATTTCCATGGAAGCAGAAGATTTTCTTTCGGAATTGGGACCTGTTACATTGCTGAAAGTACCTCATCATGGTTCCAGGTATTCTGCCAGTACCAATCTGCTGGAAGTCTGTACCCCAAAGATCGCTTTTGTCAGCTGCGGATTGGGAAACGCATATGGGCATCCCCATGAAGAACTGCTGCAGCGGTTAGAGGATATACAATGTCAGTGGTACGCTACCAAAAGATCCGGGGCACTGTTTCTGAAAACCGATGGAAGCAGGGTGGAGATTGACACTTTTTCAGAAAATGTTTACTTTTAAAACGTGACAGTTTATACTACAAGAGTGCAGCAGCAGCTGGATCACAGACGGGATGCAGAATGTTTGGAGGAAAGAAAGATGCAGACATTGAATCAGGATATCAAAACAGGGCAGTTTCATCATATGTATCTGCTGTATGGAGAAGAAGCCTACCTGCGGATTTCTTTTCGCAACAAGCTGCGGGAAGCCATGGTAGGGGATGATACCATGAATTACCATTACTATACAGGAAAAAACATAGATGTTCTGGCAGTAAAGGATATGGCAGAAACCATGCCTTTCTTTGCACAACGGCGTCTGATCGTGATTGAGGATAGTGGTCTGTTTAAGAGCGCTGCAGAGGACTGGGTCAGTCTGGTAGAGCATTTAAGTGAAACCACCTGTCTGATTTTTGTAGAGACAGAGGTGGACAAGCGCAGCCGCCTGTATAAAAAAATCAGTACCCTGGGTTATTGTGCCTGCTTTATGCGTCAGACGGAAGCCCAGCTGGGACGATGGATCTTAGGGCTTCTTGGACAGCAGCAGGTGAAAATTACAAAAGAGGCATTGGATGCTTTGCTCGAAAGGACCGGTACAGATATGGAATGTATCAAAAATGAAACGGCCAAGCTGGTATCCTATTGTATGGGAAAAGAAGGCATTACTGTCAAAGATGTAGAGACAGTGTGTGCAGAACGTCTGGAAAACAGAGTTTTTCAGATGATAGAAGCCATGGCTGCCGGACAGGAAGGTGCTGCTTTGTCTCTGTATTATGATCTGCTGGCTTTAAAAGAACCATCCATGCGTATTTTGTATCTCATTGCCAGACAGATGAATCAGCTGCTGATGGTAAGGGAATTGTCTGCATCCGGCAGCAGCAGGGATCAGATTGCAGGGGCATTGAAGCTGAAGCCTTTTATTGCGGGAAAGCTGGTGGGACAGGCCAGGGCATTTTCAGTAAACCAGCTGAAACAGTATGTAACTTTGTGTGTGGAAGCAGAGGAATCTGTGAAAACCGGAAAGCTGGGAGAACGTCTGGCCGTGGAACTGGTACTGGTACAGATTGCCAGAAGAAAGACGGCAGTATAACCCCATGGGGGAAAGCTGCATGGCAGTAAAAACCCCTTTGTACCAAAATGAAAATGAAAGGGAGAAAATAAAAAGGACTGCTGTATGGGTTAGTACAGCAGTCCTTCTGTGTGTTGTCTATTTGTGATTCACAAAATGAATTAAGCCATCTTGTTAACAGCAGCAGCCAGACGAGCAACCTTTCTGGAAGCATTGTTCTTGTGATAAACACCCTTGCTGCAAGCCTTGTCGATCTCAGAAGTAGCAGCAACTAAAGCAGCCTGAGCAGCAGCCTTATCACCGGAAGCGATTGCAGCCTGTACCTTCTTGATATAGGTCTTAACTTTAGACTTAATAGCCTTGTTTCTTGCAGTCTTGGTTTCGATAACTAAAATTCTCTTCTTAGCAGATTTAATGTTTGCCATGTGGCACCTCCAAAAAAATAATTATGAAACCACTCCTGAGGAGAGAGTACTCATTGGTGATTCAGATTTCGTACACCAAGCCGGAGACACGGACAACCGATGTACGCATACTCATCTAGTATACAGTGTGTCCAATTCTGTGTCAACCATTTTTTTGGAATATTTTGCGTTTTTTCGCAAAGAATAAGGACGCAGGGATTTTGAAAATGGAGGTTTGGCTAAATGGAAATGAGCAGATGGATGCATACAGACCTGGCAGTAGAAGCCAGAGAAAGCTTTGCAGGGAAGGGCGGCGAAATTCCCGGAGTGACTTTAGAAGAAGTGGTGATAGAGGAAGCGGAATTGAAAGTTACTACGGTAGAGATTTTAAATGAACAGGGAGCCCAGGCTATGGGGAAACCCATAGGAACTTATATTACATTGGAATCGGATTTTTATAATTATGAAGAAAGCTGTTTAGAGCAGCTGGCTTCCTATATTCGCAGGCTGCTGCCGGAAACAGAGCGGCCTTATCTTACAGTAGGATTGGGAAATGGAGACATGACTGCGGACAGTTTAGGGCCCATTGCGGTAGAACATCTGCAGATCAATGCCCATCTGTCAGAGGTGGGAGGCATGAGTGGTATTGCGCCTGGTGTGATGGCGCAGACTGGAATGGAAACGGCCCATATTATTAAGGGAATTGTGGAGGAAACCAATCCCGGAGCGGTGATCGTAGTGGATGCTTTGGCGGCCAGAAGCACCAGCCGTCTGGGACGTACCATTCAGCTTTCAGATACCGGGATACATCCTGGTTCGGGAGTAGGCAATCACCGTATGGGAATCAATGAGGGAACCTTAGGCATACCGGTGATCGCCATTGGAGTACCTACTGTGGTAGGAACAGCCACCATCGCCTGTGATACATTAGATGCCCTGGCAGGTTTTCTGGAGCAGGAGTCCCAAACAAAAGCTCTGGCAGAAACCATACGTGCTATGCCGGGACAGGAGCGGCATCAGGTGGTGCAGGAGCTTATGGGCAAAGGCTTTGGAGGATTATTTGTAACGCCAAAAGATATTGATGAAACGGTAGTCCGTCTGGGGGGATTTGTGGCAGAAGGAATCAACCGCGCAGTGGAAGCCCAGGTGAGATGGACCAGGCAGGAATAAATCATACTGTATCCGCATATAGTCTAAGAGAGGTAAAATTGGGAAGTGCTGATCAAATAAAACGAGGGGATTCATGTGAGAAACAGAGATAAATTGGTTCGGGGGACATGTCTTGGTCTGATTTTATTTTTAATCATATACTGCAGCTGCCTGTTGTTTTCCGGATATACGGGAGTGGAAATTCCCTGGGTACGGTGGCTGCAGCAGCAGATCGTACAGGGTTGTCTTGCTGTGTGCCAGCCGGCATCCACAGGACAGTCCGAAGGGGCAATAGAAACTTTTACCTGGCAGGATGGAACATTGCATCTGGTAGCAGCAGCTTTGGACTGGCCTGTGGTATTGGAGCCTTCAGACAACGATGGGAATGATCATGCATATGCAGGAGACACTTTGGAAGGGGCAGGAAGTGGTACTACTCAGGGGAATGAGGAATACAGTGAAAAAGAAAGCAACAGGGAAGAAAATACTCAGCCTGCAGATGAGATATGGGAAGAAAGTGGAGAAAATGAATCAAATTACGATTTTATACATAATGAAAGTGGAGAGGATGAGAGAAAAAGAAATGTTATAAATAACAAAAGTGGAGAAGGTGAGAAAAATAACAATGCTATAGATAGCGAAAGTGGAGAAGATACAGATGCTAGTAATGTTGTTTCCAATGAAAGCGCTGCATCTGAAACATCTTCAGCTGTTACTGCTGCTGTTGTCCAGGTACAACCAACCCTGTTGTCTGTAGAAAGTGATATACGTCCGGAAATTAGTCAGCTGCCAGCCATTGCGGGGCTGGGTACCAGTCAGATGCTGGATTTTAACTACCTGCTGCAAAAACTTTATGTAGTCAATTCCGGCTGCAGTGTCACAGAGGAGGTCTTAAATCCCAGAACTCTGCTGTCTAAAGACCTTACCATCAGCCATGAGGGGGAAGGTTATGAAATATTAATTTACCATACCCATTCTCAGGAAGCATTTGCAAATTCTGTTCCCGGAGATGTGAGCCAGACAGTGGTAGGACTTGGAGATTATCTGACCTCCCTGCTGGAAGAAAAAGGATATCGGGTGCTGCATCATACGGGTATTTACGATATGGAAAATGGGGTGTTAGAGCGGGATTATGCCTATGACCGGGCTCTGCCAGTGTTGGAACAGATTCTGGCTGAAAATCCATCTATACAGGTGGTCATAGATCTGCACAGGGACGGGGTATCAGAGGGAGTACATCTGGTGACCGATGTCAATGGAGAGCAGACTGCCAGAATTATGTTTTTTAACGGTATGTGTCGCAATGAGACCGGAGAAAGGACAGACGTTACCAATCCATACAGAGAAGATAATCTGGCATTCAGTCTGCAGTCAGCCCTGCAGCTGGAGTCTTATTATCCTGGAATGCTCAGGGTGGTATATTTAAAACAGAGCCGCTATAACCAGCATCTGCGTTCCCGGAGCATGTTGGTAGAAATAGGGGCACAGACGAATACGGTGGAAGAAGTGTATCGTTCTATTCCGGTTCTGGCAGATATTCTATCTAAAGTGCTGCAGTAAGTATTCCCAGGCAATTGATTGTATGGGGCAGCAGCTGCTATGTAAAAAGTATAGTCAAATAAAAACTCTCACAGTACCATGTTCCTGAGAAGAAGTTCCATTGTAGAACAGTTCTTTTCAAAAACCATGGTGTTGTGAGAGTTTTTCGTGTGGTATGAGTCAGTGCATCAGAAATCTTCCTGTAAATCCTGGTCAGGAGATTCTATTTGTAGTAGACGCAGCACTGCAGGCTGCATATCAGGCTGACTGCGGAACTGGTGCAGCAGATTTTCTTCCAGGCAGCTGACTTTCATGGTAATGGTATGCTCCGTATCCGCATTCCTGCGTTTCCGATATCCAAATTCTCCTAAAATATCAGAAATACCATATATGCCGCACAAATACATCAGAATATCTGCACTGGGCATAGACATGCCTTCTTCCCAGCCGTAAATTGTTTTTTCGGCAGTAGAGTAGCCTCCTTCGGATAATTGTCTGGCAACATCTTTTACGGAATAGTGGTTTAATTTACGATAATATTTTAATACTCTTGCAATGGTTGGGTTTTGCATGATTTCACCTCTTTTGTATAGTAAAGCACTTTTTTTGTACTGTCAATGTATAAAAATTAATTCTTGAAATCTAAGAAAAATATCTTGAAAAATAAGAAATCTGTCATTATAATATTCATAAACAGAAATGAAAGAATGATGTCGGCTTTTGTTGCATAAGTATGGAGTTATGAAGTCTGGATGGAAAGATGGTACTGTTTTTGTGAATTGGTGACAAAAAGTAGATGAAGCAATTAATGGGGGAATGTAAGTGAAGACAGAGCAGAAGGTTTTACAGTATATACAATCCAAGCAAATTGATATTACTTTACTATCTGTTGAAACTGGATTAAGTGAGCAGCTGTTTTCAGAAAAAAAACCTTTGGAATGGAGTGCAGATGAGTTTTTGCGGGTATGTAGTTATTTGGAAATAGACCCATGGTTTTTTTCTGACAATGCATCAGCAGATCGGCAACAGAAAAACAGTGCACATCTTCATAAAATAGACCAGATTGTTTTATAGGGATAGATCAGATCCCTATCTGGCAGGCCGTACAGACTTTCAGAAATTCTAGGCAGAAAAGAAAATATATCAGACGATAGATTTTATATAAGGGAGAAAATGTATGTCAAAATTTTCTGAATTATTGGAACAGTACGTTACGAAATCCGGTCTGTCTGACGGCTATTTGGCCAGAGCTTCGGGCTTTAGCAGAAGCTATGTAACCAAAATTACAAACGGTCAGAGATTTTCGTCCGATCTTGAAAGAATGACCAAGATGCTTGATGCTCTGCCCCTTACGTCTACAGAATACAATGAGTTATGGAATCTCTACATGGAGCAGCTTATGGGTAAGGATGGACATGACTTAAACAATGCAGTGTTAAATTTTCTGGAAAGCTTTAAGCATATATCCACATTACCCGTTCACGTAGTGGCCCGGTATCAATGTGAAATGCCGGAACAGCAGATATTTGATAGTCGGGAAGATATCTGTTATATGACCCGGATCCTGATTGAGCAGGAAGCCTCTAAATCAAACGGACATCTGCGCCTCTTAGTACAGCCGGAAGAAAAAGAAGTCCTGGAAGCTTTAAAATCCGGTCTGCGGATGAATCCGGACTTTCAGGTGGAGCATCTGGTGGGACTGGAACAGTGTATGGATTCCAGAAAGGAAAAGTACTATAACATACAGCTTTTTCAGCAGTTAATTCCGGTGATTCTGTGTCAGCAGACGGCAAAATATAAAATCTATTTTCATTATGAAAGACTGGAATCATATTTTAGCCAGTTTTGTATCATGCCGTATTACATTATTACTGGAGATACGGTACTGAATATAGATAGTGGGTTTAGAAAAGCAATCCTTTGGAGAAATCCAGAGATTCACAGTTTTTACGCATCAGAATTTGACCGGCTGATTTCAAAAAGCCATCAGCTGTGTGACATTGCAGAAAATGTGATGGAAAATTGTCTGGACCAGACGCTGTTGATGGAAAAGGATCCTGTATATTGCATGGGTAGCCAGCCCTGTGTTGGAGCTGCAGGGAGTGATATGCTGTTTCAAAAGTATGCACTGGATATAAATCAGGATGTGATCGTGATGATGATGAAAACCAACCAGATGAACAGAGATTACCTGGTTCATGCAAAAGTGACATCTTATTTTACAAAAGCGGGTATCTGGGAGCTGATGACCAAAGGAAGACTGGAAGAAGTACCTAGTGAACTGTATCGTCCTCTGGAAATGGAAGACCGCTGCATGATTTTGGAAAAGATTCTGAAGCTGGCGGAAGAAGGTGTGTATGCCCCGCATATTATTGATGAAAAGAAGTTTTGCTATCCTCCGGGACTGGTCATCGACTCCTATGGTGAAGGCAAAATTGTGATTTATTACAATAGTGAACAGAAAGAAAAGCGATTTACCATTAAAGAAAGTACCCTGGCAACACGGTTTCGTGATTTTCTGGAGAAGTTTCATGAGAGTATCTATGTGTATTCGGTAAAGGATACGGCTGCTTTTTTGGAAAGTGTGCTGAGGCAGTGCAAAAAAGAAATGTCAGAGGAGCAGGAAAGTACAGGCGTGACTGAGGGAAACACAGAATAGGAACATTTGCAGGCACTATTGATATGGTATAACCACTTTGTTTACAATAAGTTTATGAATTTTTTACGGATTTGAGAGATGGAAAAGAGGGATGCGTATAAAGCTCAGATGATAGTAATATCTGCTGAATAAGTACGGAATAAGGAGAAAATAATATGATTATTAATCTGATAAAATCAAAACGAATGTTTAGCTTGACGCTACCGAATAAGGTTAAAGGACAGTATTGGGTGACTGATATTAATGAAAACGGATCTCCGCGAGATTTGATAAGTGTGGAGGCTGTAAAAGGCGAATGGGTGGTTAAAAGCAATAAATGTGCTTCAATACTTGATTCTGAAAATAGACCTGTAGTGAATACAGTGTTGAAACCACTAAGTTTTTTTAAATTAAAAATCGCAGAATCTGATGAAAATGCAATTCTCTTTTCGGAGAGTGTTGATGCAAGCCGTCAAACCTTTCAGAAGGTTGTAATTAGAAATGCTAATAGTCTTAATATCGGCAGAACTGATGACAATAATTTATGCTATAGAAATAAATTTGTATCCAGCAAGCATGCAAAGCTTGTGTATAATGGACACGATTGGTCTATTTTTGATCAAGGTAGCACAAATGGAACGTATGTCAATGGATATAAAGTTGACTCAAAAAATCTAATGGCTGGCGATTTCATATATATAATGGGACTTAGAATTGTTGTCGGACATAATTTCATTGCAATTAACAATCCAGATGGTTTGTTAACAATAAACGCAAAATGTTTAACAGAATATAGACCGCAGCCGATTGATGCAGGAATTGAATATGTGGAATTGCCAGATAAGCAATACTTTTTTCGTTCGCCAAGGTTCCACAGAGAAATTGAGCACGCTGAGATTAAAATTGACCCACCGCCTCAAATTCAAAAGTTGGAAACAGTACCACTTGCGTTGATGCTGGGACCGTCTTTGACTATGGGTATGAGTTCGTTGAGTACAGGAATTTTGATGGTAAGTAATGTTATATCTAATGGTGGTGAAATAACACAAGCTTTGCCAACTCTGATAATGTCAGTGAGTATGTTGTTGGGTACGGTTTTGTGGCCGATACTTACAAAAAAGTACGAAAAGAAGCAAAAGATAAAGAATGAAAAGAAAAGACAAGAAAAATATCTTGCTTATCTTGACTATGTAAGAGATGAAATAAAGCGCAAATGTAAAGAACAGAGTGATATTTTAGCTGAAAATCTGGTTTCCCCTGAACAGTGTGCTGAGAGAATTGCTGAGGAAAGCTCAAAACTGTGGGAAAGAGTCAATGGGCAAAGTGATTTTCTGAAATTAAGACTAGGTTTAGGAGATTTGCCTCTGGACGCAGATGTGAAATATCCTGAAAAGAAATTCACAATGGAGGATGACAATCTACAAGATGCAATGCTTTCGCTTGGTGCAGAACCTAAGCAGTTGTTAAATGTTCCGGTAAGTGTTTCGTTTGTTAAAAATATGACTATAGGTATATATGGTTCATATTCGGCGAGAACCAATATGATAAAATTACTAATTCTGCAAATGATAGCATTACATAGCTATGACGAACTCAAAATGATGCTTTTGGCTGAAACAGCAGAATTAGATGAGTGGAATTTTGTTCGTCCAATTCCTCATTTTTGGAACGATGAAAAAACAGCAAGATTTTTGGCAACGAATGCAGATGAGGTGAAAGAGCTATCAGCATATATAGAGAAAAGCATTGTTTCACGTGGAGATAATTCTAATAAGGAGTATTCAAATTTTACACCTTATTATGTAATAATTTCGACAAGTAAAAAGCTTAGTGAAAAATGTGAAGCATTACAACAATTATTGAGGTTTAAAAACAATTCTGGTTACAGTGTATTGTTTGCGGCTCCTGAGCTTAAAGATCTACCGAAAGAAACAAAAATGGTTATCTCTGCAAATGAAGAGAAGTCAAGAGTGTTTGATAGAGATGACACAAGTGGGCATGGTGTCTCATTTATTGCAGATAAAATTAATAAAGCCACGTTGGAGACATTGGCAACGGATATAGCAAATATAGAATTGGATTTAGGAAGTCAACGATATGCACTTCCTTCAATGATTACTTTTCTTGAAATGTTTCATGTAAGTAAGATTGAACATCTGAATTCACTGACAAGATGGAAAGAGAATAATCCAACCATAACTCTTCAAACCCCAATAGGTGTAGATGCGTATGGAGAAGCGTTTGCTCTTGACTTGCATGAGAAGTTCCACGGACCTCATGGATTGGTTGCGGGTATGACTGGTTCTGGTAAGTCGGAATTTATTATCACTTATATTTTATCACTTGCAGTTAATTATCATCCGGATGAAGTTGCGTTTATTCTGATTGATTATAAAGGCGGTGGTTTAACGGGTGCATTTGAAGATGCTGAAAGAGGTGTAAAATTACCTCATCTTGCTGGAACCATTACGAATCTTGATGGAGCGGCGGTTAAGCGTTCCCTTATCTCGATTCAAAGTGAGCTACGCCGTCGTCAGGCAATTTTTAACGAAGCAAGAAAGATATCAAATGAGGGAACAATGGATATCTATAAATATCAGCAACTTTATCGAGATAGGGTAGTGACTGAACCGGTTCCCCACTTGTTTATCATTTCGGATGAATTTGCTGAACTCAAAACGCAGCAACCTGAGTTTATGGAGCAGTTGATAAGTGCAGCACGTATTGGTAGAAGTTTGGGTGTTCATCTGATTCTTGCAACACAGAAACCAAGTGGCGTTGTGGATGATCAGATTTGGAGTAACAGTAAATTTAGAGTTTGTTTAAAGGTTCAGGAAAAAGCTGATAGTCAGGATATGATTAAATGTTCGGATGCTGCTGAGCTTTCACAAACCGGTAGATTTTATCTTCAGGTTGGTTTCAATGAGTTGTTTGCACTTGGTCAATCGGCTTGGTGTGGTGCTGAGTATGTTCCTACAGAAACAGTAGAAAAGTCTGTTGATTCGAGTGTTCATGTGGTTGACAATCTTGGAAGAGTGCTTATGAATGTAAAGCCAGGCAAAAAGAAAATTGTGCAGGGCAATAAAATTAAACAAATTGTGGCGATTGTCAAGTATCTGTCTGATCTTGCAAATGAAGAAAGAATTGCAGTCAGACCATTGTGGCTTGATCCAATACCGGAGTGTATTTTTGTTGATGAACTTGAAAAAAAATATGTAAAGAAATCGTCAGGTATAGTGCTCAATCCTGTTGTTGGTGAGTATGATGACCCATTTAATCAAAAACAGGGAATTCTTACTGTACCATTCTCAACAGAAGGAAATTGTCTTATTTATGGTGCTACAGGCAATGGTAAGACTACCTTACTTACAACGCTTGCGTATTCGCTCTTAAAGAATCATTCATCTCAAGAGTTGAATCTGTACATAATGGATTTTGGCTCTGAAACATTAAAAATGTTTGAGAAAGCTCCTCAGGTAGGCGGAGTTATGATTTCTTCTGATGAAGAAAAAGTCATGAATTTCTTTAAAATGCTGCATAAGGAGATTGAAAGGCGAAAAAATATATTTTCCGATTATGGTGGCGATTATGCAAGTTATTGCCGCAATAGTGGGAAAGTTATTCCAAACATAGTTGTGCTACTAAATAATTATTCTGGTTTTGCAGAGCAATTTGAAGACTTGCAGGAAAGTTTTACATTATTAACAAGAGATGGTGTTAAATATGGAATCTACTTTGCTGTGACTGCAAGTACTACAAATGCTGTTAGATACAAAATTCAGCAAAACTTTAAGACAATGCTTACAATGCAGTTAAATGATGCAACTGATTATGCGATTATTGTTGGCAAGACAGAAGGATTAGTTCCGTCCAAATATAAAGGTCGTGGATTGATTGCGCTTGATAGGGTATATGAGTTTCAAACAGCCTATTGTCAGGATGTTAATGATATTCAGGAATTTATTCGTAATTTCTGCACGAAGTTAAAAGAATCTGCCGATACTTTTGCAGAGCCGGTTCCGGTTTTACCGAATATTGTTAATTACGATTATGTGCAGAAGTTTATTTGTGACTTGTCTTCTGTACCGATTGGAGTGGGAAAGAAGAGTTTGAGTGTTATGTCTGTAAATCTGTCTAACAAGGTTGTTTACCCGGTAGTAGTTCAAGAAGTATATGAAGCAGTAGCGTTTACTGAAGAACTTGTTAGAATTCTCTCTGAGATTACGACGGTAAGTGTATTGGATACTGAAAAAATCCTTACAGAGTTGGATACAAGCCGTTGTTCCCGTATAAGTGGTGCATACCAAACAATGGTGGAAGAAATCTTCAAAGATATGGTAGAACGCAACAATACATATAAGGATGCGCAGATGGATGTTTCTGTCCTTGACCAGTATCAAGAAAAAGTCTATGTCATTGTAGGTATCAAAAAGTTGTTTGATCAGCTATCGATGGATGGTAGGGACAAACTTTCTACTTTGATAGAAAAAGCAGAGAGTATATATAAGATGCATTTTGTAATCGTAGATGCTCTTGCACAATTCAATAACTATAGTTACGAGCCTTGGTTTAAACGCCACGTTACTGGAAGTGAAGGCTTATGGATAGGAGACGGTGTTGCTGATCAATATATGCTCAAGGTAAACAAGGTTACAAGTGATTTATATGAAGAAATAGGAAATGAGTATGGACACATGATTATAAGAAATCGTCCTACACTTATTAAAATACTTTCTGCAAAGGCATATGAGGAGGTTGAGTAACAGTGGATAAAGTTTTAGTTGAAGTGTTTGTTCCGGTTCTTAGCCGCTCATTTGATATGTTTATTCCTTTAAGGTCACCTATGTCTGAGGTGCTTGAGTTGATAAAAAAGGCAGTAAAGGAAATGTCTGATGGTAGATTTGTTGCTGACGAAAATACCACAATATGCCATCGCAAAGATGGAACTATTATTAATATTAACTTATCAGTATATGAGCTTGAAATACGAAATGGCTCAAAACTGATGTTAATATAAATTTAATAAGGAGGTTATTATTATGGCAAGAACAATTCAGGTAACACCTGAACAGTTGGAGTCTGCAGCAGGACGAATTGAAGGTTTAGCAGCAGAGTATAAAACTCAGTATGAGTCTTTATACAGTGAAACCAATGCGATGGCTGCAACTTGGAACGGAAAGGACAATACAGCATTTGTAGAGCAGATTGCAGGTTTCAAAGAGGACTTTGAAAAAATGCAGACTCTGATGCTCAATTATGCGGATTTTCTTAGAAAGAGCGCCAAAGCATATCGTGAGACTCAGGAAACTGTTGTTACTGAGGCACGCAAATTAGTAAATTAAGGAGGGATCTATAATGGCAGACGGAATTCAGATTTCCACACAAGTATTGCTTGATACTGCTGAAAGGGTAAGAACCATTAATACTACTTTGGATGAGAAACTCGCAGATATCAACAAGAATATGAATGATCTTGAAACAACTTGGAAGAGTGATGCAGCTACTGATATCAGAGCGGCTATGAATGCTCTGAAGCCTCGTTTTGAAGAGTATAAGAATGTTGTTGAATCTTATGCAAAGTTCCTGGTAACTACCGCGCAGAACTATGAAACAACAGAAAGTACAATTCAGAATAACGCAAGTGCATTCAAATAATATTAAAACAGTATATGGGTGCAGGAAATCCTGTATCCATATACTGAACTGTGAAAGATATATACCATTTGATTTGGAGGGGTAAAGATGAAACGAATTACTGCAATGTTTTTGGCAATTGTAATGATGCTTACAATGCTATTTTCACTTTCAGGATGTAGTGCGACCACGGCTGATAATGCGTTGTTGATGGGGCAATGGGTTACACTTGTTGCAGACTCTTTTGGAATGGAAAGCTATACAGAAAAAACTCCTTACTTTAAAAATGTTGCTAGTAATAGTTTGTATTTTGCTGCATTTCAGATGGCGGCAGAATGGAATATAATTACCCCTTCAGATACAATAGGAGTTGATACACCTGTGAAATGGAAGGATGTGTTGGTTTCTTTAGTTAATGCCGGCGAGTTTTTAGATGAGAACGCTACTGAGGAAGAAAAAATTAATTATGCTATTGAAAATTTTGACAATGGTATTCGGGAGTATTGGGGAGATAGATATATTAAATTGAAAGAAGCAATTCCTCTTCTTGATACAGCTCAGTATTTGTGGGCACAAAAAGGATTTTCAGAAAAGATAGAAAAAACATCATTTGTTGATGGAGTGCTCGATTTAATAGATCGGGAAGATGTTTTGTATGAGTGTGATGGTGAAAAAATTATAGCATCTGCAGAAATATTTCAAGATTTAAAGGTTGGAGATGTATATGTTCTGCCTGCAAATTTGGATAACGATGCTTCGATAAATAGAGTAAAAGACATAGAATTTGTTGGAGAAAATGTTATCATTCAAAATGATGAAAATTTTACAGAAGATGAGGTTTCAGAGTACATAGAAGAAATTAGAATTCAAGAAACTTCTGCACCTAATTTTTTGAGTGTTGCAGGAATATATGATGAAAATGGAAATACAATTGAATACGAAATTGAAGATACATCGTTAGCCGATGGACTAAGCTATAGTGAAAATAAAGTGCAAATTGATACCTTGGTATATACTGAAAATCAATCAGAAATAGATGTTGAGCAAACAAGCATATTTGAAAAAGTAAAAGGTACATTGAAATTTAAGGTAGATGGATATTCTGTGGCACTTACACTGACGAAAGATAGCGTGAGTCTTAAATTGGCAAAGGAAATTGCAAAATCTACCAATCGATACAGAGAACAAACAACGGAAGTTTACGAAAAAGTAACGTTTAAAGATGTAGTGTTAACACGCGACATTGATTATAGCTGGGGAAAATTGCACTCTGCTACAATTAAGCTTGATTATAAAACAACTATAGAAGGGGGGATAAAGACAGAAAGAAAAACTGAAATAGGCAATCCTATAAAAGATAAAGATGATGAAACAAGAAAGACTTTATCTTCCACAATTAAGCAATATAAAAAAGCATTAGAGACAATAAAAAACGATGTATGCAATACAAAGTGTAATGAGGATATCTATATATGTAAGTTGGCCCTTATAGAAGGCGGAGTTGCAAGTGTTGATTTCATTATAAAAGGCGAGATTACTGCAGAGGGTGAAATGAAGCTTTCTTTTGAAATCGAAGGTGCGCAGGGAATTCAATATAAAGATGGAAATCTTAGGTATATTAAAACAAAGGATGTGGATGTAGATTTTATTGCAGAAGGAAGCATGGAAGCTACAATATCACCAGGAATTGCAATCAATCTGTTAAAAAAAATTGCACTTGTTGAATTTACAATTGATACAGGATTAGGGGGATCTGTTTCAGGTACGGCTCATTTGTTTGATATTGAAGGGCATGAATTGTATTCCACTGATACAAAAATAACTGCTGAAGATGCAAATAATCTGTCAAATGAAGAACTGTACACAACGGTAGAAGAAATTCAATCGTTTGCTGAATCGGTAGGTGGTGCATGGAATGCTAAGGAAAAAGGTATCACCGGAGATGTTACACTGTTTAAAGGAGTATGCCTTGAATGGAAATTATATCCTATTTTGAGAGTAGGACTTTCCGGTACATGTGTTGTTGGGGAAATTGCAAAAAAACTTAATGTATCGGCATCAATTGAAGTATTAGGAAGTGAAAATACTGTTTTGAAAGGACATATTGATTTTCCAAATAATATTAGCAATGTGATGGATTCAGATTCAATAGGTAATGGCTTGGCAGCACTTTTTGGAGTAGGAGCAGAATGTACATATGATTATACTCCTTGGGATGAAGCAGTAGAAAAAATGGAAGAAGTTGAAGAAACCGCAACACAAGTAGCAGGCGCAGCAGATACGAGTATGGAATCAACAGATATGATAACCTCTGACACAATTATTCTTTCTACTATGAGAGTGGCTCTTGGTGAAGGCGCATCACAGCAAATCACAGTAACAGGTTTACCAGAAGGATATGAACTTGGAAATTTGGTTGCTGAGTCAGAAGACCCAGATATTGCCACATTCGATATTAAACAAGGAATAATTACAGGCAATAAGGAAGGGATCACTCAATTAGTTGTTAAAACGAAAGATGGTAAATATAAGGCTTATTGCGCAATTATAGTAACAACTGACAAAACGATTGATTTTAATGAACTACCTAATGGTGGAATGGTATAGGTGAAAATATGATTTTAAGGCTTTGTATGACAAAAGAAGATCCTAGAGGAATGCGAATTTCTTATCAGTTTAAGGATATTGGCACTTTAAATGAGAGGGCTTCTGCTTCGGATAATATAAATGAAAGCACTAATTTGTTTTTTGAAAATAAAAAGTACCAGTTCTTTAATTACCCGAAGATTGTGGAAAAACCTCGAATCAATGTAAAATATCCGCTTTCTTCAAAAAGAAAGAAAACCATAGGGTTTCATATTCTTGAAAGTGGAAATTGTATTGCAAAATTTTATGGAGAAGCAGCCACTTGCAGAAAAAAAGGTATCTTTAAGAGAAATATTGGTTTTACTGTTTTCGAATATCAGGGAGAACCATATATGCTTTATAAAGTCGGATTTCCAAAACAAAATTCACACTACTATTGCTTGTATAACAATGAAGGGAATACTATTGCAATAATCGAAAGACATACTTTTTATGAAGATAACTGCAAAGCTACGTTGTATATTGAGAATGACCAAGATACACTCATAACTTTATTGGCTTGCACGGAGGAAATTATTTCTGTGGCTAATTCTGGAAGTAGAGAAGATATGATGGATTCATCTGCAGGACACTATATTTCGCTGTTAGCTGAGGAAAGAGAACTGTATGACCCAGCATTTCTTGAACGTGTGAAAGGATTATAAATCAGATAAGATTGGAGTGCGTACATAGATGCCTATGAATAAAAGTAAAATTGTGAAAAAATCGGGGATTTCCCGGCTCGTTATTAAAAGTTTAAAGGGACAACAGTTAAATGAAAATGAGGTATATGCTATCAACTCAAATAAAGTGAATGGCTTGCTTCACATTGATGTTATTCAAAAAGGCTCATCATTTAAATTAATTTATAACATAACTGGCTTGATTACTTTGCAAGAATACTTATCTGTGCCGTTGAATAAGGAAAAATTTGCAGGAATGTTGAAAAACATTCTTGCAAATCTTAAATCTATGGAAAATGCATATTTGAATCAACAGTATCTTATGATGGATTTTAATCGTGTAATGGTTAATCCGGCTACACAAAGCATATATTTTATTTATGTACCGATTCAGTTTTTTGAAGGTGGTTCTTCTTTAAAAGAATTTTTGTTAAATATCATCCAACATGCATCCTTTGTATCTGGTGAAGATACAAACTATGTGAAAGATTATATTACGATACTTAATCGTGGTATAAATTTTTCTGTTTTTGAACTGGAAGAATATGTAAATAAGTTGTTAGGACAAAGAGTTTTAATAAGACATGGTACTGAATGTCCGCATTGCCATACACAGTTTGAAAAAGAAACTAATCATTGTTACTTCTGTGGAGCAAAGATTTCCAGTGATGTTGGAAAGGGGGTATATGATCCATTAGATTATGTTGAAAGAAAGGAGATTTTGAAGGAAAAGGATTTATTTGGAGAAAAACGTGTAAAAGATAATACACAAGGATTTAGTGATGGAACAACGATTCTCGGTTCGGATTCTGATGATACAACAATGTTAGATGCAGAGAATTTTGAACAGTTCAACTATCCGTATCTAATAAGACAAAGAACTGGAGAAAAGATATTTATAGATAAGCAGTTCTTTAGAATTGGTAAAGAATATAGTGACTATGCTGTTTCTGACAATAGTGCTGTTAGCAGAAAGCATGCAGATATAGTTACACGTGAACGTCGGTATTATATTGTGGATTTGGATTCTAAAAACAAAACATATGTTAATGGGAAAATAGTACCTGCAGGAAAAGAGATAGAAATATTCTCCGGGGTAAAATTGAGATTAGCGAATGAAGAATTTGTATTCCATGCTGAGAAATAGGACAGCAGTAGATTAAATTATCTTGATGAATCAATATCTGACGAACACATGAAGGAGGAAAATGAATGTACCCAGAATTTATTCCAATGTATATTGGATTGGTAATCATAATTGTATTATTGATAGTTATATTGTGTTTAGTTGCAAAACGTCCCACTTCTAAGACCAAAATTAACCCTGCTAATAATAGCACTGTAAGTGGAACGAAGAATATTGTATTTTGTAAAAACTGTGCTACACAGTTTGATTCTTCACAATATTGTTGCCCTAAGTGTGGAACACCAAGATAAAAAGCGCATAACTTTTGGAGGAATATGATCGCTATAAGGTATGCTGTTTACGAAAGTAATCTTGATTCGATGGTGTATTTGGGAAAGGCTGAAGAAAATGAGAAGATTTAAACAGTTATTCCTGCTGTTCATTTTATTAATATTGATCATGGGAGTGTGTGGGTGTATGTCAATGGAAAAAACAAATAAGGCTGAAAATATAAAGAATTTGGCATTGAAATATCTTGGGGAGAACTACGATGACGAGTTTACTCCCTTAGTGTATTCTGATGGTGGTTGGGCATATGATTATTATACTGTGACATTTTCATCAAAAAAATACTCTAATACAGTAGAAGTAAAGATTCTTGAAGATAACGGAAACTATTATTTTGATGATAATTATTTTAATCTTGTAATGGAGGAAGAAGCTGAGGATTATTTTCGAGCAATTGCGTCAAATTATGGTTACAATGCGGAAACAAAAGTACACTTTATTTCTTCTGTAACATTGTCTGAACTTGAACCTAATATCTCTTTTTCTGATTATATTGAATCTAGTAAATGTATTATAGAGGTCTATTTTATTTCTGACACAGATTTTAAAGGTGAAGATATCAAATCAATACTAAAAGATATTCGCAGTGCAAAAATTATGGGAGATTTCAGGTTTATAGTAACAAATGATGATGGATTATTATCACAGTATAGCATTAGCGAAATGGTAAATGAACAAGCCGATAGTATACTGAGGGAATTACGATACTCAGTGTATGAAAACTTAAAATAAAACAACATAGGTTTGGAGGTGAGCAAATGGCTCTTTCAAATGAACAATTGCTGATGCTGGATATTCTGATATATACGAATTATGTATCAGATAATGCTACAGTTCAAGAGATTATTAACAGAATGGAAGCTGACGATTTTGAAGGAATGAAAAATGATAAGGGTATGTATCCGTGCGAAATGACAAAGAGTGAATGGCAGGGATTAGTAAACTCAATTAAAGAAGAACCAAAGTTGCTTGAGTATATTGTGACAGAATATGATACTAAATATAAGAGAGTTGCGTGTTTTGTTGACAGTAAAGAAAAACCTACGGATGTGAATGTTATTTTTAAAGGTACGGATAGCAAGTACCAATGGCATGATAATGGAGAAGGTGGTTATCTAATAGAAACGAACTTACAAGCTTGGGCTGCCAATTATGTAGAGAAGTTGCCAGATACATATGGGAAAAGTATAACTGTATCTGGTCATTCGAAAGGTGGTAATGAGGCACAGTATGTAACGATTCTCACGGATAGAATTGGAAAATGCGTATCATATGATGGACAGGGATTTTCAAAAGAATTTTTGGAAGAATATCCTGATAAGATAGCATTGAGATCACAAAAGATTACATCAATTTCAGCTAGTAATGATTATGTAAATTGTTTATTGTATTCTGTGGCAGGAACAACAATTTATATAGAAACAGAGAACCAGAACAATCCATTGCATTATCATAAACCCAATATTTTGCTTGATGACAACGGAAAGTTAAGAGAGCAAACGAAACAATCTTATATTTCTAAAGCGATAAATGAATATTCGACATATCTGATTTCTAATCTAGAAGAACCTGAAAGAAGTCAAACAATTGATGGATTAATAGATGTGGTAATCAGCGCAGTTGGCTATGGTGATAATTCATTAAAGGAGGCTGTTATAAAGAATGCTGATGCCGAATTGAATGTAATAAGTCATATAGATGATTGCGTGTTCAATTACATCGAAAACAGATATGGTCAAGCTGCTGAATTAATAATAACGTATCGCGCTACAGTTATATGCCCTATTTTATTTCTGGATGATTTGTTGGGGTGTGTTAAAGAAATGGCAGTTTCTGCTGTAAATGAAATGTTGAATTATGCAGAAAGAATATGTCAAAAACTGCAGACATTTGGTCAGAAAGCTTCGGAGTATGCCAAGAAATTTGTATCTGCAATTTCAATTTATGCAAAAAAAGTTAGTGATTGGTTTGATAAAAAATTCAATTATGGATATCAATATGCCACAAATAATACATATATTAGAGTAAATACTTGTATTATGCGAGAATATTACAATCGCCTGAATAATGTGAATAAAAGGATTGTAAAATTAGATAAAAGAATGGATACCTTGTATACTAAGGTTGGGTTATTTGATTTGTGGGATTTGATTCAGGCTGACGTCTTGACTGGATATAGTTGGAGAATTAGTCGTTGTATGGATTATTTAATAAATACTGCAGAGGAATTTGAAACTGTAGAATATTCGGTTTCTTCACAACTGTAAAGAGGAGTTAAGTATGGATGCAAATGCACAATATGAATTGTATTTAATTAAAAAGGAACTTCAGGGTATTATTAATGAACTTGATGATGTGGCATCTGGCATTAAAAAAGATTTTGTGAATATAGGAAATGAACAGTGCGCAGCATGCATTAGTCGTGTTGCGGACAAGTACAGAATTGTGAAAAGAAAGCTGGATAATATAGACACAAATAAGGTTACGGAAGAATTTGCTGCCAATCAATCAGGTGGTGGCGGTGGCTCATCTTTTTAAGATAAGAAAGGGAACAGGCATATATGGCTATAAAAATAAATATAGAAGCAGTGGAAATAGCTGCAAGTCAAATCCGCAAGATAAATTGTAAAATGGAAAATGATTTTGAAGCGATTGATACTGCAATGAATGAATTAATGGAAAATTGGGATGGAGTTGCCGCACAAACAGCGTTGGAGAAATATAAAAGTATTAAAAACAAATATAATATGAACAGGTATTATGTTGTAAACGATATGGTGAACTTCATGAAAAAACAGATAGGGCAAAATTACAATGTTCTTGAAAATACTATAGTATCTGCGGTTTCTGCATTTAAATAACGGAGGTAAAAGATGGCAAATATTAGGGTAGATCACAGCCAGTTTGGAAAGACTGCATCTGCAGTTGAAACATATATAGCTAAGCATAGAAACCATATGAAAACAATTGATACATCTATAGAATTATTGCATACTACTTGGCAAGGAAATGATTATAGCCAGTTAAAATTGCAGTGGCAGCAAATAAATGCTCCTGATTCTACGTCCGGCAATATGTTGAAATCTTTACAGAACTATGCTGATTTTCTGCGTTTTGCAGCAAACAAATATAAGACAGCACAGACGAATGCAATAAATAGAGCAAACAGGTTGCCTAAATATTAGATTTAAAATTGGCGGTTAAGAAAAGAAAATTATATTGTAAAATTTTATTTGTAACTTGCAGATATGGTTAAGGGGGCGAGTATAATGGATTTTTCTTATGAAAATCAAGGGACAAATACATATTTGGTATATGAAATAAAAAAAGAAGACGAACTTGATACTTTGATTTTTGGTATGCTGACAAACAATAAAATCCCTGGTTTAGCCAGAACTATGTTTGTACAGACAAATACAGAGAAATATATGAAATATGATATTACTGAGAAGATATCTGTGAAAAGGTTTTTAAATGGAACAGTTAGCAAAAAAAAATTAGTGAAAGTATTTGAGGCGATTGTGAATGACTTATTGATAGCAGAAGAGTATATGATTGATGCAAATTCTGTTGTTTTGAATTTAGACTATATTTTTATTGATATTTCCAGATTTGAAATAGAACTGATTTGTTTGCCAATTCAGAAAAAAGGGAGTGAAGTGAATGATTTAAATTCTTTTTTTAAGAATATTATGTTTGATACACAGTTTAATCAGAGTGAAAATTGTGAGTACATTGTTAAAATTATTAATTTCCTGAACAGCTCGTTAGAAATATCACTAAATGCTTTTAGAACATTGTTAGATGAAATTAAGAGTAATGCATATGATATGAACAAAAATATATCGAATATAAATGAAGCAAAATCGCAACACATACAGAACACTATGGACAAATTGACATTGCAGTCATCTCTAGATGTTACTCCAGCCCTTAAATCAGTAACAATCCAATCAGGTGAATCATCTGTAAATTGTGCTAAACGAGTAGGAAAAAGGAGTAAAAACACATTATTTACTGCTTCAGGAAAAATGAAGCCAGCCCGGCTGTTGAATCAAAAAGCGGAAGAAGTAATTCCGAAGGCGGTATTAGATGAAACAGTGGTGTTGGAAAAGGATAATATGGGCTTAGATGAAGTGATTCCATATCTGATCCGAACAAAGAATCATGAAAAAATTATGTTAAATAAGCCTTTGTTTCGTATTGGAAAAGATCAAACCTATGCTGATCATTGTATTACAGATAACAGGGCTATCAGCCGACGACATGCCAATATGGTTATTCGTAGAGGAGCATATTATATTATCGACACTAACTCAACAAATCATACATATGTGAATGGGAAAATAACACAGAGTAATGAAGAAGTCGCAATCACGCATGGGGATATCATTAGGTTGGCTGACGAAGATTTTGAATTTAGACTTTACTAATTTGGAAAGGATTGTACTGACATGAATTTTATTATTTCTGCATCCACAGATGTGGGGCTTAAAAAGAGTACTAATCAGGATAGCCTAACCATACAGACTATTAAAACTAGACGTGGGCGAATGGTTTTTGCATTGTTATGTGATGGTATGGGTGGCTTTTCTAAGGGTGAATTGGCAAGTGCTACAGTGATTGATGCATTTCAGCAGTGGGTTCATCAGGAACTTCCGGTACTTTGCCGGGCTCCCATTGCAGATACAGTGTTACAGGCACAGTGGGAAAATATTATTTATGAGCAGAATCAGAAACTTGGTGATTATGGAAAGCGCAATGGGATTCGGCTTGGAACTACAGTAGTTGCTATGCTGATTACAGAGCAGAGATATTACATATTAAATGTGGGTGATTCCCGGGCGTATGAATTGACAGATACTATTCGTCAGCTGACAACTGATCATACTTATGTGGCGAGAGAGGTGGCTGCAGGTAGGATGACACCGGAGCAGGCCAAAATTGACCGTATGAGAAACGTGCTATTACAATGCTGTGGTGCCTCTGATCAGATTTACCCAGAAATGATTTGTGGCGCTACTAAATTGAATGCAGTGTATATGTTATGTTCAGATGGATTTTGTCATGAGATTACACCAGAAGAGATATACTTGAAATTTCAGCCATCAGTTCTTTTAGACCATGAAACGATGCGTCAGAATTCGGAAGATTTGATTGATTTAAATAAGTTTCGTAATGAGCGTGACAACATTACTGTAGCACTTGTGCGAACCTTATAAGTAAATGCCAAAAAAGAATTGAAGGAGAAAACTATGCTGAAAATAGGTTCTATACTAGGCGAAAAATACAAAGTATTGGATGTGGTTGGTCGTGGCGGTACGAGTGTAGTTTATTTAGTAATTAATGAAGTTGTAAATAAGACTTGGGCAGCGAAAGAAGTTCGCAAAGATAATAAAGTGGATTCGCAAGTAGCTAGACCACTTGCAGAAAAAGAAGTGTTAACTAAATTGCGTCATCCAAATATCCCGACAATAGTTGATATTATTGATCAGGAAGATACTTTTATTATTATTATGGATTATATTGAGGGGAAATCTTTAAAAGAGACATTGAAAAATAATGGTGCACAATCAGAAGAAAATGTGATTCGTTGGGCCAAGCAACTTTGCGATGTGTTAGGTTATCTGCATAGTCAGGAAAAACCAATTATATACAGAGATATGAAGCCGGGAAATATTATGTTAAAGCCCGATGGTAACATAATGTTGATTGATTTTGGTGCAGTTAGAGAATATAAAGAGACGGGGGATATGGATACAATTAGTATAGGTACTAAAGGATATGCTGCTCCGGAACAAGTAGGAAAAAGCAGACTCCAATCTGATTGTAGAACAGATATATTCAGTTTGGGAGCTACCTTGCATCATTTGATTACAGGTATATCTCCTAAACATTCGTGTGAAAGTGCGTTTCAATTTTTACCAGTGAGACAGTTTAGACCAGATGCGTCTAAAGGGTTAGAACACGTTATTGAAAAGTGTACCAGAATTAATAGAAATGAGCGATATCAGTCGGCAGCCGAGTTGATGTATGATTTGGAGAATATTATCAAAATTACAGAAGAAGATAGGAAAAAAATAAAGAAAAAATTCGCTGCTTTTCTTACTTCATCTGTTTTGGCGGTCATATTTGCGGGAGTTTCTATATGGGGATACATATCAGCAGAAAATAAAAAGACTGAAAACTTTGATTATAATCTTGCAAAGGCTGAGGATGTACAGGATTATTTCAATGTCATATTGATAGATCCTTCCAGAAAGGAGGCTTATCTTGGCAATGCAGATAACCAGGGATTGATTGAGTATTTGATTTCAGATGGAGAATTGTCTTCAGATGATGGAAAAGAACTATCAACATTAAAAGTAGGACTGGATGAAAAAGACTACAGAGGTTATATCACTACTGTAGATGTATTGGCACAGATGAGAGCATCAAGCGAGGAAGACTATCAGGAAATATGCAATGAAATAGGAGAGGCCTATTTGTTTTACTATGACGTAGGAGTAGAAAAGGACAAATATGTAGCAGCAGCGTCCTGGTTTCAGTATGCACAGGATTCTTATTCTTCGGCGAAGATTTACTGTGAGATTTCCAAATGTCTACAGAATATTTCGAAATACTCCAAGGCAAATCAATATGCAAAGTTAGCTGAAGAATATTTGACTCTTTGGGATGAGGTAGTAACGCTACAATCAGAGGCATCTGAATATGATGATGATTTAAAACTACTTGTATGGAATGAAATTGTGAATATGATACGTAATAATGCTGCAGAATTTTGTGAAGTAATTTCTACAGATAATCAAATGTCAGAGACAGGAGCAAGTGAAAGTGCTCAGCTGATTATCTTGAATATGCTGGAGCAAATTGAAACAGAAAGCGCACAGGTGACCAATACATTTTTGCAAGATAGTATCGCTACTTTGCAGGATAATATTCAGCTTACAAGAACAAAAATACAATCAATAAAAAAATAGTGCAGCTACATGTTGCAAAAATAACTGTTGATAAAAGATGAGGAGTAAACAGAAATGACAATATATGAGATTTTTCGGACTGTATTTATAGCAGGCGCAGTGATTTCTGTGCTGATGCTTCTAATATCAGTATTTTTGTTCCTATTTTGGGATATTCCAATGCTTATTGGTGAATTAACAGGAGCCAATGCTAAGAAAGGCATTGCTCAGATTCAAGATAAAATAGTACAGTCTGTGGCGAATAATCAAACGGGTAAGCTTTCACGAACAGGATATCAGTCATCTGCCAGTAGCAGAATAGAAAAAGATATTACGCAAAAAATTATCACAGAGGAACTGTATCTGTCTGATTCAGTAGACGAGACTGCACTGTTAGAATTTGACGAGACCAGTCTCCTTGGACAACCACAAGATGAGACTGGACTATTGTATGAACCGCAGACAGATGAAACTGCTTTGCTGGAAAACATATCAGGCAATTCTGTATCGATGTCATCTTATACAGGAACATGTTCACCATGGAATAACAGCCAGGCATCAGATACGATGCTTCTAAATAATACAGTAAAACAGAATTCCATTGCACAGCATGCATCATCAATCTATGCTGCAAACACAGACCCAGATTTTCAAATCGAATGTGAAATCACATACATTCATACAGATGAAAAAATCTGCTGATCAATGTCTTTGCCTGTCCTGTTGACTCTGCAAAAACAGATCGTATGGACAGAGAAGAAATATAGCAACAATCAAGAAGATGTTGGAGAAAGCCGCAATCCGTTGCAGCTGCATCCGACAGGAGGAGGAACACGTGACCACAAAGAGAAAAATTAGTCCTTTCAATAGGGTGTTATCTGCTGTTATGGCTGTGTTAATGACAGTGACTATGCTGCCACAGGATATTTCCAGCGCAGCCGCCAGCAGTACAGAGGCAGCATCTTACACAATTATGGTAACAGACGGCGCAGAAAGCATTACAGGTGCATTTGTGACTGTCTATGACCAGAGCGGAAACCAGCTGGGTACTGTTCAGACGCAGGAAGACGGAATGGTTGCATTTCCGGCTGACTGGAATATGGAAGATGAGACAATAACACCGGAGGCTGGAGAGACATATACATATCAGGTTAATGCCCGTGGATATGAGAGTGTTCAGGGAGAATTAAGCCAGGCTGAGACAGAAGTTGTTTTAACTTCTTTGGCTCCAATTCAGATTACCGGACAAATATGTGTGAGTGAAGTAGACGAGGATGGTGCTGATGCGGATAATGCTGAAAACAGTTCAGAAAATGGATTAGGTTCAGATGAGGGCGCAGCTGATTCAGAAAGTGTATCAGGCTCAGAAGATATGTCAGATTCAAATAGTGCTGCAACTGCTTCTGAGAGTGATACATCAGGTATAGATTCTGTAGTAGATGAGTCAGAAGGCAATGTATCCAATGCGGAGAATGATTCCACAGAAAACGGAGGATCTGTAACAGGACTTGCAGAAGTAACTGTCACGATTGTACCCGCAGAGAGTACAGACGACAGTGAGGCACTGACAGTCAATGTTACAGACACAGTGACGACCGATGCAGACGGCATTTTCACTCTGACTGTGTATGAAGCCAATGATTACAAAATCATTGCAGAAAAAGAAGGATATCTGATTGCCAATGTGGAGTTGCAGCATGTAACCGAAGATACACAGGAAGTTACCATCAGCATGACGGCAGATACAAGCGAATTTGTATTTTCAGCAGAACAGCTGGAAGTAGCATATCTGGCAGGTGATACAGCAGCAGCGGAGATTGCTGTAAATCAGACAGGTTTTGAGACCGCAGGTGTGGTAACATACACATCTTCTGATGAATCATATGTGAAAGTTGGCAGTCAGGGGCAGATTTATACCGAAAAGCCTACTGGTAATACGACAGTAACCATAACTGCTGTGAGAGCAAAGGATGATCTGTATTTGGAAAAGACAGCAAGTTATACCGTCGTGGTAAAGAAAGGAATGCAGACATCGCTTAAATGGAGCGATGTGCAGGAGAGTCTGTCTATTCCATGGGATGAGCCGTATACCAATACAGTTACTGGCGGTTTAGGGGATGGCAGAGTTACGTATACTTCTTCCAATACACTTGTTGCAACTGTTGATCAGAATGGTACGGTAACTGGTAAGCGTGCAGGTACAGTTACGATTACTGCAACAAAAGCAGCCGATGTATATTATGAAGAGGCTGTTGCTTCATATGAACTTGTGCTCCAGCAAACAGACGGAGCAGTACTTACGTTTGCAGATTCCAATCCTGTAGATTTAGTCATAGATACAGAAGCTGAGGATTTTTCAGAGGTGAATTGTAAATTTGAGAATCCGGCTGTCTGCAATCTAAACCAGGGCATGATTACATATACCATTGAAAAACTGGTAACCGACGAAACAGAAAGCAGTGACGCTCCTGAAATTGCAGAGGTAGATATAAATGGTGTTGTGACAGTGTTGCAGTATGGTGAGGAAGGTACCGAAATTAAAGAAGGTACTGTAAAAGTAACTGCGACGTGGAGCGATTCGAAGAATCAGTATCATGATGTAGCAGCATCTTACTATTTGACCATTCGAAAAGCGGACAGCGAGACCATTTATTTTAAAACATCTGTGCCGGGATCGATTGTATACGAGCCTGGAAAAACATTTGATAATCCAGTTGATGTAGCAGCAGATGATGGTAGAACCTTCACCTATAGCTGTGAAGTAGTAGGTGCAGAAGAAAATTCTCAGGTGGCAGCAGAGGAAGATGCAGAAGAAACTATAGAAACAAATACAAATGCAGTTGCATCAATTGATGCAGAAACCGGTATCCTGACTATTCTGGGTTGTGGACAGGTCAAGGTAACTGCTACGGAAAATGTGTCTGAGGAATCTGTAGAAGAAGCTGCAACGCAGTCTTATACATTAACGATTCTGCCTGCAGACCGTACCATGACATGGGCGGAAAATGGCCAGTGGGCGCTGACATATGGTCAGGAGTATGATATAGCTGCGACTGGTCAGGATGAAAATGGTGTTCCTCAGGAATTTACAATATCTTGTGATTTGGTCAGCTGTGCGGATATGGCAAAAGTAGACATTGAATCTTCTAAACCGGAAATTCTTGAAATTGGAGAAGATGGTAAGTTAAAAGCAGTAGGAGTTGGTACTGCTACCATTACAGTATCAATGGAAGCTGACAATTATTATAGTGCTGCCAGCATTTCCAGAGAGGTGACTGTAGTCAAAGCCCAGCCGGAGCTTACATTCAAGTTGGATTCTACAACATATGTGGAGGATGAGAATGGTAACATTTCAGGAAGCATTCAATATAATGAGGATGAGCGATCTCATAGGGTAGAGTCCGTCTGGACAGGTGTGGGTGAGGACGCGGAACCAGAAGTGACATGGACGATTACATCAGCAGAAGATACAGAAATATCTGCTATTGCGGATATTTCTGAGGAAAATAATGTGGTTAACATTGAATCAATCCGCAAAGCTGGTGTGACCATTAAATTGAAAGCATCTTGGGCAGGAAACGAGAACTATGAACCTGTAGAAAATACTTTTGTATTGACAATTATTAAAGCTACTGGAAAGATTTCTCTACAAAGTGGCAAGACCTTAGACTTTACCGCTGGAAAGCTGACAGAAATCAATATGTCATCCTATTTAAATTTTATCGCAGATGATGAAGATAGTATTACTTATGAAATAAAGTCAGAGAACGGTGATATTATCGATTCTATAGATAAAAACAGCGGTAAAATTATATTCACTGGGTATACAGGCGAGGCAGAAATTACAGTAAATAAGGCTGAGGAAGCGTGTTATACAGGGGTAAGTGAAGATTTTCAGATAAAAGTATCTTATGCAAGCAACGATACTACAAATTATACCATCGGACAGGAATTGGTAGAAAATGGAAATACTGTGCATGTGAGCAAAGACTGGTACAATGGTAATGATGGTACTATACAGATCAAAGCAAATTCTGGATATAAGATCTCCTGGAGCAATCAGGGAAATCAGATGCACGGCTGGAGTGATGCACTTTCTTTGGAAGGCTCAGAGCTGGAAGAAGGTAAGAATACTGTTGAATTCTATGTGAAAAAGAATGGTACAAATGGTACAGGTGTAATTCAGAAAGTTGTAACAGATGTCTATATTGATAATACAAATCCAAAGGCAACATTGCAGCTAGAGGAAAGTACTGACTGGACAAGCAAGCTGTTGACCATTATTACATTAGGTATGTGGAAGCCTGCTGAAGAGGAAGTGCCGATAAACATTACGCTGACTGGTGTAGAGGATCAGGGAGACTCTGATAAGTATTCTGGAGTTGAGACAGTACAGTATTATATTGGGGAAGACGAAACTGACTATGATACTGCAAAAATAAACAGTACACAGATTCCAGAAGAAAACTGGAACAACTGGGAGAAGAATGAAAATGGCGAATATAGTATGTCGCTTCCAAAGGATAGCGTGTATGTATTCTATGCAAAAGTGACTGACAAAGCGGGCAATGAATATTGTGTAAACAGCAATGGTATTATTTTTGAAACAGTTGCACCTGCTGTAACGGTAAAGCCCGTAAAATCAGGCACCAATGTAACTGGATACTACAATGACACCGAAGGAATTGCAGTTCAGGTAACTGTAAATGATGGCATTCAGGTGGTGGACGGTACGGAACAGACTGTAGTATCTTCCGGTATTAGTAAAATTACATATAACATTTATAAAGATGATGTACTGGTAAGTAAAGAAAATACAGTATTATTTGCAGATGAACAGTCTAATCCTTCTATGGAAGATCTGAATACTGAATGGAGCAGCAAAGGAACAGCAGAATATCCTTACATTATAGTGCCAGTAGAGGCAAATGAATTCTGTGATGTAAGAGTAGAGGTTGTTGTTACAGATAAGGCTGAGAATACTGCCACTGTAGTATTCCCTGGAGATAGAGATGATACATCAGACAGTTTTGTAATCGATACGGTCAGTCCACAGATTGCTGTTACATGGGAGGGCGAGTGTATCAAAGAGACAGATGAGATGTCTTACTACAACCCTAAGCGTACTGCAGTAATCTACATTCAGGAAGATACTTTTGATGATGAGATGGCCGATCAGGCAATCAGAATCTGGAAGGATAATACGGAGCTGCCAGAAGAAGCGTTAGCGGAAATGTTAGCCTCTGATTGGACGGATGTAAGCCCGGAGGAAGCTGAAGCTGTAGGCTTTGATGCAAATGGTACTGCTGTTCACAAAAAGACAATTACATTTGAGTCAACAGAAGATGCTGATGCATCAGGCGTCTACAAGTTAGCGATTACAGATTATAAGGATCAAGCAGGAAATGCAGCAGCACAGATGGAGGGTTCATCATATCAGTATGAGTCAAAGTTATTTACAATAGATACGAACAAACCGGAACTGACAGTAAAGCTTGATGAAACTAATTTCTGGACGGATCTTTTGGAAACCATTACCTTTGGCTTGTGGTCTAATAATGAGATAACTGTGTCTGGTAATATGAAAGAACAGTTAAGTCCTGTTACTATAAAATATATAGTGACAAATGGTATCAGTGAGCTGGATAAGAAAAGCAAGGCTGAAAAACTGGAAACACTGCAAGGATATAAAGACGAAACATGGACGGAATTAGAAAACGTATTTGCAGCAGGTGAAAATTTAGTAAATATTTATACTGCAAATAGTGATGAACAGTTTGTCGTATATGTCTGTGCAACTGATTATGCAGGAAACACCAGTTATGCAAGCACTGATGGTATTATTACAGACCTGTTGGCACCGATTGCCACACTGACTGTATCAGAGGATACAGACCCTGCAATTCGTCCGAGCGCAGATGCAAAATGTAAAATCAGTAAACAGCAGATTTATACAGGCGATGTAGTTGTGGATGTGTATGTAAAAGAACAGAATGCTGATTATGCATCTGGCATCAGAGAAGTCAGATACTGGATTACAGATGATGTAGATGAGAATAGCATTACACAAAAGGGTGTTATGTATCCTGTACAATATGAAAGCATACAGGTTTTGGAGTGCACTTCTGAATGGACTGTGTGGGAGAACCAAGCGGAAACTGGGACAGAATCTCAGAGTTTGATGAACGAAGCAGGAGGATTGCCTGCTTATGAGGATTTGTGTAAGGAATGTAAAGGTTCTATTACAGTTCAAACAGATGAAAATCAGATATACAATAACAGCTGTTTTGTAAAAGTACACATTGAGGTAATAGACAATGCAGGCAATGTGCGGAATGTGGAGACTGTAGAGGTCAATCCGGAGGCTAAAAGCATCTGTACACTGGCACTGGATATTGATAGAACAGCACCAGCCATTGAGGTTTCCTACGGCGAAGATACCCCAGTAAAAAAAGTTGATGATAGAGGCTATTTTGATGCTGCCAGAACTGCAACTGTGGTTATTACGGAAAGAACAGCCCATTTTGATGCAGAGGCCGCTATACATGGAAATGATATGGCAGATGGCATTACAATCAGTGCAGTGGACAGTATGGACAATCCCGTTGCAATTGACCTTGCAGATATGTTAAAAGCAGCAGATGAGGATGGTTCTTTATGGAAACTGAGTCTCTCAGAGCAGGATGCCAATGAAGATACCCATACTGCAACTATTGTATATTCAACATGTGGTAATTATGAATTTAGCATTGAATATACAGACAGAGCTGGTCTTGAGAATACGACTGTATATACAGGGGATTCTGAGACACCATATTCGTTTACAGTTGACAGTGGGAATCCTTCTGCTACGGTTTATGTGAATTCAGGTTCTGCGTGGACGGAAGTTCTGGAGACACTTACCTTTGGTATCTGGAAACAGGACAAAGAGATTGTGTCAGTAACCGCAGGAGATGACATCAGCCCGGTAACAATAGAGTATTTGGTTACAACAGGTATAGAGGATCTGGATTTACTGAATCGTGAAGACAAACTGGAGGCCTTAAAGGAACGAGAGGACTGGCAGCAGGCAGAGAATGTAACATTCTTTAAGCCGGAAGGCGAAGAAAATGCGGCAGAAATCTATACCAGTGATATAAATGAGCAGTTTGTGGTATATGTGCGTGCAACAGATTATGCAGGGAACAAATACTATGTAAGCTCTGATGGAATCATTACAGATGATAAGGCACCTGTTGCAAGTCTGATGCTGTCAGATACTACAGACAGCGCATCTCTGCCACGTACAGAAGCAGCATGTGCAGTCAGCGGAAAGCAGATTTATACAGGTGATGTGGTTGTAGATGTTGTTGTCAATGAACAGAACTCAGAGTATGCATCCGGTATCAAGGAGATTACTTACTGGATTACAGATGATGTGGCAGAGGAAAATATTACTCAGCAGGGAGTACTGTATTCTGTACAGTATGATATAGAAAATGGCCAGATTGTATATGCTTCATCTGATTCGACTGCATGGGATGATCAGGAAGATTCACAGGAAACAGTGGTAGAAATGGATGCAGTACCTGTATATGACAGACTGTGCAAGGAATGGAATGGTACCATTACAATTAAAACAGATGAGGAAAAGGTATACAATAACAGCTGCTTTGTAAAGGTACACATTCAGGTAACAGACAATGCAGGAAATATTCGTTCTGTAGATACAGAAGAAGAAAATCCAGAAGCAGAAAGTACCTGTACACTGGCATTTGATATTGACAGAACTGCACCATCTATTGCAGTATCTTATGACAACAATAATGTCATCAATCAGACAGGAGACAGAGGATATTTTGATGCTGACAGAACTGCAACTGTGGTTATTACCGAAAGAACAGCCCATTTCAATGGAGAAGCTGCTGTAGATGGAAATGATATGACAGATGGCATTACAGTCAGAGCAGTGGACAGTATGGATGAGACCGTAGTAATTGACCTTGCAGATATGTTAAAAGCAACAGATGAGGATGGTTCTGTGTGGGAACAGAGTCCGTCAGAGCAGGATGTCAACGAAGATACACATACCGCAACAATCGTATATTCTGTGGATGGCAATTATGAGTTTGATATAGAATATACAGATATTGCAGGCCTGTCAAATACATCTGTAAATACTGGTGAGTCTGTGACTCCATACCAGTTTACAGTAGACCACAAAGCTCCTACTGCTACTGTCTCTACCAGTCTGGATTCTGCATGGAGTGAGCTAGTGGAAAAGATCACCTTTGGACTTTGGACACCAAAGAACGTTCAGGTGAATGTATCAGCAGGTGATGTCACAAGCTGCCCGGTTTCTTTGGAGTATTTTGTTACGACTGGAACAGAAGAATTAGACAAGCTGAATAAAGAGGCAAAACTGGATGCATTGCAGGAGAGTACACGCTGGGTTGCAATGGATGCGGAGTTCTACGGTAAGGAAGATACAAAAGATGTGAAAAAGCTGTTTACCAGCAAAGTAAATCAGCAGTTTGTGGTATATCTGCGTATAACGGATTATGCCGGAAACGAAACTTACATCAGCTCCAATGGTATTATTACTGATAATGTATCTCCGGTAGAAGAATCTATTCAGCCGCAGATTACCATTTCACAGCCGGTGAATGATATTTATAATACCAATGTACCTGTAAAGATTCATGTCATCGATCCGTTGGTAGGAGGTACTTATTCTGGATTGAAGAATGTTTCCTATGAAGTACGCAACATGGGTACTGTAACCCAGCAGGGGGTTCTGCTTGAATTCCTTAAAACAGAGCCAACTCAGACAGAACTTCAGCAGACCTGGAGCGATACGATTACAGTAGATAAGAATCTGAACAACAGCAATGAAGTGGAAATCTGGATCTATGCAACAGATAATGCAGGCAACACCTCCAGTGATTTTACAAAGATTCAGATCGATATTACAGACCCGGCCATTCAGGTAACATATGACAATAATGCAGGAGATACTTCCTTTGGCAATGCTTATTTTAAGGATGTCCGTACTGCAACAGTTACAGTTACAGAGAGAAACTTTGATGCAGACAATGTTTCCATTCAGATTACCAATACACATGGTGTGATGCCTTCTATTTCTGGATGGACAACTGTAAGCGGTGCAGGCAATCTGGATGATACAAAGCATGTGGCAACCATTGTATACAGCAATGACGGAGATTATACATTCGATATTTCCTGTAGTGACAAGGTTGGCAATCAAAATACCGATGTGGATTACAGCAGTTCCCTTGCACCAAAGAGCTTTACCATTGACCGGACAGTGCCTACTGTAAATATCAGTTATGATAATAATGATGTGCAGAATGGCAACTATTATAAGAATGCCCGTACTGCTACGATCTCCATTACAGAGCATAACTTTGAAACCAGCCGGGTAATAGTGTCTATGACAGGAGAAGATGATGGCAGTCAGATTCCGGTTCCTGTAGTAAGCGGATGGTCCAGAAATGGAGATGTAAATACTGCAGCCATTGTGTATGATCAGGATGGATTGTATACATTGGATGTAACTTATCAGGATATGGCAGGTAATACTGCGGAGCCTATTGCCACAGAAACATTCTATGTAGACCAGACAAAACCTGTGGTAGAAATCAGCAACATTGTGGATGATTCTGCCAATGCGGATGAGGGTGATATTGGTTTTGTGATTACAGCAACCGATACAAATTTTGGTGAATTTATTCCTGTATTGACAGCGGTTGTGAGAGAAGGAGATAAGTTTGTCAGAAAGACTTTGGATGTAGGAGAGTTTACCACCATTCGAAATGGAAAGACTTTGACAGTAAAAAATCTGGACATCGATGGTATTTATTACCTGACATGTACAGTGGTGGACAAAGCGGGAAATGCATTTAATGAGATAACCTTATATGATGCATCTGGTAATGCCTATCTGAAAGATTATTCAGAGAACGAGCCACTGGTATCTTTCTCTGTTAACAGGGAAGGATCTACCTATGAACTGAAAGAATACGCAATGTCTCTGGTGGATCTTTGTTATGTTCAGAATGTAACAGACAATATTGTATTGATAGAAACCAATGCCGACCCGTTACGTTATCATGAAATTACAGTCAATGGTAAAGTGTTGGAAGAAGGTGTGGATTATACCGTAGAGTATGACAAAGAAAGCGAAGATTGGTATCATTATACTTATATAGTTTCTAAAGAATTGTTTGAAGCAGAGGGTGAGTATAATGTAGTAGTATCTTCTTCTGACAAGGCTGAAAGCAATGCATTTAGTGATATCAAGGATGCAATGGTGAACTTCGTAGTGGACAGAACTGCGCCGGTCATTTCCATATCAGGTATGGAGACAGATGGCAGATATCAGATTGAAAACCAGACAGTTACATTAATGCCTACAGATGATGGCGGTGCATTGTATTCGATTCTGGTGCAGACAGTTGACCAGAATGGGAAGCCTTTGGAAATATTGTTAGATCTGATGGGTGAGGAACTGGAAAATGCTTTGGAAACAGGCAATGGAACTTTAACATTCCAGATCGCAGAGGGCCTGTATCAGAACGTCCAGGTAATCTGTACAGACTGTGCAGTCAATGAAAAGGGTGATACCAATACATACAATCAGACATTTACCAATATTTCGGTATCTGCAAATGCAGTTATGATTTTCTGGGCCAATCAGACATTACGCTATGGTACACTGACAGGTGGTGGTGTAGGTATAGCTGGGTTGATTTTATTGATTTTCCTGAAGAAGAGAAAGAAAAAGGATGGATCAGTTCAGAAAACAGCATAGTAACAGTTGATAGTTGTTTATGAGGAACCCAGCATAAAGGGCAGATGGTATTTTGGGAATAGATTTTCTATTCAGGTGTTTAGCCAGTTTAGCAGGACTGCCGTATTTCTTGTGATAGTAATCGAAAAGAAACTGTAGTCCTGCTTGACACTACCATTCTGAGTCTGATATTCTACGTGAAGAAACGTTAAAATGAAAAAATTGCAATTGGAGGATGCCAGATGGAAGTGTGGGACTTTAAGAAACATGAAAATTGGAAAAGAAACAATCCTTATTATGGTAAGAAGTTTTCTATACTGGGTGATTCCATAAGTACGCTGGAGGGATATATCCCAGAAGGGTATAAAGTTTACTATTATGGAGAAAGATGTGAAAGAACCGGTGTCAGGGAAATGCAGGATACCTGGTGGGGAAAGGTAATAGACTATTTTGGGGGAGAGTTGCTTGTAAATAACTCCTGGTCAGGTAGCCGCGTTACAAAACTTCCAAATCAAGCAGAACTGTTTCCGTCAGGGTGCAGCAGCAGACGAACCGGAGGGCTTCACAAAAACTCTGTTAAGCCGGATGTGATTATTGTTTATCTGGGAACGAATGACTGGGGTTTTGGAGCAGTACCAGAGTATACTGATTATCGTGGAGAAGAACTGACGCCATGGAATGAGGAATTTAAGGCAGCATATGGATCGATGCTGGATGGTATTAAGCAAAACTACCCTCAGGCAGAAATATGGTGCTGTACATTACCTGCCACTTATATGTCTGCACAGCCTTCATTTAAATTTCCCTATACTCCTGGAAGATTCCATCTTGAAAGATATAATGAAATAATAAGAGAAGTCTCTGTTCAAAAATACTGCAGACTGATTGATTTTTTTGCATACAGAGAGCCATATGATTCTATAGATGGTACCCATCCTGTAGCTGCAGGAATGAGTACCATAGCAACTATGGCAATCAGGAGTATAGCAGATGAAAGGGAGTAGAATTTTTGAATTGGGAGTAGTTTGAACTATAATAAGCTCCCCTGGTGATAGAACATTTGGAGAATGCCTATCCCCAGGGGAGCTTATTTTAATAAAAAGAGAAGTTATTGGTGCACTTTTTGCTCTGACTTATTCATTCGTTTTCTTTTTGAGGTATAACATCATGCCGCAGAAAGCCATGAATACGCCCAGTGCCATAAGAATCAGAGCCATACCTCCTGTAGTATCTTCAATGCCCAGAATCGGGGGTTCCGGAGTAACCTCTACAGGCTTATCCTTCATTTCAACCTTCTGGATTTCCCCAGTAGCTTCAACTGTGAAAGTGATAGATTCTGCAATCTCATATCCATCCGGTGCGGCTTCCTCGGTTAAGGTATACTCACCTGGTGCTAAGTAATCAATGCGGTATGGGGTTCCATCTGTTACCCATTCTGCAATAGTAATATCAGCAGCATCTGTCAGAACCAGTTTTGCTCCGGTGATTTCCTCTCCGGTGACAAAGTCTGTTTTGCTGATTTCCACCTTGGTGTAGTCATCCTTCATCTCTACCTTCTGGATCTCGCCGGTTGCTTCTACAACGAATGGTACGGATTCTGCCAGCACATAACCATCTTCTTCAGGTGCGGATACCTCAGTTAAGGTGTACTCGCCCGGCGCCAGATAGTTGATGCGGTGTGGAGTGCCGTCTGTGGTCCATTCTGCCACAACGTTGCCTTCTGCATCTGTAATAGTCAGCTCTGCGCCTGTAATCTCCTCGCCTGTGGTAATATCGGTCTTGCTGATCTCTACCTTGGTGTAGTCATCTTTCATCTCTACCTTCTGGATCTCTCCGGTTGCTTCTACATGGAAGATGATGGAGTTTGTCAGGATATAACCGTCCTCCTCCGGAGCGGAGATCTCGGTTAAGGTGTACTCGCCTGGGGCAAGGTAGTCGATGTAGTATGGAGTTCCGTCTGTGATCCACTGTGCAATGATA
>JBGVQN010000038.1:0-31586 GCA_045127535.1 Lachnospiraceae bacterium | reverse complement strand
TGTAAATGGCAAGTACTTTTCCATAAATTTTGGCAATTATTTTTCCATAATTACCGGCATTTTATTTTCCATATTTTTTAATCCCCACGGACTGCTCCGTGGGAGTGCTGTTTATTGAAATGGTAATTCTTCGTTTTCGTTTATCTGAAAATTAAATCCTAAATCCGGTTTACCGTATTGCACAGGCAATTCTTCTTCAGCAGACCAGCCATAGTATTCCAGCGCAAATCTTCTTGCTTCTTCAGGATTCATTCCTTTTGTATGTTGCCGTATATACTCTTCTTCACGATAAATCGTCAAAAATTCTACCGGCACCTGTCCTTCGTTCCATGCACCACTTGGATTTTCATAAACGCTGTGACCATCTTTTACCCATTCACGAACCGCCCGTTGTTCTTTCTTTGTCATGGGTGTGTTCTTTATATATTCTTTGTATTGTTTTTCCAGCATTTCCTGTATTTCTTTTGATAAATGTTTATTAAATTTCATAAGAAAGGTCTCCTTTATTCAAAAATGATTTTCGATTTTCTAACCGGTAGCTTTTTCCGGACATTTGAATACGGTCACACCGGTAGGACAAACGATCAAGGATTGCTGTTGCAAGTGCGGCATCATCCAAAAATTCCGCCCATTCCTCGAATCCTTTATTCGTTGTTATGATAATAGATGTCTGTTCCTGTAACTCTGATATTAACTGAAAGAACAGATTTCCTTCTGTTGATGTGATTGGCAGATAGCCGACTTCATCCACCACCAACAGATTTGATTTGTGTATCCGGTTCATCTTCGCTTTGCTGCGGCGGTCTATTTCGCAGGTTCTAAGTACCTGCATAAGAGACTGCATGGTTGTATAGCTGACACGGTATCCATTTTCACATGCCTGATAACCAAGTGCTATTGCCAGATGTGTTTTACCGACTCCCGGTGGTCCGGAAAGTATTAAGTTATAAATACCATCAATCCAGTTAAGCTCCGATAACTGATTCAACTGTTTTCGGGTTATTGACTGACAAAAATTCAAATCGAAATCCTTCAAATATTTCGGATATGGAAAACCAGCTTCCTTTATTCTTCGTTCTTTTGCTTTGTCCTGGCGATGCCTTATTTCGCTGCCAAGAACCTTGCACAAAAACTCGGTATAACTTATTTCTTTGCTTTCGGCTTCATGAATCAAGTGTTCTAATTCATTCTTTGTATGTACAAGACTTAAAGTTGCCGCATATGCCTTTATTTCCTGTAGATTATCCATTCACGACATTCCTTCCCATTGCTTCTTCATAGACGCTTAAATCTCTGACTTCCACACGATTTCCCAGATATTTCTCAGGAAGTGCCGGTTTTGTATTCTTTTTTTCTTTTATCTTTTCTGAAAGTACCTGTTCCAGATAAATAATGCTGGATTTTAAATCACTGGCAGAATAAAGTTCCTTCTCTGTACAGTATTTAAGACCTCTTTTAACAGCCTCCGCATTCCATTCCTCAAACAGCCTGCGGATAACTCCCAACTGGTCCCGGTAGTATCGGGGTTTTGCTTCGTGGATATGCTCCAGGAACGGTCTTACCAGTTCATCATTTTCAAACAATTCTTCCACCAGGCGTTCCTGTTCCAGAATACTTTTGCTTTTATCCCGGTCAGCGCGTTTTTGACCAATCAGCATTCCTTTTTCATGACATAAAGGATGGACAGCATATATTTCTCCTGTAAGACAATCGGTAATGGATATCTTATCATCTGCAACGACCATATATACTTTTTTGCCGGGACAATAGGTACCTTTCGGCACCCGGTAACGATTTCCTTTATACAAAACGATGTTGTCTTTTCTGACCTGATAGGTTATACTTTTATCAGCAGCGTTGAAACTGTGACAGGGTACTGACAGGAGATATTCTTTTTCAAGGGCGAATACTTCTGCCGGTATCTTTTTTGTTGTTCCGTGTTCTTCTGCATTTCCGGTTCTTTTAAGCCATGCAATACAGTCTTCGTTGAAACTGTCGATATCCCTCAGTATTCTGTGTTCTGCAAAGCCGTGCTTGGCGTATTTCACTACATTTTCCACCTTGCCTTTGGATTCCGGATCTGCTCCACGACATAGAAATACATCAAATTTAATCTCGTTTATGTAATTCTGAAACCCTTCCGTATAAATGATATCTCCATGATTTTCGCTGACCGCAAGAATCTTATCCTGGTCATATACGATTTCTCTTGGGCGACCTCCATAAAACTCAAAGGCCTTCATATGTGCTGTTATAAATGTATCCGTTGTAAAAGGATTCAACTGCCACCAGATAAACTTATATCTGGAATGGGCAAGCACCATGGCGAAGCAATAAACTTTTCTATGTCTTCCGGTTGTAGTTTCAATCTTAATCTCACCCATATCTACCTGTGCCTGTTGTCCCATCGGAAGCTCATCCACAGCTTCATAATCCCTTGCGGATACAGGTTTTTTAATCCCGTATTCTTTACGTATTTCCTGAACATAATTCCGAAAAGCACGCTTTTGGAAATCCAAGGTTTCCAGGCGGGCTCGTTCCTTAATCCAGTCGTAAACCTGAGCCGCCGACATATCCGGGTACTTTGTCAGGCATTCCACCACAAAATCTTTGTATTCATCTGCCTTCTTTCTTCGCTTCTTAGAAGCTTGTGCTGTTTCAGCATATTCACTGGGGGACATGTCCCAGTATTTTAGAATAGTTTTGTAATCAACCTCCAACCTCCTTGCAACCTGACTCTTCTTGAGTCCGTTTCTTTTGTATTCCTGGATTTTTCCATAATCCATCCAATTAATCATCCTTTCTTCACCTCCGTGACAAAGTATATCACGGAATAATATTTGATAGAAAACTATGGAAAATTAATTGCCACTTTCTATGGAATATAGTTTACCACTTACATGGCTCCGTCATGGAAGGTGGATTCTTTGCTGTGTGCAGCGTATTTCTCCATTTTCTATCTCAAGCCAGACCTTGAACTATACCGTCCGTGTGATAATCCACGATGCGGTAGATACTTTCTTGTAAAAACCACTTCTACAAGAAACCGATTCTGTAGTCAAGAATGCTGTAACCGTGTGACACAGGACAGATACCGCAAACGCAAAAGAGAAAAAGAAGAAAACAAATAAAAAAAGACCACTGGCTGTGATACAAAATCGCATCATAGTCAGTGGTCATTCTATTATTCAGTTTTTGCTCCGTAAGGAATAGGGGCTTCGGCAACCATGGATAATCTCGATTCCGGAATCGTATAGGTTACAGGTTTAGGCGGAGGAACAATAGGATCTTCACCCGTTGTGGTTATTGCAGCTCGTCCCAATACCGCCTCGATACACTCAGCAAGAGCAACTTTTTCTTTGATTGGCTTACCGGAATAGTGGTACATCAGATATCGTGTATCCATTACGACACCTTGGATTCGTTCGTAGTGCTTCCGATTATATCGCCAGTCACCGACCGCTTCGCCGATGTTTCCAACGAAAGAAGTCAGCTTGAACGGATTATCGGCCATGTTGTAAGGCATGATAAAAGCGTTGAACAAGGAACCAGTATCCACACCTTTGTATTTCTCGAGGTACTCACCGTATGTAATTTGCTTGTTGATAGACGAGCCATTCGGCAAGTGATCCGGAATTCCTGTTCTTCCATACTTATAGCACTTGGCATCCAAAATGTAGTATTTGCCGTTGTAAATCATAATTGTATCCGGCATAAGCGGATGCTTCTCTTTGTACTTGCCGTAGTCAAGTAGCCATCTGGATCTTGGGAAGTATTTCTCCTTATCCCGCTCACCGAATGCACGGTCAATCAGTTTTTCCCATACATGATCGAAATCGTCCGTACCAAAGTAAAACTGCTTATCGGATGTCTTTTCATCCATGTACTCAAGCATATCCTTCATGCCCTGGAACAACGACTTTTTCTTATCATCGTTAGTAGCATACAGTTTAGCACGGACAATTGCAATCGAGGTCTTAACATCCGGATGGGGACCAGGGTCTTCCGGCATATACGGAACATACAACCATCCCAAACGCTTGAAAGCTTCATAAACGCAGAAACGGTTAATCTGAGTGATCAGCTTTGTGTCATTTGGAGTCGATGATCGCACTTCAAACTGTGTAAAGATAAAGGAACTGATACCATTTTTGCTCTGCACAAGCGGCATCTGCTTTCTCGCAGTTCTTGCCCAGTCCTGTTTACCTGTGGGAGCCGTCTTATAGGTCTGCTCGGTTTCCACATAGTATTTGCCACCGATGGCAAAATAGTATTCAATGACATTAGTGTATGCATTGATAGGAAAATCAACAGACTGTGGTGCTGCAAACTTATTAACAGCAAGCAGACGGTCATCCTTCGTAGTGAATTCTGAGAGTACTTGAATAAGGTGCTTTATATCAGTACGAAGATCACTTTCGCTTTCCGGCAGCTGATAACCAATTGGGAAGTAGACCATGGCATTATCAGAATCTGCTTTAATGCCTACAAAACGGTCTCCGTCCTCATTTGTGTTTACATGACAGTGCTTCTTAATATCAAATTGTAAAACAGACTGCAAAGCCTGATCTAAATCCATATCGAATCACCACCTTACTGCTCGGAATCAACAAATGCACTTCTCACATTTTCCTTAAACATCTTGAATCGATCGAGTTTGGATGCATACATAAATGCACGGATAACCTGTTCAAGGCTCTGATAGTCGGTAGTTTCAAAAACAATCTCTCGATTAAACTTGAAGGCATCATCCCACAAATACTTGATGACCTTTTCCGGGAATCTGCGGTTTTGCTTCATAGCATCACGAATCTGAGCCAGACGAACCTTCTCATCCGCAGTGATGGTTCCAGCTATCTCTTTTTTTCTCAGCGTATCATATTCTCCATTACTTAAATCACCCATGCCGTCATTGAACTGAAGATCCTTGAGGTGGACAAAATAAGCTCCAAGACGCTTGTCCTCAGCAGAGGACATTCTTGCACCATTGCCAACAACTATTCTATTAATCTCGGTGCAGAAGTTTCTCCACGTAATTGTAGTATCCAGAATCACTGCATCAGCCAAGTTCGGATCAACATTATCGAAGTTATTTTCTATCAACCGCATATCCCATCTGCGCTGAAATGCAGTATCCAATGTAAAGACATTCTGGTCGGAGGTGTTCATTGTTCCGATAATAGAAAGATTTGAAGGAATTCTTACTTTTGTAGTTTTCCTATCGTCTCCATACATTTCTCTTGCAATGTTCATATTTGTGATGCCGTATTCACTGGTTCCAATCGGGAAACCATCATCACCAGTATCACGAATCTCAACCTTTCTGTCGAGCAGCTGAAATACTTCGCCAAAAATAGCCGGAGCATTACCACGGTTAATTTCCTCGATAATCAGAATGTATTCTTCCGTAGGATGATTATACGCATCACGCAAGATATTGGTAAACGGTCCTGGAGTGAACCTATAACTTACCTGACCACCTTCATCAACAGCAGGCAAAATCTGACCGATGAAGTCAGAGTAGGTGTAATCCGGATGGAATACCAATCGTTCTACTTTCGTTCCTGGTTTGCAATATTCATGCTCGATAGTCCAGCTTTTACCGGAACCAGGCACACCATACAATAAAACATTCTGACCAGTCGATATACGCTTCTGTTCAAGGCGCATCCAACCTTCTTGATTATCTGTCAGATCACCAAGCGAGAAAGCGGTACTATCGTTAGATGCTTTGGTCGATACATAAAGTTGTTTGCCGCTGCCCAAATCAACATCGCTGCGAACACCAAATGCCTCATAAACCTGACTATTTTTGCGTTTTACAACTACGATATAGTCATCTACATTCAGTAATTCTCTTAACGGCATCAAATCATTGCCATAGCAAATCTGAAGAGCCGGATTGCCATTGCCTTGCTCATCTTCATTCAATATCCTGCGTCGAATTTGGATGGAATCATCTATCCATTTTTCAGTGATACCTTTGTCGTTGCTATCCAACTGAAGAATATTATCCCTATGAATTCTTGTCGGAATAGCAATTCTCCAACTCTTAAATGAAGAATTTAATGTGAGTGTAGGGAAAAAGTCCTCGGTTTTTCTTTTTCCCTCAGACGCTCCACTTTCACTGGTAAGCTGAATCTGAGTTGCATGGCTTGCAGTACGTGCCTTATTTAAGCTATCGGTATTACGGAGTTTAATTACCAGCAATCCAATTACATCAGCCCAGGAAAATGAGGCATCTTCAACATCAGGGAGATACGTTTTTAAATTCCCCAGATATTTATCGAAATCTTCTATTGCCATTTCAATTTTCCTCCATTTCTGTATCTGAAACCAGATACGAATCCAGGAAATGCTTTATAACCGCTTTTGCCAGTGCAACGGGTAGTGCATTTCCAATCAGCTTATACTGAGCGGAATAAGATATTCCTAATTCCTCTGCCGTTTTTGCGTAATAATCAGGAAAACCTTGAATTCGGTAGCCCTCTAAAGGGGTTATTCTACGAATCGGCTCGGTCTCCATATTTACAGCTGGGCGCTCGTAAGGAGTATTTCCTTTAATATACGACTCGCTGAAGTAATTATCCTGGTTTGCACGATGCCATTTTGCCATCGTTGCAGTCAACGGCCTTGCAATCGGGTTATCAATATTTACATCTCCTTGCCAGTTGTGCGGTTTAGCAAGAATCGTCTTTCTTGAACCTGCGGGGATATAGTGCTTTGGATCAACAGGACCTTTTTCCAGCAAGTGCCACGTTGTTGGGTACTTTGCTGTAGAAAGATCAATAACCGGAGGTGCGGGGATATCTTTGAGTTGTGCAATATCTTTTCTTATTCCACAAAAGAAGATACGATTTCTTTTTTGCGGAAGACCGTAATCGGAAGCCAATAGATCCCAAGTATGAAGCTGATAACCGCCGCCAATTTCTTGTAAGGCTTTTTTCATCTCTGCCAGCAAGTCTCCACCTTTGATTGTATGAATTTTCTGGACATTTTCGAGAACGAAATATTTGGGACGGTAAAAATCCAACATATCTAAAATGTAGAAAAACAGTTGCCCACGGGGATCATCAAACCCCTTTCTGTACCCTACATTAGAAAATGATTGGCAAGGGAAACCAGCAAACAACATATCAAACTCTGCCACACGAATTCCGTCCGGATTCTTGCGAGTCTGTATCTTTTGAACATCATCAATCTTTTGGACGCTTCCATTAACACAAGTGGCTTCATATACCTTTTGTGCATTCTTCTCAATTTCACAAAAGGCAACATGAGAAAACTCGTATCTATCGCTTTTGATTTCCTGGGCACCGCAATGAAACCCACCTATGCCAGCAAAGCAGTCAAAATAACGTATTATCTCTTTCATGGCTGCTCAATCCTCTCTAAAACCTTTTTCAAACCATTTCCAAGAACACGTGCCATCAGAGGACTTACAGCATTGCCTATTTGACGATACCACTCATTTGGAGATCCCAAGAAAAGATAATCATCAGGGAAGCCCTGCACTCTTGCCGCCTCACGCGGTGTTAACCCTCTGGCTTGTGTTGGATGGATATACATATTACAGTCATAGTACATATGTGCTGTAATAGCCTTGCATGGTTCATCAGCTACAAGTTTATCAAATTTATCCCGGAAAATGTCTGCACGACTTTTATACGGATTTATCTCTTGGATGCTCTCAGCGTCAGACTTTTCTCCCGGTCTAAGAGTCTCATAAATCTGAATATCACGCTCATTATTATATTTGCTACGGTGATTAAGGAGCGGAACAGTATTAGGCAAATCCATGTTTACCAGATGACCATATTCTGACTCTGTGGCATGAAATCCTGCAAATGTGTAACCCCACGCAGCGGATTCAACATAGGTTGAATTCTTTAATGTTTTTGCAGCTAATCCCGGCAAATCTCCAATTGCATCACCTAATGTGTATTTTACACCACAAGCAAAACCAAAAACCGTTTCCTTGAATATTGAATAAAGTTCATCTGCAATATCACTATATTCATCCATGATACCAAGAATAAACGCACGTTTTCTACTCTGCGGGAAACCGAAATCTTTAGGACTAAGAACCAAAGGCTGGCAAGTTATATACCCAACATTGGCGAAATCACTCTTGATGGTATCGTATAGTTTGAGGATTCCTTCAACATTCTCCATCAAGAAAATCTTCGGTTTTGACTGGCTAACAGCATGAACATAGAACTTGTATAATTCGTTACGTTCATCGTTTTCCTTCTTGTGTTTGTTGACAACGCTGAATCCTTGGCAAGGCGGTCCTCCAACAATGACCGGAACATGAGGGAAGATATCAGAATCTACCAGATCCCGAATGTCCTCATGAATCAAACTCTGTTCTGTCATCCACGGTCTGTTGAATCTATATGTTCGCAATGCCGCTTCATCTTTATCGATCGCGATAATTGGCTTAAAACCAACCTGCTCCAATCCAATAGACAAACCACCCGCTCCGCAGAACAAATCTATAAAATCGTATGAAAAGGCATCATTAGTCAGCGAACTAAATTTTCTCTCATAATACGCTGTTATTTCTCTCAAGACAGTATCTTTATCAATAGACCCATCTGATATTTTTATTTTTTTCATTGCAAGCAATAACTGCTCATGAAGAAAATCCAGATTTATTTCTTCAGCAGTGTTGCCGATAGTATTTCTTCTTACCATAATGCGTCCATCCTTTAATAGTTGTTAATATCAATACCATCTTGTAGCAATCGCTGATATCTTTCGTAAGACATAACAACTGCCATGGGTTTTCCGTTCTTTAGGATGAAGGCAGTATTATCTTTTTCAGCCAGTTCTCTCAACAGTTTGGATGACTGACCACGGTTAAATTCACCAATATTTAAATGCTCCATTGGAGTGATCATTTTCTTCTCGCTCAATTGTCTTACCTCCTTGCGGAATAACTCATCTTAAATTATAGCATCAATAGATTGTAATTACAATCCTATTTACAAAATAAATTTAGCTTGGACTTTTAGGCTGAATTGTAATTACTTTTACAATTTGTTTTACAACACTCTTTCAGAAATCAGTACCCCAAATAAAAAAGTGGCCTTCGTTTTTGAAGACCACTTTATGACTACTATACGATATATTTATCTATTTCAATTTCTTCTATCTTTGGACGAGATAACATCCATGTCATTTTTCCTGATATTTCCTTAAAGAACACCATATGCCAATGAGATATATTTCCATCCTCATCTTTGGACACATTTAGGTGATCAATTTGAGCCTCAATAACAGGCACTGGCAGCACTACCATAGTCTTTTCATCTTTGCATCCATAAACCACATACTGTTCACCACAATCTGTAAGCTCTTCAAACGGATTCCTACGATAAGCAAACCAGTACTTTTCTCTGCTTCCCTGAGTATACATTTTCGAGGTAGTAATAACATATCCACGCTTTCCGTCTGTTGATTTATATGTACTCCTGCCAACTTTTAATAAGTCTGTGTCCAATACTTCGGCAAGGCGAAGAATACACTTATCTGCAAAACGAACTTGTTTACTCGGCTTTTCATCAGATTTCTTTGCAACAACTACCTTTTGCACTACTTCCGTTTCCTGCGGTTCGATTTCCTCATATTTGATGCCTAAAGAATCGCACAGAAGGTGTTTCAGCTTATCGAATCTCTTCGTGCAGTAATCGGTGTAGTATTCTCGAAGAACTGCGAAGTCTTCCGGCTTTTCATACGGCATATCCATCCACTCAAGATCGTCACTTTCAGTGAAACTATACTTACCCTCAACTTCTGCAAGATCAATGTGCTGCAAATATTTTTTATCTTGGTAGAAGTTTTTTGCACCTTTGCTTCGATTCACATATTCCGGCAAGTAACAAAGGTTTGCAATGCAACTGATTGGAAGCCCCTCACCACTACAAGCCTCTATCAACTTCCTCATCTGCTCTTTCGGTGCAATATGTTCGACATCAAAACGATCAATAGACAGCTGATCCATAGCCGTGAAAGTTTTCAGATAGATACAGTTCAGAATGACATATTCTTCACTTCTCGGATTAGCGATATTTTTCTTCTCGGCACGAAGCATCGACCGTTCAAAGAAACCATCCAGCGCCACCATCCATGCACGGCTTGGAATTTCCATCATATAACGATTAGGTTTAGCTGCGCTGTGTATTTTTCCAGTACCACCCTCAGACCAATAATTCGTGATGATGTCATACACATAATACTGGACAAGGTTCCTGGCAATCTTTTGTTTGCGCTCCTGCCAAGTATCTGAAAAATGGGTATAATCCGCCCCTGCATACATCTCCTTGAAGGTAGTGGAGATCATCGAAAGAATTTGGTACTTAGAATGGAATATTTTGTTTGCGTTTCGAGAATTACCTTTGAACTTTGTAATAACAAGGATGGAATCCCGAACGAACTCGATTGCCTTATATAGAGCCGCCTCAAAAGCATTTACATCCAGAGCATACAGATTCTGATATAAGGTTTTTATTCTATCCGTATCATTAAGGCAAGCATTTACCAGTTCAAATGCTAATGGATTTACAGTATCTTCTGCAAGGTTTCTATTGAAAGCGAGAATATCATATTTTTCTACCAGATGCTTGCTCAAACCAAAGAGATACTCAAAAGCATTCACTGTCTTATGAGTACGCATTTCCTCGCGGTTGTATCCATGAATCTTGAAATCATCCTCTTCAAAGGTATCGTACTTGCGTACCACATGCTCTACAATGTCTGCATTTTTTATGGCAAATTTCTGCTTAACAGGCCATGCAGCGGCATATACCTCATACTGATCGAGCGGGGTACCCTGGGAGTTGATTCTATCGAAGATTTCCGGAAGGTTGTTCTCGTCCCCTGTATATACAATAACGGGAATAATTGTGCTGGCAATTCTGTCGTATAAATCCTGTCGCTCCTCAAAAAACAGTTTAATCACTTCAATAAGCTGTTCAATCGGCTCAAATCCGGCTAAAAACTCATCAGCAATCTGCTTTGCCACAGAGAAATATTGGAGATTCTTAAAGGTTTTCTGAGCCTTAATGAAGGTGGTCAATATTCCACGGATTTTTGCATATAATTCTTTCTCATCAGATTGATGAACCAACATTAAGACGCTGGAACAGAATTCATCAGAAATACTGTCATCATAAAAGAACTCTGTCGGATTGGTCATGTATTTCTTGATACTATTACCACGCTGCAATCCATCGACCAAAATATATGTGCGCTTATTATCCTCGTATGTTTCATAGAACAGCATTGTGCCAACTGGATATCCCTTAATCAAGGAATCGATAAACTTCTGCTCCTGCGTTTTTTTCCAACGTTTTCCTCTTTGGAACATCGGTACTACGATGCGTTTATTATCTTTATGCATATCCTGTAACGCACTCGATAAATCTTGCAAACTCCAATTTTCGCAAGTGCACCCAGCCATACCATCCACCTTCTTTCATATAATTTAGGAAGCTTTGAATACTCAAGTTCTGACAATAGTCCTATTGTCTCAAGAGGCAAAAAAGTAGTTTCTTGTCTCAACCCTATAAAAAGCAGACTATGCCACTATTGTCAAAACACTAGGGAAACAGCATATTTTTCAATCAAAATTAATTCTATCCTCTGGAATCCCTTATTTTAAGCCTATTTCTGTACTATTTTACTTGTTTCGTGACAGAAGACATACCGTCTCCACATGGGTAGTTACAGGAAACATATCCACCCCCTGCACTCTTTCCAGCTCATATCCTCCATCTACCAGCACTCTTACATCCCGCGCCAGTGTAGCCGGATCACAGCTTACATACACGATCCGCTTAGGTTCCATCTGCAGCATAGTCTCCAGCACGGACTGCTCACACCCTTTTCTGGGCGGGTCTACCACGATTACATCTGCATAGATTTGCTCATCCTCATACTTCTGTGGCAGCACCTCTTCTGCTTTGCCCACAAAAAACGCTGCATTTGCAAATCCATTTCTTGCTGCATTGTTTTTCGCATCTGCGATAGCTGCTTCTACGATCTCCACGCCGTATACCTGCTTCGCTTTCTGCGCCAGGAACAGGGAAATGGTACCAATTCCGCAATACAGATCCCACACCACTTCATCGCCAGTCAGTGCTGCATACTCCAGTGCAGTGCCATATAACACCTCTGTCTGCACAGGATTTACCTGATAAAAGGAAAGTGGTGAGATCTGATACTGTACATTGCCAATATAATCTGTAATATATCCCTGACCGTAAAGCTGCTTTACCTCACGTCCCAGGATCACATTGCTGCGCTCCCTGTTTACATTCAGAGAAATGTCTGTCATGCCAGGTACCGTAAGCAGAGCCGCCACCAGTTCCTTTGCCTTTGGCAGCTGCTCACCGTTGATGATCAGGCATACCATCAGTTCCCCTGTGGTAAAGCCTTTTCGGATCAGAATATGCCGCACCAGTCCCTTGCCCGTTTCCTCGTTGTAAGGCTTTATATAATGCTGCTCCATGTGATTTAATACGATCCGGATGATCTGTGCATTTTCCTCCACGCCTAACTGGCAGTCCTCCTGGGCAATGACACAGTGGGTACGTCCTGCATAAAACCCTGCAATGCATCTGCCGTTTTTGTCCAGTGCCACTGGTACCTGTGCCTTGTTGCGATAGCGATACGGATGCTCCATGCCTTTGATCGGCTCTATAGGTATCTGGGTAAAGTGACCGATGCGTTTAAAGCTGTCTTCAATTTTTTTCTGCTTAAATGCCAGCTGCTGCTGGTAACTCATATTCTGCAGCTGACAGCCTCCACAGGGACCAGCAATGGGGCATACAGGCTCTACCCGGTGGGGAGAAGGAGCCAGCATCTGCTTTATGCGGGCATAGCCATAGGTCTTCTTGGCCTTGATGATCTTAGCCTGCACCACATCTCCGATTACGGCGCCTTTTATAAAGACAGGATATCCATCTGCCTTGCCGATCCCCTCACCGTCATGGGTTAAATCTTCTATTGTAACCGTAACCAAATCATTCTTCTGCATGCGCTTCCCCTTATTCTGTATTTGTAACACCTTAAGACTCTGTATGACATTTCCCAACCAGGGTCTGTTGGTACGCAAAATTCGCTCTCGCTTCAACCTGCATACAGTGTTGCTAAGCTCCTCACATACGCAATTTCTGTGCTGGTATATCTCAGCGTTTTGCTTTGCAGCTAAAACCCGGTTGGGAAATCCCTGTTCCTCATCTAATTTTAAATGAATTTTATATTCATTTTCGTAAAATTTGTAATGTCTGGTTGTATTTACTGTAAAACAGCCATTATTTTACTGTCTTTCCGTACCATCACACTCCTGCAGGACCATCTAACGGAGTTGTTTTACGGATATTGCTGTCTAAGAACCGATTAAAGCCCATCCACTCTCCATTAATGTCGCTGCCCAATGCCTCAATCATAACTTCTAGCTTGGCATCTGTATTATCTGCAAAATTCAATGCCAAGGCTTCCATGAGTGCAGGCTTCTTTGGAGAACCATACTCAAACTCTCCATGATGTGCCAGAATGCAGTGACGCAGCTCGGCTGCAGTCTTGGCAGGGAATCCAGGAATGGTACGGATTCTGGCTCCTACCATTTCACAGCCAATCACAATATGTCCAAGCAGCTGTCCATCATCAGTGTAATCATTGGTTGGAAATGGAGAAAGTTCCTCTAACTTTCCAATGTCATGGAACATTGCTGCTGTCAGCAGCAGATCCCGGTTCAGTGCCGGATACAGGCTGCAGTAGAAATAACACAGCTTGGTCACCGCCAGAGTATGCTCTAACAGTCCTCCAATAAATCCATGATGCACGCTCTTTGCTGCAGAATGGTTCTTAAACCGCTTAATAAAATCAGCATCCTCTACAAAAAAGCTGGCTACCAGCTGATGGAGCTTCTCATTTTTGATCTTATCTGCCAGTGTCATCAGTTCCCGATACATATCCTCGATGTTCTTGGAAGAAACCGGGAAATAATCTGCCACTACATACTCGCCCTCTCTGGCTTTGCGGATGCGGCGGATATTCAGCTGTAAGGAGGATGCAAATACTGTCACATCTCCGTCTACCTGAATAAAGTCCATAGACTCAAAATGGTCAATACCACTGTTGAGATCCCAGACCTTTCCATCTAATATACCAGTCTTATCCTGCAGTTGTAAGGAATAATAAGTTTTGCCGGCCTTAGTGGTTGCCACTGTTTTATTCTTACATAAAAATACCTGACTGATTCTCTGACCTTCCCGCATTTCATTAATATACATTTTAATACCATACCTTTCTGTTTGCCATCTTCTATTTGAATTTGATGTTTTTATATTTATAAACCTGCTGCAGTGTGAAACAAATATTGGTGTCTATGCAGCATAATATCCCAGAAATCCCTTTACCGGCTTCCTAACTCAATTTCAAACTTTACTTCTTTATAAGATTCCCTGCTTAAACGCATAACTGTTACAGTAATCTTTTCTCCCGGCTGCATATCATTCAGAATACTTTGGAGGCCTCTCACTGTGCGCAATTCTGTATCGTTAATGGCAGTGATAATATCACCATTTTGAATTCCCGCCAGATATGCCGGTGTCTGATTCTCTACTCCTGTCACATACAATCCTGCAGGGAGGGAAAACTCTGCGGCAATTTCTTCTGTAATATTATGGACTGTAACACCCAGAATGCCTGTACCTTCTCCTAAAATCAGATCTTCCAGCACATATTTCAGTTCAGAAATTCCTACCGCAGACGTAAACTGGGACAACTGGCTGCTGCGGCACCAGGTCGTAATCCAGCCTATCATCTCGCCTTTTAAATTCAGCAGCACTCCACTTCCCCCGCTGACTGCTGCAGCATCTGTATACAATACCCGGTAAATACCATCTGTCACATATGCTTCTTTATCAATGTACGTAATATTGCCCTGTAATATAGAACCGGCCACACCCAATGGACTGCCCGCCAGCAATACACGGTCTCCTAACTGTACCTCATAAGAATTTCCCAAGGAAATGGCACATAGATCCTGCCTTACAGCATCCGGCAGTCTGCTTAAATTGATCGTCAAGGATACCAGTCCTGTAGAGGCATCCTGCTCCTTAAAAACAGCATCCACTTCATAATCACCAATAGAAACTGTTACATTCTCTGTACTTTTCAAAGCAGATAAATCTGTCAGCACCACTGCTTCATAATCGGACATGGCCACAATTACACCAAAAGCAGTTTCCTTTGGTTCCATGGTGCTTCCTACCTCCGTAGCCGGTGTATCCATGCATACTGTCACCAGGGAATGCTTTGCAATTTCATATGCAGCATATACAGAATCATTTACCTTTTCTGCAAATCCTTCCTCCGGTTCCATGGACTGTACGATCTCTGCTACCTGTTCTTCAAAGCTTTTTTCTGTAGATTCTGAGGTATCTTCTGTATTGACGGTTTCCATTTCTGCTTCTGAAGTCTCATTTTCCTGAACCCCTTCTTCTTCCGTTTCTACAGTCTCTATCCAGTCCTGCTCCCATGAAACAGACATGGATTCATACGTTTCATTACGGATATCCAATCCCAGGTGCTTAAGCACCAGAGCAAAGGAAACACCTGTAACAACTGCAAATACCACCAGACCGGCTGCAAACAGGCTGACCAGCCTGATATAATACCACTTTCCCTTTTTCGGTTCCAACATCTTTTCCCTGATAAATTCTTTTTTTTCCGAATCCTTATCGCCTGGTTTATTATCCGGCATGGCAACCTCCCCTACTGAGCCTGACTGATCACCTGTACCCGCTCTTGTATATAGACATTTTTCTATCTCATTTTATCCGGTAAACAATCTGCGGCAAAACGCTCCGACAGCTACTGTACTGATTTTAAACCACCATACTGCTGCCGCCAATATCTCTATTATAATAAAAATACCCATAAAAGTAAACTTGTACTGTAGGTTTCTTTCTGTTTTTCTCTCTTTACGCAAAAAAAGAACTTCTTGAAACCAAGAAGTTCTTCAGAGCGCGAGACGGGACTCGAACCCGCGGCCCCGACCTTGGCAAGGTCGTGCTCCACCAACTGAGCCACTCGCGCATTTTTGTTTCAGTTGTTTTTCAACTCTCAACGAAATATATCTTATCATATTTTGTTGCTGTTGTCAACAACTTTTTTTATTTTTTTGACTTTTTTTGAAAGTCAAGCGGGTGATGGGAATCGAACCCACGTATCTAGCTTGGAAGGCTAGTGTTCTACCATTGAACTACACCCGCACAATGCCCAGAGCCGGAATCGAACCAGCGACACGAGGATTTTCAGTCCTCTGCTCTACCAACTGAGCTATCTGGGCAAAATCTTATGTAGGAGACTCATCCTTCAGGCAGTGCCGGCGACCGGAATCGAACCGGTACGGGAGTTTAGTCCCGCAGGATTTTAAGTCCTGTGCGTCTGCCAGTTCCGCCACGCCGGCTTATTACCTGACTGGGTGGTGGTGGATTCGAACCACCGAAGCTATCGCAACAGATTTACAGTCTGCCCCCATTGGCCGCTCGGGAAACCACCCATTTGTCATGAACTGACTACACAATAAAATACCATACTTTGGAGTAAATTGCAAGCATTTTTTTGAAAAATTCAAAAATTTACAACAATATCTGTTTTGTCTGAGAGATCGTGCCTTTTTCATGAAGATCCTCCCCCATACAAATGAAAAAACAGGGGGCACACAATGCCTTGGCAGAAGGAGATCTGCCTTCTGCCATCCCCCCTGTTTCTTATGAATCCTATTTCTTATACATCCTATTTCTTATTAGTCCTGTTTCTTATCAGAATACACCAGTACCACTGCAGACATTGGACGCATGTTATATTCCAGCACTCCATCCTGCACTGCCACTTCAACCCGGCCTACGTTATAACTTTCCTGGTAAGTCTCCATCACCCGATTCATGGTACCATTCAAAGGCACTTCTGCCATCCATACCGGTACCTGTATATTGCGGTATTCTTCATTATTGTTTACCAGCACGATTGCTTTGCATTCATTGTCAAATCTGCCGTATGCAATAATATGCTCTCCCCATACAAGAGGTTTTACAGAACCCTGGATAAAGCAGGAAAACTCCTTGTGTATCTGGATCATATATCTGTGGAATTCAACCAGCTCCCAGTCCTCCTTGCCCCATGGGAAGGTACGGCGGTTATCTGGATCCGTCCAGCCTACCAGTCCTGCCTCGTCTCCATAGTAAATGGTAGGAGCTCCCGGCCAGGTCATCTGGATCACTACAGCTTCCTTCATAATGCCCTTGTTCACATTCATTCCTGCAGCATCCGCACCTAATGTAGAGGTTCTTCCTACTGTATGATTGGTTCTGGTCATGAATCTGGAATGGTCATGGTTGGATAACTCATTCATGGCAATTTCCAGAGACGGACGCTGGAATTTGCTCATGTTATAAGTCATGGCATTGAAGAACCACTCGCCATTGCCATACAGATAATTGTTAAATTCATCACTGTGCTTTTCCATACCGGTTAAGAACCAGGTGACAGGTTCCATAAATGCATCATAATTCATGACTGTATCCCACTGGTCTCCCTGCATCCAGGCAGATGGATCACCGTAATGCTCTGCCAGGATCACACTGTCCGGGTTGGCATTCTTTACTGAAGTGCGGAAATCCCTCCAGAATTTGTGGTTAAATTCCTCACTTTGTCCCAGATCCGCAGCTACATCCAGACGCCAGCCATCCACATGAAACGGTGCAGACACCCACTTGGCACCAATGCGCATTACATAATCGTACAGTTTTTGGGAACCTTCATAATTCAGCTTTGGCAGGGTTTCATAATCCCACCAGCCATCATAATGTCCATTATACGGCCAGCTACTGTCCTTAAAGCGGAAAAAGCTATGGTATGCGCTGTTTTCATCCTCATATGCACCTGCCTCATAGCCTTCCTCACCCTCATAAATGCGCTCTCTGTCCATCCATTTATTAAAGGAACCACAATGATTGAACACGCCATCCAGAATGACACGCATACCTCTCTTATGGATTTCTTCTACCAGCTCTGCAAAATAAGCGTTGCTGGCTTCCAGGTTTTCCATAGAGGTAACACGGCTGATATACCGGGTAGCCAGACTGTTGTCAATGGAACCATCCTCCAACAGCTTGCCTTCATCCTTTTTGATAATGGCAAAATGAGGGTCAATGTAATCGTAATCCTGGATATCATATTTATGATTGGAAGGGGACACAAACAGTGGATTAAAATAAATCACATCCACGCCTAAATACTGGAGATAATCTAACTTCTGGCGTACTCCCTGCAGATCCCCGCCGTAAAAGCACCGTACATCCAATGCATCTGGCTTCTTCTCCCAGTCTGTAACCTGCTGGCTGTGGCCTCCTACATAAGAATACTCATGCGTCAGAGGATCATTTGATGACTCTCCGTTGAAAAAACGGTCTACAAAAATCTGATAAATGACTGCTCCCTTTGCCCACTTTGGTACAGAAAAACCAGGAGTCACCTTAAACTGGTAATTGCTTTCCGGAACATTGGTACAGCCTGTCTTATCATAGAAAGTATGCTCCCGGCCTTTGGCTGTCTCAAAATAATAAGATACAGGCTCGTCTTCTAATGGAATCACTGCTTCATAATAATCAAACAATCCCGTAGAGCTGACCTTGTTCATTTTATGCTGTACTTCACCGTAAATGACATATACATAATCTACATTATCGCAGCCAGTACGAAAACGGACAGTGACCGGTTCATGCGGCTTGGGTTCTTCTGGTATCCTGTAATTGATAGACTCATCACAAAAAAGGGCATTTCTGTCTAAACTATATTTTGTTCTCATATTCCTTCCTCATTCCGAAGCAATCCACCGGGCAGGACTGGGATGCAGATCAAGGATCTGCATTCCAGACAAATTGCGGTGCTTCGGCACAAATTGCTGTTTGATCAAATCAGGGATCTAACTGATTTTTACACTTACTTCATACTTTATTGTGGTAATATCTTTCTGTTCTTACACAAACAGGGCCTCAAACTCTGCTCCTGTAATTTTCTCTTTCTGTAACAAAAGCTCCGCACATGCATGAAGAACTTTCTCATTGGCCAAAATGATTTCCTTTGCTTTCTTATAACAATCATCAATAATAGCCTTTACTTCTTCATCAATGGCAGATGCAACCCCTTCGCTGTAGCTGCGGGTATGTGCCAGATCACGGCCAATGAATACTTCCTCATCATCAGAACCATAATTGATCAGACCCAGGCGCTCTGACATACCATACTGGGTAACCATGGCTCTTGCCACATTGGTTGCCTGCTTAATATCCTGTGAAGCTCCCGTAGTAATATCACCAAAGACAATTTCTTCTGCCACACGGCCCCCCAGACTTACAATAATGTCCTGGAGCATCCTGTCCTTGGTATTAAACATTTCATCCTTTTCCGGCAAAGGCATGGTATAACCTGCTGCACCCATTCCCGTAGGAATAATAGAAATGGTATGCACTGGTCCCACATCCGGCAGCACATGGAATAAAATGGCATGGCCCGTTTCGTGGAAAGCTGTAATACGCTTTTCCTTTTCTGAAATGACTCTGGAACGCTTTTCTGCACCGATCCCCACCTTAATAAAGGAAGCATCAATGCTGGCCTGGGTAAGATACGCTCCCCCCTCTTTTGCTACCAGAATGGCAGCTTCGTTTAACAGATTTTCCAGGTCTGCACCAGTAAAGCCTGCAGTGGTCTGTGCCACACGTTCCAGGTTTACATCATCTCCCAAAGGCTTATTCTTGGCATGCACCTCCAGGATCTCTTTTCTGCCCTTCACATCTGGCTTGCCTACACTGATCTTTCTGTCAAACCGTCCCGGACGAAGAATGGCCGGGTCTAAGATATCCACACGGTTGGTGGCTGCCATCACAATAATGCCCTCATTGACGCCAAAGCCATCCATCTCTACCAGCAGCTGGTTTAATGTCTGCTCACGCTCGTCATGACCGCCGCCCATACCCGTACCTCTTTGGCGGGCTACTGCATCGATCTCGTCAATAAACACAATACAAGGAGCATTCTTCTTGGCCTGTGCAAACAGGTCACGGACACGGGAAGCACCTACACCTACAAACATTTCCACAAAATCGGAACCGGAAATACTGAAAAACGGCACCCCTGCTTCTCCGGCTACTGCCTTGGCAAGCAAAGTCTTACCTGTACCAGGAGACCCCATCAGAATAATGCCTTTGGGAATGCGGGCACCTAACTGGGTATATTTTCCAGGATTTCTCAAAAAATCTACCACTTCCGCCAATGCTTCTTTTTCTTCATCCAGACCAGCAACATTCCGGAAAGTAACTGGATTGCTGCCCTGCTCCATGAGCTGGGCACGGCTCTTGCCAAAATTCATCATGGCATTACCGCCGCCCCCCTGGCTCATACGTACATTCATGATCAGAACTACACCAAAACAAATGGCAAATACCAGCAGAATGGGGAATACAACCGTAACAAATATGCTGTCTCTCTGTACATCAGAATAACGCACAGTAACACCCTGCTCAATGAGATAATCTGCTTCTACCGTTACATCAGAAACATACAGTTCTTCTTCTGTATCTTCTAAAGTTACCAGATACAGCACACCCGTAGGAGTCTCCTTATTCTGTACAATGGTCACCTCTTTAATCTGTCCATTTTCTACTGCTGTCTGGTATGCATTATAGGAGATGTTTCCCCTTCCCATACTGTCCAAATTCCACAGCCAGGAAAGCAGAATCACCATTCCCATAATCAACAGCCAGAATCCAAAACCTCTGCGACTACTTTTCAACACAAACCTCCTCTTACGCTTCGGTATCTGATGCACCGCCGGCGTTCTCTATTACTCCAATATAAGGAAGATTACGATACTTCTGGTCATAATCCAGCCCGTAACCTACTACAAACTCATCCGGAATCACAAATCCGCAATAATCTACCTTCACCTGCTTTTTCACTCTGCGCTCCGGCTTGTCAAGAAGGGTACAGATGCGGATACTTGCAGGCTTGCGCTCCCATAAAAGCTTAGACAGATGATTGAGTGTATTGCCGGAGTCAATGATATCCTCCACGATCAATACATCCTTCCCCTCTAAGGGCTCATCTAAGTCCTTTACAATACGCACAATACCACTGGACGCTGTCCCGCCCCCATAGCTGGATACAGACATAAAGTCAAGAGATACCGGCACAGTAATACGCTTTGCCAGCTCACAGGAAAAAAACACACCGCCCTTTAAAATGGTAATCATGTGTACCTGCTTACCTGCATAATCTGTGCTGATCTGCTCACCTAACTGCCTTACCTTCGCATTCACTTCCTCTTCTGAAACCAATACCCGAATCTGATCTGCCATTTTGTTACCTCCTCTATTTACAGATTTAAAATCTGTATTCCTCTGTATTTTATCAATTGCCAGAAACAAGATAGAATCCCGCAAAAGGAGATTCTCCCCTGGATTGGGTTTCCTCTCCCACTGTTACAGTTTGACATATTCTTTACAGATAAATGCATTTTCATTCCTGCCATACAATTGTAATCTGCAGTACACGCTTTGTTTCTGCTGTCACCTTATAAGCCTCACTCATACGGTATCCCACTACCCAGAGAATGGTACTTCCCATTGCTACCAATGGAATCCTCTCCCGAAGCTCCCTTGGTATTTTGGTATCGATCATATAGTCCTTTAATTTCTTACTGCCTTCAGGCAGGGGACTGAACCGATCTCCCGTTCGTCTGGTACGCAGCATAACTGCTTCTGTTATCTTATCATAATCAAACCATTTCGCATATGGTTTTTCGGAAATTTTCATATTTTTATGGTAAAAAAACACTTCCTGCTCCATTCTGGGAAAGATCCCCTGGGTTGACAGCATGTGATTCGGATCATCCGTTCCCTCCTTAACCAACACGCTCTCTCCAGAAGAATCGGAATAGGCAGCTCGTGCGCCCAGAAAAACGCCTTCATATTCTTTCACTGCTTCATAACCCGAAGGCAGATGAATCCGTTTTCCTACTTCCTTTTCAAACAAATCCTGCAGCAGTACCAGATGATGGGCTGTCACATCTTTTAGAGGCATTCCTGCCTGCTCCATAGCATATTTCAGCAGATAAGGCCGGACTACCGGGTCTGCCTCCCAAAAGCCCACTGATGCAATTCTGCAGCCTCCCTCTGCCAGCTCTCCATACTGCCCAAACAATGCTGCCCCCTGCCGCATCAGATAGCCTTCTGTCTCCCGGGCAATGTTTCCAAAACTGCGCAGATGCTTTCCCGCCTGGGGAAACCGCGCAGAAATATCCGGCAGCAGACTCTGCCGCACATAATTTCTGGTATAATCCTGAGATAAATTGGTACTGTCTGTCTGCCAGGCAATATTCCTGCCTTTCAAAAAAGCTTCAATATCCTCTCTGCTGCATTCCAACAATGGACGGATAATATCCCCTGCAACCGGTTCCATACCTGCCACTCCCCGCAGGCCGCTTCCCCGGAACAAATGCATAAGGATGGTTTCCTCCTGATCCTCTCTGTGATGAGCCACAGCAATGGAGCAGGCTCCCGTCTCTTCCGCGATCTTTCGGAATGCCTCATACCGCACCTTTCTGGCAGCTTCCTCCAAAGACATATGCCACTCCATAGCCAGTCCCGGTACATCTGCATGAAAAATCCGGCAGGGTACATCCAGCTCTGTGCACAGTCTTTCCGCATATGCTGCATCCTGATCTGCCTCATCTCCCCGGATCCCATGATGCACATGTACCGCCAGCAGATCAATTCCAAAAGATTCCCGAAGCAGTGCAAGCACCACAAGAAGGCAGACTGAATCTGCCCCTCCTGAAACGCCCACCAGAACCCGGCATCCCGGCTCTGTCATATGATGCCTCTGCATATATAAAGCAACCTGTTCTTCCAGCATTTTTACTCCACCCACAATCATCTCATCTGGAAAATCCCGCCATGTAACCAATATGTGAAAGTATACCACGGGAAATGCCCCTTTGCAATGTGGGAGTTTATTTTTTCCAGATGCCGGTCACCAATACGGTCATATCATCTCTGGCTTCTCCATCTACTGCAGCCATAGCGTAGATCAGCAGTTTATTGGCCAGGTCTTTGGGATTGGCTGCCCTAAGGCGGTTTAAAAAGTTCAGCCATTTTTCTTCCTTATCTACACCCCCAAGTGCTTCCAACATGCCGTCTGTCATCATCACAATGTAATCTCCGTCTCTTAAACGGCACACATAATGGGCAGGCTGAAATCCCGGCAGATACCCCATTGGCAGTGCCTCAGACTGCAGCAGCTGGGCACCATCCGCATGGCGCACAAAGGAAGCCACTGCCCCTGTTTTATAAAAATCTGCCATGCCTGTATGTAAATCTATCACAGATAGGTCCATGGTAAGTGGATGCAGTTCCCTTTCCTGAAGCATTAAGGTGTTGTGTACCATTCGCAGAGCTGTATCCGGCAGAAACCCTGCTTCCAACAGCCTCTCCAACAGTTCCACTGCCTGTCTGCTTTCCTGATTGGCCTGCATGCCGGAGCCTAGTCCATCACAGAGAGCTAACATCCACTGCCCCTGTGGAAGTGCCTGAAAGGAAAAATTATCTCCGGATACCCTCTCTCCGTCTTTCACTGCCCTGGCCATACCATGGCTTACAAAAAACACACTGCTCTCCTCTAATCGGATCAAAGAACTGCGTCTGGTCACTATGGTTCTGCTATCAGACGCTACCATCCATTTCAATCCGGTGGCTTCCTGCATCAGCTCTGCGATCTCCCCTGCCGGAATACAAATATCATCCAGAGCATGGAGATGGAGCAGTGCTTCCTTCCTGTGAGACTGTCGCTCTACAATAACACACTGCTCCAATACCAGCCGGTTACTCTTTAGCAGACGGTTGATGGCTGATTCCAATTCCGCGGTAACATCTCTGGTATTACAGATACTGCACCGGATCTGCTGCATCATTTTGGCCATACACTGATACTGCTCTGCAATCACATACCGGCTTTCCAGATACCGGTACCTCCAGGTATCTGTTTCTTCTGCTTCTGCAGCGGCAGCAGCCCCTGTATCCCCCATATCCTGCTGTTGATACATGCCTGTAAGTTCCTGTATGCAGTCCAGTACCCGGTCTAGTTCAGGTCCATAAATTTCTTCCAAACATGAGTCTTTTGTATCCATTCTAAGACGCAGTGTCTGTTTCTTTCCCACCAATAAGCCCCCCATTGTCCACTTCTATACAGATGCATTCTAGCACAACCCCCGCACATACTTTGTCAAAGTATGGTTTGGACACAAAAAAAGCTTAGACAAAAAATCTGTCTAAGCTTCTAATTATTCCTGTGTACTCCTAAAAATAACCTCACCTTTATGGACCAGTCCAAGACGGCTTTCTGCAATTTCTGCAATAAACTCATCTGTATTCATCCGTGCCTCATATTCAATTAATTCCTCACTGCGCTTCTCTTCTTCTTCGATCAGTGCTTCTAATTGCCGTTCCTGCTCCTCATATGCAGCCTCTACCGTCTGGACATAAGAAACCCTGCAGTAAACTGCCACACCCAGAACAGCCAGCACAATAAGAGCCATCAGAAATGGCTTTCTTCCAGGTACACGATGGCTGCCTTTATATTTCTTTTGCATACGTTTTTTCTGGCTCACTTTTACTGATACACTCCCCTCTACAACTCCTGGCATCTCCCCCTTAGAGACCCTTTTCACAATTGCAGCAAATACAACGAACTTGCTATAATGTTTTTATTTTACTGCATACTTCCTTATATTTCAACAAATTCTTCCCTAAAAATACATTTTTCCACCAGTTTTTTTCTTATTTTTTCAACACCAATCATGTCTTATGGTCAGTCCTATGAACAAGGGATTTTCCTTGACTTATTTTCCTGCCTATTTTTCTTACCCCTCTAAACAACCGGAAAAAGAAACGGCAGATTCCCTGGATCACCCTGCAGCAGCAGCCTACTACCAGACCCGAAACCAGCTTGTGATAACACAGCATTCCCAGAAATATTCCTGCCAGTACAAACCACCGGATAATTCCATCGTTGGTATGATAGATCATGCTGAATATGCAGATACAGCCTGCCAGCCAGTACAGCACATCCTGAATCCCAGTCATCACATTCCCCAGACGGCATACCCCTCTGTGGATCAGCAGCAGATCATAACTGGCCCGAAAAGCCACACCAGTGACAAAGGCAATTCCAAGAAGCCTCAGCTCCTGCCAGATAACATCACTCATCAGCGCACCAGCCTTTTTACGAAATTTTCTCCCTTTTTCCCTTTCCGCTGGTTGGTCTGATATTGTATGCTGCATACCATTCCCTCTATTTCCAGCTCTCCTGTGTCTAATGATACCCTTTTTACATGTAAGTTTTCCCCCTTGACGCAAATCATTCCCATCTGGGTATCCGCCGTAACTGCTTTTTCATCAAAGGAAATCACTTCTTCCACACCGGTAATCTTACAGTCCTCCCGATGCTTCAATACAACCTCATGTGTCAGTTTTGACGCCTGTCCGCTGGCTGTTGTTTTTCCCTGCACCCACTCTGTTGGCATAAAAAATCCTCCCATGCACTGCCCTTATGGTCAGTATATTAGGAGGATCTCTCAATTATGTGTTTCATTTTTCACGCATCAGCTGCTGTACTTACAGATAACGGAACAGCTCCTTTGCTTCATCTTTGCGAACGGTTTCTTCTACACTTACAATTTCCACTGTAACTGTCTTCGTTCCAAAATTAATCGCCAGCTGGTCACCGGGCTTGACTTCTGCAGAAGCCTTGGCCACCCGTCCGTTTACCAATACCCGTCCTGCATCACATGCTTCGTTGGCAACGGTTCTTCTCTTAATCAGCCGGGATACCTTTAAATATTTATCCAGTCTCATTACGACCTCTTATTCTGCCGGATTTAATGCATCCTTTACTGCCTTACCTGGCTTGAACTTAAATGCCTTACTTGCAGGAATGGTAACTGCCTCACCTGTCTTTGGGTTACGGCCTGCTCTTTCACCGCGCTCTGCAGACTCGAATGTACCAAAGCCTACCAGCTGTACCTTTCCGCCATTCTTTACTTCATCTACAACAACATTGATAAAACCGTCCAGGATCTTCTCTACATCCTTCTTGGATACTTCTGTGTTTTCTGCAATTGCTGTAACCAGTTCTTTCTTATTCATTTTAACTACCTCCATATCGATACTTTCTCACGATATACCTGTCTCCCAAATAGAGTGACAAAGATAGTTATAATTGGAAAAGCAAGGTTTGTCAAGTATTGCAAAGAATATTTTTCCATTTCAGAAAACTGGTCAACAGCCAGCCGTGGAAAATCTCAAAGAGTCTGAAAAAAAGACATTTTTATGGGTCTTTTGCGGCTACGCTTCCATCTGTCTGCCTAAGAAAGCAGCAGCACAGGCTGCAAGCTTTTGTTCTGTCTCTGTAAACTTTACCTTGGCTTCCTTGGGAATAACTGCTACAGCTCCGATGGCATCTCCCTCACTGATCACCGGATACACGATCTGGGCTTCATAGCTCTGGTCATCTCCCAATACCAAAGGAATGGCTCCTGTACTGCCAGAATAAACCTGCAGACTTTCCCGATTGTGTATAAGCCCTTCCATCTGCTTGCTGACAGGCTTTCCCAGAAAATCCTTACGCTGGGTGCCTGCCACTGCCACGATCTGGTCTCTGTCTGCAATGCAGATGGTATGGCCTACCGTCTGGGCAATGGCCTCTGCATATTGCTTTGCAAAACTGCCAATTTCTGCCACAGGGGAATATTTTTTGAAAATAATTTCTCCCTCCCTGTCAGTAAAAATCTCCAGAGGGGTGCCTTCCCGCAGCCGCAGAGTCCTGCGAATTTCCTTTGGGATTACTACTCTGCCTAAATCATCTATTCTGCGCACGATACCAGTTGCTTTCATAATATCAAAGTCTCCTTTATTTCTCTACTTTAAAATGTTTCAAAAAGCCTTATTTCATGCGGTCTTCGCATTTTGCAAATAATAACTTTTTATTTTTGCGGCCACTCTGCCAAAGTCCTGAAACCACTCATTAGATGGTTAAAGTTGTCATATGATTCAGGATTCCGGTTTTGTGTTTTGCTTGGTATTAGTATCACACATTTTGTAGAAATTATGAGCAGATTTTCCAAAAAAGCACAACTTATCATTTTTTCAATTTTTGTTTTTCTGGGTTTGATCACTATGGGCATTGTATAAGGGCGGTGACAGGTATATTCCGGTCACCGCCCTTTGGCTTTTCTATATTCTGTTGGTTAAGTTTTCCTGTTTTTTACAGCATCTGCTCAGACAGTTTTGCCCTTACCAGTTCTATAAACTTGTCTGCACCCTTATAATTTGCAGGTATCGTAACGGTATCTCCAGAGTACATTCTCAGGACATAATTGCCGTCTTCATTTGAATTCATACTTACGATTTCTCTGTAGTTTCTAATCTGTCCCTTTATATTGTTTCCCACTCTGAACTGATCTGCATTATAGAAAATGCCTTTTTTCCACTTCTTCTGGGCAGAAATCACATACACAGCCAGCGTACCAAACACACCGATAAACATCACTGCCCCACCTGCCATGGAATACTCTAAAGCCATCAGTATTACACTTGCAAAGACTGAAACAATGATTGCCACAATCATCCACAGTGTTGCTATACCCAATTTTGGTGCCACCTGATTGTTCAGCTTGGCTGCCTGGCTGTCTCCTTTTAAGTAAGCTGGCAGACAATACAATGCTGCTACACCGGTCAGCAGAAAGCCCATTATCACATCACTTGCCATATCTCCCCACATATCCATGCTGGTCATGGCCCCAGGAAGTGCAGTAAATGCATCTATAATAGAAATATGTGCAATGCCATCATGTATCTGCTGGTAATATAACAATGCCCATGTCGTATATTCTGCAGCTATAATCATAAGCAGTGTTGCAATAACTGCACTCACTACACCAGGCTTGTCCAGTCCTTTGCCCAGTTTTTTATAACCTGCGATAGCCAGCACAAGCATCAGCACACCGATCCAGCCTACCACATATCCAAACATACCAATCAGAGTCCACGCAACACCGCCAAGAAGTGCCCCAAGGAATGCACCTGCAATACCTGCTCCCCGATTTATATTGAAACGCTCTCCCGGAGTAGTGCTGCTCATTTTCACATCGAAGAAACTGCCGCTGTCCTTCTGGCTGGAAGCCTTTTTATAACTGATGATAAAAATCACCAGCAGCACCACTGCCACCAGAAGTATCACAAACACAAACATCGCTGCCTCAGATTCCTCAGAAACTGTAACATCCTCTCCAATGTTCAGATAATAATATCCAAAATCTGTATAAAATTCATCTTCTGTATACTCATATCCAAAGATATCATAGTAACACTCAATGGCCAGATCTGCAAACTCAGAATCAATCTCCATACTATAACCGGTAAGCTCTATTTCCTCCGGCATAGGATAGGATTCATCATCTGTATAAGTGTATTCTATATATGTATCATAGTTTTCTGCTGTGGCATCATCCATGCATACAATTGCAGGATAAAAGTCTTCATCAAACACAAAATAAAACTGCTGCTGTTCATAGACTTCAAAGCTTGCAAATGGCTCCGCCATATACTGCAGCAATGCATAGCTGTATTGCCCGTCTGCTGTAGCATAATAAATATCCTCAGGCTCCTGGACAGTATCTGCAGTACTCTGGCTGGAATCCAGATACATGACCAGAAGCAGCAGGCCACAAAGCAGTATAGCAACAATACATAACACCATACCAACGATACTGCCTACAGGCTTCTTTTTCTCTCCTGCTGTTGCATATGTTGTGTGGATGATTGCTGATGTATTCCCCCAGTTTTGATCATTGTACTCTTGGTTCATAAGTTCTCCATTCTGAAGCACCTGTATGAAAGACAGCTTATAAACGCTGTATTCTCTTTTGTATTCTGAAATCTGTGGTGCTCCTGCACAGCTTTCAAACAGAACCTGCTGTATCAAGTACTGGTCCTGCTTTTTCTCTTTATCAGAAACAGAGCTATGGTTTATTTTCAGCCATAGCCCGCATCTGTTTTTTTCAATAAAAATATAGTATTACAAATAGGGTCTTAATCCAATCATCAAGTCTGTTTCCAAGTCAATTAAATCCTGTGCCAGTTTTCTGGCCGCCTTGTCAGCAGTGGGAAACTGATTCAGATACCTGCATAGGGAACGGATGCCCATATTGCAGCCGTCATGAATCAAAGCTGCACCAGTTTCATCTTTTGGAGACAGCCTCAGCTTCATGGCAATTTTACATTTACTCATCATTCTGGCACAGGGATGGGGATCCTTTTCCTGATCTCCATAGCTGCGAAGCAGCTTATGGGTCTGATCCCCCAGTGTCTCATGGGCTTTTAACGAATTCTGCAGCAGCTTCTGCAGCTCTTTGTTTTTGACCTGTGCAGACACCTGCTCCAACCCATTGGTGCCCATCTTTACCCCTGCATTGCATTCCCTAAGCAGTCTTACTGTATCTTCCCTTGCCATACATTCACCATACCCTTTCTGCCTCTGACAGACAACTGAGAAACACTGTACCGGACGCTTTGGGAAGCATCTGTAAGAAAAAATTATAGCAGGACAAGCTCTCGCTTCGGTGAAAACGCAGCGGTACTAATAAATTTTGCACCTATGGCGCAAAATTTAAAGTGCCGGCGTTTTCAAGAGTCCTGCTTAAAATATTTTCTTACAGATGCTTCCCAAAGCTGATACTGCTTCTCTGCTGTCTGAATATCAGGGCAACTGTTCTTAGTATGGCTTTCTGTACTGGTTTTATGAAACAATGTGCATCGGTTTTCAAATATATTTGATCAGCTCTGTTAAATCTGATGATTTCTGTAAATGCCCTGCTCTAATTCTTCCATCCACTGATCCATGCTGAAATAGCGGTAGTCAAAGAGCTTTACAATCAGTCCATAGTTGTCTCCGTCACCTGCTACTGCATTGGCCTCGTCTGTGTCCACATGCATTGCCAGCTTATAGCTCTTGTCAATACGCACGACCACATCTGCAAAGATGAGATAACGCTCATAGCTTTTTGCCACTACGCAGACCAGATCATTGTCATGTACCTGGAAGCGGATGGCATCGGTAGGTGTCATGTGAATGTGGCGCTTGGCTACGATCACACCTTTTTCTAACTCCACCTGCTTATCTCCTGCCTGTAAAATACAGCCTGGAGTCTCTACAATATCGCCGGACTGACGGATGATGCCCGGAAGTCCTAATTTTCTGGTATCAGTCTGGGAGACTTCTACCTGAGATTCTTTTCGCAGGGGGCCTAAGATTCCTACATTTTCAAACTGTCCCTTAGGGCCGATCACCGTAACTCTCTCCTGGGAAAGATACTGTCCCGGCTGGCTCAAATATTTCAAAGGGGTGGGCCTTGCACCTTCACCAAACAGTGCTTCAAAATCTTTCTGGCACAGGTGTACATGTCTGGCTGAGGTCTCAATGGGGATACGCATTCTGTTTGTTGCTTCCATAGCTTCCTCCTGTGGTATCACAGGCCAGCTGTCAAAGCTTCTGACAGCTGGCCATTGTATTGCTTACTCCTGACACAAAAACAGCAGTTCTTCCCAACGTCTGTCTACCTCTGCCTGGAATGCAGCAATCAGATCTTCGTTGCCTGGCTTAAACAGATGCTTAAATCTGCCCTGCTTCTTTAAGAAATCCTCTAAAGGCAGCTTGTTCTTTGGCTTGTAGCTTAAGCTCCACTTGCCGTCTACCACCTCAAAGAGAGGCCAGTAGCAGGTCTCTACTGCCAGCTTGCAGATATCTACCAGATCTGCGGTCTCATATCTCCATCCTCTTGGACATGGTGCCAGTACGTTTAAGAATGCAGCACCCGGAGTATAGATGGCCTTTTCAGACTTGGTATACAGATCCTTCATATTGCCCACAAAGGTGGTCTGTGCCACGTAAGGAATGTGGTGGGCTGCCATGATCTGTGCCAGATCTTTTCTGGTCTGCGGCTTACCGTTGGATACCTTGCCTGCAGGAGTTGTAGTGGTATCTGCATAGGAAGGTGTGGCAGAAGAACGCTGTACACCGGTATTCATATATGCACCATTGTCATAGCATACATACACCATGTCATGTCCGCGCTCCATAGCGCCGGAAAGAGACTGTAAACCAATGTCATATGTACCGCCGTCTCCGCCGAAGGTAATAAACTTGTAGGTATCGTCGATCTTGCCCTTTTTCTTTAATGCACGGTATGCAGTTTCTACACCAGACAGAGTTGCTCCTGCATTGGCAAAAGCTGTATGGATATAGCTGTCCTCATACGCAGTATAAGGATACATAAAGGTAGACACCTCCAGACATCCTGTTGCATTGCCAATGACTGCCTTATCCCCCGGGTGCAGGGCCTTTAATACATTTCTTGCTGCAATGGTACCGCCGCAGCCTGCACACATTCTGTGGCC
>JBGVQN010000037.1:0-23131 GCA_045127535.1 Lachnospiraceae bacterium | reverse complement strand
CCCCTCTGATTGTTTCTGCCACAGCTCCAATCCTTTGGAATATGCGCTTCGTCTGGTATCTTTTATCTGTTTTCCCGATTCTTTAATGCAAAAATCAGCAGGATCACAGGAGGATGATTGGGTCTGTTGAAAAAGTCATTTCGAATGACCAGATATTCTTTTGGATGCAATCCTTCCGCAAAAGCGAAAAGTGCATCCCGTTCTGCAAAGCCGGTATCCCCTCCGCTGTATACACACAGGCTCATCACCCCTCCTGTTTTAAGCAGCTCCAGCCCTTTTTGTACTGCTTCCAGACTGGTATCTGCTCTGGTGGCCAGACTGTGGTCCCCACCTGGCAGATAACCAAAATTAAACAGGATGGCATCTGTCATGCCTTTTTCTGCATACCGGTCCATATGGGCATGGCTGTCCAGGATCAGTTCTGTATTGTCCGGACACTGTTCTTTTTTCAGTCTCTCCCGGGTCATATCCAGAGCCTCCTGCTGAATATCAAATGCCAGTACTGTTCCATTTTTTCCTACTGCCTGGGACAGATACAGAGTATCTCTCCCTGTCCCGGCAGTTGCATCGATGCAGAAGCCCCCTTCTGGTATGAGATCCTTCAGCATTCTATGATTCCATTCTGTTACCGTAAAACCAGGCATGGCAGTACCTCCTGTTTCCTGTAGTATCATCCATTCATGTAAACCCACGCTTCTGCTGTGAAGCAGCTTTCCCACATCCGTCTGCAGATCTCAGACGCCTGCCTGTATTTCTTCAATGGCTGTATACAGACGCTCCATCTCCTGGGGAGTACCCACAGTGATCCGCAGGTACTGATTGATACGGGGCTGATTAAAATAGCGGACATAAATATCACGCTCCCGCAGTTTTTCAAACAATTCTTTTGCAGAAATCCGGGAAGGTGCTGCAAATATAAAATTGGTCTGGGAATCCGGGAAGGTAAAGCCCAGCTGTGCCAGGCGTACTTTTGCTTCTTCTCTGGTTTTGCAGATGGCTGTCACCTTTTCCTGGAAATACGCTTCATCTGTTACTGCTGCTACACCCATGTGAAGGGCAGCTGCATTCATCGTATAGGAATTATAAGAGTATTTCACATCACTCATAGCCTTGATCAGTCTTTTAGAACCTATGGCAAAACCAATACGCATACCGGCCATGGAGCGGGATTTGGAAAAAGTCTGGACAATCAGCAGATTTTCATATTTGTCCAGCAAAGTCTGCATGGAGCCTCCTTCTGCAAAATCCACATAAGCCTCATCCACGATCACGATCACATCCTGATTGTGCTGTAATATATCCTCTACTACCTCCACAGGTTCATAAATGCCTGTAGGTGCATTGGGATTTGGGAAGATCACACCACCATTTGGCTCATCATAATCTCTGGGATTGATGTGCAGCTGCTCATCCAGGGCCTTGCGTTCATAAGGGATCCGGAACAAATCTGCCCACACATCATAAAAAGAATATGTAATATCGGGAAATGCAATTGGCAGACTGCCATTAAAAAAAGTCATAAAAGCAGTTGCCAGTACATCATCAGAGCCTACTCCCACAAATACCTGCTCCGGTGCAACCTGATACCGTTTTGCCAGTACCTCCACCAGATTTTTACAGGTTGGGTCTGGATACAAACGCAGGGTACCTGCAGCAAAATCCTTTGCCAGTGCTTCTACTCCGGGAGCGGGAGGATACGGATTTTCATTGGTATTGAGCTTTACCATATTTGGTTTATTTGGCTGTTCTCCTGGCACATAAGGTACTACCTGTCTGATATTTTTTTCCCATGCTTTCATCATATACCTCTTATCTGCACACGTATTATAGTTCATACAGGTCTGCAGGTGTGCATACAGACCTGCAGGGAAAACCTCCAGAGTCTTCGTTTTCCCCTTATTTCACTTGATTCTTTACTATTGGGCTTTCTTTTCTTCCCGGAGTTCATGACTGCTTTTTTTGTAAAGATATTTCTTTAACAGCCATGCGATCAAGAAAAAGACACCTATACCTGCCAGAGCGCCGCAGGAATCTACCAGCACATCAAATGCTTTCGGACTTCTGCCATCACTGAAAGACTGGTGCAGCTCGTCACTGACCGCATATAGTATACTAAAACACCAGGCAATTCCCACCCGTATTCCACAGAAATGCTTACATTTCAGTTTCCATGTGGACAGAAAACCGCTTGCCAGGAATCCCAGTATCCCGTATTCCGTAAAATGGGCACCTTTGCGTACCACAAAAGTAAGACTGTCCAGCCGGGCTGTCTGTTCTAAAATGGACAGATTTTCATAATCTCTCCATATGAAACGGGCAACCATCTGAATGATACCACCGCTCATTTCAGAAGATTCCTCTCCCGTCTGGGAAGAAAAATAAAAAATAACTCCCATCCATATTACCAGTGCTGTACCCCATATTATCCTTATGACAGTACTATTCTGCTGCTTCATTTCATTCTCCACCTTTATATTTGATACTGAAACGTATTTATTTTACTGCCTCTCCAGTCATTCTGTCAACCAGAGCTGATGAGCAGGTCAGAATGAAAAAGACCCCTTTCTCTCTGCCCGGATATTTGCTTACCCGGCTTAGAAAGAAAGGGATCCCTGGTCTATACCTGCTTGTTTAACCGATCATATTTTTTACGATTTCACCAAGGGCAACGCTCTTTGCATCTGCATCCTCTAAGGAAGTACCCTTTACACCATAATACAGCTTGATCTTAGGCTCTGTACCAGATGGACGTACACAAAGCCATGCATCATCAGATAAATCGTAATACAGTACATTGGAGGTTGGCAGACCAGTTGAGGTTACCTCGCCGGTCTTCATATTTACAATACGGTCTGTCTTATAATCTCTTGCAGCCAGTACTTCATATGGACCAAATGACTTTGGAGTGGAATTTCTCAGGCTGTTCATAATCTCCTGCATCTTTTCCAGACCGGAAAGTCCCTTAAAGGACAGAGATAAAATACCATCCTTATAATATCCATACTTTTCATACATGGCAATCATAGCATCCCACAATGTCATATTCTTGGACTTGTAGTAAGCTGCAGCCTCACAAAGAGCCATGGTCGCCACAATGGCATCTTTATCTCTTGCATGAGTACCAATGAGACAGCCGTAGCTTTCCTCAAAGCCAAACAGATATGTGCCCTTGCCTGTGGTTTCAAACTTCAGAATCTGCTGTCCAATATACTTAAAGCCAGTGAGTACCTCGATCAGCTCAATACCAAAACGCTTTGCAATGGCATCTGCCAGATTGGTACTTACGATGGTCTTCACCAGAACACCATCCTCAGGAATACCGCTCTGTTCCTGAATCTGACTCAGTTCATAGTCTGCTAACAGACAGCCGGACATATTACCAGTTAATGGAATATATGTGTTGGTCTTACTGTCCTTTACATATACACCCAGACGGTCTGCATCCGGGTCTGTGGCCAGTACCAGGTCTGCATCAATTTCCTGTGCCATTTTAAGACCCAGCTCAAATGCCTCTTCTGCTTCCGGGTTTGGATAGCTGACAGTAGGGAAGTTGCCATCGGGCAGCTCCTGCTCTGATACTACATATACATTTTCAAAGCCTAACTCTTTTAAAATACGTCTTGCGGGCACATTACCGGTTCCGTGAAGAGGTGTATAAACAATCTTAATATCCTTCTGCATGGCATCGATCACAGCCTGGTTCTTTACCTGCTTTTTCAGCTCTGCCATATAAGCATCATCCACTTCGCTGCCAATGGTAATATACAGCCCTGCAGCAGCTGCATCTGCCTTGCTCATGGTCTTAACAGTGGTCAGGTCTGTAATTGCCTTTACCTCTGCCATAATACCTGTATCATGAGGCGGTGTGATCTGGGCGCCGTCCTCCCAGTATACCTTGTATCCATTATACTCCGGCGGATTGTGGGAAGCAGTAATGTTAATACCGGAAATACATCCCAGCTTGCGTACTGCAAAGGATAACTCTGGAGTCGGACGAAGTGCATCAAATACATATGCCTTAATGCCATTGGCATTCAGACACAGTGCAGCCTCATCTGCAAATTCCGGTGACATACGACGGGAGTCATAGGCAATGGCAACACCCTTGTCTGCGCCTCCTACCTTCAGAATATAGTTGGCCAGTCCCTGGGTAGCCTTTCTTACGGTATAAATATTCATACGATTTAAGCCTGCGCCAATGATCCCTCTTAATCCGGCAGTACCAAACTCAAGCTCTGCATAAAAACGCTCCTTGATCTCGTTCTCATCCTGAATAGCCTGCAGTTCAGCTTTTGTTGCGTCATCAAAATAAGGGTTGCTCAGCCACTCCTCGTATACTTTTCTGTAATCCATACTGATACCTCCATATATTCAATAAATCAGGCATATGCCCAGAACCAGGACCGCAGTCACAACATATGCTGAAAACCCCGGCCTTTTTTATTCCTTTGATTATCCTTATTTTAGCATATGAACTATCCCTTGTCCACAAACCAATCATAAAATCTTTGAGGAAATCCACCGTTTCCACTTGTTTATATTACATATGGAGGTATCCTGCACAAGACTTTTTATATATGACAATTCTGTGATATCCCTGGTTTTATGGATTTTTCATAGTCATTTCACACAGAATATGCTATAATACTTCCTGATTTTAACAAAAAGGGGGAGATTTTTACAATCATGAACAATCTGGAACCAAAAGAAGCGGAAACTCCTGCTGTAAAAAAGCCTAATCTGCCCCGGATCTTCCTGACTCTGATGGTGGTATACGGAGCTCTGGGATTTCTGGCTGCTTATGGATTTTATTATAATTATCAGGAAGGCGGGGTTGGCACCATGCTGCTGGTGACCGGACTGGTAACCATTGCTGCCACCCTGCTTTACATACTGCCTTACCGGCTGCCGGACTGGCTGCAGATTGTATTTGCAGTTGTACTTCCTTATGTAAACCTGGTACTGTTGGAATGGTTTACCCACAATCCATGGGAAACCATGTCCTTTGGCGCATTTATACTGAATATGCCTTTTTATTACCTGTTTTTGCTGCTGTTTTTCTTTCTGACAGGAAGCCTGCGGACAGCTCTTTGTATAGAAAGCATTTTCAGTATGATTCTGGGTCTGGCCAACTACTTTGTCATTTTATTCCGCTCCACGCCGATCCTGCCATGGGATCTGTACAGCATCGGCGTTGCTTCCACTGTAGCTGCCAATTATACCTACTCCATCACCTGGCAGGTGGTATATGTACTGTTTGCATTTGTACTGCTGTTTTTACTGGAAAGCCGGATTACCCTAAAATGGAAGAAGCGAAAAAAACGCCTTCTGTCTCTGATTCCCTGGGTTCTTTGCATGGCAGCTTATTTGCAGGTGATGTGGATCCCAAATCTGGAAGACTATTTTGATATTGATCATACATTGTTTACACCTGGATATATGTACCGTACCAATGGCTTTATCACAGCTTTCCTGATGGATGCCCGCTATTTAAGTGTTTCTGAGCCAACGGGTTATACACCGGAAGAAGCCCAGTCTCTTCTTGCTGACGCAGATGACCAGGCAGATACAGAAGATTCTGGAAAACGCCCCAATGTCATTGTCATTATGGATGAAGCATTTTCCGACCCAGCCGTACTGGGAGACTTTGAAACCAATACAGATTATATGCCATTTATCCACAGCCTAATGGATGGTGCGGAAAATACCATATCCGGCTATATGTATTCTTCTGTTTTGGGAGGCAATACGGCAAATACAGAGTTTGAGTTTCTTACCGGCCACAGCATGGCTTTCCTGCCTGTAGGCAGCGTGCCTTATCAGCAGTATCTTTTCCATGCCACAGAAAATTATACATCTTATTTAAATGATTTAGGCTACTACTCTGTTGCCATGCATCCTTACAACAGCACAGGATGGAACAGAAATAAGGTGTATGATTACTTCGGTTTTGAAGATATGTACTTTATTAAGGATTTTTCCAACGGAGAGCGTATCCGAAAATATATCAGCGATGCCTGCCACTTTGACAAAATTATTTCTCTTTATGAGGAAAAGGATGCAGACACTCCCCTGTTTTCCTTTAATGTGACCATGCAGAACCACAGCGGCTACAGCAGTGAATACAACAACGGTATGGATGTGCGGATCACCGCAGATCAGATCAATTCTTCCTATCTGAACAACTATCTGTCTCTGTTAAGTTATACAGACGAAGCTTTTGCAGATTTGATCGCTTACTTCTCCCAAGCAGAAGAAGATACCATTATTCTGTTTTTTGGAGACCATCAGCCCAATGATTATGTCATTCAGGGTATTTATAAAGAAAATGGAGTAGATTATGCGTCCCTGTCTTTTGCAGAGCAGCAGAATCGGTATCAGGTGCCATTTGTGATCTGGGCAAACTTTGATATTGAAGAACAGACTGATGTGTATACCAGTGCCAATTATCTTTCTAATCTGCTTTCTGAAGCAGCAGGGCTGCCTCTAAGCACTTACCAGTCTTTCTTACGTACCATTCAAGAAGACATCCCCGTGATCGTGGCTACTATGTATCAGGATAAACATGGAACCATCTATCCAATAAATCAGACAGAACCTGTAGAGGAAGCCTTCCGCAAATACGAAAAGGTGCAGTATTATCAGCTGCTGGAAGAATAAGGACAATCCAAAAATAGACTGGACACAAAGCAAACTATGTCCAGTCTATTCTTTATTTATGACAACGAAACGTTCTCAATGCGTATTTTCTGTTGTTTTGATTCAAATCACTGTGGCTTCTTTGCCCCACAGGAAGCACAGAAGTTTCCATTATTTACCTTACCACAGGAGCATGTCCATTCAGCAGACGGCTTCTTGCTGCCGCACTGACCGCAGAAATTACCAGTATTTACCGTACCGCAGGAACAGGTCCAGCTGCCTGCTGGCGCTGCTTTTGCACTTCCGCAATTAGAACAGAACTTACCGGTATTTACCGTACCGCAGGAGCAGGTCCAGCTGTTTGCTGCAGATGCTGCTGCGTTTGCAGTCTGATACAGGGTATTGGCATCAATGCCCCCTGCATTGGCTGCCATATTCATGCCGGTAAACCCTACCATGGCGCCGCCCTTATTGGATGCTGCTGCCTTCATGGCATCTGCCTGTGCGCCTACCAGATGGGCTGCTGCCATATTCTGGTTACGGAATACGCCGGTGCGCTGCAGCTCCTTGATCATATCCTCGTCTTCCTTGGAAGCAGTTACAGAGTTGACACCAAAGGAAACCAGCTCAATACCTCTTAACTTACTCCACTGCTCAGACAGTGTTTCATTCATGGCCTTAGACAGCTCTACCGTATGTCCCGGCAGGGCACTGTAACGGATGCCCATGTCAGAGATCTTGGCAAATGCGGGCTGCATGGCAGTCAGCACTTCACTCTTTAACTGGCTCTCAATGGCACTTCTCTCATATCTTTCCGTTACATTGCCGCACACATTTACAAAGAACAGTAACGGGTCTGCGATCCGATAGGAGTACTCGCCGTGACAGCGGATGGAAATATCAATATCCAGACCAATGTTGGTATCTACTACACGGAATGGTACTGGTGTAACAGTTCCATACTTATTGCCGGTGAGTTCCTTAATATTCACATAATATACTCTCTGGTCAGCTGTTGTCACACCTCCAAATGTAAGGCGCTCGCCGATTTCCGCAAAAGTACCTACGATGCTCTCTCCCAGACTGCCGTAAAACAGGCTTGGCTGTGTACTGGACTCATATATAAATTCACCTGGTTCTGCACAGACCTCTGTAATTCTGCCCTGGTCTACGATCAGCATACACTGTCCTTCTGCCACACAGATAATAGAACCGTCAGAAATGACATTGTTATCACTGCCCTTAGATAACAGCTTTTTCTTTTCCTTTTTATGTCCTCTGGCTACCAAAGTATTCCCATCCAGTGCAGAACAGTAAAAATAATCTCTCCAGGAGTCTGATAACACCCCTGATACAGATGATGTAAATGCGCTAATTAAACCCATGCGTTTATCCCCCTAACTGGTTATTTATCAGTATTGTAACAATTTTTCAGCGGAATGACAACTCTGTTGGGTAAAGAATCTTGTCTTTTTTCTTACGATTGGCCGCCTGCAGTCTCCTTTGCTTCTGTTTCATTTTCCATGTTTATAAATGAAGAACGGCACACAACTATAAATGCTTCATTCTGTATTAATATGAATACTCATATTGTGATTTTATACATCCACATATATAATAGTATTATCTAGACATTTCATCCATGAACGGGAATATTTCCAGGAAAGGACGGTGAACCCTATGAGATTGCGGTATGAAAAAAAACATCTGTTTACCCCTTTTTTACATCTCCATAAAAAGCTTGGGGGTATACTTTTGATTGTTTATATCATGCTGAGTATGAACGGCTGTTCTTTGTTCAACCGTTTATCATCTGAAACCATTCCATTAAAGGAATATGCTTTATCCTATACGGAACTGCAGTTATCAGACAAGGGGGATGGGGCCGGTTACGTGAAACAGATTTCCATGACCAGTGAGGATAGGGGCTGGGTTCTGACTGCTGATCATGAACTGTATCATACTGACGGGGGCATCTCCAGTTTCCAGAAAGTAAATGAGTTCAAAAACACCTCTGGCATCCGTGATTCTTATGTACATGGCTGTTTTCCAAATGACACCTGTGCATATCTGGCTTATTTAACAGAAGATTCCATAGTGATAGAATCCACCACATCTTCCGGAGCCATTTGGACACAGACCCATATTCCTTACACAGAATGGATCACTACAGATATCAGCCAAGTGTTTCTCTCTTTTTTAGACCCTGCTAACGGGTATCTGCTCTGCAGCTCATCCCCTGGTGCTGGACAAATGCAGAAATTTTTGTTTCAAACCCGGGACGGCGGAAAGACATTTCAACTGGTATCTGATTTGACAAGCAGCATTTCCGGATTTCCCACTGGAATTTCTTTTTCCAGTTTAGAGCAAGGATTTATTACCGTTACTGACCATGGACAGAAGGAATACTTGTTTCGATCCATTGACGGCGGTATGACCTGGGAAAGTGTTGCTTTGGAACCTTACGCAGAAACTGCACAGTTTTTTTACATCAATGCCTACCCTCCTGTATTCTGGGGAGATGACTGGATGGAAGGAGTGCTTTTGCTGCAGTATGTATCAGAAAAGCCTTGCTATGCCGTATATCAGACAACAGATGGTGGCATGAACTGGAATCCGGATGGCATCTTTTATGGCGGCAGCATCCAAAGCTATTCCTTTTCAGACAACGCAACCGGATTTTTTGCAGATTACACTGGAACCCTTTTTTCCTTATCCAGTGAGGGTCCCATCCATTAAATATCTGTACATCTGATAATAGAACGTACCTGTTATCCATTTTCCGGTGTCACACCTCAGGCAGCTTCAGGCAACTGCATCATGTGCCTGAGGCTGCTTGTTTATGAACGCTTTAGGATCCTATCATTTCTGGCGCACCCTCAATATGAGACCAATTCTTCTGCATCTTACTTCAATTTGTATTTTTCCACAAGCAGCAGGCTTTTTTAACCCCTTTATTCACAATCCTGCTGTTTTTCTATATGGTTTTCCACGTCTTCCTGTCCTCTGTTTTCACCTCCAAACAGAGTCCTGACAAAGGCTTCCCGCAGGGATTGCTGCCGTACTGCCTTTTCTAATTTTTCCAGACTTTTTCCAGATACCCAGGACTTTCTGGTATTAAAATAGAAATTCACCTGCTTCCAGTATTTTTCCGGGAAAGCGAACATACAGGCCAGAACGCTTTTTTCCTCCTGGGACAGGGGCAGTACTTTCTGATACTCATCCAGAAGCATCTGTCCCATAGCCGGCATCCAGCCGCACTTTTCCATCACCTTTCTCATAAACTGATAAATATCTACCAGCTGTACCTGAATGCAGCAATGTTCCAGTCCGGTTATCACTGCCTGATCTCTGGTAAACCGAACATTATGATAATGGTACCGCCCATGGCAAATCCATCCTTTTTCCAGACAGTTCTGATACATTTCCCCATAGGCAGAGACTTTTAGCGCTGCCAAAGCCTCTTTGCCCTCACTGATTACCGCAGAAATGGTTTCTTCTATACTGCGCTCATACTCATTTTTCTTCTTTTTCCTGCCTAAATAAGCCATTACACGTCTCAGTTCCCGAAGCCTTCTTTCATATTCATGATCCAGAGGCATTCCCACAAAGCATTCCTTCTGCAATACATCTGTTCCCTGGAAGCTGCGCATGAGCAGATGGAACTTCGCCAGGGCATTCATAGCCATGAGCAGCTCTCCCTGGCTGGCGGTATTGCACTCATTGGCATCTATATAGGTACGCAGGACGTATCCATCCTGGTCTCTGTTCAAAGAATACAGACATCCGTTTTTGTTTGGAATACAATATTCTACCTGCAGGCTTCCTTCCTGGCACAAATACTGCAAAATTTCCTGTTCCAGCTCTAAATGCACTTTGGAACTGTTATATTCCACCAGACGGTAGGTCTTTCCATCTCCTGCCTCGGCCAGCAGGCAGCCCCGGCCTCTGCGCACATTTTCAAATTCCAAATCATACTGTTCCAGTACAGATTTCCCATAATCGTTCATTCAGACCCTCCATCCACAGTGCCACTGTTCTTTGGGCAGCGGCTATATTTGCAATGGGGACGCATTCAGGAACAGGGGCCTCCAGCCAGGGGTAAGGGAATTGTTTTACGCAGGACACGCTCTCGCTTCGGTGAAAACGCAGCGGTGCTAAGGTGCCAGCAAAAAAGAATCATCCGGAAGTAACCTTCCGGCTGCTTCTCTTTTACTGGCACCTAAGAACCGGCGTTTTCAAGAGTCCTGCTAAAAAACAATTCCCTTACCCCTGGCTGGAGGCCCCTGTTCCTGAACGCTGACATTGCATATATATTACTGTTACCCAACTGGTCTATCATATGATAGGAGGGGGACAAATATCCCTTGAGATGGGGGTGCTTTTACGAAAATTTTTCTTTTCATTAGAGGGTTTTTGGTGTATACTGAAAGTCTCTATATACAGTATTTTTTGGTTTATAGGCTACTATATGTTGCGCCGGACATGGTTTGGGAAACTGACGGACTTTGGGTTGGGAGATTGGGCAGGCTTAAGGGGCTTCACTGGGCTGCTGCGGTTTTCTGACTTCCCTTTATGTACGAAGGAGGCTTTGTATTTATGCAGGTGTTAAAAAAAGATGGTACCAGGGAAAAATTTGATGTAGAAAAGATCATCCGGGCGGTGAATAAGTCGGCTGGAAGGACGATGTACACTTTTTCCCAGGAGGAGATCGATTTTATCTGCCGATATGCCCAGGAAAAGGCTGAGTCTCTGAAAAAAGAGCTGATTTCCATTCCGGAGATGCACAATATTGTGGAGGGGGCTTTGGAGCAGATCAATGAAGAGGTTGCCCAGAGCTACCGGAATTACCGGAATTATAAGCAGGATTTTATTCATATGATGGATGATGTATATACCAAAAGCCAGTCCATCCGTTATATTGGAGATAAGAGCAACGCCAATACAGACAGTGCTTTGGTGGCTACCAAGCGGAGCCTGATTTTTAATGAGCTGAACAAGGAGCTGTACCGGAAGTTTTTCTTAAACCGGAATGAACTGCAGGCTTGTAAGGATGGTTATATTTATATTCATGACCAGTCTGCCAGACTGGATACCATGAACTGCTGTCTTTTTAATATGGAAGAGGTGTTCTCCGGGGGATTTGAAATGGGGAATGTATGGTACAATGAGCCTACTACCCTGGATTCTGCTTTTGACATTATGGGTGATGTGATCCTGGCTACTGCGGCGCAGCAGTATGGAGGCTTTACCGTACCGGAAGTGGATAAGCTGCTGGGGAAATATGCTGCCAAAAGCTATGATAAGTATTATAAAGAATATATGCGGTTTACCAGGCCGGAGTGGCAGGGCAGAGAGGAACTGGCTGTAGAGTATGCCACACATAAAGTAAAGCGGGAATTTTTACAGGGCTGGCAGGGAATCGAGTATAAGCTCAATACGGTAGGTTCTTCCAGAGGAGATTATCCATTTGTCACCATGACGCTTGGCCTGGGTACTGAGCCCTTTGAAAAAATGGCTTCCATTACTTTCCTGAATGTACACCGTGAGGGACAGGGAAAACCCGGTTATAAAAAGCCGGTTCTGTTTCCTAAGATCGTCTTTTTGTATGATGAGGCACTTCATGGACCTGGAGCGCCTCATGAGGATGTATTTGAGGCAGGTGTGGCCTGTTCTGCCCAGACCATGTATCCGGATTGGCTTTCTCTTTCCGGAGAAGGATATGTACCAAGTATGTATCAGAAATATGGCAGGGTGGTCAGTCCCATGGGATGCAGAGCTTTCTTAAGTCCCTGGTATGAACGGGGAGGAGCTGCACCAGCTGATGAAAATGATATGCCGGTATTTATAGGAAGATTCAATATTGGTGCAGTAAGCCTCCACCTGCCTATGATTCTGGCAAAGTCCCGGTCTGAATGCAGGGACTTTTATGAGGTGCTGGATGAATATCTGGAGATGATCCGGGGTCTGCATAAGCGTACCTATGAATATCTGGGAGAGCTGCGTGCCTCTACCAACCCACTGGCTTACTGCTGGGGCGGTTTTTACGGCGGGCACTTAGACCCTTCAGATAAAATCAAACCCCTGCTGGCTCCTATGACTGCTTCCTTTGGCATTACCGCTTTAAATGAGCTGCAGGAGCTGTATAACGGAAAATCTATTGCAGAGGATGGCAGATTTGCCCTGGATGTGCTGCAGTATATCAATGACAAAGTAGCTGCCTTTAAGGAGGAAGATCATCACCTGTATGCAATTTATGGTACTCCGGCGGAAAGTCTGTGCGGCCTGCAGGTAACACAGTTCAGACAAATGTACGGTATTGTAGAAAATGTTTCCGACCGGCCTTACGTCAGCAACAGTTTCCACTGCCACGTATCTGAGGACATTTCCCCTATCCGCAAACAGGATCTGGAGGGACGGTTCTGGGATTTGTGTAACGGCGGTAAAATCCAATATGTCCGTTACCCTGTCAGCTATAACAAAGAAGCCATCCGCACCCTGATTCGCAGGGCTATGAAATTAGGCTTCTATGAAGGAGTGAATCTGTCTCTGGCCTACTGTGATGACTGCGGACATGAAGAGCTGGAAATGGAAGTCTGCCCTGTATGCGGTTCTAAAAACCTCACCAAGATCGACCGCATGAACGGATATTTGTCCTTTTCCAGAGTTCATGGAGATACCCGGCTGAATGAGGCTAAAATGGCAGAAATCCGGGATCGCAAATCCATGTAATTCCCCATCTTGATGCAGGACGGCAGCAGCAATTCCGGTAAAGTACCCAAAATACCGCTGTACTGCTGTAAAATTATCACAAAATTTCACAGTCTTTTTTCTCTGGCAGGTTTGACAATTCTGCCATGATGCGGTATCATGCATATGGAGCATGCTCCGGTTATATTGATAGAAAAGAAAGCAGGATAAACAAATGACTTTATTTGAAACATGGCAGAGTTATGCCGATAACACGAAATACACAGAAGCTGAGTATAAGGCTTTCTGGACCCGTTACTTTGAAATTGAGCGCGATATGTATCAGGCACTTTTAAAAGAAGAAGCTCCTTTAACCGGAACTGTAAAGGAACTGGCAGAGCACTTTGGTGTAGAACTGATGACTATGGTAGGCTTCTTAGATGGTATTGATGAGAGTCTGGTGACTCCAAATCCATTAGACACTATGGATGAGGATACCAAGGTCAGCTTAGTATATGATAAGGAAAAGTTGTACTACAACATGGTAGCTGCACGTGCAGACTGGCTGTACAACCTGCCTGAGTGGGATGCATTACTGGATGAAGAGACCAGAAAGGAGCTGTACAAGAAGCAGCGTTCCTCTACCACCATCGTAAAGGGCAAGAAGATCGGCCGTAACGATCCATGTCCTTGCGGCAGCGGCAAGAAATATAAAAAGTGCTGCGGTAAATAATTTTCACTGTATTTCAGACCGGATGGGGCTGCTGTGGGATGGACATATACCTCCCTGGAGCCTTGACCGCCGTCAGGAGTGGAATCCTTGCTTAGAGGTGCCGTCAGGAGATCGTTTTACCCAGGGCACGCTCTCGCTTCGGTGAAAACGCAGCGGATTCTAAGATTTCGTATCATAAAATAAGCTCCATGTCAGTAAGTAAGCTTTCTGACATGGAGCTTATTTTATGATACGAAACCTAAGAACCGGCGTTTTCAAGAGCCCTGCTTAAAAACGATCTCCTGACGGCACCTCTAAGCAAGGATTCCACTCCTGACGGCAGCCAGGGTGCCAGAGAGGCATACGTCCATCCCACAGCAGCCCCATCCGGTCTGAAGTGGAACCCGCCTTAGAGGTATCTTCAGAGATCGTTTTACCCAGGGCATGCTCTTACTTCGGTGAAAGTACAACGGATTCTAGGGTTTCCGTATATGATCATGATCACTGATATAGAATCCCTGATTCTCATGACCCGCTTTCTGCTTTTGATCGTGTCTTACAGTTCTGTAATTACGAAAATGTCATAGATCGCGCGGATTGCCTTTTCAAAGTCATCATCTCTTACACCAATGATGATGTTCAGTTCAGAAGAACCCTGGTCGATCATCTTGATGTTGATGTTGTTGTGTGCCAGTGCTGCGAAGATACGGGCTGCTGTGCCACGCTTTTCTTTCATGCCACGGCCTACAACTGCAATGAGGGACAGGTCGCTGTCGATGTCGATGGTGTCTGGGTCTGTATACTGCTGTAACAGGGACAGTACCTTCTGCTCTTTCTCAGCAAATTCATCCTGATGTACGAATACAGTCAGGGTATCAATACCGGATGGCAGATGCTCAAAGGAGATGCCGTTTTCTTCAAAAGCGGACAGTACACGGCGGCCAAAGCCGATCTCGCTGTTCATCATATCCTTCTCGATGTTGATGGCTACAAAGCCCTTCTTACCTGCAATACCTGTAATGGTATGCTCCGGCTTACGGCAGGTCTTGCGGACGATCATGGTACCCTCATCCTCTGGTGCATTGGTGTTGCGGATGTTGATCGGGATACCCTCTTTGTGAACCGGGAAGATGGCATCTTCATGTAATACGGATGCACCCATATAAGACAGTTCACGTAACTCTTTATAGGTAATGGTACGGATGGCCTGTGGAGACTCTACAATACGTGGATCTGCTAACAGGAATCCGGACACATCTGTCCAGTTTTCATAAATATCTGCATGGATGGCACGGGCTACCAAAGAACCGGTTACGTCAGAACCGCCTCTGGAGAAGGTCTTGATCCTGCCATCTAACTGTCTGCCATAAAAGCCTGGAACTACTGCATTGTCTAATTCAGCCAGACGCTTGCCTAATACTTCATCTGTCTCATCTTCCAGGAAGTTGCCTTCATTATCAAATACGATCACCTGGGCAGCATCTACAAATGTATAGCCAAGATAAGCAGCCATAATAATACCGTTTAAATACTCACCTCTGGAAGCTGCATAGTCTTTTCCTGCGCAGGACATAAACTGAGTCTTGATCGTTGCAAACTCATCTGCCAGAGACAGATCCAGTTCCAGTCCATCAATTATCTCCTGATAACGCTTTGCAATGGCTTCCAGCTCTGCATCAAAGTTTTCTCCGGCTTCTGCCAGCTCATAACAGCGATACAGCATATCTGTAACCTTAGTATCTTTTGAAAAACGTTTACCTGGTGCAGAAGGTACTACATATCTTCTGGCAACATCACTATGAATGATATTTCCAACCTTACGGAACTGCTCTGCACTTGCCAGAGAACTGCCACCAAATTTTACAACCTTTTTCATACTGCTCTCCATACCTTTCCTTGGCCTGTAATTTTTATAGCTCCATTTCAGGCAGCTCTGTTGACAGGCAAAATACATTTAGGGGGATGATGAAACAACCCCTTATTAACATACACTTTTTTACAAAATAATCAAGCAAAACCTGAAGATTCTGCCTTTTTCTCAAAATCTCCAGGTTTTTCGACTCATTTTTGTGCAATTACTCTATTGGCTCAAGCTTAATTTACCAGCCCTCTCATCTGCTCTGCCAGCTGATGGAACAGCTGCTGTCCGTTTCTGGCAAAGGCTTCATCTGCCAGCAAAATTCCGTTGTTCAAATAAGACTCTGCTTCTTTTCGGTTGTCTTTCACCAGATAATAGCGTCCCACTGCCTGGAATGCAGAGATCAGATCCAATACAAACCGTCCTCCGGTCTTGTCATTTACAGCCTGAATATTGGCAAGGGCATTCAGGTAAGTAGGTTCTGCCTGCTTCTGCTCTGTACGGCTGAGCTGATAACAGTTGGCCAGATTCATCTGAAAACGGCCAATGGTAATGCCAAATTGAACGGGGTCATCCTGCTCATGCTCACTCAACGCATAGATTGCATCTTCCAGAGTCTCCATAGCCATATCCACATTTTTCATCAGGTTATAGATCAGAGCCAGTGTATTCATATGCATGGCTACCCGCATACTATGATTCTTATCATCTGCAGCATCATATAAATCTTTATCCATATTTACTGCATTTCTGGCACATTCCAGAGCATCTTTGTAATTCCCCACTACTCCATGCATAACAGCCATATCCATCAGACAGTTAGACATCATTTCTTTATGGGAAGCAGCTCCCAACTGTGCCTTACCCAAAAGAATCTTACAGGCTTCCTTATAGATGCGCATAGCCAGCTGATATACCTTCTGTTCCTGCTCCTTAAGTACTCTTGGTACAGGAGTCATGATCACACAGTTAATGCTGATCCGAAAACACGCAGCCTGCTTATACAGTGCTGCTGCTTTCAGAAAACTGTACTGAATATGGTCCTTCTGATACAGTACTTCTGCATGCTTTTCCATACGGTTATAGCACTCTGCTGCATTTTTCAGCTGCTTGCTGCGCTGATATATGTCTCCCTGGCTTTCTTCTAATGTCACCATCACACTATGATATTCCGGAGCATCCTCTGACACAAGCTTTGCCAGCGTTTCCTTTTGTTCATCTAACAACTCAATGGCCTGGGGCAGCTGCTCTCTTTTCATATTCAAAGCCTCGGCTATTTTCTTGCGGATCTCACTTAATTCCTTTTCGTACATTTCCATTCTCCTGTTGCTTTATTTTCGTATGTTTCTTCTTTTCTCTGGATTTTTTTATTATATCATAAAATAGAAAAATAGCAAAGGAAATATTATTCTTATATTTTAGTCACTTTGTCAACTTTCCAGCACAGAAACCCTGCTGGTCTTCTGTCCCCTAAATAACTGCAAAAAGCATTCACTTTTTGTTTGAAACCTTCCAAATTTTGTGTTATATTAACTTGTATTAGTCTATTCTATTTGCAGTGCCTTCCTTTTTTGGAAGGCTGCACCAGTTAATACCGATGCAGGGGAGGATCTATTTATGAATGCAAATTTAGACACCATTACAGAATCATCAGAAAATTACCTGGAAACCATTCTTATGCTGAGCAAAAAGCTCCCAGTGGTCCGTTCTGTGGACATTGCCAATGAGCTGAATTTCAAAAAACCCAGTGTCAGCGTAGCAATGAAGCATCTGCGGGAAAGTGGTCATATTACTGTTACAGATGCAGGTTTTATTTACCTGACCGACAGTGGGAAAGCCGTAGCAGAAATGATTTATGAACGGCACCAGATCATTTCTTCCTGCCTTATCAAGATGGGCGTTACAGAAGCCACTGCCACTTCTGATGCCTGCAAAATTGAGCATGTGATCAGTAAGGAGAGTTTTGACGCTCTGAAACGTTATTTACAGGAGCATGGCAATATGTAACATCCATGCCTTATGTAAACGGTGCACTGATACATATACCCTATGACGATTTATAGGCATACAGCAACCCCATCATCACCCTTTCGCAATCTGACCAGGCACCGGCTATTGCAAAACAAGAGAAACTACGCTCCCGGAACTTTCCGTTGACATGCATATAAAGGCAGAAAGCTGCAGCAGGATTTTTCATTCCTTCTGCAGCTTTCTGCCTTATTATATTTCCTTCTAAACCACAGCACTGCTCTGAATCACATTTGCGGTATTTTTATGGAAAACCTCCAAATGCATCTAATACAGATACGCTTCTGCTGCTTTTACCGCCACAGCACCATCTGCCGCTGCAGTAATGACCTGTCTTACGGCCTTGCTTCTTAAGTCCCCTGCTGCAAAGAGTCCAGGCACATTTGTAGTACAGTCTTCTCCTGCCAGTACATACCCAGCAGTATCCATGTCTGCCAACCCTTTCAGATACCCGGTTGCCGGTTTCATACCAACTGCAACAAATACACCTGATGCAGAAAGTGTTTTTTCTTCTCCTGTCTGATTGTTACGGAGTGTAATTTTTTCTACTCCTGCCGTTCCCTGAATCTCCACAGCCTCATAATATGGAAGAAACACAATATTTTCTGTATTTTTCACCTGCTCCTGGAGTTTCTTTGCTCCCCGCAGCTCTGCTCTGCGGTGAATCAGATATACCCTTTTACACATTTTGGCAAGATACAGGGCATCAGACAAGGCCACATCTCCGCCTCCTATGACCGCCACTTCCTTTTTCCGGAAGAAAGCCCCGTCACAGGTAGCGCAATAAGACACCCCTCTGCCGGTAAATGCTGCTTCTCCAGGGATGCCAAGGTGTCTGTGTCCTGCACCGGTAGCAGCGATCACCGTCCTGGATTCTATCACCGTACCATCCTCTAAAATCACCTGGAAGCCCTCATCTGCCTGTACGATCTCCTGCACACAGCCTTCCAGAAAGGGAACCTGAAACGCCTCTGCATGGGCCCGGAATTTCATAGCCATTTCAAAACCGGTGACTCCATTCATCCCCAGATAATTATCCACCTGCTCTGTATAGGCAATCTGACCTCCGCTGACTGCTTCTTTTTCTACCACTGCCACCTTTAACATGGCGCGGCTGGCATATACTGCAGCAGAGAGGCCGGCAGGGCCGCTGCCGATAATCAATACGTCGTACATTTGGAAGCTCCTTTCCTGTGGGTTTCTATAGTATCATTACAAATATGAGATTTGAGTTTCCTCTCAATTTAAAATCAAATATTGATCAGCCGGATTTTTTTCCTAATTTAACTTTGTATATTTGGATTCTACACAGTGGGCCAGCGGGCCGGTATGTTATTCTTTCTGATACGTTTCAATCAAGCACTGGTGTTCCTTGCTGTCCTTATCATAGTTGATTGCCACGAGCAAGATATCTCCCGTGTAACTCAAAATTGAAGCAGGATACTTTTTATCCTTGATTTGTTGCATTGCCGTCTGTGCGTTCTGATTCCACTTTAACTCTACAACCAGTGCCGGATAATCGGCTTTGTATTCCGGCTTTGGCACAAACACAAAATCCGCAAATCCACGACCTGTCGGCAGTTCGCGAATCGGTTTAAAGTAGTACTGCATCGCGCTCAAATAGGCAACTGCTGCACCGTCCCTGTCCAACGTAGCATTCAGCAGATTTTCCGATTCCTGCTGGAAGATCAGCATCTCATTCCAAGGCTTGCTTTCAACGGCAGTCATCAACTCCTGTCGTATTTCCTCATTGGGAACAAAAGCCATTTTCTTTACCTGATCAAAGCCAAGATATCCCAGATGAATCATATAGGTCAGCACATCATTTTTGCTTTGGATGTTTACCGTGTCATTCTTAAATGTCGCAGTATTCACTTTGACTGATGCGCCAGAGAGCATCTCAATAATGGCAGTTTTCAGACCGTCATAGTTCATGTTGATCAGCGGTACGATAGCTTCATACGATGCAGTTTCAGACCAGTAGCTCTTGAATTCGCCCTTCAGCATTACACTGACAACTGCTCTGGGATTATAGACCTGATAATCCTTCAGCTGATACCCATCATACCACCGCTTTACTTTGTCGAAGTCCTGATGGTATTCTTCAGCAAGTTTAAGCACCTCATCCTCGGTAAAACCGATGTACGGTGCCAATTTGCTTGCACTCAGCATCGTAAACTCATCAAAGTTGTTCAATGCGGACTGTGTCTTTTCCTTTTTAATTGGAAGAATGCCTGTAAGATATGCAAGTTGGATATACTTTGTCGGCTCCGTTCCTTTAAACATTCCTCTCAGGAAGTTGATATACTCATCCTGCGCCTTTTGATTTGTGGCTGCATCACGGATAAGGACATCCCATTCGTCAATGATAACAATGAATTTCTGTCCTGTTTTCTCCCTGACCCTGGAAAGAGCATCCGGCAAATAGGACACCTCTGGTGGCAAAGCACCTGGATAAATCTCACGCAACTCGTCCAGAACACTTTTTGTAATAAACGCCACCACATTATCCGCATCGCTGCAATTTACCAGAAACCATTGGATATCAATGTGAATCACGTCATATTGATTTAGATGTTTCTTGAAATCCGCACTTTTACTAATTTCAAATTTTGAAAACATCCGCTCGGATTCAGCACCCTTACTGTAGTATGCAGTGAGCATATTCGCTGCATACGATTTTCCGAATCTGCGTGGACGGCTGTTACAGATATAAGCATCTGTGGTGTCAAGGACACTGTTTGTATATTTGAGCAAGCCTGTTTTGTCAACATATATCTTAGAATTCAGAGCTACCTGAAATGCACTATTATCAGGATTTACAAATCTCCCCATGCGTCTCAGACTCCTTTCTGGAGCTGCTTGATACAACTCACCTATTGTATTTGATTTTACCATCTAATAGGGCAAATAGCAAGCCGATACACCTGTTAGGATAGGATTTGTTAACCATGAAAGCTCCCTTTCCTATACGTGAAGTACAGACGGACAACGGAACAGAATTTACCAATCGTCTTATAGTGGCAAAAAGTAAGCATCTGACATTATTTGAGGATGCATTGCAGGAGTGCTGTCGCCGCAATCCATTATATCCGCTTCATACCTGACCATAAAGACTGAAACTACCAAGCACCGTATTGTCGGTAGCATTGGTAGTTTTTTGTTTGGCCGTTTTTCCTGTTCGGCCACACGCCCTTCACCCGGAGCCCAAGCCTGAACTTGCAGTAAAAAGATGTACTTAATAACAAGGTAGAAACACAACAAAAAAACCCACCTGCACACCGTGTCAGATGACATAGTTTGCACATGGGCATGTGTGTTAGTCTTTCTCGTACTTTTCAATCAAACACTGATGTTTCTTGCTGCTTTTATCATAATTAATTCCAACCAGAAGAATATCGCCAGTGTAATTCAGAATCGACTCTGGATATCTTTTATTCTTAATCTGCTGCAAGGCAGTTTCGGTGTCTTTATTCCACTTCAGTTCCACCACCAGTGCCGGATAAGTGCTCTTATATTCCGGTTTTGGAATAAACACAAAATCAGCAAACCCAAGACCAGTTGGCAATTCTCTCACGGGTTTGAAATAATACTGCATTGCTCCCAGATAAGCAATGGTAATCGTGCTGCTCAAAGAGTTCTCATCATTATACTGGATGGTCGAAGCATATTCTGAATGAATCCTGTCAATTTCAGTTGCGACCTGTTTTTCGTTCATTGACAGGGTTGCCATCAGAAGATTCCTTGACTCCTGCTGGAATGCAATCAATTCATCCCAATTACTGCTTCTAACCGCCGTAATCAATTCCTGCCTGATTTCCTCATTTGGAACAAATGCTGTCTCGTTATCTTCATTGTATCCCAAATAGCCCAGGTGAATTAGGTAAGTGATCACATCATCACGATTCTGTATCTTTGCAGGGTCATTTTTGAAAGTCGCTGTATCAACTTTAACCTCCGAGCCAGAAAGCATCTCGATGATTGCATTCTTCAGCCCGTCATAATTCATACAGATAAGAGGTACCACAACCTCATACGAGCCAGTTTCAGACCAGTAGCTTCTGAACCTTCCCTTTGTCATGATACTCACAACTGCTTTAGGATTGTACACCTGATATCCATTAAGCAAATAACCATCGTACCACTTCTTTACTTTATCAAAATCTCTATTATATTTTTCGCAGAGTTCTTTTACTTCATCTTCGGTAAAACCGATGTATGGAGCCAGTTCATCTGCTTGTAGCATTGTAAACTCATCAAGGTTGTTCACTGCCGACTGAGCCTTTTCCTTCTTAATCGGCAGAATTCCCGTAAGGTATGCCAACTGAATGTACTTTGTCGGCTCGACACCTTTGAACATTCCCATTAAAAAATTAAGATATTCATCTTGAATAGTCTCCGTAATTGCTCCATCTCGGATAATGACATCCCATTCATCTATGATAACAACAAATTTCTGTCCAGTACGCTCCTTTACTCGTGAAAGTGCGTCCGGAAGGGTCACAACCTCCTGCGGTAACACCTCTGGATAAATATCCCTAAGTTCGTCCAGAACACTTTTGGTTATAAACGGTACCACTTTATCCGCATCATCACAGTTTGCCAAAAACCACTGGATGTCAATGTGGATCACATCATACTTATTGAGGTGTTTCTTGAAGTCAGCGTCCTTGCCTATCTTCAATCCAGAGAACATCTGCTCAGCATTCGCGCCTTTGCTATAATACGCGGCCAGCATATTAGCTGCATAAGATTTTCCAAATCGGCGCGGTCGGCTATTGCAAATATAAGCGTTTGTTGTATCAAGAACACTATTTGTGTACTCGATCAAACCAGTTTTATCCACATATATTCTGGAGTTCAGAGCAACCTGAAACGCACTATTATCGGGGTTCACAAATCTTCCCATGCTTTTCAGACTCCTTTCTGGAGTTATCCCTCAAACATGAGGCTACAACCCACCTGTTATACTTTGATTTTACCATCTACTGCGGTAAATAGCAAGTTGATAAATCTATGATGATCGGGAATGTCTCTGTCAAGTGAGTTTGTCAAGTAAAGTGTGATGTTGTACCATAAAAGTTGACACCCTATTCTCAAGGATTTTGATATATAATCAATAGAGAATAAGGAGTGAATTATTATGTCAACAAAACGTACACAAAAATCTTATGATAACGAATTTAAGGCACAGGCTGTAAAAC
>JBGVQN010000036.1:0-5776 GCA_045127535.1 Lachnospiraceae bacterium | reverse complement strand
TAACAGAAAAAAATCAGAAGCAATAGGTCAAATCTGAAATAAATGTGAACTGTAAAAAGGGGTTGAGGGGAATGTCCCCTCGCCCACATCGAACTTGTTCGATAGAGTGGGTTCTCTGTCGGAGCTGTTGCATCCGTGAAGTTCAGTATTATATAATTATGGTGTACACTCAAGAGTAAAAGTGCATTAATGATATTCGACCGACACGCAAATCTCAAATATCGCTACGGCAGCAGAAATTTCTGGGCCAGAGGATATTTTGTGGACACGGTAGGCAAGAAGGAAAAAATGATTGCAGATTACATCAAGAATCAGCTCGAAGAAGATTTCGCAAAAGATCAGATCTCGCTCAAAGAGTTTGCAGACCCGTTTACGGGTGAAAGAAATAAGTAAGGCAAAAACAAACAGCCACCTTTAGGTGGCTGCCTGTAATCGTGATGCGATGGTTGCCTTCAAAACCCCTTAGAGGGGTCAGCATGAGTTGACCCTTCTAGGGTCTGAGCAAACCACTAGTTCACTAGTGGTTATGATTGGCAGCTGAGTAATGCAACGCACGCATTCTTGTTGTGGGTTATGCGATTAACCTTTGACCTTCCTGCCGGATGGATATATACTAATCTCAGATTCAGCTGACAGGAGGCATCTCAAATGGAGGACCAGAGGGTTAGAATCAGTGATATTGCGCAGGAGCTGGGGCTTAGTACGGCCACGGTTTCCAATGTGATTCACGGAAAAACAAAGAAGATTTCTGAGGAAACCCAGAAGAGGGTCATGGCGCTGTTGGAAGAAAAGCAATACATTCCCAGCATGGCTGGTATTTTGCTGGCCCGGAACTCTTCCAGAATTATCGGCGTGTTCGTAAATGACCATGAAAAATACGAAGGGCACACGCTGGATGATTTCTTTATCTCCTCTTCGTTGAATTATCTGTCCACCGAAATCGAAGCCAACGGGCAATTTATGATGGTGAAGAAAGCAAAAAGTGCAGAAGAAATCATTCAGTTTGCATCCATGTGGAATCTGGACGGAATCGTGGTGATCGGCTTCTGCGATCAGGATTATGTGTATCTTCGAAATCATATGCGGATTCCTTTTGTGGTCTATGACGGTTATTGTAAAAACCCGGAAAGGATCGTGAATATCACCATCGATAACTATGACGGCGGCCATCAGGCAGGCTGTTATCTCCGGGAGAATGGTCACGAACGGGCTTTATGTATTGCCGACAATGACATCTGTGTGGATATGGAGCGGGTACAGGGCTTCCAGACAGGTTTTGCTCCCGGCTTTGCGGATCATCTACTGGTTCCCATGCATCGGCAGCAGCGTTGGCAATTCTACAGAGAACATCTGAACAGGATTCTGAATACAACTGCGGTTTTTGCAGTTTCAGATTACTATGCGGTTGACTTCATCGGCTTTCTGAATGAGCAGGGAATCCGGGTTCCGGAGGAAATTGCTGTTGTAGGTTTTGATGACACACCTCTCTGCCAGATGGTCTCTCCATCTCTTACCACAGTCAGGCAGGATGGCGCACTTCGGGCAAGGATTGCCATAGAGAAACTCCGGGAATTAAAGGAAGGCAGACAGACCGAAACACAAATCCGGCTTCCGGTGCAGCTTGTGGTCAGGAGAAGCAGCAGGACATAACTTATATGCGGCATTTGTGCAGAGAACATAAATGCCGCAATTTCTTTTTGTGCAGGGTTACGGTGTTAACCTTTGCAATTTGCTTTTATCTGCGATAAAATGAAAACATAAAAATCAGGAGGTTATTCCCATGACACCAACAGAACTGGTCATCCGCTTTTTTGAAGAAGGCTATACGAACCGAAATTATGGTTTTGTGATGGACTGTATGACAGAGGATTATATTGACAACAGTCCTGCTGCCGCAAGGAGCAATGCGGATGCGGTGGGCATTCTGAAAATCGTTGCCGGGCAGTATGCTTATCTGAATGCAACTGTAATTGATGCTTTCGCAGAAGGGGGAATGGTTGCCACCAGAGTGCGTTTTGATGGACTTCACAATGAATCCGGCAAACGGGTCAGCTTCGAAGCGCTGGAAAATTTCAAGGTTATGAACGGTAAGATCGTAGAATCCTGGGGCTACTGGCCGGACAAGGAAATCGAAGAGAAGCTGAAAGCGTAAATGTAGTTTGTCGAGGTTTTGTAAATGGAGAGAAAAATCGTATTAAAGCAGGACATTTTGACTGCGCTAAAGAAGATTGGTATTACCGCAGGTCAGACGATTATGGTTCATACCTCGCTGAGCAGTATGGGATTTGTTTGCGGTGGCGCACAGATTGTCATTGAAGCCTTGCTGGAAAGTGTAGGCGCAGACGGAACCATTTTGATGCCAACCCAATCATGGAAGAATCTTGATCCCACCGCTGGCGTTCACTGGGAAGAACCGGAGGAATGGTGGCAGATCATCCGGGACAATTGGCCTGCGTACAACAAGGATATCACACCCACAAATACCATGGGGGCTGTTGCAGAAATGTTCCGCAGGTGGCCCGGTACGCTGCGTAGCGATCATCCCGCCCGTTCAGTGGCTGCGAACGGAAAATATGCTGCGTATCTTACACAAGATCATGACCTTTCTAATATCTTTGGGGAGGGTTCACCCATCGGGAAACTGTATGAACTGGATGGGTATGTACTGCTGATCGGCGTTGGTTACGATAAGAACACTTCATTGCATTTGGCAGATGTGAGAGCAGACTACCCCGGAAAGCACAACAGCACGGAATACAGTGCCGTTATGGAAAACGGTCAGCGGGTCTGGAAATCCTATGATACTCTTTTTGTGGACGGTGAGGATTTTGAGGAAATCGGAGAGGCCTTTGAGAACCGTCATTCCGTTCAAAAGGTCACATTGGGCAATGCAACCATAACGCTTATGAAGCAGAGAGAGCTTGTGGACTTTGCTGTGCAATGGATTGAACAGAACAGGAAGTAATTCTAGCAGACAAGCATGGGCCGGGAGCAATCCCGGCTCTTTCATATCTTTCATTGACAAGTAACTGTATCATTGGTAAAAATACTTGCATTATCGAACGCTTGTGCTATAATTGTCTTATCAAAATCACGAAAGGGATAATGAGCGCTGTTGACATATATAGTGTGTTATGCTGGTAGAATCAACTCAACTGTTTTATTGGACCGCCCCTTCATGGTTCCCTTTCAGGTTTACCACGACGGCCTTAATACATTTCCATAGACATATCTTCCTGTTGCTCTTTCTCCGTTATATTCACATAATCCGCAATGATGCACAGAGCAGAATCGTAGCTCTGGCACTGGGTGATCCGCTGCCGCATCTCTCTAGCCTGTTCCTTCATACCATTCTCTTTCAGAATTCTGGAGGCAATCCCCATAAGATTGAAGATATTTCCATCCTCACCGATCAGCGGGCAGTCAGGTTTCGATTGCATTTTCTGATTCTGCTGGTACCCGCCAAGCTTGATGTCCACATAATCACTGAGCCACATTCCGCCAAACTGCTCGTTGGACTTTATGCGCCATGCTGCCAGCTTATTTATATCCAGCTGCACTTCCGGTGTGAATGGAAACAGCAGACAGGTGCAGCCCTCATGCCGAAATATGGAGATATCCTCAAACTTTGTTCCTCCTTGCAGGATTCCTTCTTCTGTCAGAAGCTGATTGATCCCATCCTGCCATTCCTGCAGCGAACCACCACAGCCCTGCAAAACAAGTCCTTCCTGCTCTCCCATCTGCCGAAGCTGATCTATGGTGATCTCCCGGATACTCATAGAGACTGTCCCTCCATTTTCGGAGCTGTCATCCCCAGCCGTTCTTCCTGAAGCTCCTGGCCTGTCAGTTTTCGGAAGCTGTCTACGCCGGGGATTGCTGCCAGAGTTCGGCCATTATCCCATTTGATATGGACGCTTCCCATATCATCCACGTGGTCAACCGTCCCTCTTGTACCCGGAGCAACCGCATAGGCATCTACCATGAGTTCAAGTTCCAGACGGGTTCCGGGTTGATACTGGAGCTGGATCTGGGCTGCTTCACGGGGTGTTGGTGCCTTATTCATACAGATCCTCCATATCGGATACATCGATGGGATGGGGTATTGTACGCTCACCAACAACGAGGAAGTCTAGCCATTCCACATCCGAGATATTCTCCGCAGAGATATTCCCGTACTTCTTGGTCTGGGCTTCACATTCCGGACAGATGCAGACCGCATCCCATCCGCTTTCTTCATCATCGGTATCCTCATCCATATCAAAGGCTTTCTCCCTGCCCGTACCGAAATTGATATAAAGAATCCCCCGGTCCGTCAGCACCGACCAGCGGTCAAGTCGCAGAGCCATGTCCTGGGTCGTGATCCGTCTGGCCTTTTCCTCCAATGCCTCCTGTTCCTCCGGAGTCAGATCTTCTGTCAGGAGAAGGTCAATCCGGCCATAGAGCTTCTTCCCTTTCTTATCCACCGACCATCTTGCAGAAAGGATCTTCTGGAACAGGGATTCTTCTGCAGCGGTCTCTGTATCCGCAAAGCAGAGTGCCATATCATGGATGATCCAGGACTGCATCCGCTGAACAGCATCGCCAATAACTTCTGCGTACTGAAGCAGCAGGGCATCGCTGGCCGGTTCCATTTCACCATCCAGTCCCACAAGCCATCCCCGGACAGGAAAAAAGCAGGTGCTTCCAAATTGTGCGGTGGATTTGATCAGCCGGTCAATTTCCAGCCGAAGCTCCGAGATTGACTTAAAGCCGCTGGATAAAATATGCACCTGAGCTATAATAGGTCGGGGCGGTGCAATCACAGAATAGATTGCTGACACAGCATCCAGCAGTGTCATTTCGCCTTCCAGTAGCCGCAATATAAAATACTCCAGCGGTGACTGGTATCGGAAGGTTGCTCCCAGATCTATCAGCGTATATTTCTCAGGCTCCCGGTCAAGTCCCAGTTTCCAGAGAGCCAGCTGGAGTTCTTCATACATGACAGGCGTATCTACCTCAGTCTGCTTATTGTGATGCTTCAGAATAATGGTGATCATTTTTTATTCTCCTTGCTTTGTAATTTCATATATCGTGATCGCAGGCAGTCCTCACCATTGCCCCAGCAAATAAAGCCGGATGATGGAAACGGACATCCGATACAGAGTTCGGATCTGCTGCATACTTTTCTCTCTGTCTCTTTTGGTGGAGTGGCATATCGCCGCCGTTCTGGATAGTATTTCTTTTTGCAGCAAGATGGCGCTATGCCGGTGCCCTTTTTAATGACTGTGCCATTTTCCTGCCTCCCTTCTGACAAACAAAAAAAGCCGGACATCCTGGAGCATTTGCTCCAAAATGTCCGGCTCAAATTTATTTGATAATTTTCTGAAAACTCCAATAAAAAAAGCGGTGCCCTTTTCGAGAATCCTCAGAGAATTCAAAAAAGGCACCGCAAATTTCGTTTCTGACGCAGCAAAACCAAGGCTGTATTCGAGAAATATCTATTACTGCAGGTATGATATCTATAGAATCGTCCAAAATCGTGTTCACATTTTACCCAAAATATTGAACTATTTACCAGTAAAATATACTGTAAAAATAAAAAGTGTACACTTTTCATCAACTTTTCTTAGTTGATATCTAAAGTGTACACTAATTATGGAGGTACCGGCCAGATTTGAACTGGCGAATGAGAGTTTTGCAGACTCTTGCCTTACCACTTGGCCACGGTACCGTATGAAATAAGGAACGCAAGTGGCGCGTTCCTTATCTTTTTGGAGCGGGTGACGAGGCTCGAACT
>JBGVQN010000035.1:0-20137 GCA_045127535.1 Lachnospiraceae bacterium | reverse complement strand
CCATCTGCGACAACTGCGGCGGCAGCGGCTATGTAGGCAGCACCATGTGCGAGTGCCTGCGGGAGCTGTGCCGTCAGGAGCAGAAGAAGGAAGTCTCCATCCTCTCCGGCAGCAAGGAAACTTTCAACCAGTTCCGGCTGGACTACTATCCCGACCATATCGACCCCAAGTATGGTGCCAGTGCCCGGGCAATCATGGAACGGAATTTCAAGATCTGCCGAACCTATGCCCTGACCTTTGCTCCCAGCGCGGGCAATCTGCTGTTTGTCGGCGGCACAGGCCTTGGAAAGACCTTCCTGTCTGCCTGTATCGCCCGGGCGGTGGCAGACCGGGGCTATAGCGTGGTCTATGAGACGGCGAACCATTTCTTCGGCAAGCTGGAGCAGGCCAAGTTCAGTCCCAGCGAGGAAGCCCGCCGGGAGGCGGCAAAATTCACCGACTGCGATCTGCTGATCATCGACGACCTGGGCACCGAAATGCCCGGCCAGTTCGTCACGGCGGCGCTGTACGGTTTGCTCAATGATAGAATTTTGGCGGGGAAGCCCATGGTCATCTCCACCAACCTGAACGTGGACGAGATGAGCCGCCGCTATTCTCCCCAGATCGCGTCCAGGCTCCATGGCGGATTTCAGCGTCTGACCTTTGTGGGCGAGGATATCCGGGTGCTGAAAAACCGGGGGTATTAAATGAAAACAGGCATTTTGTTCGACCTGGACGGCACCCTGCTGAACACCCTGGAGGACCTGCTGGACGCTACCAATCATGCCCTGCGCACCCACGGCTACCCCGAACGCACCCTCCCGGAGCTGCGGCGCTTCGTGGGCAACGGCGCGGAGAATCAGATCCGCCTGTCCCTGCCCGCAGGAAGCACCCCTGAAGAAGTGCAGCAGGTTCTGGCAACGTATAAGCCCTACTACACCGCCCACTGCCAGATCAAGACCAGACCCTATGACGGAATTTTGGAAGCCCTGTCGCAACTGGGGGAAAAATACCCCCTGGCCATCGTCTCCAATAAGCCCGATGCCGCCGTGAAAGCCCTCTGCGCCGATTATTTCCCGGGAATTTACGCCCTGGGCGAGACAACCGGCTGTCCCCGCAAGCCTGCTGCCGATATGGTCTTCAAAGCCATGAAAGCCATTGGCGCGGAGAAATGCGTCTATGTGGGCGACAGCGAGGTGGATGTGCTGACGGCAAAAAACGCGGGCGTTCCCTGCGTCAGCGTCCTGTGGGGGTTCCGGGATAAGGAAGATATGGAGAAAGCGGGCGGTCATATCTTCTGCGAAAAGGCGGAAAACCTGGTAACCTGTATTCAAGCGCTGCAATAAAAACAGCAGGGCGGGCTGTCCTGCTGTGAATTTCCGTATTTAAGAGGTAATCTATGGCCAATGAATTTTACGCCCTGATGGGCCGGATGCGCTACATTACCCGCTGGGGTCTGATGCGCAATACCTTTTCCGAGAATATTTCCGAGCACAGCCACATGACGGCGGTGCTGGCCCACGCTCTGGCGCTGATCCGCCGGGACATCCTGAACCTGCCCACCCCCGACCCGGACCGCTGTGCGGTGGCGGCGCTGTACCACGACGCCTCCGAGATCCTCACCGGCGACCTGCCCACGCCCATCAAGTATTACAACCCCGGCATCAAGGACGCCTACAAACAGGTGGAGCACATTGCGGGAAACCGCCTGCTGGACATGCTGCCGCCGCAGCTGCGTTCCAGCTATGAGCATCTGGTGCTGGAGGATGACGAGGAAGTCCTGCCCTTCGTCAAAGCGGCGGACAAGCTCTCCGCCCACATCAAGTGTCTGGAAGAGCAGAAAGCGGGCAACACCGAATTCGACACCGCGGCCAAACAGACCTGGGACGCCATGAAGGCCATGGCCCGCCCGGAGCTGGACTGGTTCCTGGACAACTGCCTGGGCGCCTTCGGACTGAATCTGGACCAGCTGTAAGACTTGACGGCTTCCGAAAATTGTGCTACTATAAATCAAGCCGCCGTTGTGGTGGAATCGGTAGACACAGGGGACTTAAAATCCGAAGCCTGTAACGGTATGTGGGTTTTCAAAACCCGTTGGTATCAGCCACTTTTTGGCTTTTGAAAAATCGTTTTTTAGGAGCATCCCTCCTAAACATCCCTCCTAATGTGTTTGGAGGTTCTTGTCGAAGGAGGGATACAACTGAATATGCCGCTATGATGGAATAGGTAGACATAGCAGACTTAAAATCTGCCAGGAGCGATCCTGTACCGGTTCGAGTCCGGTTAGCGGCACCATTTGGGTTTGTTCCCGGAGTTGTGTAGGCAGTTCCGGGAACTTTTTTAATTCAAAATTTCAGAACTGGAATGATGGCATTGGCAGAATCCAGCTTCTTATCTTCGTCCATGTGCGTATAGATATTGGCTGTTGTGCCCAGAGTGCTGTGTCCCAACCATGCTTGGATCTCCTTCATGGATACGCCGTTGGCAAAGAGAAGTGACGCACAGCTATGTCGCAAATCATGAAAGCGTAGTTTTTTTAGATTATGCTTTTGCACGACCAAAGCAAAATGCCTGCTCACATAATCGGGCTTTATCAGCTCGCCAATATCGTTCACAAATATGTAGTCTGAATAATCTGTGCAGTAGCAAGTTCCGCAGAGTTTGCGGTTTTGATGCTGTCGTGCTTTTTCTGCCAAAAGAAGGCTTTCAATAGGCCCGACAAGCGGGAGTGAACGGAAACTTGACTTTGTTTTGGTGCGATCCTGCGCGACAATCTGCCATTTGCCATCGACTGTGGTTTGGTGGACTGTGTGCTTTACAGTGAGGGTTTTCTTTTCAAAATCAACTGCATCCCAGCGCAGTCCGATAAGTTCGCTGCGGCGGAGACCGTAATAGGTAGCAAGAATAACCGCAAGTTCGAGGGGATCGTTTTTGAACGCCCGAAATAGATCGTTAAGTTCATCGGCTTGGTAAAAAGTCCCGGCGTATTTTTCTGCTTTTGGACGTTCGATTTTATCTGCGGGATTGCCGCTAATCAGTCCGGTTTTGTATGCGTACTGTAATGCTTTTCGGATGTTTGCCTGCCTGCGCAGAATTGTGTTTGCAGATAACCCTCGTTCCTCCATCTCGTAGGTGTAGTAGTCCTGAATATGCTTAGGAGTAACATGGCTGAGTTTCAACCCCGGATACGTTGCATCAAAATAAGGAATGATTTGCCCTTTGATGCTCCTTGAATAACCAACATGAGTTGTGAGGGTGACACTCTTTTTCATCATTGTCAGCCAGTCCAGCAGGTAGCTAGTGAACAGGAGCTGCGAATCGTTTTCGCAAGGATTTACCTGTTCTGCCGGATTTTCTGCGATCCATCCCAATTCTACGGCATATCCCAATCCCACCAGAAGGGCCTCGTGAAGCTCCAGCAGGATTTGAACGGGGACCTTATTCTCGTTCCGTTCATAGGAGAAAAAGGCGGATAGAACGTCTGGTGACAGCTCAGGAAGTATTACAGGATGCGTTTCAAAGTAAGGTGCTATGTCTGTTTTGACATTGTATGCATAGTTGGCGAAGCGAGAGGGACCCATAGCAGAAGCCTTGTCCTTCAGCCATTTGGAGAGGAAATCCGAGACGGGCATATTTGCGTTGTCTTTGCTATTCTCAGGATTGAACTCCCGGCAAGTGATTTTTAGCATTTCCTCTGCGCGGCGTTTATTGCCTTTTACCGGAAGCCCAGTGCTGACGGATTTAGTTATGCGTTTTCCGTCACTGCCCTTCCAGCTAAGAATCATTTGATATTTTCCATTTTGTTCTCTAAGGTGTCCTGCTACCATCTGTGTTCCTCCTTTGTATGTAGCAACTGTATTCACCCGTTGTTGACACTATTATAGTATCGCTCTGGGTGATAAAATGCAAGGATGCAAATCCCCTGTGTCAGACGATGCCTAGATAGTTAAAAATATGTACTTTAGCAAATTTATAGGTACGGCCTATTTTGAAATAGCTGATACGATGATCCTTGACCATTCGGTACACAGTTTTTTCACTGATAGAAAGCATTTCACTGAGTTGTGCAACAGAAACAACATCCGGATAGCCTTTGAACATTACTTTATAAGTATCCAATTTTGTCATTGCCATAATAAAAAATTCCTCCGTGGTTGCAGTTGGTATTACACCCCCATAAATTTGTGATTTCAAAAATTCAAAGTCACATGAATACGCTGGCAGCCGAAACTGCCAGCGCATGATATCTAACTTTGCGGATCGCCATGTCAGCCATGCGGGATTTCTCGGCATACAAATCGTGAGATGGCGATCCGGTAGTAAAATGAAATACAATGTCCGTCACATTTATCACAGCCCCTGACGGTGGGCACAATCCAGGCTGGCCTTTGGTAAAAGGTCATCATAACTCCACAGCACCGCTGCCAAAGGCTGGCGTATGCCGCAGGGTTCTCCCCAAGTCTGCGGGAAGGTTTGCACAAGTTCCGTTATCACTGTACAAGTCATGGCAAAGCGGCATACCAAACCGCGTCAGAAGCTGTGTTGTTCGCTCGGATAGCTGACCCAGATCACCTCCAGAGGGGCTATCGTCCCGGCGCACACTTCCTGCTGCTCGTCGCACAGTGTTATGTACCTGAACTGTCGTGTATTCACTTGAAAAGGTTCAGAGAAGGTAATGGGAAAATGCACCTTCACTACTTAGCCGATTTTACGGGAGTTTGAGTAAGGCAAATTAGCAGAGTTTACAAAATGTTCATCAAATCCCTCAACTTATCCAGGATACGGTTGCGCTGATTATTGATCGTCTTTTGGGAGATTCCAAATTCATCCGCACAGGCTCTCTCGGATTTGCCTTGATAGTACAATGCGTGGATCAGTTCCCGATCCTCCTCCGGCAGTTTTCCAACACATCGCAGCAGTGACTCGATAAGCAATCGATCTACAATTCGTTCTTCAATGCTTTCCTCGTTGGGATAGGAAAACATTTCCTCGCCCAGCAGTTCTTCTGTATCAAGGTCGCTATAATGATACAGCTTATGCTTCTGATCCCGCTCCTCCAGATACTTCTCTCTACGCTTGCATTTATAAAACGCACGGTATTGTTCCTCTGTTACATCGATCATCTTGCCCTCTGCGGGAAGCTGATACTTTTTAGGTTCTTCCATATTGTGTTCCTCCTGATGAAATGAAAATATCTTCATAAAAAGAAACACGGGTGGAGCCCTTGCATTTTCTGCAAAGGCGGGGTTATTTTTTAGGAAAAAGGCAAAAAAAGAACACCGTTTTACAGTGCTTGCAGACTTAATACTGCAAACATTGTAAAACGGTGTCGAATTGTTTTTTTCTGCGAAAGAATAAGCAGCAATAGGAGTATTGTTGCGGGGAATGGGGCTACTATGAGGTTTATCGCTGAATTGCGTGGGATAAAGGTATTTGCGTATTGCCAAAATTGTTTCCTTTGCGATGGAGAATTACAGATTTAGGGATAAGATAACACAAAGGAACAACTTATTAGGTCGAAATATGATACTAGTTGGCGTTACTAATCTATCGCGTCATATTTCTGCAATTTTAGGTTCGTTCTCGCAAATTAATTTGATAAATTCAGACTTGTTTCCCTCAAAATAGTCAATAATTACTCTCGTGACGATTTGCGCCTGCACAGCTTTCTTTGATACTAAGGAAACGCATATAGAACTATCTTTTCTGATAACACCCCTTGCTATCAAACGTCTGATTACAGTATAAGTGGTAGACTTGGTCCAGTTCAGTCTTTCATTACACAAGGCAACAAGCTTTGTTGTTGATACGGGCTCGTTCTCCCATAGAATTTGGCAGAAACGGTATTCACTTGGGAAAATCTCAGGAATATCCACGTAAATTCTCCTTTATATTTCGAGAAAGTCGATATCATCGGTAGTGGGCGAAATCTTGCGACCAGAAAGATAAGTGGTATGGGTATAGAAGCTGAATGTAATAACCATTTTTTCTTCTTCGTTGGTAAACATTATATCGTCCGCCATCTGCATGATAGTTTTTAATCCTGACATTGGAAAATCTGTTTTTGTGTTCAGAGAAACAGAATAGTGGTCGTCGTGCGACATGATGACAATATCCATTTCATAGTGATCTGCTGTTCGTTTGGCAACGTGGAGAAATGTATCCAGACTCTCCGCACGCCCCGGAATCAGGACACGGACGGTTTGTGCGTATAGCCTCTTTAAGAAGCTCTCACCATCCAGAAATGTTGTATTTTTATATACCCGTTTTGCTTCCTCATAATCCGGGTCACCATCAGATGGATAGTGGATGGGATAGCGCTTTTCATATACCACCTTACATGGCACATTGGGTCACCTCTTTAGAAAAAACAATTGTAGAATCCGAATATTATATGCGCTCGCCATATGTTCCACCCGCAAAGTGAATACATGAGAAGCAGAGGGCGATGCCAATGCCCAGGATCGTAAAACTGCCAGAAATGCTTGAAAAAATGGATGCGACCACAATACAAAGTATATCTGCCATAGCTAGCCGCAAAGGATATATTTCTCTAACCTCGTTTGCTGTTAATCCGGCCATGAGCAAACCTGCTCTTTCTCCCTTTTTGTCTTTCAGCTCTGCGCTCCGCTTTTCTCGGATAAGAATAACAGAACAGGCAATTAAAGCAATGCTGATAGCTGCTGTTTGCCAAACCTGCTGTTCCATCAGGTTCCATGCAAGACCGGTGCTGGAATCGACAGTAGCATAAAGACCATATTTTTGCAGATTGGAGATAACACGATCTGCATAAGACTTGTTAGCCAAAGAAAGAGCAACTTTTGTAGTTCCGCCCTGTGCGAATGATTTACTTGCTACAGTGTAACTCATGTAAACAACAGGAGAATCGCTGTTGTCGTCAAATATACCGCAGACGATAGCCTTTCGTTCAGATCCCTCCGCCTTGAACAGCACAGTATCTTCGACGGAAACGGTTGTTTCGCTACCATCATTTGCAAAGGATTCTGCCGCCGCTTTGTTTAATACAAGGTATGGCATATTGGTACTGTCCAGAAAGATTGCTCCTTCCATTAAATTTAGATTCAGATAATTGCTGTATACGGCGCTCATCTGGCACTGCAAGGAATAGTCCTCATAAGTAAGCTCAACATTCGTTAGCATAATGGGACTTGCATTTTGTATACCATCAATCTGCAAAATCCTATTCAAATCAATATAGCTTTTATCTGTACTGGCAATGATTTCAAAAGGTGTGTGTTTCTCACTCTGAAGCTGCAAGAATGATTTACACGCTGGAAATATGAAATACAGTCCCAAACATAACATTACCAGAGTGGAAACTCCACAGCGAAGAATGGTCCGGGCAGCTATTTTACAGATATGCACCACCGCGGTTCTTTTTCTTGCGTTTGATAAACAAATATCCAATTCCTGCTGCACCAATCACACCTCCCAAAATCAGTACGGAGATCCACCACTGACTTGCGGCTTTTTCTTCCTCTTCTTCGGTAGAAACTGTCTGAGGCACTTCTACTACAGGACGGTTTACTGTGGTTTCAAACTGTGTTTCCTGCTGGTATTCCTGGCCGGTTTCGTCTTCATAGACCAGCGTCACCGTACCTACCGTGTCGCCATACTGACCGCCATTTTCGTTTCCGCTGCTGGCGTTCAGGGCTATGATATAGAGTTCGATTTCTGTGGTTGCGGATGATCCTGCTGCCATTGTGCCGATATATCCTGTATTGGACGGAGCAAAACCGTAACCGGATACAATACAGCGGACATTGTACATTTCATCCCTGCCCATATTCATTACCTGCAAGGAGAGAGGAATGGTTTCGCCAACCGTTACAGAATCTGAGAACCGGGGCATGACCAACTCCATATTGGCAGGCTGCTGGATCTCGACGATTGCAGTTCCAGAGGAAGAAAGATTCAGCGTTTTGCTGCTGTCATAGTTGAAGGAGAAATTCAAGGTATATTTTCCAGCGGGGATCGATGCATCTGTGCCGAAGCGCAGAGTTAGCTCTGTCTCGCCGCCTGCCGCAATTTTCTCAATCTGAAATACATTGCTGTCTTCCAAAAGATTGATCTGCATATTACCCGTGTCCACCTTGACCAGCATATTCTTTACGCTCTTGGTAGTCAGGGAGTTCTTCAACGTCAAAGTCAGAGTAAATTCCTCACCAGCCATTGCCTTTGTTGGTTCCATGATACTCTTGGAGATGTACACTACCGGCTCGGCGGTGGCTGTTTCGGTATAAGTAGACGTGGTAACGGTCTGGCTTTTTCCATCGGTGATTGTCACATACAGCGTATAGATGCAGGCAATCGAGTTGCCAGACTCATCATAGCCAGAGATGTTAACTGTAACCGGATACACTCCATTCATTCGATCTTCAGCTAACTTCACTGCAAACTCCACAAGAAATAAGTCGTTTCCTTCTTTGCTATTCTTAGGGGTGACCTTTTCCAGTTCAAAGGTTTTCTCATAGTTTGCAATTACGAAAGGTGAAGATCCGCTGGTTCCTAAACCCAGGGAAACCTTGATTTTATTGTCGTAGATTTCGCCGTTACTCAAAAGGGGCAAAACGATATAGGCTTTTCCGTCCTTGACGATTGGCACATATCCATCTTCGTAAGCCTTGTCCATGCCGTCATAGATATTCTCTGTATCAATTTCCAAAGCAGTAGGAATCTGAGAACCGGCAGGCTCAGTGGGATTTGTAGGAGTGCTGGGTTGTGTCGGTTGGGTAGTCTCTGAGGGCTGCGTCGGTTGCGTAGGCTCAGTTGCCTGAGTGGCCTGTGTGGGGTTGGTAGGCTGCGTGGATTGCGCAGGATATGTTTCATCGTCACCATCTGACTGCGCAGATAGCTCTGTTTCGCTGGTCTCTGCTGCAACTGTTGATTCAGTTGTCACAGTTGCTTCTGTGCCCTCTGTTGTTCCGGTTGTTTCTTCTGCATAAGCGTTAATAGGCAGACTGACCACGAGAAGGAATGCCAGTAGAGCAGATAGGATTCTTTTGTACATGGTATATACCCCCATTTATACTCTCAGCTGCTGCGTCCACTCAACTTGTTCCGGGGCAGGAGCGCCACTGAGATATATGAGAACGCTGTCCTTAGGTCTGGCGGCAAGCAATGCTCGCCACAGAGCATCGGTATCTATTTCCGGAAAGTCATCCAGGAAACCATTGATAATGATAAGTTTCGGTTTGCATATTACCGTCCGAAGGATGGGTGACAGAGATCGCTTCCGGGCATTGCATTTTCCAGGGAGATTGTATAGGCTGTGCAGCGGCATGAGGTTAGATGCCAAACGGCGAACCTCCGTGAGAACGGTTTCCTCATCCAGGCGCATCATCTTCAGTGGTAAAGTTACCTGATCAATCATTGGTAACTCTGGAATCAGGCCACCGTCGAGCGGAATGGCACCGATATTGTCCCGGCGAAAATCGGCAGATTCTTGTGCGGCCATTTCATATAGATTCCTGCCGCAGATCTTTACATCCCCAATGTCCGGCTTTCTCAATCCGCATAGCACTTCAAAATGTGCCTCGCAGCGCTTCGGAGAGCCGTTGATGAAAATAGAATCTCCAGGCTTGCCAACGATGGAGAGCAGCTTTACATCCTGTCTGCCGCTGCTTTTAAGATCAGCTATGTATCTTGCGTTTATCAGGTCATCCATCATCTCACCACCGTCATAACACCCGCATCCATTTCACAGACGGTATCGCACAATTCGTCGATATCCACCTGATTGTGGCTGGCGAGGATCACTGTTTTTCCTTCCTCCCGCAGGCCCTTAATAACATTGCGGATATGGACTACACCATGTTTATCAAGACCATTGAAAGGTTCGTCCAGAATCAGGATGCCGGGATCTTCCATAAGAGCTTGGGCAAAGCCGAGACGCTGACGCATACCCAATGAATACTTGCCAACTGGCTTTTTCATATTCGGATCAAGCCCGACCTGTTCCAGAACTGCCTGGATCGTATGCTCATTTGCTTTCTTTTTTAGAGAAGCAAGGATTTTCAGATTCTGAAACCCGGACAGGTGCGGAAGAAAGCCGGGGGTCTCAATGATAATGCCAATATCCTCCGGGAAGTCTGTATCTCGCCCTACTTCCTGATGATTTACCATGATACGGCCGCCGTCAGGACGAAGGAATCCGCAGATGCACTTCATCAGGACGGTCTTACCGGAACCGTTGTTACCAACGATTCCGTGGATCTTACCCTTTTCAAAAGACCGGCTAACATCTTTCAGAACGTGTTCTTCACCGAATGATTTATTGACATTCTGTACTTCGATAATTTCTTCCATATCATCCCTCTGTTCCGGTAAAGCTGAAATTGTACCGCTTCGCTGCACGAATGGCAGTGAAATAGCATATTACGATCAAAAGAATAAAAATCAGATAGGACTGCCACAGCCTGGGCAGCTTGTCATAGCCGAAGTTGTGCATATGAAAGGTTGCATGGTTCAGCGGAGAAAGCCAGCCAATTGCCACATTCGCAATATAGTAGGCTTCATCTGGGAGATTGAATAAAAGCTGAATCGTGTCGGGCTGCATCAAAATACCATACAGGCTGAATACCAAAACACTGACCACGCCTGCGGCCTGACCAAAACTGAGATTGCATACCAGCATGATCATTACCATAACTCCCGCATAACCCAGCATCAGACCGAAAATGCAGATCATACTCTGGTAGGGCCAGCTCATTTCCAGAGTTTTGACCAGTGCAGGGATCGCCACCCGTTTGCCTGCGTTAGTATAGCCAAAGATGGCGGCGGTGGGGCTCCACATATTCGCAGGAAAAGCTAGCCGGAAGGAAAGCAATACGGTGGACACCAGCACGAACAGCAGATAGACGGATGTTGCCGCAATGATATAAATAACCTGCCCGGTGATCCAGGTCCTGCGGTCTGTGCGAACCAGATACAAAGGTGTACCGGAGGAAAGGAACGGCATATCCGCAAACAGCATGACCAGCAAAACGGAGGACAGCAGAATGGAGTTGCTGTCACCGAAGCTCCAGATAAAGGTTTCCACCAGCTGAAGGGTGGTGTTGTGTTCCTGGGCAAATTGAACCGCTTTGTCTGAAAGGAGGAAGCACATAATAAATGCTAGGGCAAAAGTCACTATGATTCGGGGATTATCACGCCATAGGCGGAAATTGTAACCGGAAATGGAAAATGCCTGTTTTATCTTTCTCATAGCTCCCGCAGCCTCCTTCCTGCTTTCGCCGCAAACAGCACAACAAATGCCAGCGTTATTTCAATCATTACCACAGCCGAACCGATATTTCCGAAAGGCCAGAGCTCAGACGGATTGATCCATTCCAGAGGATAGAGGATGAAAGCACTGGTAAAATACCGCTCATACAGGATTACCAGCATATAGTACATGACAAAAGGTGCGGCATAGGCTATGTATTTACTCTCCATCAGCGTACTCATGGACATTCCCACCACCGCCCAAAGACCACCAAACAGGAACAGCAATCCACACATCTGCACCAGCGTTTCCCCGGAATCGCTTGCCTCTTTCGGTGTTTGCTCCAGCGGAAGGAAAAACAGCGCGGATGCTCCCCAAGACAGCAGAACTCCCATCACAATCACAAAACCGCCGCAGAAGAAACAGACAAAAATGCGGCTGAAAATATAGGTGTCATAGCTGGTTCGTATGCAGAAAAACCGGGCGAATTTGGTTTTTAGGTCATCCACATAACAGGCTGCGAAAGGAAGAACCGCGAGGATGGGAATAAACGGTGCAACCGTATCCGATTGTAATGCGCTGATAATGAGGTCTGTATGATAGCCGTATGGCAGCAAAGAAGATAAAGGAAATGCTGTCAAAAGCTTTTCCATGGAGGAAAAGAGGATCATTACCGGGACTGCTAGAATGGCAATGACCATTCGTAGCCCTGGAGTTTGCTTGATTCCAGATAAGAATGCATTTTTCGTTTTCCTCGCCTCCACTCCTTATGAAAAACTGCCATTCATATTGCGGTTCATCTTACATTTGTTTAGCATACCACAAGTAAGTGATCAATTTCTATTTTTTTGTCACACAACCACAAAACAACGGCACGAAGTGGGAATCAACAAAGAGAAAGCCAACGACACTCCGGGAAGCAGATGATCTGATTGACAGATATATTCACTTCTACAACTACGAGCGCATCCAGATAAGAACTGGAGTGGCGCCGCTAACGCTACGCCACTCCGCACAAACTGGGGCAGTCTAATTACACAGCCTTTTTCTCAGTTATTCATTGCTCAATTCAATAATTGAGCCATCTACTGCATTCAGGGAAACCAGCGGTACAATACGGTCATAATATATTGCCTCGCCACTAGACGCATATACATTTCCGGTATCTTTTCCAACGTAGTCAATCGTCCCTGCTATGACAATGCCGGGAACATAGTAATAACTTTCGTCAGTATTGGGAACTTTTACACGCAGCATTCCATAATCCATTTGGCAAAGATTTATTTTACAGATGAAATCTTCACCATATGTCTCTTCCATTGTTTCAAGCGCATCTGCGCTTAAACCGTATTCATAGTAGTCACTCAGCATCAAATGATTTTTAGCAAGCTCCATGAGCTCGTCCAAACTCGTTGTTGCAACATTCTCATTTAGAACTTCCTTTACATCAATTGGGGAGTACATGCTAAAGGATACCAAGTCCCCATTAGCAGAGAATTGGAAATTTACATCCGATAAATAATAGTTGGAAGCATAAGACGAATCGCTCTTTAAATTTCCAAACTGGGGTCTACGGATAGCAGAAATACCATTAATTACAGGAACTGCACTTACATTAATAATGTATTCTGGAGTCTCACCATAATAGGTAGTTTGTACAGAACTTGCATCTACTTTCCAATCACCCAAATCCATACTATCAAGAATTTCCTGTGCTTTAGCCTCTACCGCAATAATATCTTCATCCGTCGGTTTATCTGTTCGGCAAAGCATTGCACGATAAATATCTGCATCAATAAAATCGGGACTAATTCCTTCACCGAGACTCAAGTAGATATTATTGATCTTGTAGTCACTCATATTTCTTGTGAATATTTCAAGGGTATATTCGACATTTCCTAATTTTGCAACAGCCTTGATTGCATCGTTCTCAGATGATAGATTTTGACCCGTTAATGATTCTTCTGAGTAATAGTAGTAGGAGTCCTTTTTCAAATTCCACTGGCACAAAGCTTGAGATTTTTCATTGGGTGCTGACTCGTATAAACCCGTATATGTTTCGATAAAGCTTTTGATGATATCCACAGTATCGCCATGTCCGGTGCCGCACAATTCCGAAACTGCTTGCGAATTGGCATACTGAGACCATCTGTTGATTTTTTCTTGAATCTGTTCTTTCGAATAATTTGGTTCGAGAAGTGGTTCCTGCTCGTACCACTCAGCATCACTCAACAATGCTACTGCTATTTTTTCTGCATCTTCTCCCGTCAAATAGTGTGGGACAACTTCTACAACAGGATTTTCATTAACTGTAAATTGGTTTTGAATACTAAGTGCGAAATTAACACTACCATCCGTGCTACTAAATTCATCCTCAAAAATTATGGCTTGTGTAGAACCTATCATTTGATCCTGTGGGCCCGGTTGAATGACACTGCTGTCAAAAGATCCGTCATTTTTGCTTGTAACAGACTTTTCGCTTGGTTCCCGCTGACAGCCATATAAGCATGTCGACATCAAAGAAAATAGTGTTACGCACACTATCATTTTAGCACAGCATTTCATATTATTCCTTTCCTTGCTATTGGATACATAGCAAAAATCTCTGAAGGCACTGGTCAAGACGACCAGTGCCCCAGAAAAAGTTAGTTATCTCGATAGTGCATGTTTCTATGCAACAACGCTGCGATTAATATGCAGTGTGGAATACGCTACCGAGACCGCCGGAAGTGGTACGGTAGTAGAAGTTGTACACAGAGCTGCTATAAATAGCAGTGATGGCAGTTCTGCTTCCCATCAGCAAATTGGTAGTGCTGCCGCTGGTAGATTCGGTCATAGCAGTAGCCATTGCACGCCAAGTGCCAGAGCCAACAATGCCGTCAGCGGAAAGACCCTTAGCATTCTGGAAAACGATGACAGCATTCTTGGTGTTGGTGCCAAACATGCCGTCAACACCACCGGAACTGGAAATCATGCTGGAAGTTCCGCTGTATCCCAGAAGAATACTCTGAACAGCACTTGCGTATCCAGTCGTATAACTGTTTACGCTGGTCGTTGCAAAGTTTGCAAATCTGTTTACCCACGTGCTGCTTGCTGCAGATGCAGGAACAACCAGAACAGCCATAATCATCATGACTGCCAGGGCCAATGCCAGTGTTCTTTTAACCAGTTTCATAAAATCCTCCTTTATTCGTTCTGATGTGTAAATCATCATCCCATGCCCCTGCCACTGATGATCTATGGCAGGCTATACGCAATTCTCTTGGATGTGCACGCTCCAATGAATCTGGGCAACTTATGAACTGTTGATCAGACAGATTCATACAATTCAAACGTCCTTGCACTTTGTGTAGCGAAAGCATAACACAGTATTCATTTCGTTGCCATTAATTCATCATAAAATGAGGATGCTCTGACACGAAATGTAAAAAGCTGTGCATAAAATCATGCACAGCTTTTTACTAGCAGTTATTTGAGAAAATTAAAATCAGTTTTTGGATAATTTGTATTTGCTGGACTGAGAGCTCTTCACCTGTGTTTGAAGGCGAGCTGAATTCTCTGAAGAGCAAATCTACAACTTCCTTTTGTTGAGGTGATAACGCGCTATCTGAGTATATTGCATCACAATTCAAATCCACAAAATAATCAAGTGGTACATTTAGCACTCGTGCAATACTTACCAATACTTCTGTAGGTGGCACTTGTATATTGGTCTCATAACTACTAATGGTTCCTGCACTCTTGCTAATTCTCTCACCAAGTGCTCTCTGAGAAAGGCCACGTTCACTGCGAATTTTCTTCAATCGCGAGCCCAAATCATACATGTTACCTTACTCCTAAACATATCGAACTTTATAATATATAATACCACGGCGATGTTTGGCTTTATTAGAGATATTGACAGATATGCTATAATTATACTGAACATTTTGGGAAATTAACTTGAAAGAGAGGTTTTTCTGAGTATGATGGGAGAAAAAGAAAAAACATTTGCTTCCAGCAAGTACTGTCAAGCAGAGATTGGAGCCAAAATGATCCGGATTATACTATGCGACGATAATCAAGTATTTCTCGAAAGTCTGCGTGTTGCAATTCGAGCAATTTTGAAGAAGAATAAAACTGAATCGGTAATTCATACCTTTGCAAGTGCAGAAGCAATTCCTGCTTCTTTACTGCCAATAGCCGATATATTTTTTCTTGACATTGACTTTGTAGACAAAAAATATACTGGCATTGACATTGCGAAAAAAGTCCGCAATGTAAATGAAACCGCCGTGATTATATTTGTAACGAACTACATAGAATATGCGCCTGAAGGGTACGAAGTGCAAGCATTCCGATATGTGCTAAAAAGCGAAGTTCATTCAAAACTGGAACGATTTTTGCAGCAAGCTCTCGAAAAGCTACAAGTTGTTCAAGAAACAATTATTTTAAATATTTCTGGCGAGACCATTGTTCTCCCCTTGGCTGATATTTTATATATTGAATCACAGGCTCATACTGCCGTGATTTATACCCAGGTCCCTGGTACCTCAAAGTCAAAGGAATACAAGCTCTATGCTACACTGACCAGCTTGGAACGACAGCTAGAAAGTCAAGGATTCTTGCGGATTCAGAAAAGTTTTTTAGTTAACATGCGAAGAATTCAAAAATATCAGTGTACCGAAGCCATCTTAGACACCGGAAAGGCTCTAAAAGTAAGCCAGAAAAGTTATGCTGAACAAAAGAAAAAGTATCTACTTTGGAAAGGTGGAAAATAAATGTCGCAAGCAATAACGGCTCTTTGGATTCTTCTTGAGTTATGGTTTTATCAACTGTTTTGGAAAAATTTTTTCCAGCCAAAAGTCAAGGCCAAACGATATTATCTTACGCTGTTCTTAGTTTGGAGCGTTGGCGTAGCAGTTACTTTCTTCGAGTTCCCCCAACAAATACAAACCGTGGTTTTCATCTTTTATTATGGTATTGTATCCAACTACTTATTTGAAGGGAAATGGTTTCAACATGCGATTGTAGTGTTGCTCGGCAGTAGCATCATGGGTATTGCGGATACTGTTGTTTTATACGGTATCAGTGCCTTTTTAGACATCAGCTTATCGCAGCTAATATGGAGAAAAGCTTTGTATACCACTGTATGCACTGCAGCTCGTTTCTTTCTTATTTTTACTGTATGGATTATTGGGCAGCTCCGCAGATCCCCCGATATTCACTCTATAAAAGGACACTGGATTTTCTTATCTTCTCTGTTTCCATGTCTCTCTTTTGTAATGATGTTAGTAATTTTTCATATGAGCAAAAATGATTCGGATCTTTCTTCCAATGCTGTACTGTTTAGTTGTATCTTGGCAGGTGTAAATATTGCAACTATATATTTACTAAAGCAGATGGAAACAACTTCAAAAGAACTGAAAGAGATGTCGTTATTGAATCAGGAGCGCGAACTCCAGACGGAACATATTTTGGCTTTGGAAAGGAGCTATCGCAGCCAACGGAAGTTATCGCATGAATTTAAAAACCAACTACAAACAATTTCCGACTTGCTGTGTATGGGCGAGGTGGCAAAGGCTCAAGATTATGTACGAGAATTACAAGGCATGCAGTCAACCAGGATTTTTTGCGCAAATTCTGGACATCCTATTATTGACGCTATTCTAAATCATAAGAGTCAAATGGCGAAAGATTTTGGAATCGACATGCAAATGAACATAAATGATCTGTCATGCGTTGAAGTCAGTACAGATATGTTGACCGTGTTGCTATCAAATCTATTAGACAATGCAATCGAAGCGTGCTGTCGCCTAAAGGATGAACGACAAATCATTTGTAAGCTTGTAGCTCAGGAAACTTTTTTTGTGTCAATAAAAAACACTTCTGCTCCAGTTCCAATCAAAAACGGTTATATTCCGACTAGTAAAGAACCACGAGAAGATCACGGATATGGCCTCCCACGTATCCAGTTTATTCTGAATCAACTTCATGCAGAATTCGCGTTTGATTATCAAAACGGCTGGTTTACATTTGCTGCAGAGATACCTCTGTGCCGCAAATAATTATTGTTCCGCACACGTTAATCCGTGTGCGGTTTTCTTATTTCGTGCATTATTTTTCATATTTCGTGCTAAAAGGATAGAGTCAAATAATAGAAGATGCTATTATATTACAAAAAGGGAGGTTAAATTCTTGAGCTTCATAGTAGACACAATTGTTTGCTTTTGTATTAAAAACGGATTTGTTGAAGCTAAGAAAATCGAGTGGCTTAGATATGGAATTGAAAAACGATTATCAACATTTCTTGTCTTGGTCCCCTTTCTTATTTTGGCAGCATCTTTATCAAAGCCTTTAGTTGCAATTTCTTTTTTTATTGGTTTTTTTTCGCTTAAAAGATACACAAATGGTTTTCACGCCAAAACTTTTTGTGGATGCCTGTGTGCATCGCTATTGCTCGAATGCTTCTTTTTATGTTTTCTTTATCCGTCACTCAATTTGGCTAGCATAATCTGGATCAATATTGTGGGCAGGATTGCGATTACTGTTCTGGCCCCATATAACCATCCAAATATTCATCTAACAGAAGAAGAAATAATAGCACTTAAAGAGAAATCCTGCAGCACTATTTCATATCTTAATATAGCAGTTGCAACTTGTGCTGTAACGAACCTACTAAACATCGCCAAAGGACTAACAGTCGGAATTGCTATGGCAACATTTCTACTTTGCCTCGCATACATGCCCAAAAGGAGGAATCACAAATGAAAATAATAAAGGAAGCAATACAGCGCATGTCTAAAACGGTTGTATCTAAAATGGTTGAAAAGGACTCAGGAGAATGGCCTCCTAGCTGTTCAAGCTTCGTATATCAGGCGAAGCGCCCACAGCAAATGCACTACCCGTTAGGTAAGGAAAACAAAACTAAATGGTAATCAGGCAGTAGCAGCGCTAATATCCCGTTACACTCAGGGCCCATTTGGAAGTTACATCGTACATGCTTACACCACAAGCCACCCATTTCTTGCAAAGTGGGTGGCTTGTACGTTTGAGCGCTAATTGCAAAAAACATCTATTGTAAGAGCTAGAACACAAAGCTTTTACGATAGCCGTAACCACTTATTTAGTCTTTACAAAAATCGCACCCCCATTATTTGTGAACTATATGTAATCTTTTGACCTTACTTTGTTCTCAACTCAACAGCAAATATTTCAAAATCCTTTCAAAGTGGAAACATATTTCTACTTAGTTTCTTGCTATTGTGCACGCAAAAAACACACAAATAAGATTAATTTCTGCATCAAAAAGGGGAATTCCGGCATTTTAATGACTATTGTCAAAAAATATCAAAACCTGTTGTGGATTATGTCACTTGACAAAATAGTTACAAACATGGTACACTGTCCTAAGGGTCAACAAGACCTTGTATTTTTTTCATTTCCAGATTTTTGTGAAAGGTTTGGTGCCAATGGAAAAAAGCAGAAAACTTAAACATAAAAAACGTATATATCTATATGCGAAAATTGTATTTTTCGTTTTTAGCTTGGTAGTTGCAATTTGGGCTAAAAGTGATATAAATTGGGACAATCTGTCATCTATCTACATAGATTGTGAACGAGTTAAGGACATCTTGTTCAATGTTTCAATCGGCGTATTCTCTTCTATGCTCCTTGTCTTCTTTATTGATGATAAAGCCAACAAGTTGAAGAAACAAGAAGATGATATGCTAAAGGAACTTCTAACAACACAGCGTACTGAAATCCTAAAGCAATATATTAACAGATATTTTGAAACGTTTTACTATGTTGTTACTCCTGCTTCGGAAAGGATGACAACAAAAAGTGATTTCTTCGATTCTAGTGATTTTTCATTTCAGCAAATGCGAGATCTGTACCAACCTTCAATGCTCTTTGGCTGGCAGTCAGCGATAGATGCTTTTTTTGACGCTGAACTTGCGCTAAAACATCAAATCATCCGTTATTTACAAACTGCTGAATCGAATTCAGAAATAACATGTATTCTAAACAATTTCGTGAACGAATCTAACAACTACATTTCCAGAGCTTTTGTTCAGACAGAAATCCACGAGTTGGCATTGGACGAAAAAGATGTTATTAGCTATATTTCAGGCGAGATAGCAAACGGTATACCTGAAGACCTTTATAAAAGAATGAAAAATGGTCTGGAAGTAAATAACCTTTTGTATCCGTTTGTTCAGCTTCGTGAAATGATGTTAAGCGAGAAAAAGTATCTTCTTGAGCTGTCAAAAATAATATAAATCAGTCAACGAAACTTACCACGCTACTTTTTGTGTATTTGGCAAAATGTGAGCATATTTGCTGTTTAGCAGCATTGGCTGTTGACAGTAGTCCTATCCAATGATAAAATAACAAATTATCCGAGCCAATATCTCCCAAGCAAATTTGGCTAAATTACAAGGAGGTTCAACTATGGGTAAAAGAATCGAAAGATCCCGCTTTTCTGCCAATGACGAGGTCGTCCTGACTAACAAATATGAGGGTTTTTCCAAGAACCACATTTTTGTAGTTGTCGATGGTCACAAGGATGGAAAGCATCGGATTCTGGTCAAAGATACTGAGAGCGGTTCCTTGAGGCGTGCTCCCACCAAGTATCTTGCACTCCTGCGTCGTCGGAAATAAGGTCAGACGCAATACACTTGGATATTCACGGCATAAATGGTACAGAATAGCATAATAGGCAGGGTTCAAAGGATAATACACCTTTGAACCCTGTTTCTACTTGGGGAGGTAATCAAAGGAGATACGCAATGCGTTTGTAGGCACAAACGTAAGCGTCAAAACTAACAGCACCTTGCGTCAGATCAAAGCACATGAAATAATAGTCTCCGTATAGTAACTGAGAGTCTACGGTAGTAGCATAGAGTCTCAGCGACAACGGAGGCTATTATTATGAGTAGTGCATTACAG
>JBGVQN010000034.1:0-57561 GCA_045127535.1 Lachnospiraceae bacterium | reverse complement strand
TCGGTGAAAACGCAGCGGTACTAATAAATTTTGCGCCTACGGCACAAAATTTAAAGTACCGGCGTTTTCAAGAGCCCTGCTTAAAAACAATCCACCTGCAGCCTGTCCCTAAAGCTGTCCCTCTTGAACCCACCATGCCTGTCCATCACTGATCCAATGCTTGGGTGATTTCTACATTGTGGAAGTAATGGTTCAGGATTTGGCGGTAGTCTGCACCTTCTTCAGCCATTTTGGAAGCACCATATTGACTTAATCCGTAGCCGTGGCCGATGCCATAAGCTACGATCTGGAGTTGGGCAGATCCATTTTCGTCTGTGCCGTAAGCACCTATGGAGAAGCAGCAGGAGGAAACTCCGGCGGCGGATGCCACCTGGACACCGGTGAATTCGTAGCCTCCTATCATCATGCGTTCTACATAACCGCTGCTGTCTTTTTTGATCACCTGTATACTTTCTAACAGGTTGTCCCCTAAGATCTGGCAGTTTTCCGCTTCCTCCATCAATGCCTGGGCAAACTGTTCTTCTGTCAGGATGATGACCTGGGAGCAGCCGTCCAATTCCAAATCCCGGCTGCTGTCAGCCTGTACCAGATAAGGCAGGTATCCAGAGGTATCCGCCCTGGTGCTGCCTCCGCTGGCTAAGTGGTATAAAGGTTCTATGTATGCGGATTCATATTGAAGGGTTTCCCCGGCGGTTTCTCCTACTGCCTGACGAATGAGAGTGTAATACTGTTCTAAAGAACTTTTTCCCCACATCTGCTCCATTTCCACCATGGTACAGCATTTCAGTCCCAGGTCCTGTTCTGCAGCTCTGCCCTGCTCGTCCAGACAGCGGTAGATAGCCGTCCGTGCCAGCACAGCCTGGGCTTTTAGAGCTTCCAGTCCATAGGAAACCGGTATTTGTCCGGCCACTACCCCTACCAGATATTCTTCCACATCCTGTACCTCACCGGACTCCAGAGTTATATATTTTCCACTGTAAAATTCTTCTATAGACTGTGTCACAGGCTGGTCTGCCCACATCAGCGTCACCACATAGGGCAGCAGGACAGAAATCCCAAACAATCCCAGTACCAGTTTCCATCCATGCTTCCTTTTCATCCTTACTCCCTCTCTTTCCCAAACACTCCACAACCATTGTGCAGGTACATTGACAGTCTGCATGTCCTTTTTTCAATATATGCCCCATAGATCTCTTTTAGTACCTGCTGCCCTCTCAAAACCTGCCGCCAAAATGCTTCCTCCCCGTCCACACACTTCTTCATAGTTTTTTAAGTTTTTTTCTGCAAAATGGCTTTTCAATTCCCTGCAGTTTTGATATACTTGGGAGAGAGGGAAAATGAACCTATGGTTTTTATTTTTCCTATGAGGGATTGTAATTAAGAAGCAATCATAACCGGCCAGTGTATGATCCGGCTATACGGCCTGGAGTTTCAAACCGTTTTGCCGGAATTCACATCAGAGTGTAAATCAACTGCACTCTGTCAGTACTTTGTAGGAGGAAATCATCATGAAATGGTGGGTTTGGCTGATTATAGCCATCGTTGTCCTGCTGATCGTAGCTCTGGTATTTTTATACCGCTATGCCAGCAAGATGCAGCGCAAGCAGGAAGAAAGTGAAGCACAGTTAAAAGCTATGGCACAGACAGTGTCCATACTGGTTATTGATAAGAAGCTATTGCCAATCAAGGAAGCCGGACTGCCGGATGCAGTGTATGAGCAGACACCAAAATATCTGCGCCGTACCAAGCTGCCAATTGTAAAAGCGAAGATCGGTCCAAGGGTCATGAACCTGATTGCAGAACGCAATATCTTTGATATTATTCCTGTAAAGAAAGAATGTAAGGTAGTATTAAGCGGCCTTTATATCACTGAACTGAAAAGCGTACGGGGCGGTGTAGTGCCTACTATCCAAAAAAAGAAAGGCTTTCTTGCACGGACACAGGAAAAGCTGACCAAAAAAGCACAGGAAGTTTCCAAGAAATAATCACATTTCCAATATTGTTTACTTGCACTATTACAAAAGGCGGTGCCGCACAATGCGGCACCGCCTTTTGTAATTTCATCCGTAAATCATTGGGATCTGTCCAGCATCCTCACAGTTACCATCATTCTTCTGTTTCTGATGCAGACTGTACTGTGATCTCTACCCTGTTATCACTGATATAGGACTGGTTTATTTCCAGCGTATATTCCAGCACAATATCCACCTGGCCTGGCTGTTCCTGGATGGTCAGCAGACCGGTATCACAGGAAAGCTCCATACACCCTACCGGACTCTGGTACATGCTGTTGGTCTTTTCTCCCGGTACAAATACCATAGCGCTTTCCACAGCTCCCTTTTTGGTCATGGTAAGCATGCCTGGTTCTATTTTCACAGAATTTTTTACCGGCTGTTCTTCACCTTCTAAATATTCTTCATAAAAAAGATACTGCTTTTCTGCCTTCTGGTAATATACCCCCTTGGTAAGGGTCTCGATCACCTCTGCATCTTCTTTGGGCATGTCATACCGGCTCTGTATTCCTCTTACCTGTACCAAAACATCCTTTGTCATATATCCTCAATTCTGCCCGGCTTAACGCACATGGGCACTGTCTATTACTTTCTGAATCAATGCTTTCTTATCCAGTCCCTTTACTTCCCAGAGCATTGGATACATACTGATTGCGGTGAATCCAGGCAGGGTATTGATCTCATTGAACACCACACCCTTTTCATCCAGGAAAAAGTCTACTCTGGACAATCCGTTTCCATCTAAAGCAGCAAAAATGGCTTTTGCATTTTTCTGAATTTCCTCTACATACTGAGGGGCAACATCCGGATCGGTATCTGTCTTGGAATCAGCATTGTAATATTTTGCTTCAAAATCATAAAACTCTGCTGCCGCCCGGATCTCTCCTACACCAGAAGCCAGAATTTCTCCATTTTCTTCCAATACAGCACACTCGATTTCCCTGCCTGTAATGGTCTCTTCCACCAATACCTTACTGTCATGTCTGGCAGCTTCTGTCAAGGCTTGTGCCAGCTGCACTCTGTCAGCAGCCTTGCTCACACCTTTGGAAGAACCTGCACAGGAAGGCTTGACAAATACCGGATATGACAAAGCACTTTCCACTTTGGCAATGCATCCATCCATATTGGAAAACTCACTGCTGTGAAATCCCACGTAGGCAGCCTGACGGATTCCCAGTGTATCTACCACGATTTTGGTATACAGCTTATCCATAGAGACTGCAGACGTAAGCACCCCACAGCCCACATAAGGAATCTTGGCCAGCTCAAACAGTCCCTGAATGGTACCGTCCTCTCCATATAATCCATGAAGAACCGGAAAAGCAATATGGATCCTACAGGTTTCCACACTGCCATCCTCTCCCAAAAACAGAATACTCTTTAAGGTAGCATCCGGCAGTAATACTGCTCTTACGGAAGACTCCCGCCAGGTGTCCTTTTCAATAGATTCCACAGAATCTACTTTCACCCAGCGTCCCTCCTGGGTAATACCTACCAGTATCAAGTCATAGCGCTCCTGGTTAATGGAACGGATTACATTTACTGCAGACATACAGGACACAATATGCTCAGAAGACTGTCCTCCAAAAAATACGCCTATCTTTTCTTTTTCCATGCATACCTCCACACTGTTGATCAGTAATTCTATTTTTTCTTCTTATCATACCTTTTCTCCCTGGATTTGTAAAGCACAACAAAAATTTGTTTTTCCATACGGCTTTGCAACGGGTTTTTCCCTGATATGAATCATGATACCCAAAACACACTCTTGCTCACCAAAACACCCCCTGGTACTCGGGTTCCTCTGTCAAAAGTATAATTTCCAAATTTCCGGCAAAAATCCAGACAGTGGTTCTGCAAACCTATGGCACAAAAAGAAGTATGGATATCCGCCTGGGGCAGGGGAAGGGGAACGGGGAAATTGTTTTTAAGCAGGACTCTTGAAAACGCCGGTACTTAGGTCACAGATAAGCAGATTCAACAGGAAGCTTGCTTACTGCTGAATCTGCTTATCTGTGACCTTAGAACCGCTGCGTTTTCACCGAAGCGAGAGCGTGTCCTGCGTAAAACAATTTCCCTGTTCCCCTTCCCCTGCCCCAGGCGGATATCCATACTTCTGAAAGCGTCCCCCATTTTTATGAAAGGTCTGATTTTTATGAGAAGATATTCATTTGGCTCTAAACTGGAATGCTCCCCGAAGGTGCTGATCTGCGCGCTCTCTGTCACAGTTGTCTGTCTTTTGGGAGGCTGGCTGCTTTTGATCTCTGCGGATGCTTCTTCCCCTGCTGATGATATTCAGGCAGAGCTTTCCGGTGCACTGCTGCGGCTGCATATTATTGCAAACAGCGATTCAGAGGCTGACCAGGCTGTTAAACTGCAAATCCGGGATGCGATCACAGAAGCTTTCCAGGATGATTTTTCTGCAGCAGCAGATAAAGATGCTGCCTGTGCCCTGGCAGAAGCACTGCTGCCGGAAGCAGAAGCCATTGCCAACCATGTACTGGAAGAACAGGGATTTTCTGAAAGAGCTTCTGCCAGCCTGACCTTTTGTTATTTCCCGGAAAAAACCTATGGAGATATGACGTTCCCTGCAGGTTACTACGATGCCCTGCGCATTACCATCGGAGAAGCCAAAGGGCAGAACTGGTGGTGTGTCCTTTACCCCCCTCTTTGCTTTACAGATGTATCTGCTTCCGTACCGGAAAGCTCCAAGGTGCTGCTGCAGAATAACCTTTCTGTGAAAGCCTATGAAAGCCTGACTTTCTCTGCAGATACGAACACCCATGCACAAAACAGTACCTCAGAGGCTCAATCCTCCACGGACACAGAAAAAACAGAGGCAGATGCCCCTGTTATCCGTTTCCGCTTTCTTACTTTTTTAAATGACCTCTTTTCCTAGGAGGTCTTCGTCTGCATCCGGGTTTGTGTGGAAAGCACCTGCATTCCGATCCTCCAATGCCCGGATGGCATCTGCTGTTGGTCCCATTTTATTTTCCAATTCTTATCATACGTTCTTCTGAGAATATCGTCAATCATTTTGCACAATTTCCGAACACTTGTTTTTATTTTTCTTCTGTTTTAGCATAAAATCCATCAAATTTTTGACTTTTTTTGAAGTTTTTTCAAAAATTGCATTGACTTTTTTTCTCAGCAAAATAAAATTTAAATGTATCATGGAATTTTATGAAGAAAATGACGGTATCTGTAAAATGGAGGACTTTATGACGGCTTACAATATCCTAATTGTTGATGATGAAGAATCAATTGCAGACCTGATTGAAATCTATCTGGTTTCTGACGGCTGCCGTATTTTTAAAGCAACCAATGGTGACGATGCATTGCAGCTTTTGTCTGAAAAAAACATCCACCTTGTCATTTTGGATATTATGCTTCCTGGAATGAATGGACTGGATCTGTGTAAGTGCATCCGTGAAATCACAAATATACCCATTATCATGCTTAGTGCCAAAGCCAGTGATTTAGATAAAATCCTTGGTTTAAGCACAGGTGCAGATGACTATATTACCAAGCCATTTAACCCCTTAGAGCTGGCTGCCAGGGTAAAATCCCAGCTGCGGCGGTATACCCAGCTCAATCCCAACAATCCTGAAGAAAAGAAAAAGAATTCTATCATACAGATCCGTGAGCTGTCTATCAACAAAGACAATCACAGTGTGATGCTGGACGGAGAAGACATCCATCTTACTCCTATTGAATTTGATATTCTTTACCTGCTGGCCACCCATCCTGGCAAAGTATTTTCTACCGATGAGATTTTTGAACAGGTATGGAATTCCAAGGTATATGAAGCCAACAATACTGTAATGGTTCATATCCGGCGTCTTCGGGGAAAGATGAAGGAAGATACCCGTACCAACAAAATTATTACCACCGTCTGGGGTGTAGGATACAAAATCGACACGGAGGCTTAAGCAGGCCCAAAGGAGAAGTACTTTATGGATGAAATACAATTCCGGTACCGGCGCAGGATCCTGATGACAGTGGTTGTAAGCAGCCTGGTTTCCTTGATTTTAATATTGTTTTTTCTTTCTAATATCAGTCTGTTAGAATACATTCTTTCCCTTCACAGCCACAAGCCCCAAAAGCTGCTGACCCAGGAAAGCCTGCCCCTTCTCTGCTCTGTTTTTACGCTGGGAGGTATTTTGTGTTTTTCCATCTGTTTTGCTGCTATGCAGCGTTCCCATATCCTTTACATGGAAGAAATTTCCAGATCCATGACAGAAATTGCCAGGGGAAATTTTCATCAGACCGTAGACGTAAAGGGAGATGACGAGCTTTCCGATATTGCCCAGCAGCTGAACACCATGGCTGCACAGATCCGCAAATTAAGAGAACAGGAACGGCAGACTGAACAATCCAAAAATGAGTTAATTACCAACGTGGCTCACGATTTACGCACTCCCCTCACTGCAATTCTGGGATACCTGGAGCTTCTCTCCAATCCACAAATGCTTTCTGCGGACAAAAGAGACCATTATCTTTCCATTGCGCTCCAAAAAGCAAAACACCTGCAGCATATGATCGAAGAACTGTTTGGTTTTACCAAACTGAACCACGATGCACTTCCTCTCCAGCCATCTTCTTTAGACATTGTTAAGCTTCTGGCCCAGCTGCTGGATGAATTCTATCCCCTTTTTGCCAGAAACCGCCTTTCTTATGAATATGTGCCTTCTGTAGACTCCCTTACTATAAACGGTGACGGCAATTTACTGGCAAGGCTTTTTGATAACCTGATCAGCAATGCCATCCAATACGGCAAAGAAGGAAAGCTTATACGGGTGATCCTGGCGAAAAGGGAGTCCCATGTCTCTGTACAGATCATCAATTACGGCATTGTCATTCCTCCGGATGCCCTGGAAAAAATATTTGAAAAGTTTTACCGGGCAGATTCTTCCCGTTCCTCCAATACAGGAGGTACCGGACTGGGACTGGCCATTGCCCAGAACATTGCAGAGCTTCACGGAGGAAGCATTACCGCAAAAAGCGATTTAGATGGCACAGTTTTTCAGGTGACTCTGCCCTTACATTATGATTTTAACACACACAAAGGAGTTTTCCATGATCCATCAGTCTAAACCCATTTCATTTTCTCTGCTCTTATCAGCTGCTGCCATACTTTTTCTGTTGCTGTCAGTACCTGCTCTGGGTGCAGAAGAATCTGTTCCTCCTGCGTCTCCCCATTCCATTGATGCAGATGTTTCTTATGGTTTTTCTGACAAGGGGAAGCTTGGAACCTATCTGCCAGTTACGGTTTCCATTGACGGAGAATATGCAGGTACAGAAGGATTGGCTGTTTTATCCTATTCTATAGGAGATGGAAAACAATACCGTACAGAGCAGTCTTTTTCTGTTTCTGAAGAAGGCTGCCAGATTACCCTGTATCTCCCTGTTTTTACAGGAACTCTGCCTGTAAAGGTTATGCTGCTGACAGATGGTACCACTGTTTTTGAGGAAGATCAGGTCATTACCAGTTCTGACTTTTATGAGATCACCATTGCCGTAGTCACCAGATCCCCAGAACCATATGCTGTCTGGGACGGTATGCTGCTAAATGAAACTTACGCTGTTTACGGAGATCTGGTTTTCCTTACACCAGAAGAATTTCCCACAGCTTCTGAAAAACTGGATACCATCGATGTACTGATTCTGGATGATACACTAAACGCAGCTTTTAACCAGCTGCAGCTGCAGTCCATAGAGCAGTGGATATCCAAAGCCTCCTGCAGCAGGCATCTGATCCTCTCTCAGCCGGACGAAGCACTTGTTGCACAGCTTACTGATTTTTTACAGGTTTCTGGGACTGATCCCTTTACTTTAAACAGTCTCACAGAGAAAACAGATCCAGACTATATTTATGAAGAACTTTCTGATATCTCCTGTACAGCTTACCAGATATCTGGAGCTTCTGTTCTGGCAGAGGATAACGGCCATCCTTTGATCCAGCAGGTTTCCTTTGCAGCCGGCACAATTACCGTCACAGGATACGCTCTTTCCCAGACAGCTTCTGCTTTTGCTGCCCACTCTGCTGTATTTCGCGCCTTTTGGAATACCATTCTGGATGCAGCTGATTTTTCCCAGGCAATACAGACCTACCATTTTTTCGATTCCTATGAGGAGACAGAAGCCTATCTGCTGGCTGGACAGGATCAGCTGGAATATGTATCCCGGGCAGGTCTCTACATTATCATTCTGCTTTTGTATGCCGCTGTATTGATCCCTTTGATTTTTTATCTGACCAGAAAAAAACGGCAGCATCTGCGCCTGCTTCTTGCCATCAATGCCCTGATTTTTTCTGCCCTGGTGATGTTCATAGCCATCCCTACCAGACATGAGAAGCCGTTCTTAAACAGCATTTGTCTGGAGGAATATACGGGTACCACACGAAACTATTTTTCCTATAACAGCATCCAGTCACCATACAGTGATTCTTTTACATTAGAAGCGGATGATTCCTGTCAGGTTCTGCAGGCTGTGTGGGGAGAAGCCTCTGAAGCAATTTTGGATGCATCTGAAAAAATATCTTTTCAAATACAGGGATCTGCCATCTCCAGAACAGAATCCGGTGTCAGCCTGACGTTTACCAATCAGGTTCCCTTTCAACCGGAATATTTTGAACTGGAGCAGACTGCAGAGGTTTCTGAGCCGGTCATCACATCTGAGATTACTTTTTTGAATGGCAAACTCACTGGTACCATTACCAGCCAGCTGGGATATGACCTGTATGACACCATTCTTCTGATCCATGGATGGCTCGTGCCCATTGACACATTAAAAGACGGCAGCACCATCTATTTGACCCAATATGACAAGTATCCGTTTTGCTGCAGTACTTTTTCAGAGCTGTTCTGCAGCCTTGTTTTAGAGGACAATGCCTATCAGCAGCAGGCCATCCGTCAGGAAAAAATGGCAGATACCTATTTGTTTCTGTTGGAGCGCATGACATCCTCTTCTTCTGCCCAGGTACTGCTTCTTGGACGTTCTGACCAGACCCAGGATATGCTGATAGAAAATACTGCAGACTTTGATTATTATCTGAGCCATTTTACTGCAGTGCATCTGGATGCAGTTACCACAGAAAATGAACTGCACTATACCCCTTCCGCCACTCTCCTTCCAGAATGCCTGGAAGGTTCTTATGACTGGAAAACCAGAAAGATGCTCACAGATGAAGTATCCCTTTCCTATCGCTTCTACCAGAACATGGAGATCACATCTCTGGATCTGATTTACAATGCCCTGCCAAAGAACATGGCTGGAACGTTTCAGGACCCGGAACTGGTTTATGCATATAACTGGGACACGGGGCAATATACCCTCCTATCTTCCCCTTCCCTGTCCCAGCCGGAGCTGTCTTCTTATCTTCACGAGAATCAGCTCATTCTCTATTATACAGGAACATCAGATGCCACAGTACTGGTGCCTGCTATCAGCATTACCTGGAAAGAACAATGAACATACAAAACCTCTGAAACACACAAAAATCAATGGAGAAAAAATCAGTATGCTGGAAATGAAAAACATATGTAAATCTTATCACGGGAGACCGGCCCTGGATCATATTTCTCTGTCTTTGGAACCCGGAACCCTGTATACCCTGGTGGGTCCTCATGCCTCCGGGAAAACTACTTTACTGCAGATCCTGGCAGGTCTTATACCACCAGACAGTGGGGAACTGTTTCTTGATGGCAGACAAATACCGCCTGCTTCTAAGGAATTGTCTCTTCTTACCGGCTACCTGCCGGAAAACTACAGTTTTTACAAACATCTTACTGCATATGAATATCTGGAATATTTCTGTGCTTTTTATGGAATTTACGGTCTGAACGCCCGGTGCAGATGCAATACCTTACTGGAACAGCTGGAACTGACAGCGTTTAAGAATACCCCGGTGGAATTTCTCCCTACCAGTTTCAAACAAAGCCTGCAGCTGGCACGAATGGTCCTGCACAAGCCATCCATGCTCCTGATCGACAATATCCGTCAGAACATGGATACCCATACCCGGCTGATTACCCGGAATTTCCTCACCCGGCAGACAGAGGAAGGAACTATTGTCATCCTTTCCACCCGGGTTCTATCCGGCGCTCCTGCCCTTGCACACCAGATCGGTTATATGCAAAACGGGAGACTGCTGCTGTCCGGTTCCCTGGAAAAACTGCAGGCACAGCTGAATGCATCTGCCCCTTTGCGGATTCGGGTATGTGCCCGTGCTGATGCAGCTTATTCCCTTTTGTATAAGCATCCCTTTGTCCGCACTCTGACCAGAGAAAAAAATGTATTCAGTGTAGAGCTGATCGTAGACTACCGCTCTGCCCCTGCCCCGGGACCAGGAGAAAGCATTGTTTCCTCCCCATACATCGGCCCTTCCATTGAAATGGCTGAAAGCAAGCTTCTTGCAGACTTGATAGAAGCAGATATTCCTGTCAGCGGTTTTTACCGGGAAAAGACACCTCATGACCAGCTTTTTACACAGATATCGGAGGTCGCACATGTACAAAAATCCTGTTTATAAAAGAGAACTGGCAACAGAAAACCGTTCCCTGCGCTTTCCTGTTATTTTAATGCTGTTCTGCAGCCTGTTGGTACTCCTTGGACTTTTCTGCCTGTATTTCTTTACTTCCCAGGCGGAGCAGACTGGCTGCATTGACTATTCTGTTATGCTGAAGCTTTATGTACTCATTGTAACGGCAGAATTTATCCTGATCATGTTTTATATTCCCCTCCCTGCAGGCATGTCCATCAGCAGTGAGCGGGAACAGCAACAATTTGATCTGTTATGCCTTACAGCTCTCAGTCCGGTTCAGATCATCCTTGGAAAGTTAGGAGCCATTCTGACCACATCCCTGCTTCTGTGCATTATGGGTACCCCTGTATTTTCTCTGGTATTTATTTACGGAGGCATTCAAATCACAGATATTTTGCTGCTCCTTCTGGTCTTTATGATCGAAATCATGTATTCTGCCAGTGTAGGGATTTTTATTTCTTCCCTTTTTCGCAGTGGGGTCCTGGCAGTCTTTGTAAACTATTGTATTCTGATTTTCACCAATGCACTGGGACTTTTTTTTCTGTTTTCTCCTTATTTTGGTATTCCTTCTTATGGAGGTGCTGCATCCTTGTACACCTATTATCCTCTGCTTCTCACCCCCATTGCTGCATTTTACGAACTGATTTCCAGTCAGACAGGAGATCCTTATGCTGTTTTTCATGCCGTTAATTCCCAGGGACTTTATACCCCTACTGCAATTACGGAAAACTGGCTGCCTATTTCTCTGGTACTTCATATAGGGATCAGCCTGCTGGCGCTTTCACTGGCCGCTGACCGAATTCGGCTGGATAAACCAATGGACAAATATGAATGACGCTTTCGGAAGTTAAATTTCGTAATTGCCTATCTTATATAACACAAAAAGGCAGCTGCAGGATGAAACCGGCCTCCAATGATTAGGCGGTCAGTTCACACCTGCAATTGCCTACTTATTTTACTCTGCTATATCGGCCAGCAGAGCCTTGGCCTCTTCTTTTGTAATGTATATCAATACATCCGGAACGTAATACCACTCTTCATCATCGTAGATTTCCCCATATACATTCAGAAGAAAGCTACCTTCATCCATTTGCGCTCTTGCAAAAATCTCAGACAAAAGATCTGCACAGTAAGCAGATGTCTCATCCTCATCTATTGCTGCAGATTCAAAAGCATTCACTTCATACGCCTCACTGCTCCACGCCTCTGCTTCTTCCGGAGCTGAGTAGATCCAGTTCTCACCAATATTGGCATCTCCTTCTACTGATATCACAGTAAACCAGATGTCGCTGTATACTTCATTTTCTCCAACCTTTTTCAAAAGGCTGCTCATATGCTGTAACTCTTCTGTATCTGCTCCAATATTTAATTCCTCTATACACTTTGCATAGGTTTTAGGTAGCACAGATCTGGATATCGGAATGTCAAGATAACCATCTCCATAAATATTGGTGAAATCCAGATATACCCAGCAGTCTCTGCTGTTATTTTTTATATAGTTGTACCATTTGGAGAATCCTATCTCCTGAATCTCCGCCTGCAGTACCTGATAGATTCTGGAAGTACTGTCTTTATCCTTCCATTCTCTGGAAGTATATATTTCCCAGCTTTCCTGATCCGGCAGAGTCATATATACATTCCGGTATTCTTCTGAATCTGCCTGCATTTCTGTCAGTTCCTGATACTGTACATAAGTAAGATACAGATTCCGGTGCAAAGTCCCCCATTTGGTCTCAATGGCTACGGGCTGACAGATATCATAATTCCAATAGGTATCCGCATCTATGTATTCTATGGTATACTCCAGCTTTTCTGATACAAACTGGCGGACTTCCTCAGTGGTCAGCTCTGTTTCCTTCAGGCAAAGACCATAATAATCATATCCATCCTCAAGGAAACGTACACTGATGATCTCATCCGTCTTAGGGATACAGTTTTCCGCATACAGTGTAATACCATTTAAAACCAGCAAAGTTGCCAGGTTCAGCACAGCCAGAAGCCATAATCCCTTGAATGCATGCAGTGCACTTTTCCACTTTCCGGTACTGAACAATTCATACAGGAAATAAATGACCACTGCTACAATATAAATGACTACCAGCAAAAATATCTCTGCTGCTTCTGTAATGTGACCCAGATAGATCCAGGTGATGGGAACCAGCGTTAACACAAAAGCGGGAACTACTCTGAATACCGCTTTCAGCCACCGGCTGCTGGCTGGCTGGCCTGCAGATTCACTGCTGCGTTTCTGATACATGTATACGCCCATAATGCCATATGCTGCCCCTAATATGGTGGTATACACTGCACTGGACAGATTGCCTCCCTTACTGCCCATTTCCATTATCTCACAGATTCCATTGGTCAGGTTATTATACCTGCATAACAGCATTTCCTCAATGGACTGTACAAAAAACAGCTTGGATACAATATTGCCTTCCAATACCAAAGCCAGCAGGGTTGGTACATAAAGTATCATCACTACTACTGCAAAGTTGGTGAAAATGGTACCGGTGACGCTCATAGCCAGGAATGTGCCTCCTACTGCCAGTATGACAGCCGTCAGCAGACGTATCATGGTCAAAAAGACTTCTGACCAGTCCATGGTAATATAAGGCAGTGCCTCTGCAAACAGGCAGGAGAATAATCCGATCCCTACCAGCAATCCCACTACCCAGGTCAGAATGGAAGCCAGAAAGCTCACTGCCACACATGTTCTGGTCTGTGGAATGCTGTGATAAAAGTCACTGCAGCTTCTCTGATTCAGAAAGCGAAACAGCTGAATGGTCATCAATACAGCCAGCACATATGGACAGATCCAGATCAGCACATGCGCAGACGACAGATTCAGCGTAATCTGGGTAACTGTCTGAACACCTTCTGCCTGAACTCTGTTTGCCTCATACAGGTCTATCATGTACATCAGAGGCATGAGAATACCGCACAAAAGGAGAATGGCGCCGCTGACGATTCCTGGAATCCGCAGCTGACGGATTCCTTCTTTATACAACTCCTTATCAAAAAACTGATTTTTCTTTTTACTCATATGCCCTCCAAACCTATTTCTCATCTACCAATGGAAACTGATACCCGATCGCCTCTAGCTCATATGTAAACACCTCTTCCAGTGTAAGAGGCAGAATATCCAGAAGCAGCGGTTCCTTGGATTTGAGAATACTGGTGGTAACTTCCCTGTCTCCCCGGACGATCAGTCTGGCTACAGAACCTGTACGGGTATACTGGAGTACTTCCAGTTCCTTAAAGGTATCTGCATCAAAAGCATCATGGAAAGCAATCTGCACCTTAAAGAGACTGGTTTTCAGATTTTCAATTTCGCTTTCCAGTACCAGTCCTCCCTGGTGAAGCATAGCCAGCTGGTCACAGATATCTTCCAGCTCTCTTAAAGAATGAGAAGTAATGATAACGGTTGCCTGGCGGTTGACCACATCTTCACATACCAGGCTCTTTAACAGGTTTCTCATAATGGGATCCAGACCGTCAAAGGTTTCGTCAAAGACCAGATAATCCGTTCCAGCTGACAATGCCAGAATCACTGCTGCCTGCCGCTTCATTCCCTTGGAAAATGTCTGGATGGCCTTCCCCTCCGGCAGCCCAAACAGCTCCTGAAGCTCCCAAAACCTGCTGTAAGAGAAGTTTTTATATATGGATGCATAAAGCTTTGCCATACGGTTTAGATTTGCTCCTGGCAGGAAATACAGCTCATCTGAGACATATACAATTTTTTCCTTGGCTTCAGGATTATCATAAATGGGCATTCCGTCTAACAGAACCTCTCCCCCATCTGCCTTATAAATACCGGTAAGCAACCGCAGCAGGGTAGATTTACCTGCTCCATTGGAACCCACCAGGCCGTAAATACATCCTTTGGGAATGGTACAGCTGACCTGGCTCAGTGCCACTGTACTGTCAAATTTTTTACTTACAAGATTTGCCTGTAACATATCTTCCTCCCTACTTTTCTATTCCGGATACGAAATTCTCAACAGCGTCATACGCTTTTTCCACTTCCTGCAGAACCCTCTGCCTGCTGACACCTGCATAAGCCAGATCTGTCACCAGATGGGTCAAATCTGCCAGCTGGCTGCTTTTTTTCTCTGATACCAGTTCTACAGCAGCCTCAGATACAAAGCAGCCTCTGCCCGGTACAGATTGGATCAGTCCTCTACGGTCTAACTCAGAATAAGCTTTCTGTATGGTATTGGGATTTACCGCCAACTGCATAGACAAAGCACGGACAGAAGGCAGCTTATCCCCCGCTGTAACAATACCAGTCAGCACAAACTGTTCTAACTGCTCCACAATCTGTTCATATACGGGGGTGCGGGACATCACATCCACTTGAAACATAATTCTCCTCATTTCTGCACTGCTTAAAAATACTCGAAAGACGGCCGCAATGCACCTGCCGCCTGGAATTAGGATGAAGCCTCATCTTTTGTTAATGTGTACTACTCAAACTAGTACACATATGTTATGTATTATATATAATATTTTTTTCACCAATTGTCAAGGTGTTTCTGCTGTGTTCTTTCAGAACCCGCCCTCCTTTCTCCATGATTCACCTTTTTGATGTTTTTTTGATCAATATTGCACCAAAGGGGACGACTGCACAATCGTAATTATGTATCCCGGTTCATATTTTATAACTTCGCAAAAGTGGAAATGTATTTCTCTCATATGCGTGCTATGATTGATGCGTAGCGCTGCTACTGCCGTACTGTCGGAAACCTTTGGTCAGAACAATGACCGCTGGTTCATCATCTACCGGGATATCCTCTGCGGTTATGACAGTGTGGCAAAGCTGACATAGAATACCGTTTCGCAATTACCTATGATTCACCTTCTATGAAAAATCCCCTCTTGCAGTTTCAGAATCTGGAGACGGAAGCATGCTTATCGTGGATATAAACTTCGCCGTCCTCATAACTGAATTACACAAGAAGGGATTTTTTATTTTTATTCATGACAACAGAACGTTCCCAAAGGGTGCTTCCTGCTGTTTGTACTATATTATTTTAGAACATCAATCCAAGTGCACCAAATACACCTGCGCTGCCCAATGCCATAATAATACCTGCCAGCATAACGCCTAACATAGCAGCAATGACACTTTCCTTAAATTTCATATCCAGAAAGCTTGCTGCCAATGTCCCAGTCCATGCACCTGTACCTGGCAGAGGGATACCAATAAACAGCATCAGTGCCACAAACAGGCCTCTGCCTGCCTTGGCAGTCAGTTTTTCTCCACCTTTTCTGCCTTTTTCCAGGCACCAGGTAAAGAAACCTCCAATTACAGGCTTATCTGCTCCCCATTCCAGCACTTTTCTGGCAAAGAAAAAGATAAAAGGCACTGGCAGCATATTGCCAAGAATGGCAATTATATATGCAGCTACCATATTCAGGTCCATAGCTGTTGCATACGGAATCGCTCCACGCAGCTCAATCAACGGAACCATTGAAATAAAAAACACAATTATATAATGAATCATTCATTGTCTCCTTTTGTTTATGAAATAAATAGGTAATTGCGAAACACATGCCGGACGCTTTGCAAAGTATCTGCAAGAAAATATTTTCACACAACGTATCATTTACGATACGTTTGACCCGCTCTCTCTTCGGTGAAAACGCAGCGGTACTAATAAATTCTTAGAATCTATCCCTGCTTACTCACTGAAATAACTTCTTTGTAATGGTATAGCCTTCCTCAATCAGAATACCGCTTTTTGCCCCTTCTGCCTCATTATAGAGCAGTCCGCTTTCTTTTTCACAGGTACTGTCGTAAAGAAGATATGGTACCGGATTGGATGTATGGGTTCTGCAGCTGATTGGAGTCGGATGATCCGGCATGATCAGCATACGGTATTCCACACCAGCCTGATCTAAAGCCTCTTTTACAGGTGCAATTACCCGGCTGTCTAAATTTTCAATGGCCTGAACCTTACGCTCTACGCTGCCCTGATGTCCCATTTCATCTGGAGCCTCCACATGAATGTATACAAAATCGCAGTCATCTTCTAACAATGCTTTCACACCAGCTGCAGCCTTGCCTTCATAGTTGGTATGTAAACCACCGTTGGCTCCCGGCACTTCAATTACTTCCATATCTGCCCCTACTGCAATGCCCTTTAATAAATCCACTGCAGAAATCATGGCACCTTTCAGCCCGGTCTTCTCTGTGAAGTTTGTCAAAAACGGTCTGGTACCTGCACCCCAGAACCAGAGGCAGTTGGCCTTATTCAGTCCTGCCTTTGCTCTTGCCACATTAATCGGGTGGTTGTTTAAAATATCATAGCTGCGCTTCATCATATCATACAATACCGGATCAGAAGGCAGATACGGTCCGATGACTTCTGTCAAATGGTCATGAGGCTGTGCCAGGTCAATCACTTCACCGCCTGTCCAGATCAACAGATGACGGTAACTGGTTCCTACATAAAAATGATACTGTTCATTTTCAAAAACTGGCTTTACTGCGGCAATCAGTTCTGCTGCATCTTCTGTAGAAATCTCTCCGGAGCTGTGGTCAATAATGGTACGTTCTTCAAATGGAATTCCTTCTTCCTCAGAAATGGTTACAATATTACAGCGCAGTGCAATATCCTGTGGCTTTAATTCCACACCAATGCTCAATGCTTCCAGTGGAGAACGTCCTGTATAATACTGTCTTGGATTATACCCTAATACTGCTAAATTGGCTGTATCACTGCCAGGCTTCATTCCTGCAGGAATGGTCTTTGCCATACCGATTTCAGAAACTGCTGCCAGGGCATCCATCGCTGGTGTACTGGCATATGCCAGGGGAGTCTTTCCGCCTAACTGTGCAATAGGCTCATCAGCCATACCGTCTCCTAATATAATTACATACTTCATATTCTTCCTCCATAGTGAATGTCCATCCGGACATACTACTTGCGCTTCATTCTCAGTACTGCAGGTTTCTAAGAAGCATCCCAAAACCATCTGCCTTTCGGATGCTTTTACTATTATGTCCCAGGATTGCAAAAAAGTCCAGTGTTAATTTATTCTGATCAGAGTTATTCAGAGTTATTTTATAATTCACTGCTATAAACCCCCTCCTTCCTATGGATTTTGCCCCATAACAGCAAAACTTTTACGGCCTTTCACAGCACAGTTCGAATAGACAGGGTGGGTTCAATATGATACTATAAATGTATTGCAAACAGGTTTCATTTGAAGCCATATCCATTCAGAATTGATTTCAATTTGGTTCAAATTGATGCCTTAGAAGGAGTTTTATGAAAAAATTACTGGTTTATATGAAATCCTATTTCATGGAATGTATCTTAGGTCCTCTCTTCAAGCTGTTAGAGGCTTCCTTTGAACTTCTGGTTCCCCTTGTGATGGCCTCTATCATAGACCAGGGCATCAGACAGGGAGACACCAGCCACATTGTAAGATCGGGACTGATTCTGGCAGGCTTAAGCCTGATCGGCCTGGTATGTTCCATTACCGCACAGTATTTCAGTGCAAAAGCAGCCACGGGTTTTGCTGCCAATGTAAAACATGCGCTTTTTGCACACATCCAGGGACTGTCTTTTACAGAAACGGATACCATTGGTACTTCCACCATGATCACCCGTCTGACCAGCGACATCAATCAGATTCAAAACGGTGTCAATCTCACCCTGCGTCTGTTTTTGCGTTCTCCTTTTATTGTGTTTGGTGCCATGGTTATGGCCTTTACCATCAACCTGAAAGCGGCCCTGATTTTTGTAGTGGTCATTCCGGTTCTTTCTGTGGTGGTCTTTGGCATTATGCTTGTGACCATGCCTTTATACAAAAAAGTACAAAAGCGTCTGGATCAGGTGCTTGGCACAACCAGAGAAAACCTGACCGGTATCCGGGTAATCCGTGCATTTAATAAAGAAGCAGAGGAAATCCAGGCATTTGACCAGCAAAATCATGAACTCACCAATATCCAGCTTTTTGTTGGACGGATCTCTGCCCTCATGAATCCGGTCACTTATATCATTATCAATGCCGCCCTGCTGATTCTGATCCAGACAGGGGGTATGGAAGTGGACAGCAATATCATTACCCAGGGACAAGTCGTTGCTCTGGTCAATTATATGGGACAGATCCTCACAGAGCTGATTAAGCTGGCCAATCTGATTATCAGTATTACCAAGGCACTGGCCTGTGCAGGCAGAGTCTCCGCAGTACTGGAAACACCATCTTCCCAGACGTTTCCTGATTGCTTTCCTGAGGTTTCCCACAGGTCCTCTGACCACCCCTCTGATGCGTCTCATTCAGATGACGTGGTGGTATTTGACCATGTAAGCCTGCACTATAACCAGGCGGGTGCAGAATCCCTGACGGATATCAGCTTTTCTGTAAAAAAAGGACAGACCATAGGTATTATTGGGGGTACCGGTTCTGGAAAATCCTCCCTGGTCAGCCTGATTCCCAGATTTTATGACATTACAGATGGGAAGCTTTTCATTGATGGTATCAATATTTTTGACTACCCAATGGAACAGCTCCGTCAAAAAATCGGTATTGTCATGCAAAAAGCCGTTTTGTTCCAGGGCACGATCCGGGAAAATCTTCAGTGGGGCAATGCCCAGGCTACAGATGAGGAAATTTGGGAAGCATTAAGACTGGCACAGGCAGCAGATTTCGTAGCCGCCGCTCCAAATGGGTTAGACCATAAGCTCACCCAGGGAGGCCGCAACCTCTCCGGAGGCCAGCGTCAGCGCCTTACCATTGCCAGAGCCTTGGTCCGCCAGCCGGAAATTCTGATCTTAGATGACAGTGCTTCTGCTTTGGATTATGCCACCGATGCCAGACTCCGGTCTGCCATCCGCACTATGCCTGCCAAGCCTACTACTTTCATTGTGTCCCAGCGTGCTGCATCCCTGATGCATGCAGACCAGATCATCGTATTAGAGGACGGTAAAATTGCGGGCATTGGAACCCATGATGCGCTTCTTACCACCTGTGAAGTATATCGGGAAATTTATGAATCACAATTTGATACGAAAGTCCATGCATACAAATAAATTGTCTGGGAATGGAGGAGTTTTATGTCCGTTAAAATACAGAAAAATCAAAAAGATACACTGAAAAAAGTGCTGCGTTATATCCGCCGCTACTGGCTTCTTTTACTGGTATCCCTGCTGTTTGCTGCAGTTACTGTAGTATTCACCCTGTACTTACCAGTTCTCACCGGTGATGCAGTGGATTGTATCGTGGGTCCTGGACAGGTGGATTTTTCCAAAATTCTGGATATCCTGAAAAAAGCAGCCCTGATCATTCTTGCCACCGGCCTGTCTCAATGGATCATGAATTTATGTAACAATAAAATCACCTATTCTGTGACCAGAGACATCCGTCAGGATGCCATCCGTAAAATTGAGGTACTGCCCTTAAAATATGTAGACAGCCATGCAAACGGCGACCTGGTGAGCCGGGTGATCGCAGATGTAGATCAGTTTGCAGACGGCCTGCTCATGGGTTTTTCCCAACTTTTTACCGGTGTGATCACCATACTGGGTACCATTTTATTCATGCTTTCCATTCACGCTGGTATTACATGTGTGGTGGTATTTCTCACTCCGGTTTCCCTGTTTGCCGCCAGCTTTATTGCCAAACGTACCTATTCTATGTTCCGGCTTCAGTCCGAGGCCAGGGGAGAACAGACTGCCCTGATCGACGAAATCATAGGCAGCCAGAAAGTAGTGCTGGCCTACAGTCAGGAAAAAAACGTAATTGAAAAATTTGATGCCATCAATGAACGGCTGAAAAACCATTCCCTGAAAGCCACTTTCTTTTCCTCCATTACCAATCCTGCCACCCGTTTTGTCAACAGCCTGGTCTATGCAGGAGTGGGGATTACAGGTGCTTTCTTTGCATTAAACGGCCGTCTTACCATCGGACAGCTTTCCTGCTTTTTAAGCTATGCCAATCAGTACACCAAACCGTTCAATGAAATCTCCAGTGTCATCACAGAGCTGCAAAATGCCTTAGCCTGTGCTGCCAGAGTGTTTGAACTCATTGAGGAGGAACCTCAGATACCGGATGCTCCTGATGCTGCCGTACTGTCCCAGGTAAAAGGGGATGTAACCTTGAACCATGTAAGCTTTTCTTACCTGCCTGAGCGCCCATTGATTGAGGATCTTAACCTCCGGGTAAAGCCTGGACAGCGGGTAGCCATTGTAGGACCTACAGGCTGTGGCAAAACCACCTTGATCAATCTGTTAATGCGCTTTTATGATGTAAACAGCGGTTCTATCCAGGTAGAAGGAAAGGATATCCGTCAGGTCACCAGACACAGCCTAAGGGAAAACTTTGGTATGGTTTTACAGGAGACCTGGCTAAAATCCGGTACCATCCGGGAAAATCTGGCAATGGGAAAGCCAGATGCTACAGATGAGGAAATCCGTACTGCTGCAAAAGCTGCCCACGCTGATAGCTTTATCCGCCGTCTCCCACAGGGCTATGATACGGTGATCGAAGAAGACGGAGGCAGCCTTTCCCAGGGACAAAAGCAGCTTTTATGTATTGCAAGAGTCATGCTCTGCCTCCCTCCTATGCTCATTCTGGATGAGGCAACCTCTTCCATCGACACCCGAACCGAGCAGAAGATCCAAAATGCTTTTGCCACTATGATGCAGGGACGCACCAGCTTTATTGTGGCACACCGCCTTTCTACCATCCAGACAGCTGATATCATCCTGGTCATGAAAGACGGCCATATCATTGAACAGGGGGATCACGAAACCCTGCTGGCCCAAAACGGATTTTATGCCCAGCTTTATCACAGCCAGTTTGCACAGTAAAAACAGCAGGAAGCAAACAACCGTTGCTTCCTGCTGCATTTTCCTGTCAGATATTTTAGTACCGCTGCGTTTTCATTGAAGCGAGAGTGTGTCCTGTGTAAAACAATTGTCTTATTCCCCTGTCTCCTAATGCACTTCAGGGAAATTCACCTGGATACAGGTGCCCTGTCCCACTTCACTTTCCAGAGAGATCTCTGCATTGTGCTGCATGACAATGTGCTTTACAATAGCCAGACCCAGACCGGTGCCGCCAGTTGACTTAGAACGGCTCTTATCCACCCGGTAAAATCGCTCAAAAATCCGGTCCTGATGTTCCTTGGGAATGCCGATGCCGGTATCCCGCACAGTCAATCTGGCTCCATTCTTGGTCTGTATGGTGGTAATTTCTACCAGGCCCCCTTCTCTGTTATAGCGGATGGCATTATCACAAAGATTATTGATCACTTCTTCCAGCTGTTCTTTATTACCCATTACACGGCAGTGTACCCCTCTGCAAATGAGCGTTACGTTATGCTTGGTAGCATTCACCTGGAGAGATTCTGAACAATTTTGAGCCACTTCCAGCAAATCCACCTGTTCAAAGGAAACCGTATGCTCCTGGGTGTCTAAGGCGGACAGCTGAATAATATCATTGATCAAAGCCAGCAGGCGGCTGGAGCTTTTTTTGATTTCCTCTGCAAACCGGCGTACATCTTCTTCATTTTGTGCCAGGCCGGAAGCAATCAGCTCTGCATAACCGGATATGGAAGTAAGAGGGGTTTTCAGCTCATGGGAAACATTGGCGGTAAATTCCTGGCGCATAAGAGCGCTTTTTACAATATCCTGATGCTGCTGCTGAATGGTGGAAATAAAGGGACGCAGCTCCGGCACTACCTGACAGGGTTCCAATGTGTCCATATGGCCTGCCATGGCAGAAATGGGCTGTATCAGCTTTTTCGTCAGATAATTGGCAACCAGATAGCAAAGGAAAATAATCACCAGAAGCAGGGTCACTACCCCTGGAACTGCACCTGCCAGGACACTCCAGATACTGCTGGCTTCTTTTGCTACCCGCAGTACCCTGCCGTCCTCTAACAGCACCGCATAATAAAAAGTACTTTTCCTCATGGTATCTGACTCACGGATAGACGTACCTTCTCCCTGTTCTCTGGCTTCTTTGATCTCCGGACGGTCACTGTGATTGCCCATCTCCAGGGCACTGGCAGTACTGTCAATGATCACCTTTCCCTCTGCATCAATTACAGTTACCCGCAAATCATCTATGTTGGGATCATAGGCACGAACTGCATCTGCATTATTTAGAAATGCATGCTCCAATACTCCTGCATAATTTTTTAAATCAGCTACTACCTGTTTACAGAAAATACTATAAAACAGCACTGATATGAGAATACTGGTAATCAGCACTGCCATTACAGTCATACACAGAAGCAGCTTGTTAATCTGCTTTTTCATCTAACACATACCCCACATTTCGTATGGTTTTTATCATATTTCCTGCACTGCCAAGTTTCTGCCGCAGCATTTTGATATGCACATCTACTGTACGGGTCTCACCTTCGTAATCCACATCCCACACTCTGTCCATGATCATACTGCGGGTAACGGCCATGCCCTTGTTCTGAAGAAGGTAACTTAACAGCTCATATTCCTTATAAGTCAGTTCCACCGGCTCATCCTTTACAGTTACCGTATGTCTGGCCTCATCCATATAAATATCTCCTGCAGAAAGAGACTGTCTGGGGGATGCCATTGAGCTGCGGCGCAGCATGGCTTTTACTCTGGCAATCAGTTCCATAATCCCAAACGGTTTGGTTATGTAATCATCTGCACCAAAATCCAGACCTTTCACTTTATCTAACTCCGTAGTCTTAGCTGTAACCATAATAATGGGGATCATACAGGTCTCAATTTTCATGCGCAGCTTCTGTACGATGCTCAAACCGTCCTCATCTGGGAGCATAATATCCAATAAAATCAAATCCGGCTGTTTCTGGGTCATACCTTTGTAAAATTCGGACGCAGTTTCAAAGCTTTCTACCTCATAACCGCTGTTTTTCAGGGCAAAAGTTTCAATCTCACGAATATTCTGATCATCCTCAACAATATAAATCAACTGCATATGCCCTTTATTCCCCTCTCTTGTCAATCTATAAACTGATCAGGCAACTACAGTATCTTCTTGGATGCTGTAATTGCCTTTATTCCTACTTTTTTACAACAACTGTAAATTCAGTTAAGGAAGCACATAGATCTTGCGCATTTCCTCATACTGCTTCTGGTAATCCTGGTCGCTTTCTTTGGTTTCTCCCAGGTACTCATGTACTCCAAATGCATCTTTATGAATCTGAATCATGCTGACCGCAATGTTAGAGCAATGATCCGCCATTCGCTCATATGCAGCAATAATATCAGAAAGAATAAAGCCCATTTCAATGGTACAGTTGCCTTCACGCAGACGTTGAATATGTCTGGATTTTACCTCATCCTGCAGATAATCGATCACTTCTTCCAGAGGTTCTACCTGACTTGCCTTTTTCCTGTCACCATCTGCAAAGCTTTCTGTGGTCATTCTTACAATATCCACCACTGCCTTTTCCAATACAGCCAGTTCTTCTTTTGCATTGGGAGAGAAAGACAATTTTTTATCATACAGCTCTTTTGCAGATGCCTGTATCTGCACTGCATAATCGCTGATACGCTCTATATCCCCAATCACATGAAGCAGCAGATTTAAAGTATGGCTGTCATGGGCACTGAGTTTTCTGGAAGAAAGCTTTACCAGGTAAGTGCCTAACTGATCTTCATACTGATCTACCAGGTCTTCCAGATCCCGGATTTCCTGGGCCTGCTCTGCCTGATACTCCTGGAACAAGCCCGTAGCTTCTACCAAGGACTCTTCTGCCAGCTCCATCATGTGTACAGTAGCAGTTTTACACTGATCCATACCAAGAGCTGGTGTATCCAGGAAACGCTCATCCAGTAACATCAGAGACTTTTCCTTTTCCGGTTCCGGCTCTGTCACTGCATCATCCCGGATCATCAGGGTCGCCAGCTTTACCAGTCCCTTGGAAAATGGAAGCAATGCCAAAGTTGCCACTACATTAAATATAGTATGGATCACAGCAATGCCCTTCTGGTCTGCAATATTATTTAAAAATCCAAAATCAAATACTGCATTTAAGGCATAGAATACAACCATAAATAACGTGGTACCAATAATATTAAACAACAGATGGATACATGCTGCACGCTTTGCATTACGGCTGGCTCCAACAGAAGAAATCATAGCCGTTACGCAGGTACCGATATTCTGACCCATAATAATAGGAAATGCTGTAGCATAAGTAATACCATCGGTTACACAAAGTGCCTGCAGGATACCAACTGATGCAGAAGAAGACTGGATGATCGCAGTTAAAACCAGACCTGCCAGCAGACCCAGAATCGGATTAGAGAAACGTGTCATAATACTGGTAAACTCTGGTACATCTGCCAGGGGTTCTACTGCAGCACTCATAGACTGCATACCCGTCATTAAAATGGCAAATCCTAACAGGATACTTCCTACTGCCTGCTTTTTATCCTTTTTGGAAAACATCACAAGGAGCATACCAATAAAAGCCAGTATCGGAGCAAAGGAAGACGGCTTTAACAAGGTCATAAACAGACTTCCGCCTTCGATTCCGGATAAGCTTAACAGCCAAGAGGTTACTGTGGTACCGATATTGGCACCCATAATGATCCCCACCGCCTGGGAAAGCTGCATAATACCGGAATTTACAAATCCCACTACCATAACTGTGGTAGCAGAAGAAGACTGAATGACTGCTGTTACAAGCATGCCTAATAATACACCCTTTATGGGATGATTGGTCATCTTCTCCAAAATGCGCTCTAACTTACCCCCTGATGCGCTGGCAAGACCCTTGCCCATCAAATCCATTCCATACAGGAACAGTGCCAGACCTCCTAACAAGGCAATTACATTGAATATACTCATTGTTTACTCCTTCCGGTTATCTTTCGCATACCAAAATAACCTGTTTTCTATGTGCTACAGTCTGCTTTAGTATATGCATTTTATGTCAAATTCAGTTATGTCTGAATCAGATTATCATGCATAAGTAAAAAACAGAAGTAGTATTTGTAAAAAACAGGTAAAGTTTGTAAAGGAACATAACCGCAGGGAGATAATTATGCCGGCAATTCTCCAGTTATGGAATAAATCACCCATTCTGCAATATTGGTGGCATGATCTCCAATTCTTTCAAAATATTTTGCAATCATCAGCATATCCATTGCCTGACTGCCGGTTCTGGAATCCTGCTGTACCAGACGGATGACCTCACTTTTTACTGTTAAAAACAGTTCGTCTACCCGATCATCCATGGCAATGACCTGGGCAGCTTTTTTCAGGTCTTTCTCTCCAAATGCCTCCAAGGCACCAAATACCATGACTGTTGTTTCTTTTGCCATATCCATAATGTGTCCCAGGTGAATGGGCAGCTCTGACTTGGAAAGAATCTGGGCAATTTCTCCGATATCAGAAGCCTGGTCACCAATTCTCTCCATATCGGTTACCATTTTCAAGGCTGCGGATATGGTACGCAAATCTCCTGCAACAGGCTGCTGGGAAAGAAGTATCTGAAAACAGAGATTTTCAATTTTCTTTTCCTGATCATCAATCTGTACGTCAAAAGCAATTGCTTCTTTTGCCTTTCCCAAATCTCTCTCGCTTAAAGCAGCTACTGCAAGCTGTATTGCCTGCTCGATCTGACTTCCCATCAGATGTAATTCATTATGCAGCGTTCCAAGCTGTCTGTCAAATCTATTTCTCATGAACTATTACCCTCCGTTTTGCAGTGTGGGAACTTTCTGCCATATCGGTTTTTTCACACATCCATTCCCTTAGATGTGCTGCTCTTAGCTGAATCGTCCTGTAATATAGTCCTCTGTTCTCTTTTCTACAGGCTTAGAGAAAATCTGGCTTGTTTTACCAAACTCTACCATCTCACCTAACAGAAAGAATGCGGTATCATCTGCCACTCTGGCAGCCTGCTGCATATTGTGGGTAACGATTACCACTGTATACTGCTTTTTCAGTTCTTCCATTAAGTCCTCAATTTTCAGAGTAGAAATGGGATCCAGTGCAGAAGTAGGCTCATCCATCAGAAGTACTTCCGGTTCTACTGCCAATGCTCTTGCAATGCAAAGCCTCTGCTGCTGTCCTCCGGAAAATCCCAGAGCAGATTTTTTCAGGCGGTCCTTGGTTTCATCCCAGATAGCAGCACCTCTTAAACTGCGCTCAACGATCTCATCCAGCTGTGCCTTATTCTTAATTCCATGTATTCTGGGGCCATATGCCACATTGTCATAAATACTCATAGGAAATGGATTTGGCTGCTGGAATACCATACCGATTTTCTTACGAAGTATGGTGGTATCTACATCTGGCGCATAAATATTTTCTCCATCTAACAGTACCTCTCCTGTAATAGATACATTCCGCACCAGGTCATTCATACGGTTTAAAGTCTTCAAATATGTAGACTTTCCACAGCCGGAAGGTCCGATGAGTGCTGTAATGGCATTGGCGGAAATTTCCAGATTGATATCCTTCAATGCGTGATTCTCACCATAATACAGATTCAGATTTTTTGTGATCAGTTTTTTTTCATCCATAGCAAACCTCTTTCTTCACCAATGTTTTACTGCTTATCCGGCTGGAACTTGCGGGACATATATCTGGCCAGCATATTGATTCCAAGTACAATGAGAAGCAGGATCACTGCAATACCAAATGCAGTACCATATTCTCCCTTCTGCATGCTCAGATACATCTGAATGGTCAATGTACCTCCAGACTCCAGAATCTTATCCAGATAATCCTGTAAATGCAATCCTGGAAGCAAATTATCACTTCCTGCAGTAAACAGCAGGGCAGCTGACTCTCCAACAATTCGTCCAATTGCCAGAATCACACCTGTTACAATACCTGGCATAGCAGATGGCAGTAAAATCGTACGAATCATATACCATTTGGTTGCACCCATACCAAGGGCACCGCTGCGGTATCCATCTGGTACACTGCTTAAAGCATCCTGTGTATTTCTGGTAATCAGAGGCAGTACCATCAGCGCCAGGGTCAAAGCACCGGTGAGAATGGAGTAGGACAGGCCAAGAGACCGTCCAAAAAACATCATACCAAACAAACCAAATAAAATAGAAGGAATACCAGAAAGCGTCTCTGTGGTAAAGTTGATCAGATCTACCAGCTTTCCAGGCTTTGCATATTCATTCAGATAAATGGCAGAACCTACCCCAAGAGGTACAGCAATCAGCAAGGTCAGTACGATCATATAAATGGTATTTAAAATATTTCCCGCAATACCTACTGTATTTTCCAAAGCACTTCCCTGGGTAAAAATAAATTTCAGATTGATTTGTCCGATTCCATTTACCACCACATATCCGATAATACCTACTAACAGTGCTACGGTAATCAGGGCACAAAAGTAAATCAGACCGTAAAGAACCATATCTCCAATCCGTTTTTTCTTACCATAAATGGAACCAGATCCTTTATTCTTCATCATCTCCTGCCCCCTTTTTCATAATTCTGCTCAAGATCAGATTGATCGCCATAATAAATACAAACAGCACCAGACCAATGGTAAAGAGTACTTTTCTGTGGGTTCCCTCGGAATAACTCATTTCACTGACAATGGCTGTCGTAAGGAAACGGACAGAATGAAAAGGCATGGGCAGATTCACACTGCTTCCAGATACCAGAGTGATCGCCATGGCTTCCCCAATGGCTCTTCCCACACCCAGTACGATTGCGGTGAGGATACCAGGCTTGGCTGCCGGCAGAATTACTTTAAAAATAGTCTGAATATGAGATGCGCCCAAGGCAAGAGAAGAGGATTTTAACTGCTTTGGTACTGTACGGATGGCATTTTCACTGATATTGATGACTGTAGGCAAAATCATAATGGCAAGTACCAGCACTGCAGAAATCAGGTTAGAACCTCCTGTCCACTGATGGGTGGCAGAATCTGCATAAATCAGTTTTTCCAGTTCATACATAAGGGGATTCAACAGCTTGATACCCAGAAGTCCATAAATAACAGATGGAATCCCCGCCAAAAGCTCTACTGCCGGATGTACAATTTTGGAAAGTTTTTCATTTGCCACTTCAGCCAGAAAAATCGCTGTCATCAATCCAATTGGAACTCCAATTACAATGGCCATAGCCGTACCTACAATAGAGGTCAATATAACATACAAAATACCATACTGTGGCTCTGCCGCGGTGGGCTTCCATACTGTTCCTGTGATAATTTCAAATAATCCCACTTCCTGTATAGCAGGAAGACCGTTAATTACCAGATAACAGGTAATGGATACCACTGCCAGAATGGCAGACAAGCCGCAGACAGTAAAAATAATACGGGCTGCATTTTCTACAACATAACGGCTGTGCCTGCCTGTCAAAGAGGAGGTTTTACCTTCCTGTACTGCCGCCTTTTCTGTGGATCGTTTCATGAATTACCTCATTTCTGCGCTGTTTTTTGTGCATACAGCCTTTACTCCTAAAACCGGCAGCAATCATTTTCAGCAAATTCTGAAACATAGATTCCTGCCGGTCTTTTCTGCATTTTACAAATGACTGCTTATGTGTACCGAAAGCCTTACCTTATGTATTATGGTAAGATCAGTCCAGCACCTTCGATTACTGCCTGACCTTCTTCAGAAGCCAGATACTCGAACCACAGCTGTACCAGTTCGTTCTGCTCACTGATCTCACCCTTGGTTGCCATTACGAATGGACGGCATAAGAAGTAAGCACCAGACTGGATGTTTTCTACAGTAGGCTCTGTACCATCTAAGGTAACTGCAATTACAGTGTCATCTACTACATCTAAGGATACATATCCGATTGCTCCCTTTGTAGAAGCAACCTTTGCCAGAACTGCACCTGTGCTGTCTAATTCATTTGCATATGCGCAGGCATCCTCGATCTCTAACAGTTCCTCAAATGCACCTCTTGTACCAGAACCAGCCTCACGTCCTACTACTACGATAGGCTCGCTGTCACCGCCAAATGCGCTCCAGTTGGTAACCTCACCCTTGTAGATGGAAATCAGATCTTCCTTTGTCAGCTCTGTTACAGTGTTTTCTGGATTTACAACAACTGCAATACCATCAATTGCAACGATGTTCTCAACTGCACCTTCGCTTACCTCAGACTCTTTCAGATTTCTGGAAGAGTTACCGATATCTGCAGTGCCTGCTAATACTGCTTCAATACCTGCAGAAGAACCATTAAACTCAACGTTTACAGTTACATCTGGATACTGATTCATGAAGCTTTCCTTTAATGCATTTGCCATCTTCTCCATGGAAGTACTTCCTACCAGCACCAGCTTTCCGCTTACCGCTCCCTCTTCGCCTTCTGCATCTGCCTCACTGTCCTGAGCTGCAGTTGTCTTTTCTGTACTTTCCTGTGTAGATACGGATGCCTCAGTGGAAGTAGATTCCTGTGTATCACTCTTTCCGCATCCAGTCATAGCTCCCATAACCAGAACACCAGCAGTTAATACTGCTACGATTTTCTTCATATTCATGTTACGTTTCCTCCATTTCTTCACCCTTATGTATCAATTCACTTATTCTGCCTGATGGCTGTCAAGGGTATCAGCCTGACCATTGCTTTTCCTTAGAACTGCGGTCTGCAGGCTGCAGGCAGATCTTCCGGCACAATCAGCAGCTATTTTTTACTGCCTTGGAAAGCAAACTTGAAAAAGCGATACTTTCTGCCGGAATCCTTTGCTGGATCATTCAGCTCTTCTCTCCTGCACACATACACTATACGGACAGCAGGTAAAATCTATGCACCTGTATGTGTGAAGTTTTGGTAAAATGTAAGTAATGTTTTACATGGGATTTTACGTGAAATGGACTGATTTTTTTACAATTCCTGACAGAGGTCCTTTTTTCTTTCTTATGGGCATAAAAATAGAGCAGACTGTCCCTGACAGTATGCACAGCTTTTCTGTGTATACGATCAGGAAACCGTCTGCTCTTTTTATAGTATTTCTGCAGACACCATCATGCATCTGCAAACAACGTTTTCTTCCGCTCAATCATTTCATCGATCCGCTCTAAATAGTGATAAATATCCTTTACGTTCTCACAGCGCTCGATCCGGTCTCCAAATACTGCCTTGGTGGCAGCACCGGCTCCTACTGCTACAATGGTCTGTTTTTCTTCCATAATGAGGATATTGTAAATACCTGCCTTGCCAGGCTTGGCATAACCTACATTTTCCAGGTTGCCGGACATATTTTTCTGGCGGTACAGATAATAAGGCTCCATGCCCATGGCTCTGGCATAGGTTTCCGTGAGATCGATCATTTCGTCTGTATTTTCCATACGGTATCCTGTGTAATCTGCCTTGGCAGTATTTAATCTGGCAGCACGCTTGACTGCCAAAGAATGTACCGTAATATTGTCCGGGTCTAGCTCCTTTAATGCTTCCATGGTATTAGCTACATCCTGTATGGTCTCATCCGGCAGTCCCAAAATCATATCCATATTGATGTTGTCAATGCCCACCTCTCTGGCCAGACCGTATACCTGACGGATCTGCTCTACTGTATGCTGTCTGCCGATGATCTTCAAAGTTTCATCCTTCATGGTCTGTGGATTGATGGAGATACGGGTGATGCCCTGTCTGCGGATGACCTCTAACTTCTCTCTGGTAATGCTGTCCGGACGTCCTGCCTCTACGGTAAACTCCTGCAGCCAGGTCAGGTCAAAGCTTTCTTTCACTTTCACGATCAGCCGTTCTAACTGCTCTGCCTCTAATGTAGTAGGGGTACCCCCTCCGATATAGACAGTATTCAGCTTTTTATGGGCAAAGGCTTCTGCTACGTAGTCGATCTCTTTGCAGACACAATCTAAATATGCATCTACTTGTTTTTTCCACTTACCAATTGGATAGGAGGTAAAGGAGCAGTACAGACAGGTGGTGGGACAAAATGGTATGCCGATATACAGACTGTAACCCTTCTCATAATCAATGTTTTTCAGGATCTCCAACTCTTTGTGAGCAATTTCCAGACTCAATGCAGCCTTTTTGTCGCTGCAGAAATATTCCTGGCGATAATGCTCTAACACTGCCTCATCCGTGGCACCGTTTTCCAGCATGGTCACTGCAATCTTGGTTGGACGGATACCGGTAAGGCTGCCCCAGGGGAGCTTTTTGCCTGTCAAGTCTGACAGCAGGTTATATACGGCACGCTTTACCACATTTTTGCCTTCTTTGTGATCTTCTAAAGAAAAATCAGGGGTTTTCCGCCGGCATACGGACTTTTCATCCTTTCCTTCTACAGCATGGCACCCGCCTGCAGCAGAGGAAGGAGCAGCTTCCCATATCAGCTCTGCTCCGGTTTCTGTATAGAAAACAGAAAGACAGGCAGACAGACTTTCACGGACTGCCTGTTCCTCTCCGATAAAGGCTTTCAAAGGCTCTCCCGGAAAAAAAGACATGAGCAGGGGTCGGATGTCCTGTTCAAAATATGGTTGATTTAAATAAATGCCTATCATATGTTCACTCCCTCACAATCCTACATGTATCCAAGCATAAAAGCTTGCCAAAGCTGATATCATAAGACCAATCTCCATCAGAAAAAACATTTCTGTATCATTTACAGCCAAACATCTCCCACTTTACCGGCAATACGGTGCCACTGGATTATGCTGCTTTTCTGCTCCGATGGTAGTGGTGTCCTCATGCCCCGGGTATACTGCAGTATCCTCTGGCAGTACAAACAGCTTATCCCGAATGGACAAGATCAGCTCTCTGGTACTGGAGGTTGGAAAATCTGTCCGTCCTACAGACCGGTCAAACAGGGTATCTCCTGACAGCAGCACACTTTCCTTTGGCAGATAATAGCAGCAGCTTCCGCAGGTATGTCCCGGTGTGGCAAATACCTGAATCTCCAGCCCTGCAATGGTGATCTTCTCACCATCATAAAACCATCTGTCTGCTGACATGGAAAAGGACCGTCCTGTAAAAGCCACAGATAAATTGGTCTGGGGATCTGCCATCAGCGCCTGTTCCTTTTCATATGCATAAACAGGAATATTGTATGTTTCCTTTACTCCACTGGTCCCCATAATGTGGTCAAAGTGTCCATGGGTCAGTAAAACTGCCTTAGGCACAAGTCCTAACCGCTCTATTTCCTGTATGATCCGCTCTGCATGATCTGCAGGGTCCACTACAAAGGCCTCTTTTGTTTCCTGATGATAGACCAGATAGCAATTGGTCTGCACCGGCCCCAATACCATGGATACGATCTTACAATTCTTCATTCCACCATTCTCCCTCTCTTCCATCAGCTACCTACCGTTCTCTCAACATCCAGCACACTCTGTACACTCTTCAGGCGGCGACACAGACTGTTAAGCTCCTGTATACTGTGAATGTGAAAAGAAATGGTTATCACTGCTACGCCCTTTTTGTTATTTTTAGAGTTCATGCTGGTAATATCGATCTTCTGCTCCGTGAAAATACGGGAGACATCGGAAATCAGACCTGTACGGTCATTGGCATAAATACAGATTTCTGTGCCATACGTTTCACTGCCTGTTTCTCCTGTAAGCTGCCAGTCCGCCTCAATGAGCCGTTCTCTTTCACTGTCAGGCAAATTCAATATATTCAGACAGTCTGTTCTGTGAATGGATACACCTCGTCCTCTGGTAATGAATCCTATGATCTCATCTCCCGGTACAGGAGAACAGCATCTGGAGAAGCGGACATTCAAATCATCCACGCCTTTTACCGTAATGCTTCCCTTGGACTTCTGAAGCTTTTCTTTTTCACGTTCCTTCTCTTTTTCTTTCCCATTGTATCCGTCTAAAATTTCCTGGTCTGTAACCGTTGTAATGGCCTTCTTGTTCTTTTTCTTGTATTCATCATACAGTCTGTTGACCACCTGGCCTTCCTTTAAACCCCCATGTCCGATTGCTGCCAGCACGGATTCCCAGTCCCGGAAACCAAACTTGAGTATGACAGCCTCCTGCATTTCAGGACGGTTGATTTTGGAAAGCTCCAGGCTTTTAGACTTACAGTAAGCCTGTATCAGTTCTTTTCCTTTGGCAATGTTATCATCTTTGCGCTGTGCTTTAAACCACTGGTTGATCTTGGATTTTGCCTGGGCACTCTTTACGATCTTCAACCAGTCCAATTTGGGGCCTGTGCTGTTTTGTGAGGTGATGATTTCTATCCGGTCTCCATTCTGGATCACATAGTCCATGGTAACCATTTTGCCATTGGCTTTGGCACTGACCATCTTATTTCCCACGGCAGAATGCACACTGTAAGCAAAATCAATTGCAGTAGAACCGGCAGGCAGGTTCTTAATATCTCCCTCAGGGGTAAAACAATATACCTCATCAGAAAATAAATTCAGGTCTTCTTTTACCAGCGAAACAAATTCTTTGCCATTTGTCTCGTCGCTCTGCCATTCCAGAATCTCTCGCAGCCAGGCCATTTTCTTCTCTTCTTCCCTGCCGTCTACAGCGCCGGAGCCTTTTTCCTTGTATTTCCAGTGAGCTGCAATACCATATTCTGCCACCTGGTGCATTTCCTTCGTACGAATCTGTATTTCAAAAGGCTGTCCGTTCCTTCCCATCAATGTGGTATGTAAGGACTGATAGCGGTTTGCCTTTGGCAAGGCAATATAATCCTTAATACGCTTTGGAATCGGAGTATACATATCATGGATGATACCCAGGGCAGTATAGCAGTCCTTTACATCATTTACAATGATACGCACTGCAAAAATATCGTAAATCTGATCTAAGGTCTTATGCTGCTTGACCATCTTTTTGTAAATACTGAACAGGTGCTTGACTCTTCCTTCCACCTCTGCCTCTAATCCAGCCGCCTGCATGCTGGCGCGCACTTCACTCTTAATTTCATTGATGAATTCCAGACGTTTCTCTCTGGTTTCATAAAGCCGCCCGTTGAGTTCCTCATAAATGTCAGGATACAGATACTTTAAAGACCAGTCATCTAACTCTGTTTTCACTTTGGAAATACCCAGTCTGTGAGCAATAGGGGAATAAATATCCAGCGTCTCTCTGGATTTTTCCTTCTGTTTTTCAGGAGACTGATACTGCATGGTACGCATGTTGTGAAGACGGTCTGCCAGTTTGATCACAATGACCCGGATATCCTTAGCCATAGCCAAAAACATCTTTCGCAGATTTTCTGCCTGCAGTTCGGATTTGGCATCTTCCTTGGAACGGTCCCAGTTGGTCTGGGTCAGCTTGGTCACACCGTCTACCAGCAAAGCCACTTCTGCATTAAATTCCCTGGTCAGTTCCTCTAACTCCACATCTGTATCTTCTACAATATCATGAAGCAGTCCTGCAACGATGGTTTCCTGATCCATATGCAGTTGTGCCAGAATGATGGCAACACAAATAGGATGGATAATATAAGGCTCACCGGATCTGCGGCGCTGATCCTTGTGTGCCTCCTTTGCCATCAGATATGCTTTTTTTACCATGCTCAAATCAGCTGAAGGATAATACTTTAAAATCACTTGTTCCAGTATATCGTATAAATCATCAGGCTCCATAAAATCCGGCGGTGCCTCTATCGTAGCATTCGGTCTCTCCAGTTCTAAAAATTTCTGCATTTCTGTTGCTGCATCTCCCATCGTCTTCTCCATTCTGCCAAACACTGCCTGCTGAACCATATATCCCATCTGGTTCATAAACGCAGGGCTGTACACCCTGCGTTTTGGTTTTTGGCCTAAACTGTATTACACCAATCGTTTTCCGGTTTGTTGCTTTTACCAGACTTTATTTTCCTTCATAAGTGACAACAGAAGAAACGGAATAGCCTTCTAACCGTTTTCTTCCTTCCAGACCCGCCAGTTCCATTACAAAGCAGATTTTTACCACTTCTCCTCCAAGAGACTCTATCATTTTGATAATGGCCTCAATGGTGCCTCCTGTAGCAATCAAATCATCTATAATGACTACCTTCTGTCCCGGCACAATGGAATCCCTATGCATTTCCAAAGTAGCACTGCCATACTCCAAATCGTAGGACATTTCAATGGTTTCACAAGGAAGCTTTCCTTTTTTACGGACAGGTACAAAACCTTTATGCATTGTATATGCCACTGGTACACCAAAAATAAAACCTCTGGACTCAGGACCTACTACCACATCAAAGTCTACATCCTTTAACATGTCCAGGATCCCGTCAACAGCCAGATGCAGTCCATCCGGACTCTGTAAAATACTGGTTACATCCCGGAAAATAATTCCAGGCTCCGGAAAATCCGGTATACTTCTCACATAATCCTCTACCTTTTTCATATGTTTCCTCTTTTCCCTGTATTTTATCAGATATCTGTTCTATGGTACAGACTCTGCTATGCAGTCTTTTTTTAATATACTTAATATACCATTCTATAAAGGTATCCTGCAATAGTTTTGTATGACAATCTGCAGGGTTTTTGTACCTCTGAACTCGTTGACAGAAGGATAATAGGTAAAAGCAAGGTCCACATGGTTTTCTTTTCCCTTATATACCAGATCTAACTGCTCCTGTCCATATTCTTCCGCCACAAAACGGTCCCATTCCTCAATATTCCCAAAATACAGGGCTTCTATCACTGCACCCTGCCGATTCATGACCTGCAGCTTTAATACGTTCCGGTTTTTTCCAAGAACATTTGCCCGCAGCAGCTTAAAATGCTGCTCTGCAAACAGAGGCTTTGGATTTCCCTTGCCAAAAGGTTCTAACAGCTCTAGCTGTTGAATCAGTCCCTCTGAAATATACTGGATGGGCAGTGCTGCATCAATATGGATCACAGGTACCAGATCCTCCTCCGTCAGGCCACAGTCTGCGTTAAGTGCTTCCCGCAGCAAAGGCAGATGTTCTTCCGGCAGTGACAGCCCTGCAGCCATTGGATGTCCTCCAAAACGGCTTAACAGCCGTCCATGGGGAACCAGCTTCTGATACATATTGTAAGCTTCTATGGAACGTCCAGAGCCCTTGATTCCCTCTCCCCCATCGGTAAATACATATACCGGACGATGGTAGACCTCTCTCACCCGCCCTGCAATGATGCCTACCAGGCTTTCGTGGCAGTCATGCAGCCTGACACAGAGTACCTTGTCCTGCTCCAGCCCGTCTTCCTGAATTCGGGTAAGAGCCTGCTCCAGGCCTTTTAAGGTCATGTCCTTTCTGGCATCATTTAATGCTTTCAGTTCCACTGCCTTTTCCATGGCAATGGCTTCATCGGTCTCCATCAGCAAAGACAGGGCAGTCTGGGCAGTTTCCAGTCTGCCCGCTGCATTGAAGCAGGGGCCAATGACAAAGCCGATGTGATAAGCACTGATGGACTTTCCTTCCAGACCAGTGGCTTTGATTATGGCAGCCAGTCCTACGTTCCTTGTATTGGGCAGTCTGCGCAGTCCTTCCCTGACAATAATACGGTTTTCTCCCTGTAAGTCCATTACATCTGCTACTGTGGCAATGGCTGTATATTCTAACAAAGGATACAATTCTTCTTTTGGAATCCCGGCACGCTCATACAGCACCTGGATCAGCTTGTAAGCTACCCCTGCACCACACAGGCACTTAAATGGATAAGGACAATCCGGCTGCTTGTGGTTTACAATGGCATTGGCTTCCGGATAATGATACACCTTTTCTCCATTTTCTTCAGAAAAAAGCACTTCATGATGATCTGTAATCACCACCTGCAGCCCCTTTTGTCTGGCATATGCCACTGCTTCGAAAGCTGCAATGCCATTGTCACAGGTCAGAATCATTTCAGACCCTTGTGCTATGGCTGCATCTACAATTCGCTCATTTAAGCCATACCCTTCTGAAATTCTGTCCGGGGTGTCCAGCACTGCCTTTCCTCCCAACCGGCGGATGCCGGTCCAGAGTACCATACTGGCAAAAATTCCATCGTCATCAAAATCACTGGCAACTGTAATCTGCTTTTCCTGATGGATGGCCTCCTCCACCAGATCTGCAGCCTCCGCCATGCCTTTTAACAAAAGGGGATCGTGCATATCCTCTACCGTTCCATAGAGATATGCTGCAATGTCTGTTTCTTCTATTATATTACGGTTACGGATCAGCTTGGCAAGGAGAGGGTCAATGCCAAAGCGCTCCCCAATTCCCTGATAATCTGCCCGTTTGGATGTAAGCATCCATTTTTCTCTCATCTTGTTCCTCATTTCCGCGCTGTTTTTTGCGCATATCAATCATTCCATTTTCCTTTTCCGGTAAAACAAATTGCCATTCATGCATTCCTGTGTTAAGATAGTTTTACAAAACCCATTACCGGCACTGTATTTGCATCTATCTCAATGAGGTAAATTATGAAATCATTTTTCCATATACAGCAGTCCTCTGTTCCCATTACCGGCAGAGTACTGTGTAATCATCTTTCCCGCAGAACACTGTGTCTTTTGCTGTGTCTGCTTTTATGCAGCTTACCGCTAAGCGGCTGCTCCACCGTCAAAGAAGCGGTTACCTCTTATACTTTGATGGAAAACCTTGATGCTGAAAAGTATACCATTTATGACATTTCCGGTCAATTTACTTCTCATCAGGTGGTGTCTGCTTATAAGATCATCTATGATGATTTTTATGCAGAATTTTATGAACTGCCCTCTGTAGAGCAGGCCGACAGAGCTTTTGAAAACAACAGGCTGCTGTTTAAAAACAATGTCCCTGCCCTGACGCCTGCTGCCTCTGCCCCCTTGACACCTGGGCAGTCAGATACAACGCTGGAGGATATCCCTTATTATGAAGAAAGTGCTTCCGGCAGCAATTTTGATCGGTATTGTCTGGTGACTGAAGACTGCTACTATGCAGTTTCCAGAATTGACCATACACTGGTGTACATCTCCACAGACCGCAGCAATCTAAAAGAGGGAAACCGCCTTCTACGGGCTCTTGGGTATTATTAATGTATTGAAGAATGGGCTGGCGGGCACTCACAGGTATGCTGGATGAGTGCCCGCCAGCCCATTTTGCTGCAGTGTATTTTATGGGGATCAAATATGTTTTTGTGCGTTTGCTGGCAGATACAGCTGCATCTATACGAAGATATGCTGTATGGGTTTTCGCAGCACAAATTTGACCTGTTGTTACAACTGACACAAAGAGTACACATGGCTGTATTACCATGTGATTAGAAAGCAAAGAGTCCTGCAGGATGGCTTGCTTGATCGGGGAGGATGCTTATGAACCATAAGATTTTGATTGCAGAAGATGAACCAAAGCTGCTTGCTGTAGTCTGCGACTATTTTTCCAGTAAGGGGGATCTACCTGTACCTGCCAAAAACGGACTGGAGGCTTTGGAGCTGGCAAAAGATACTGCATTTGACGGTGTTTTGCTGGATATTATGATGCCGGGACTTGACGGGCTGTCTGTGTGCCGTTCCTTGCGAAAGCACAGTGATGTCCCCATCATTTTCCTCACTGCCCTGTCTGATGAAGAAGACAAGCTTTTGGGCTATGAGCTGGGGGCAGATGACTATGTCACCAAACCCTTTTCCCTGGCAGTGCTTTATGCCAAAATGACAGCCCTGATCAACCGCAGCCGGGGCAGCATTATGACTGGAGACCGGCTCACTGCAGGAGAAATCCAGGTGATCTTATCCTCCCAAAGAGTTTTTGTAAACCAAAAGGAGGTAAGCTTAACCCCCAAGGAATATGCACTGCTTCTGTGCCTGATGCGCAACAAAAACATGGTTCTCAGCCGGGAACAGCTGCTGATCAAATGCTGGGGCTATGATTATGAGGGAGAATCCAGAGCAGTGGATACCCACATCCGTCGGCTTCGGGATAAGTTAGGCAGTGCTGCTGACTGTATCAAAACAGTAATCAAATCCGGATATAAACTGGAGGTGTAGCTATGAAGAAGGAACAAAAACGTGCAGCTGCTTACCCCTCTATTGCATGGCGTGTGATTGCCCTTGCTCTGGCGCTGTGGCTTGCCTGCATGGGAATCATGACTTCTGCTGTTGCCAGAGATATGTACCGGCAGCTGGAGCGCCAGACCCAGGATGCTGTCTCTGCCATGTCCTTTCAACTCACAGACAATGGCTCTGCACAGTCCTCCAACAACCTGTATCAGACCATGCTGGAGCTGCTTCATTATCCCCATAACCATATCCGAATCGAGCCCCTCTGGCCTTTTGTATTGTCAGAATACGCTCATTCCATCAGCTCTGATCATTGGCTCTGGGGACATTGGGATCTGCTGTATGGCTTTGAGGCTGCAGTGATCTATTATGATGCAACAGATGAGACTTTGCTGCAAAGCGGCAGCTATCTGTATTTTACCTACCAGACTGCTGACATGTGGAATGCAAATGCAGGAGCAGAGGAAGCTGCAGGCTTTGCCTACATAGATCTAGACAGCTTCCCGGAAGGGGAACAGATCGCAGAGAAGTGGATCAGCGACCTGCCTGCCGGTGATTTCTTTACAGATTATTTTCTGCCCATTGTGCGGGTCACCGGATATTTTGAAGGCGCCCGGTTCCATCCGGTGATCCTGGATCGTGTGGCCAATTATGATCTGCCGGATGCACTTTCTGAGGGCACCACATACAGCAGCCTTGATCAGAACGGTCAATTGACATGGGAGACACTTTTTGACCACAGCCTTGATACAGATCAGGAGCTGGTCACCATCTACAGCATAGAGGTACAGGGTTGTCAGGATACTTCCGGCAAGCCCTTCACCCTAAACCAGATGGATTTTGACGATCTGACAGCGCTTCTGGAGGCTGGCAAGGCTTCCGGTCAGAACCTTTCCAAACAGGGCATCCTTGAGAGCATCCTCATTTGCCGCAGCAGCAGCCAGACACAAAATGGCACATTGACCACTGCTGTTGCAGTGCGCTGCTGGCCTCTGCAATATGCCATGGTGCGTCTGCTTCCAGCCTACCTGATTACCTTTGCCATGACCGCACTCATTGTATTCTTCATGCTGCATCGCATCCGCAAAAGCCTGACCACTCCTTTGGAGCAGCTGACCCACAGCATTGCATCACATGCACCCATCACTCCAGATGCCCCCTGGCAGGAGCCATACACCCTGGAAACCTACTGCCACACCACCAGGCAGGCACTCCATGAAGCCAACGCAGAGCTGACCCAGCTGCGCACTGCCCTTGACTACGCCCACAGCGCAGAAGAAAACCGCAGACAGCTGGTATCCGGCATCACCCATGAGCTGAAAACCCCTCTGGCAGTCATCCACAGCTATGCAGAAGGGCTCCAGGCAGGCATTGCCGGAGAAAAAAAAGACCATTACCTGTCCATTATTCTGGAAGAAACCGAAAAAATGGACTGCATGGTACTGCAAATGCTGGATCTGTCCAGACTGGAGGCCGGAAAAGTACGTCTGGCATCAGACTGCTTCTCCCTGCTGCACCTGACCCAGACCGTAGCAGCAAAACTGACTCCACTTGCAGAAGCCAAGGGTCTCCACTTGGTCTATACAGTGTCCCAGGATCTCACCATCACAGCTGATGAAAGCCGCATGGAGCAGGTCATCACCAATTTGATCAGCAACGCAGTCAAATACGCAGATCCCGACACCCAGATCCGCCTGAAGCTTTACTCCCACCAAAACACCGCCCATTTTTACATCGAAAATGCCTGCGCTCCCCTGTCCGACGAAGCTCTGACCAAAGTATGGGACACCTTTTACCGCAGTGACCCCTCCCGTACCCAAACCGGCACCGGCCTGGGTCTGGCGTTGGTCAAACGCATTGTAACACTGCACCAGGGCACCTGCTCCGTCCAAAACACCACCTACACCACCGAAGCAGGTACCCAGCCCTGCGTAGAATTTGGCTTTGCCATCCCTATGGGGTAGTGAAAGCTGGTAATTACTATCGGGGCGCAGGTAAATTATTTTTAAGCAGGATTCTTGAAAACACCGGTACTTATTTGATATTTCTCACCTCGTACTTGCGACGCAAACGTCGTAACTTTATTGTGAATTTTCTGAAGTTCTATTGGTAATTTATAAAATCCGTGGTATACTATACAAGAAAGTAGCGACGCAATCGTCGCAAGTACGAGGTGACTGTAATGGTTAAACGAGATTCTTATTTGAATCGCATGATTCATCATATGTGGAACGACGAGGTCAAAGTAATCACCGGCATCCGCCGTTGTGGAAAGTCGGTATTGCTGTTTGATCTGTTTTATGAGTATCTTCTCTCACAGGGAGTTCAGGAAGACCATATCATAAAAATCGAATTGGATCAGAGACGATACTATAAGTTTAGAAATCCTATCACGCTTTGTGAGTATGTGGAATCCCTTGTTGCAGAACAGAAAGACAAAAGATTTTATCTGTTCATTGATGAGGTGCAGCTTACCACAAAGGTTGTCGACAAAGAAAACGGTGGAATCACGGTTTCCATCTATGATATGCTGAATGAACTCAAAGCCTATAAAAATTTGGATGTATATGTGACAGGCAGTAATTCTAAAGGGCTGTCAAAAGATATCGCTACCGAGTTCCGTGGCCGTGCCACCCAAATTCATGTGTTCCCCCTGTCCTTTGAAGAATTTTACTCCCATGTGGGCGGCGACGAGCGAAAGGCTCTGGATACCTATATGCTTTACGGTGGCATGCCACGCCTGCTGGCATTAACAGATGAAAAGGATAAAAAAGATTATTTGTCCTCTCTGTACAGTGAATTGTATGTAAAGGATATTGTGGAGCGCAATGGTATCGAGCGTGAGGATATTCTGAATGATATTCTGGATTTCCTTGCATCACAGATCAGTTCTCTGACCAATCCTACGAATATTGCCAATGCGCTGACCAGTATAAAAAACGAAAAAGTCAATTCTACCCTGGTGTCAAACTATATACAGCACATCATCGATTCGTTCCTTGTCTCTATGGCAAAGCGCTATGATGTGAAAGGAAAAACCTATTTCAAGTATCCTAACAAATACTACTACACAGATATTGGTCTTCGGAATGCAAGATTGAATTATCGCCAATATGACCCCGGCCACATTATGGAAAACATCATCTACAACGAACTTCTGCGTCGAGGATATTCCGTTGATGTTGGTGTTGTGACCGACCGTACCGCCGGTGCAAATGTGCAAAAGGAAATTGACTTCGTTGTAAATGATGCAGATAAAAAAATCTACATTCAGTCAGCTTTCCAGATGGACACAGAGAAAAAAGAATCCTCTGAACTTGCATCTTTGATACTGACAAAAGATTTTTTCAAAAAAATCATCGTCCGCATGGACATTCCTCATAACTTCTATGATAACAACGGCATTTTCCATTGCAATTTGATCGACCTACTCCTTGGTCGTGTGGCATTGTTTTAATCAATGCGCAAGCAAAGATGGGAACTGATTGTACCTGATCTCAATCACGGCATACTCCTTTAAACACACAAGCGCCTCACTACTAGCTTAATACCAGTAGTGAGGCGCTTTTTGCATGTATTATCTTAAGTCTGCGTACAGTCCATTTTCGTTGACATCCAATACAATGGTATCCCCCTGGTGTACTTCTCCTCCCAGGATCATCCTGGCAGCCAGCGTCTCCACATGCTTTTGCAGATAACGCTTCAAAGGTCTTGCACCATATACCGGGTCATATCCATTATCTGTTACGTAGCTGCGTGCAGCTTCTGTCAGGGAGATGGAAAGCTCCTTTTCCTCCAGACGCTTATTGACATCAGCGATCAGCAGATCGATAATGCTGCTGATATTCTCCTTGGTCAAAGGCTTAAACAAAATGGTCTCATCCAGACGGTTTAAGAACTCCGGACGGAAGTGTGCCCGTAACTGGCTCATGACCTGTGCCCTTGCTTCCTCACTGATATTGCCTGCTGCATCAATGCCCTCTAACAGATACTGAGAACCGATATTGGAGGTCATGATCAGAATGGTATTTTTAAAGTCCACTGTACGTCCCTGGGAGTCTGTGATCCGTCCATCGTCCAATACCTGCAGCAGCACATTAAATACATCCGGATGCGCCTTTTCCACCTCGTCAAACAGTACCACAGAATAAGGCTTTCTGCGGACTGCTTCTGTCAGCTGACCGCCCTCATCATAGCCTACATATCCTGGAGGCGCTCCAATCAGTCTGGATACAGAGTGCTTCTCCATATACTCACTCATATCGATCCGCACCATATTGGATTCATCATCAAACAGGTTGTAGGCCAGAGATTTGGCCAGCTCTGTCTTACCTACACCGGTAGGCCCCAGGAATAAGAAAGAACCAATGGGCTTGCCAGGATCTTTGATGCCTGCCTTGGAACGGATGATGGCTTCGCTGACCAGCTCTACCCCTTCTTCCTGTCCAATGACACGCTCATGGAGCGCATCTGCCAGATGGAGCGTCTTGTTGCGCTCTGTCTCATTTAACTTGGCCACCGGGATGCCGGTCCATCTGGAAATAATACGGCAGATCTCCTCCTCTGTCACACTCTCCCTGACCAGTGTCATAGACTGCTGCTTCACATGGGCTTCCTCTGCTGCCAACTGCTGCTTTAATGCAGGCAGCTTACCATACTGCAGCTCTGCAGCCTTATTCAAATCGTACTCCTGTTGTGCCTGGGCGATCTGTCTGTTTAGATCCTCGATCTCCTCCCGCAGCTTGCTTAACTTCTCGACAGAAGTCTTTTCATTGTCCCACTGGGCTTTCATGCTGGAAAAAGATTCCCGCAGTTCAGAAAGCTCCTGCTGCAGGGACTCCAATCTTTCCTGACTTAAACGGTCTGTCTCTTTCTTTAATGCAGCCTCCTCGATCTCCAACTGCATGATCTTACGGCTCAGCTCATCCATCTCTGCAGGCATGGAATCCATCTCTGTCTTGATCATGGCACAGGCTTCATCTACCAGGTCAATGGCCTTATCCGGCAGGAACCGGTCTGTAATGTACCGGTTGGACAGGGTAGCAGCAGCCACCAGGGCGCTGTCTGTGATCTTAACTCCATGGAATACCTCATAACGCTCCTTAATGCCTCTTAAAATAGAAATGGTATCCTCTACTGTAGGTTCATCTACCAGTACCGGCTGGAATCTCCGCTCCAATGCCGGGTCTTTTTCAATATATTTGCGGTACTCGTCCAAGGTGGTGGCGCCAATGCAGTGCAGCTCACCTCTTGCCAGCATAGGCTTTAACATATTGCCTGCATCCATGGCCCCATCTGTCTTGCCTGCTCCTACGATCAGGTGCAGCTCATCAATAAACAGAATGATCTGCCCATCACTCTTGCGCACTTCCTCTAACACTGCTTTCAGACGTTCCTCAAACTCACCCCGATACTTGGCACCTGCCACCAGGGCACCCATATCCAGTGCAAAAATCTTTTTATTCTTCAGTCCTTCCGGCACATCTCCTCTTACGATTCGCTGAGCCAGCCCCTCAACTGCAGCTGTCTTACCCACACCAGGCTCACCGATCAGTACCGGGTTATTCTTGGTCTTACGTGACAAAATGCGGATCACATTACGGATCTCACTGTCACGTCCAATGACCGGATCCATCTTCTGGTTTCTGGCCTTTTCCACCAGATCCTGTCCGTACTTCTGCAGGGTATCATAGGTTGCTTCCGGATTGTCGCTGACCACCTTCTGATTGCCTCTGACCGTGGAAAGCGCCTGTAAAAACCGCTCTCTGGTCAGCCCAAACTCCTGAAACACCTGCTTGAGCTTCTGATTAGGCTGCTTTAACATGGATAAGAACAAATGCTCTACAGACACATATTCATCTCCCATGGCTTTTGCCTCATCTTCTGCAGAGATCAGCACCTGGTTTAAGGCATTGCTGATGTACTTCTGCCCATTGCCGGATACCTTCACATTGCCCTCTAACACCTGCTCTACTCTGTCTGTAAAATAAGGCAGCTGTATCTCCATCTTGGTGATCAGCTTGCCAATGAGGCCATCCTCCTGCTTCAGTAAACTGTACAACAGATGCTCCTGGTCGATCTCCTGATTGCCATACTCATATGCAAGCTTTTCACAGCCCTGTACTGCTTCCATAGACTTCTGTGTAAATTTGTTTATATTCATAAGGACACTCCTTTCGGGAATTAGACCTGCAACAACCATCCATATGATACTTGTTCTATTGGATGTATAACAATAATAACACATTTTTCACATTTGTAAAGGGGTTTTAGAAAAAATTTACGATTTCTATTTTGCCCTTTACTTTTATTGCCATTGATATAATAAAATATATCTATAGGTGATTTTCGTTTTTGGCCAGCACATTTATGATAGAATTATTGTCACTGGAAAATATTGCCATTCTTCTATATTTTCTAAATAGATTCATTTGCTGTTTTCATGGTCAACTGCAGATGAAGCCATTTGCCGCCCTTTACCCTGCTTACAGATATCGGAAAGAAAAACTGTACCACACATATAGGTAATTGCGAAACTCATTACCGGACGCTTTGAGAAGTATCTGTAAGAAAATATTTTCACGCAGGACCCGCTCTCGCTTCGGTGAAAACGCAGCAGTACTAATAAATTTTGCGCCTGTGGCACAAAATTTAAAGTGCCGGCGTTTTCAAGAGTCCTGCTTAGAAAATATTTTCTTACAGATACTTCCCAAAGCTGATGTTGAATACAGTTTCGCAATTGCCTAGTACCACACATATGAAAAAAGGAACTGAATTGCATTATGGATTATAATCAGAAAGAAACCGGTCTGCGCATCCGCACCCTACGAGAAGAACACGCTTACACACGGGAACAGCTTAGCGAACACGCAAATCTGTCCGTACAATTTATCGCAGATATTGAATCCGGCCGAAAAAGCATGAAGGCTGCTTCTATCTGTAAACTTGCAAATGCTTTTCATGTATCCACCGATTACCTGCTTTTTGGCAGACCCTATTCTCCAGCCTCCCAGATGGAAATTTTACTGGAACCGTTAACAGAAGACCAACGTACCTGTATCGAAGGTATGGTGGCTTATTACGTCCGCTGCATGACCAAAAACAATGCAGGGAATGACTTGAATGATGATATAGAAGAAAATCTGTAAAAAACAGGGGTGTACACAATACTTTGGCAGAAGAAATCAGCCTCAGCCCAGCCGGGACACGGCTCTGATTTCTTTCTGCCAAAGCATTGTGGGACACTCCTGTTTTTTAATAAATATATTCTATTTTTTAGCAAAATTATACACAATCATCCAGATACTTTTTTCCCCACTGGCACATGGCATCTAAAACAGGAACAATACTTTTCCCGAATGCAGTAAGAGAATATAGAGTCCTGGGTGGTTTTTCCGGAATTACCTGGCGATGGATCATACCGCATTCCTCTAAATCGTGGAGCTGTTGTGACAGCATCTTAGGTGTTGCCTTGGAGATCAATCTCTGTAACTCCATGTAATGAAGGGGCTGTTCGATCAGATGCCAGCCGTTTTGACAGTGCCCGTATTCCTGTAAACCAGCTGGTTTCTTATGAGCATTTGTAATGCATCATCCGTATCTTATCCGATCGTAATTTCAACTTTTTTGCTGCAAAAGGCTACACCATATTTGAATATGGTCTGGATGCCTTTTGCAGTCATATCTGTATCATATCTGCGCTGATCGATCTGCTGTAAAGCCGCTTTTGACAATTCTTTTAACTCACTGTCCGTACAATTCCTGCCAGCTTTCAGTTCAATCAAAATCCCTGGCATCTCCTGTTCTCTTGGCATCAGCTGGATGTCATATCTGCCTTCCCCGGACTCCCGGTTGGAACTGATAATATAGCGGTCATCCATTACTGCACATAACCCCAGCACAAGCCCATGATAAAAGTTTTCTCCTACGGTATCATAACAGCTGACAGACTGCAGCAATAATTTGCGCAGCTGCTTTTTCAAGGCTGCCACATGATTGGCATACATTGCTTCCTGTATTAAGATGGCTGTAGACTGTGGAATGATATCCTCTAAGGTCTGCAGGATCTCTTTGTTATATACATAAGCAATTTCTTTGTTGGGCAGAGCCACCTGGCACATAAAATCTCCATTGGAAGATGTACCGGAGCTTACCACCTTTAAATAGCCTGCAACCAGCAGGAAGCTGTATACAGAGGACGGATTGTTTTTGATCTGGGGATAGATCACCCCTGTATCCACGTAAGTCAGGATGGAGTCTCCCTGTAACAGTGCATGGAGGCGCTCATAAATATCCTCTCCTGCATCTGTCAGGATCTCTCCTATAATATCGTTGCTGCCAGTAGACTGCCAGAATGCCCTTGGTTCACACTCGTTGCTGAAATAATTGATCACAGACCATGGATTAAAGATCTCAGATCTGCCAAAACGGTATCCATCATACCAGGCGCAGATCTCATCATATTTCTCCGGCACACCATAATAGGCTGCCATCTCTCTGACCTCATCCGGTGTAAATCCAAAATACTGGCTGTATCTGTTGTCTAAAATGGAATTGATCTTCAGGTTATTCAGGCCGCTGAAAATGCTCTCTTTGGCAACCCGCAAGATACCGGTCAAAAATCCATAAGACAGATGCCTGTTATCCTTTAGCCCTCCGGAAAACAGGTTGCGCATAAAGAGGATGACCTTATCATAAAAGCCTGCCACATGCCCCTGCTGGATAGGCGTATCATATTCATCAATGATCATGACCGGCGCAATGCCGTAATGCGCATCCAACATCTGAGACAGTCTCAGCAAGGACATCTGCAGGTCATTTTCTCCTGCTGTCCCATTTAAAATGCCTTCATAATACTTTCTGTCAAAGTCACTTAACGTAGGGCTGCTTAACAGCTCAGCATGACGCTCAAACTCCAGGCTGATGAGCCGGAATATCTTATCGTAGGTTTCTTCCCAGTTTTCACACTTCACATCCTTGAAGGTGAGAAATATGACCGGGTATTTTCCCTGATAGCTTCGATATTTCATGCCGCAGCTCCAGATCTTTTTATCACGAAAATAGACCGAAGTATCTTCTGCACTCTTTTCAAAAAAGGTGCGCAGCATATCCATATTTAATGTCTTTCCAAAGCGTCTGGGACGGGTAAACAAGGAGACCTTGGGCAGCTCATCTAAAAAATCCTTAATGAGCATTGTCTTATCAATATAATAATAATGGGTCACTGCTTCCCTGAAATCAGAAATGCCTATGGGCAGCGGTAGGGATGAGGGTCTTTTATTTTTCTGATAAGCCCCTGTCTTCACACGATGATCTGCAGGCCTTTCTGCATCTGCAGGGATCAGCCAGGTACGGCCATGCTTTTTTGCGCCTTTGATCTTGCCTTCTTTGCAAAGACTGGCAATTCTTCGTTCTGTCAGATTCCAAAGCTTCGCAGCTTCTTTTACCAGCATGGTATTCATCATCATGCCCCCTTTCTTGATCCTATACTTATAGACAATTGCGAAAGTATGCTTCGTGTCAGCTTTGTGAAGTGTCTGTTCTGTACTTATATTATACCCTGCAAAAGAAAAAAATCAACCACATTGCAGAATAATGTCATATCAGTCTTAATATTCTTCTTTTACATTCCCCATTTTTCTGTCAGCAATCTGCTGTGAGCAGTTCCAATAAAGCTCCCTGTATTTCTGCCGATACCTGCAGTTCATGTAAAGCAGCTGCAATTCGGGGAATGCTGTTTTCTCTCTGAATCAGGCCAAATATCTGCTCCTTCTGGTCATAAGAGATCTGGGCTTTATGAAGCATCTCATAAATCTCCTGTTTTTTATCAGGAATCCCAATGCCGGATTTCTGTTCAAATGTTACCATAAGCTTCTCTATACTGGTTCCGCCCACCAACAGCATAAGGATATGATTTTCCTTCTCCACAGACTGCTCCAATACAGATCCCCCTTCTGCCAATACACATACATTTTCTGGATCCTGTACCCCAAAGAAACGGATTCGATACTGCCTTTCTGTGGGAATGACATCTGCAGCCTCTCCTGAGATTTCCATAGTAAACACATTTTTAATGCCCGCCTGGAAAGACAAGGAGGTAAAGGCCTCTGCACGCTTAGCCATTTCACTGCAATCGTCTTCATACAACACAAATGTTCCGTCTGCACCGCCATATACACGCAGCTCTAAAATCTGGGGATTCTTTCGATGGCTCTGTGCAAAATCCTCTGCCAGGGGCAGTATGCTGCCTGCAGGAACTAACACCGGTATAGACTCCAAATTCCGGTATAATACCAGCTTTCTGCCTCCCCGATAGACATTACCGGTAAAGAAATCAAAGTACATTCCTTCCGGAATCCATGCATCAAACGAACCAAGCAGGGTATTCCTGTCTGCCGGACGTGTTATGGGGCATACAATCATATTCTGACCGAAATAATATTCATTTGGTACATGGTACGCTTCTTCCCTGTCATGCTTGTAATACATAGGCTGTACCAGAGGCAGTCCCTGTGTATGGGTCAGATAATTCATAGTGTACAGATAAGGAATGAGTCTATGGCGAAGCTGTAAAAAAGAAGTCATCACTTTTTCTGCCTCCATGCCATAATTCCATGGCTCCTTTCCATAAAACGCATTGCATGTACTGTGCAGCCGCATAATAGGAGAAAATACGCCAAACTGTATCCAGCGCACTGCCATCTCATCATCCCGGATCCCCTTTTGATGCCCCCCAATGTCATGGCTCCACCAGGTATACCCTGCATTGCTTGCATTGACAGTAAAATAAGGCTGAAAATCCAGAGATTCCCATGTAGATAATGTATCACCAGAAAAACCAATTGGATATCTGTGGCTGCCAATGCCTGCATACCTGGAAAATGTCAGAGGTATTTTTCCGTCTCTGCCGTTGTCAATAAAATGAAGATGGTTTAACATCCACAAAGTATCCATCCCTTTCATGGCAGAACGGCTGCCCTGCTGCCAGTCTAACCACCAGAAGTCTACCCCTCTTGCTTCATTGGGATGATGCAGATATTTAAAATACGCTTCCATAAATTCCGGATCGGACACATCAAACGGAATTTTGTCCTCATTTTCATAGTCGATTCCCATCTCCTTTGCCATAGGAAGATACGCTTCTTCATGACCTCTTACACCATCTGCCGGATGAACATTTAAAGTTACATGCATTCCCATATTGTGAAGCTTCTGTAAAAAGCGCTCAGGCTTTGGAAAATATTCCGGATTCCATGTGTAGCCTGTCCAGCCGCTTCCATACTTTTTTGGGAGTCTGGTCAGATGCCAGTCCATATCAATCACCGCTGTAGAAAAAGGAATCTCCTTTTCCCGAAACCTGTCCATCAGCTCCAGGTAGCTTTCCTCTGTATAGGCATAGAACCGGCTCCACCAGTTGCCCATGGTAAAACGGGGCAGCATAGGGGTTTTTCCGCATAAACGGTAAAAATCTTTCAGACACCCCAGATAATCATGACCGTAGCCAAAAAAATACAGATCCTCTCCCTCCATGGTTTTTGGAGCGATCCATCCATCCTCCTGCATCAGTGCAGATGCAGAATCATCCAATATGGTAAAACCGTCTCTGGACATGAGGCCATGCTCCAGCTCTATGGCACCATCTGCATTGTCCAATGTTCTGGCTGTACCCAGTAAATCATTGGTTTTATCACCGTAATACCACACAGAACCATACAATGCATAACCTTCCTTCAGCTGCAAAAACAGTCCTTCTTTACTGAATTTTTTCTTATCATAATACAGATGGATCTGGTCTGTGACGATTTCCAGACGGTCTTCTTCCTCTATTACCCGAAAGCTGGGTACAGGGAAATTTCTGCAGACCACCTTCTGCGTAGGTGAATCAATAAATGCCCCATTCTCCTGGTATTCCAGTCGAATCAGCCTGTCCGTCAATACAGTAAAACGATAATGAGCTCCCTGTACCACTGCTTCTTTTGCAGCCATGGGATCTGTTTCCATATAATATGCTTTCCATTCCTTTTTCATACCCAATCCCCCCTATTTTTAAAGTGATTTCAATTAAGTTTACCGCTTAACTTTATTAAAAAAAAATTCGCAGTGTATGGTTCTTGTTCCCATTGATCACTGCGAATCCTTACCTGCCTTATACTGCAGTACACTCTATCAGATAAGCCTGGTGAGGCGGTACCGTCAGTGCAATGCTCTTTTCATCATATCTGGAATATACCAGTTCTTTTCCAAAAATGTCTGTGTCTGTTTTGGGTGCTTCTGCTCCAACACTTCCCAGCGGCAGCCGGATGGTTTCTGTCTGGTCACTGACAGAAAGCACTGCCACTAATATTTCATCTTCATAAAATCTGGCCAGCGCCACTACAGAACCTTTGGCATACAGGAACTTCATGCCTCCTGCTGACAATGCTTTACGTTCCTGCTTTAAATGAGCCAGTGTCTGATTCAGCTTGTAGACCTCTGTATTCTGAAACGCTTTCTGCCATGGCATTGGACATCTGCAGCCTTCAATGGTTTCTGTCCAGCCGTCAATTCCTGCTTCATCCCCATAATAGATAGACGGAGCACCAATTAACATAAACTGCCAGATGACTGCTCCCCGGTATTCCTCCGGATGAACCTTTTTATTATTGTGCAGTCTGGGTACATCATGACTGTCAAATAGGTTAAACTGATTCTGCCACATCACATAAGGAAGCTTTGCCAGATGTTCCATGACTCTGGCTTCTACATCCTCAGCAGTCATGTGGTATGGAATCTGCCTTAAGATCGGGTTGCGGGCAAAAAACAGATCTGGTTCTCCCAGAAACTGGCGGATCACCCGGCCACAGCCATAATAGTTCATGGCAGAATCCCATTCACTGCCCTGAAGATAAGATGCACAATCTCCCCAATCCTCTGCCAGAATATAGGCATCGGGATTTTCCTCACGGATGCTCTTGCGGATCTTGGGCCAGAGCTCATGAGCCAGCTGAATCTCGTTATTTCTGGCAAATACATCTGCCACGTCAAATCTCCAGCCGTCAATAGAATACGGAGGCTTTAACCACTTGCGAAGGACAGAATCCGGACTTTCATATATGATTTCACGCAGTTCCTTGGATGTATAGTTCAAAGTAGGCAGATCCGGCACATCCGCCCAACCCAGATAAGACTTTCCATCCGGGCCAAAAAAATAATAATTACGCTCTGTTGATTCCGGATTGTTGTATGCCCCTTCTGATTTATCAAAAAACAGGCCGTCTCTGTTGAACCATTTATGGGCAGTCCCTGTATGGTTAATGGAAATGTCCAGGATCAGCTTCATACCATTCTCATGAAGGGCACTGCTTAATTCTGCAAGTGCCTGATCCCCTCCAAAATGAGAATCTACATGAAAATAGTCAATGCAGTCATACTTATGTACAGAAGGTGCTGTAAAAATGGGATTCAGGTAAACAGCGGTTACTCCAAGCTCCTTTAAATAGGGAATTTTTTCTTTTACGCCCTCTAAGTCACCACCAAAAAAGTCCATGCAAAAACCTTTTTCATATTCTAAAGGCTTTTCCTCCCAGCTTTTCATCCGAATCACATCATGACCATTTAGCTGATATTCTCCATCTTTTATATCATTGTCCGGATTGCCATTGCAGAACCGCTCCGGAAAGATCTGGTAAAATACTGCATTTTTTACCCAGGAAGGCTGTCTGTAATCTGCCAGCAGTACAAAATCATAGGTCTGGTCCGGAATGTAGGTGGTAATTTCTTTCTGATTGTAAAAATAAATCACGTCCTTACATACCAGGTAAAACTGATACTGCATGCGGTTTTCCGTCACCGCAAGCTTTGCCCCATAATAAGTCAGACCATGCTCTGTCTTTACCTTTTCTGCTTCGATTAAAACCTCTGCTCCATTTGGTACGGTACGTAAAAACACATGCTCTACAGGAGCATCTGCATACATGCGGATCATAATGGTTACAGTTTCAAACAATGCCGGCTGAGGATTGCTCACAAAACATTCTGTGCCGTCACTGTATACACTTTCAAGCCACTGCTCCATACTGTTCCTTTCCCTGTCAGGAAACAATTATTTGCTTGACAGACTGTCTCTCAATAATTTCTACATCTACAATTTTATTGGTTACAAATTTCTTTTTCTCCCGGATCATACGGAACAGACACTCTCCTGCCAGGAAAGCCTTCTTCTCCAGATTCTGAGAAACCGTAGTCAGCTGAGGATTGGAATACCTGCACTCCGGCAGATTATCAAATCCTATCATTGATACATCATCCGGTATGTTCAGGCCGCAAAGCCGCAGTCCCTCCATAATGCCAAATGCCAGAATATCTGACATACTTACCACCGCAGTAAATTTCAAATCAGAAAATCCAATTTTTTTGCCGGCCTCTACTCCCTGCTCATAAAGGGTCCTGGCTTCTATAATATGGTCTGGGGTAATTTCCACACCTTTTTCTTTGCAGGCATCGCAAAATCCTCTATACCTTTCCTGGATCACACCAGGACTTTCTATACTCGGACCAGCAAAAGCAATTTTTTTATGCCCCTTAGCCAGAAGATAACGGGCAGCCAGATAGCCGCCCTTATAATCATCTATGCCTACGTTTGCAATACCCAGTTCTTCTGCATAAGTATCAAGATACACTGCCGGCACTTTCAGTCTGGTCTGTATGCTCTCCACCTCATTTTTAAAGGTTCCGAAGAAAATGATACCATCTACATTCCATGTAGAAACAATGGGAATGACTTCTTTACATACACGGACACAACGTACCATAAGATAATATCCCTGTTTACGAATATAATTTTCCAGATAAGACAGTATTTGTGAATTATATGGACTTGTGGCAAATGCCTCATTTTCCTCCAGATGAGGGATCACAACTCCGATAATTTTGCTTTCTTTTAAAGCAAGGCTTCTGGCAGTGGCATTGGGCTTGTAATCATTTTCATCAATGATCTTCTGCACTTTTTCAATGGTTTCTTTGGAAACCTTATTATAATTTCCATTGATCACATTGGAAACGGTCACAGCGCTCACCCCTGCCAGCTGTGCAATATCTTTCAACGTCATCAGACTTCATGCCTTTCTTTATCTGTTAATCATCAGTCCTGTTCGTTTCTCTTACTTGCAGCAATAATCTTTTTCATTTTTCCAGTATATTTATCCAGAGAACGAAGTGTTGTCATCTTCCACTCCCAGTTAGGACTGCCTACAGTTCCCGGTGTATTTAATCTGGCCTTATCATCTAACTCAAGAATATCGAAAAGAGGCACGATCGCCATACTGCAGCGGCTGCGGTATACAAACTCAATGATTTCATATGAAATACTGTCTCTGGTTGCACCAAGTGCAGTTAATTTCTTTCTTAATTTTCCCTTGGTCTTTCGGTCCAAGGAAGCATACCAGCCTGCTACTGTAGGATTGTCATGGGTACCTGTATAAATGAGCTGATGCTCTGTAGGTGCTTCCGGCGCAAGAATGTTAAACTGTGCCACATTCATGCCTACCATATTATAATGGTCTCTCAGCACCAGCACTTCCGGACGTAAATCACCCAGATCCTCTGCAACGATCTGAATTCCTGGAATCTCTGCAAAAATCTTATCAAATAAGGCATAACCTGGCGCCTCGATCCATTCACCTTCAATGGCAGTTTCACAGGAAGAAGGAATCTTCCAGTAAGTATCAAATGCTCTGAAATGGTCAATGCGGATAATATCATACAGTTCATTGCTGTACTTGAGACGATCTACCCAGAAACCAAACGCATTCTTCTCAATATTTTCCCAGTCATAAATCGGATTGCCCCAACGCTGTCCTGTAGCACTGAAATAATCCGGTGGAACTCCTGCAATAAAGCGCGGTCTGCCGTCCTTGTCCAACAGGAAGTTTTCTCTGCCCTTCCATACATCCAGGGAATCAATGCCCACATAGAAAGGCACATCACCCATAATCAGAATGCCTTCTTCATTGGCATATTTCTTTAATGCCTTCCACTGGCTGTAGAACATATACTGTAAGAACATCTGATACTGGATCTCCTCCTGCAGATGGCTGATGTCATATGCACCATCTAAAATCCAGTCCTGCTGCTCCTTTGGCCACTCATTCCAGCAGCGTAAGTGATTCTGTTTCTTTAAAGCAATAAATACCGCATATGGATATACCCAGTCCATTTTTCTGAAAGCAGTAAATCCTTCAGATGTACTTTCTTTCTCCCAGAAAACTTTGTAGGCCTCTTTCAAATATGTTTCTTTATAGCTTCTGACCCCGTCATAATCAATTTTTCCCGGCTTTCCAGTATAAACCCCATCCTTTGCGTTCAGATATCCAGCTTCCTTTAACAGATTCAGATTGATATATAATTCATCTCCTGCAAAAGAAGAATACGGCTGATAAGGAGAATTGCCAAAGCCCAAAGGATTCAATGGAAGTATCTGCCAGATGGTCATTCCCATATCCTTTAATCTGTCTACAAACTCATAAGCCTTTTTTCCAAAATCTCCAATCCCATCTTCTCCTGGTAAAGAAGCTACCGGCATCAACACACCAGCTCTGCGTCGGTCTCCTATACAGAATGTCTTCTCTGTTTTCATTGTCTTGTCTCCTTTATGTCCTTTCGGGCGGAAAAATGCTCCCTATATAGAAAAACTAATATTCACTTTACAGCCGCCCATTCTATAGCAATAAAATCCTTCATACCAATATTTTATGACAGGTCAACGGTTTATCGCTTAACTCGTTATAGGTTATCATAGCGTGTTATAAATGTCAATAAAGTTTTTCTTTTCTTTAAAGTTTCTGACAACTCATGTTATCAATTTTAAAAGAAAGAAAAAGAGTGAATTCTTTTTATTTTTTTCTTTCTTTTTATACAATTCTTTTTGGTTTACAAAACCTTTTACTAATCATTTCCGTTCCTGAAAAATTTCCCCAAAAACACCTGTTAAATGGGCTGCACTCTTCAGATACTTGTTTTGAATGATTTTTATACATTTGATCAAAAAAAACAGTTATTTTTCATCCAGGACATGTTTCTAACAACATTATACAACACATTTCAAGATTTTAAAAGCAAAACTTGTTAAAATATATAAAAAATATTTCTTTTTACATTTTTTTAGTCTTTTTATACAAAAACAGGTATCGATGAAGTGCAGAACTTCTTCGATACCTATCTGATTTTTAGTTTATTTCTTGAATTGCTATATCAGCTGCTTCACACTCTCCAGCACACTTCTCATCTGATATTCCAACAGGAACAGAGCATTTTCATAACCCGGATACCTATTTCTGACCACATCCAGAAGGGGCAGCAGGCTGGTTTCTGTTTCCTCAATATAATGAATGATACCACTTCTGGTAAATCCCCCAGCCATGGCAGATACATTGTTACAACGGTCTAACAGCTTGGCCACTGCTGCCAGACGATTTTCTTTTAAGGCTTCAAAATAGAGCTGCTTGGCCTGATCCTTTGCCATCCCCTCCGGCTTTTGGAAGGTAAGATACACCACTGCTTCCCGTACTGCCCCATTCACCGGCAGCTGCTCCGGCTTTACACCACAGTCCTCGCATACATCATGGAGAAGGATGGCAGCCAGCAATTCATCCTCTGTCAGTCCCATGGCAATGCTGTGACAGGCCATGGTAAGGGGATGATAAATATACGGTACCGTTCCGGAACCCTTTCGCACCTGCCCGGCATGAGCTGCTTTCATAAATGGCAGAGCAGCACTGGTCTGTTTCAGGCCATTGTCATGGGCAAATCGTGCTACAAAATCATACAATTCTTCTACCGGAAACCATTCCTCCTGAAACGTCCAGTCTGGTTTTGCTGTTGATTTGCAGACTGTGTTTGTGTGAGATGCATTCATATCCTTTCGTACGTCCATAATGACCTCTTTTCTGTGCTTTTTACGCCCCTGGGTCAACCAAATCGGTAACCATCGTGCTGCATTTCTATTTTTTCAACGATTTATAACTCTATTATACTACTTGTATGAAAAATTTCTACACTCCTATTATTTTTCCGATTGCGTAAATTTACCTTCGGAAATAATGGTGTAGAGTTCACCCATGATGTACTGATAAAGTATCAGACAATGACTTGTGGGTTTAATATACATCTTTTTGGTATACAAAACAAGCCCAGCTTTCTTTCTGGGCAGACT